>NZ_AYTV01000001.1:0-220612 GCF_002752615.1 Mesotoga sp. H07.pep.5.3
TCGCATCTCCAAGGCCCAAAAGACTTATCGTGGCTTCTACGACAATTGCGCCCGGTACGTTGAGGGCCATTGAAGCGAAGGCGTAGGGGATAAGCAGAGGAACCATATGTTTGAAGATTATTCTCGTATTGGAGGCTCCAAGAGCCCTGGAGGCCTCAATATAAGTCTCTTCCTTGATCTGGAGTCCCATGCTCCTGACGGTCTTCACCGGTCCTACCCAGTAGAAGATGCACATTATTCCAATCATCACCCAGATATTTGGCTTAAAGACAGCGCTCATTACAATGAGTACGGGAAGCATGGGAACGCTTATGAATATCTCGAATATACGTTGCATTAAAGAATCCTTCCAGCCTCCAACATAAGCACTGATGACACCGTAAACGACACCTATGGAAACCGAAACAAGAGCCGTAAGGAGCCCGATCAGCATGGCCCATTTCACTCCAGCTATTACTCCACTCCAGATATCTCTCTTCGAGTTGTCCGTTCCCAGAATTCCATGCACTCTGCCCGCAATGCTGATAAAGACATTGTCGATCCTCTCGTCTGGCTTTTGCAGTAGAAGTGTTACTTTGAGTCTGTATGTTCCAACGAGCGGCTCAGGATTTCTGAATATTCCCTCCTGGGCTTTCGAGAACAACACATCGGTAGTCTTGATTGTTTGGAGAGGGACTCCTTCAGAAGGGGAGTATTTCTTGCCGAAATTCATCGCCGATGTTTGGGCCGATCTATCGATTGAGACCCTGGCATCTTGACTTGGAGAGGTTTCAAGCTGTTTTCTGTACAGATCAACTGAAAGGCCGTCAGGTCTTTCGATAGAGATAACCACAGTTGGCTTGCCAACTCCAGAAGCATGAAAGACGACATCCGAGGGAGCAACAGACGCGGAGTAATCATATTCAAAAACATACTCCTGTATTCTCATTGCACCGGCAAGGGTTTCAGAGAAGGTATATTTCTCGATAGTCTCCGATATCGCGCGCTTCTTTGAGGTAAAAAGATTGATCCACGAAGGAGGTGCACTGGAAGGAAGATCCTGCCAATAGGTAATATCTCTCCACTTCTCGTTGACTTCGGGATATGGTACGATGATCGGTTCAAAGATTAGGATGCAGATAAATACTACGAGAAATATGAGACCAATCATTCCCGACCTAACCTTTCTGAATTCCTTCCAGAAATCGCTTGCCGATCTTCTTAAATCACTCATAGTCATTGTTTACCACCTACCTTGATTCTCGGATCAAGTAGGCCATAAATGAGATCTAGAAGGACGAGACCACAGATATATAAGCCGGTAGTTATCGCGAGGTTTCCCATAAGAACTGGAACATCATTCTGCTGCAAAGCTATCCAGTAAAGGTTTCCCATTCCTGGCCAGGAGAAAATTCCCTCGTAGACAATGTTTCCTCCAACAGAAGCCAGCAATGCTAGCAGAGACATTGTAACAATCGGCGGTGCAGAAGTTCTCATAGTATGTCCGTAGAGAACCTTCCTTTCAGGGATGCCTCTTGCTCTTGCTGCCATTATATAGTCTTCCTGAAGTACTCCGAGAACGATGTTTCTGGTAAGAAAGGCCCTTCCCCAGAAACCGATAACAACAAGCGTAAGTACTGGGAGCGCGAGGTGGTACAGGAGATCGAAGAAGTACGAAATTCCCTCTGGTGGAGGAGTCGAGTGTAGTCCACCGGAGGGAAAGATCTTTACTCCATAGGCGAAGAACATGATCATAATCATTCCCAGCCACCACGACGGCATACCGAAGACCACCATGGTTCCAACTGAAGTGCTTTTGTCCAGTAATCCTCCGGCCTTTTGTGCCTTTTTCAGTCCCAGAAGAAGGCCGAGAACAATGTCCACCAACATTGCAACAGAGAAGAGAAGAATGGTCTTCGGTATAGCTTCTGAAACGACATCCCATACGCTTCTGCTTCCATTGGAGGATCTAATGATTGTTGAATTACCAAGATTCAAAGTGAGGGTGTCCCAGGTTCGCCAGAGAATTCTTTCAGCTACCGGTCTTGTTAGGCGGTACAGTGAGTACAGATCGTTTCTTCGATTAACAACGTAGTCTTCCAGCTGACTCTCGTTCAGACTGGTCATGCGCATAGTCTCTCCTCTGATCTGTTCTTCAATTTGCGCTCTTAGGGTCTGTTCCATTACCGTATTGAACAGAGCAGAGAAAATGAAAACCAAGATCGCGTACATAAGTATCCCATAGAGCACTCTCTTAATTGCATACTTCCAGTACATAATTCACCTCGATCAACAAGCAAAATTCTGTTCGATCTCTATTGGGATTCAAGAACGTGTATTTCTCAAAAACAAATGACGAGTAGAAAGAACATGTTATCCTTATTACGTTTAGGTGCTTTCATGGCCGAAAAGATCTCGCCTTAAGAGAAAAATTCATTGGTGTTGTGAATCGATTGAAAACACAATGATCAGAGGTAAATCACACCCACAACACAACATAAACAATGATGACAAATCGTTCTGCCGACAAATGCAAACAGATATGATGGATTACGGTATATAACAATTATATACTCACTGTTAAATAATCAGTTGTGTTGCACGGTATAGTTCAAGAGACTAAGGGAGGAAAAGTCATGCAGCTTTCTTCATTTGGCGAGGGAACAATTAAGCATTTCACATGGCTGAATGAGCCGAAGCGGTGGGAATTGCAGGATGGTAACCTGATAGTGGAATCAGAAGAATCTACCGATTTCTGGCAGAGAACGCATTACGGATTTAGAAGCGACAACGGCCATTTTCTTTTTGTTCCATTAATGGAAGATTTCTCGTTTGTCCTTGGCGCGAAGTTCTTTCCGGTCAATCAATACGATCAGGCCGGAGTCATGGTAAGGGTCTCACCTTCCTGCTGGTTGAAGAGCTCTATTGAGTTTGAAGGAAGTGCCCCATCCAAACTAGGTGCCGTTGTTACTAACTCTGGCTATTCAGACTGGTCGACTCAAGATGTATCTTGCGAAACAAGGAGCCTAAGAGTTAAAGTCGACAGAAAGGGGTCTGACTACTCAGTTTTTGCTTGGCAGGATGAGTGGGTTCAACTCCGGCTGGCAAGACTAATAGAAGACGACTGCAAACTTCCGGTTATGGTGGGGGCTTATTGCTGTAGTCCAAGAGGAAGTGGCTACAGAGTAGTCTTCGATGAAATCTCTTTGAACTGCAGATAGCCCTCTCGAAGGATATCAAGGAGATCCGAGATTGATCCGGTAATTTAGCCTTCTCCGCCGGAAGTGTGGTCATCTATTTTTGATCGGGCGACATTTCTTGACCAGATTCTTCAGTTATTACCAAGCCTATTTTGAAGGCATCAACCTGTTCCCTTCTTTTTTCGCCTTCAAAATAGAGAAATTCAAGCATAGAATCTCCTGAGTCTGTGGGTTTTAATCGAAACACTGAATACCTTACACCCATATACTCTACTTCAGTGATGTCACCAACAGGTTCTACTGCCGAATATGAAGAAAGTTGCCATTCGCAATCTTCTTCGTTGCCTTTCTTCAATCTAACCAAAACCGTTTGATCGATCCTTATTGAAATCGTTCTTCCATAGTCGGAATCCTGAATAAAAACATATTCCCTAACGGGTTCTGCAACGACTATTGTAGCCTCAAAGGTTCTCTCGGGAGCGACATCTTCCCACAGACTGCCATAATCAAACCTAAGTCTAGCCTGCCCGTAATTCATACCCTCAAAGTAGTAGGTCTGTTCAACTTTCCCGGCTGAATACAGTGATGGTTCCGTAATTTTCACTTCATTTTCTCTTGGCTGTCGGAGTACTTCAGGAGTGGTGGCAGAGATACGCCATCTTAATCCGGAATCAATAGGGGAATCGAGAATAACCTCTATCGGTTCATTGAGACCGACTACAACAGTTTTTCCTGCATCTGAAGAATCAATAATTACCGGATCTATGTTGGGCTTTTCTACATTAATAGAAAATGAAGAGGTCCTTATTGAAGTTTCCTCCCACAATGAACCAAAGGAAAACTCAATGGAAGACTTCCCAGATCCAACTACCCGGAAATCGAAGACGTCGCGTCCACCGCCTGATTCCTTAAACTCTTCGTAGTATGGATCCGAAATCGGTCTTATGGAGTTTTCGTCAAAACTCTTGACTTTCCAGAAGTATCCTGCACCTCGATTTGAAGGAAGCTTCACGGAAAAATCATCTCCAACGTGAAGTTCGTGAACTTTTCCAAGATCTTCCCACCCGAATACCATATCTCCTGGAACTTCCGACATGTCATCAAAATTCATTTCCTGTTGTCCTTGATGACTAAAGTTTTCTTCGGCTCTTTGAAGGAAATCTTCCACAATGGTTTTGAAGGCTTTCTTCTCTTCAAGCATAGGTAGATGTCCGCTGTTCATGAAGGTTACAAATTCGATATTTGGAGACCCCTCTTGAAACGTTAAGAGATTCTTGACGCCGGGAAAGCTGTTTAATCCAGAGCAGATAAGAATCGGTACGTTAATGTCTAAAAGTCCTGAGGAAAAATCATGTCCTCTAAGAATTCCACTTATGAAGGTAGGGGTTTCTCCCCAAAACAGGTTATAGATTTCCTCGTTTATAATATCTCTGGAAAGTACCGGCTTCAGTTCAGATGTGGGACCATCCCCAAACAAATAATGGAACTTGTCGAAACTCTGAGACGATTCACCATCGGCTAGATCGAATAATGCGGAATCGATTGCAGGGAGGTTCAATCTTGGATTTATCATTACGAGACTGAGCAGTCCTTCGGGATTTGTAAGGGCAAATCCAACGGCGATTGCTGATCCAAATCCATGGCCAAGAAGATGAAAAGAGTCTATTTCGAGCGAAAAGATAAGCGAAGCGAGTTCAGCAACAAAGTATTGAAAATCAATAGCTATATCCGAGTGATTCTTTGAACTCCCACTTTCAAGCTGATCGTATCTCAAAGTCTTCCTTCCACTGAGTATTCCTTTCATGTAAGAACTGCTGAAGCCTGGACCGTCGCCTATCAGGATAACCACTTCTCCATCGGCTTCTTCGACTTCATAATGGATTTCGTTTCCGCTAAATAGAATCTGCCCTTCATAAGCTAGACAGATCGCTGAAAAAGCTAATATTATGATCACAAAGAAAGTACGCAAATAAGACACTCTCCTGCCACAAAACAGATGTAAGAACGCTCCTTTTAATGAACTCGCGATTTCGAAAAGTCCGTCTATGGATCTTATTGGTTGCTTGAATTCACAGCATTGAGTTCCCAAAGAATAATAGGCGGAGCTTTCCCTAGTGAACATGCAACCATACACACATTGTCGATTTTCCCCTGTTATTCCAGGCGTAGTATGGAACAAGAGAAAATCTAACATTGTTGCCCTTGTTCTTCACTGATCCAAGGGGGTTGTATAGCTTCTTTTCCCATCCATCCAGATCAAAGGCGACTCCCTTCCCACTAAGAATTACTGGGTTTCCTGGCAGTGCATCACTCTGTGTGACTTCGAAGTTCTTTCTTGAAGGTACTGACAAGGTTCTTACATCGAAATCCGGGTTGTCAACACCTTCTGCACAGTAAACGAGAGGCCCCCTTTGGACCGAGACTTTGTCGGTGTTTTCCCTAAGAAGAGGGTTGGCGGTCATCAATCGAATGCGCATCGGAAGGGCCAGATATACTTCAGTCTTTCCCTTCCAGTTGCCTTCCAGCCGCACAAATCCCTTCTCTGGACGGAGTTTTTGTTTTACGCCATCGACCTGCACTTCGAATTCTCCTTCGGTCCATTCAGGAATTCTTAGGAGAATAGAGAGCTCAGTATCCAGATCAGTAGCAATAGTTAACTGCACCTCTTCAGAGTGTGGATAAGAAGTTTTCTGAATAATGGAGACTTCTCCGTCTCTAAAAGGAATTGTAGCTTTGCTCTCTTCGTAGAAATTGACCCTGATTTCGTTCAGAGTTGTTCCATAGATATAACCTCCGAAAGAGGTCAGCAATCTAGCGATGTTTGAAGGACAGCACGCGCATTCAAACCATTCCTCTCGCTCGCGTTTACCTGCGTCTTCCAGAGGATTGACATAGAAGTAGCGTTTACCGTCAAGCGAAATTCCCGACAACACTCCATTATAGAAAGACTGCTCGAATAGGTCCAGGTATTTGGCATCACCAGATATCATATACATGCGCCAGTTCCAGAAGACATTTCCAACTGCAGCACATGTTTCCGCATAAGCTCTTCTGCTGGGTAATTCGAACTCTTCTCCAAAGGATTCTCCCTCGTATCTTGAGCCGGCGCCACCAGTAACGTACATCTTCCTTGCTGTGAGATCGATCCAGAGTCTTTCAAGGACTGCCAGCAGGGTCTCGTCTCCAGTTTCAAGAAATACGTCTGCCGCGCCCGCCAGTAAGTACAGCATCCTAACCGCATGACCGGTAAGCTCTTTTAGTTCTCTGAACGGTACATGATCTATGTGATACTCATCGCCACCAACATAACCTCTACCGCGATTGTCGATAAGCTTCTGAGCAAATTTCAAATAGTCGCGATTGCCTGTTTCTCTGTGTAGTTCGATCATTGCCATCTCTAACTCAGGATGGCCTGTGGTCACTTTGCAGTCGTCATCTCTAAAGCTGTCAAGAATATTGTCGGCAGCACTTACGCAAACCTTGAACAGCGTCTCGTCACCAGAGGCTCTCTTGTTGGCTATACCTGCCTGGATAAGATGGCCCGCACAGTAGAGTTCGTGCATGTTCTTCAAATCTTTCCATCTTTCCGCCGCCTTCTGGCCAACAAAGTAAGTGTTGATATAACCGTCACCGCTTATATCCTGTGCCTTTTCTATAAGAGTTATCAAAGACTCAATTCTGGCACGAATTTCGGGGTCCTCGTTATATGAAAGAGAGTAAGACGCCGCCTCTATCCACTTATAAACATCGGAATCATTGAAAAACCAGCCGGTGAAGCTCCCTTCCATACTCCCTGCTGCCTTTCGAAAGTTGTCTATTCTTCCAGTTGACTCCAGATACTCGTATTGCATAGGCAAACTGGTAGACTTCATGAGTCCCTGATATCTTCCGACAAACCCCTGTAGTTCCACTTTCTCGATAGCCAGGGGCCTTACTTGCGCTCTTGGTGACCGTGACGTGTCATTCACGAATGTCACTGTTCTCACCTCCAAAGAAGATCCTCTCTTGTCAAGAGTAGCAGAAAACGGTCACACTTTTGTATCCTTAGATAAGGAGGTATTTTGCCATGTTCGAGAAAATAGACTACTGGGTTTCAGCTGCGAGCTATTCAGATAGAAATGGTACATGGTTACTTGAGGCAGCGCTGATTCACCCGAATATTGGAGAGTCTCACGACTATGGGGAAGAATGGACGCGAGAAGAAATAATCGATAAGTGCGACGTATTTGTGTTTTGCCTTATAACAAAAGACGCGAAGGGAAACTGGAAGAGAGGAGAGCAACTTAGAAAGATTGAAACTGACAAGGGAGTTTTCATAAGAGTCGACGGGTTGGAAAAAACGGGGGATTACCTTGGAGACATTCCATTTATTGAGGAGATTGAATGACTCTCTTGAATTAGGTCTCATCCTAACTTGAGCCATTAAGAAGATCCAAATGTCTTAAGTTTTATGTTGGTCAGAAGTGATCGATATTTCTCCAAATGAAAGGGGTTCCTTTGCAGCTTCTTCTGACGATACACACTGTGATATTATTAAGATTATTACAACATCTTATATTAATTGATTTCTTAGTTGCGGACAAAAATACGGTTTGGGGGTTCTCATGAAAGCCAAGTTTGCTTTGATTCTTTATGTTTTGTTTATTTTTGCGAACGCTTGCGGAGTAGGTTCTATAAGATACCTGGTTAGGCCGGGCGATAGACTGTTCAACATCATCAGAGACTATAATCTGAGAATCAGTACAGTGCTCGACCTGAATTGCATCGCCAATCCTCGTCAGCTTGAACCTGGGGAATTCATAAATCTTCCAACTGGAGACGGTTTCTTTTATGAAGTTCAGTATGGTGATTCAATCGACTTCATCGCGAAGCTTTTCTTTGCTCTTGCCGAAGAAATCATGGCTGCAAATGATTTGAAATGTACCTCGGTAATCTATCCCGGGCAAAGGCTGTTTATCCCGCTTGAATCAATAAATGTCTGCGGAAGTATTAATCCTGGTACGCAGTTTACCTGGCCGGTATATGGAAAGATCTCTTCGGAATTTGGTTGGCGAAAGGATCCCTTTACCGGAGTTTCTACCTTTCATTCCGGAATAGATATTGCAGTTCAAAAAGATGCGCCCGTTTTTGCCTCCAAGGATGGAATGGTAATGGAGGCGCAGGAAAGCGGTGGGTATGGACTGAACATAATAATCCAACATTATGACGGCAGCAAAACAAGATATTCACACCTGAATCATATCAGTGTATATGTTGGTCAGAGAGTGCTGAGGGGAGAGTTAATCGGTAGAGTGGGAGAAACCGGGAGAGCTACGGGACCTCATCTGCATTTCGAGATTATCGATTCCAATGATCAATGCAGGAATCCAAGAAGTTATCTTACAGGTATAAACTACATGTATGTTAGAAGAGAAGCAGATAGCCTTGGCGTTGGGGGTAGATAGAATTACAAACACAGTATACGTTGAATCAAACTCTTTTGATCCCTGGTTGAATCTTGCCATTGAAGAGTACCTTTTGAATTCGTACGCCCGCGACAGCAGCGTGCTGTATCTGTGGCAGAACGAAAATACGGTGGTAATCGGCAGAAATCAGAATGCGTGGCAGGAATGCAGACTCGACAATCTTGAAAGGGATGGTGGGAGACTGGCAAGAAGATTGTCTGGCGGTGGGGCTGTCTATCATGATCTTGGAAACCTCAACTTTACGTTTCTCATGCCGAGAAAGGAATACAACCTCCACAGGCAACTTTCTGTAATTGTAGATGCTGTAAAGGAACTAGGAATTGAAGCACATTTCAGTGGTAGAAACGATATTTTGGCGGGCGGAAAGAAGTTCTCAGGAAATGCTTTCTATCATGGGCAATTTGCCTCCTATCACCATGGAACAATTTTGATAGACGTAGACACCGGAAAGCTTTCCGAATATCTAAATGTCTCAAAGGAAAAGATCGAATCCAAGGGAGTTAAATCAGTTGTGTCGAGAGTTGTCAATCTCAAGGAAATGAAACCGGATTTAACCATTGACACAATGAAAAAGGCAATGTATAGAGGTTTCATTGAGGAGTACGGCCAGATAGTCAGTGTTCTAGACTTTGAAAGGGTAATTGAGTCGGAAGATATTGGAGACCTTTATGAGAAATATTCTTCAAAGGAATGGCTTTTGGGGAGAAATCCTGAATTCAATTTCAGAGCAAGCAAAAGGTTTCAGTGGGGAGGTATTGAACTCCTGTTTACATCCAGAAAGGGAAAAATCGTGGATGTGACAGTATATTCTGATTCAATGGATGTAGATTTCATTGAGGAACTGAGACGTGGGCTTAAGAATATTGAATTCTCCAGATCAAGTATTTTAAAAGCTCTTAACAACCTTCCTAGATACATCGAACGGGATGACATCATTAACTGGCTTGGGATAACTGACTTCATTTAATCCGTCAGCTTAGAGACCACATATCTCATCCGATCAAAATAATCATCTGGAGTCTATTTATGACCAAATTTGTGTTCTAGAACACTGCAAACTATTAGAATCGGTCGGTTTTCTGCACGTGGGTTTTATAACCCAGTGCGAAGAAAAATAAGTATTTTGTTCGAGATAGATGACTTCAAATGATCTATTCAACTCATTTACTATTGACTGCCAGCAGCAATAATCTGAAAAATCTTCATAAGCCGATAATAATCGTTTTCATTTTTGCGAACTGAGAGAAATCTCTGTGAAAGCAGGGAAAAGATGTTCTATAATGTAACTGATGACAAGCAAAATTTCCTCTTTTTCTATGTTTTACTAGATAGATCAAAAATAATTCGAGGACTACAGGAGGTTTAGAATGGCACGAGTAATGAAAACTATGGACGGTAATACTGCTGCCGCCCATGTTGCTTACGCATTCACGGAGGTTGCGGCGATTTATCCCATTACTCCTTCATCATCCATGGCCGAGCTTGCAGACGCTTGGGCGGCAAATGGAAGGAAAAACATTTTCGGGCGACCAGTTGATGTAATAGAAATGCAATCGGAAGGCGGAGCAGCCGGAGCGGTCCACGGATCACTTGTAGCAGGGGCCCTAACAACTACATTTACTGCATCACAGGGGTTGTTGCTGATGATTCCCAACATGTATAAAATTGCAGGAGAGCTTTTGCCAGGGGTTTTTCACGTCAGCGCAAGGGCTATAGCGGCTCACGCCCTTTCGATTTTTGGTGACCATTCAGATGTGATGGCGACAAGACAGACGGGATTTGCGTTGCTTGCTTCTGGAAGTGTCCAGGAAGTAATGGATCTCGGATCCGTTGCTCACCTGTCGGCAATCAAATCCAGAATCCCATTCCTTCATTTCTTCGATGGATTCAGAACTTCGAGCGAAATTCAGAAGATCGAAGTTATGGACTATGATGATCTCAAAGAACTTGTCGATTATAAGGCGCTTAAGGAATTCAGAGACAGGGCCCTCAATCCAGAGCATCCCAAAACAATGGGAACGGCCCAGAATCCCGATATCTTCTTCCAGGCGAAGGAAGCTTCGAACAGATTCTATGATGCAGTTCCAGAAATCGTAGCCGATTACATGAAGGAGATTTCGAAGATAACAGGCAGGGAGTACAAGCCTTTCGTCTACTATGGTGATCCAGAAGCGGAACACGTAATTGTCGCGATGGGTTCAGTTACCGATACAATCGAGGAGACAGTCGACTACCTAATGAAAAAGGGTGAGAAGGTCGGTGTAATAAAGGTACACCTCTACAGACCATTCTCTGCAAAACACTTCTTTGAGGTTCTTCCAAATTCAGTCAAGAGGATTTCTACTCTAGACAGAACAAAAGAGCCGGGCTCTCTTGGGGAACCTCTATACGAAGATGTGAAGACTCTCTTCTATGGGGATAAGAATGCTCCAGAAGTCTATGGCGGCAGATACGGACTGGGTTCAAAGGATACCACACCTTCTCAGATTAAAGCTGTCTATGACAATCTTAAGCTTTCGACACCAAAGGACCACTTTACGATAGGTATAGTCGATGATGTCACCAATACTTCTCTCGAGATAAAGGAGAAGATCAATACCGCTCCAGAAGGTACTATTCGTTGCAAGTTCTGGGGACTTGGTTCCGACGGTACGGTGGGAGCTAACAAGGACGCGATAAAGATAATCGGTGATCACACCGACATGTATGCCCAGGGATATTTCGCTTATGATTCAAAGAAGTCCGGTGGAGTAACCATATCGCATCTTAGATTCGGCAAGAAGCCGATAAAGTCGACCTACCTGATCGATGAAGCCGATTATGTTGCCTGCCACAAGCAGTCATATGTGAATCAGTACGAGTTGTTGGAAGGACTTAAGAAGGGTGGAACGTTTGTCCTTAACACCAGCTGGGATTCTGAAGAGCTTGACAGGAATCTTCCCGGTAACATGAAAAAGTACCTTGCAGACAACAATATTAATTTCTACACGATCGATGCCACGAAAATTGCCATGGAGATCGGTCTTGGAACGAGAATCAATACGATAATGCAATCTGCCTTCTTCAAGCTGGCTAATGTAATACCTATAGAAGAAGCTATCAAGTATCTGAAAGAAGCAATAGTCAAGTCTTATGGTACCAAAGGCGAAAAAGTGGTACAGATGAACTACAAAGCAGTTGATAGTGGAATAGATGCGTTGAAGAAAATAGATATTCCGGAATCATGGGCAAAGGCACAAGATGAGAAAAAGGAAGAAGACTCCGAAAGACCTGAATTTGTGAGGAAAGTTGCAGATGTTATGAACAGACAGCAGGGAGACAAACTTCCTGTTTCTGCTTTCTTGGGAAGGGAGAACGGAGAATTTCCCAATGGAACGGCTGCATTCGAAAAACGCGGTATTGCTGTACTGATACCTGAATGGCAGCCCGACAACTGCATTCAGTGCAATCAGTGTTCTCTTGTCTGTCCACACGCAGCGATCAGGCCCTTCCTCATAAACGAAGAAGAAGAAAAGAAGGCTCCCGTTGCCTTTGAATCAATTAAAGCACTCGGAGGGAAGTCTTTCGAAGGACTGAAGTACAGGATTCAGGTTTCCCCTCTTGACTGTACAGGTTGTGGAAACTGCGCAGATATTTGTCCGGCTCCGAAAAATGCTCTCTTAATGAAACCACTTGAATCGCAGGTTGAGAAAGAGGTCCCAAATTGGGAATTCTCTACTACCATTTCTGAGAAAAAGGATGTCATGAACGTCGAAACATTGAAGGGTAGTCAATTCTCCAAACCTCTCCTGGAATTTTCCGGGGCATGTGCGGGATGTGGCGAGACCCCTTATGCACAGTTAGTAACACAACTCTTCGGTGACAGAATGCTTATAGCCAACGCGACGGGATGTTCTTCTATCTGGGGAGCCTCGGCTCCTTCGACTCCTTATTGTATGAACGGCGAAGGCAAGGGACCTGCATGGGCGAATTCACTGTTTGAAGACAACGCTGAGTACGGATTCGGTATGGCTATGGCAGTCAACCACGGTAGAAACAAGCTTGCAAAGATTATGGAAGAGCTCTTAGAACAAGACATTCCGGAAGATATGAAGGAACCATTCGAGGCCTGGCTGAAAGGTAAGGATGATGCTAAGGCTTCAAAGGCGGCCACAATGGGCATCCTCAATGCAATTTCAAAGGGTTGTAAAAATGAAAGGGCAAGTACGCTCTTGAAGGAAATTGAGGAGAGAAAGGATCTCTTGATTAAGAAATCTGTATGGATCTTTGGTGGAGATGGATGGGGCTACGACATAGGTTACGGCGGTCTCGATCACGTACTTGCGTCCGGAGAGGATGTAAACGTTCTCCTCTTTGATACCGAAGTCTACTCCAATACCGGTGGTCAGTCTTCGAAGTCCACTCCGACAGGTGCGGTAGCGAAGTTTGCTGCTTCGGGAAAGAAGACTAAGAAGAAGGATCTTGGTAGAATGGCAATGACCTATGGATACATCTATGTAGCACAAGTTGCTATGGGTGCAGACAAGAATCAAGTTGTCAAGGCCATTATAGAAGCTGAGAAATATCCTGGGCCATCTCTGATCATTGCATATTCTCCCTGTATAAACCACGGTATCAAGATTGGAATGGGTAAGACTCAAGAGCAGGAGAAGAGAGCGGTAGCTTCAGGTTACTGGCATCTTTACAGATACAATCCTCTCTTGAAAGAACAGGGCAAGAATCCCTTCATTCTCGATTCAAAGGAACCGAAAGAATCATTTATCGATTTCTTGATGAGCGAGGTTAGATACAGCGCTCTGAAATCAACCTTCCCGGACATCGCCGATGAGTTGTTCAAAAAGGCCGAAAGTGATGCTAAGGAGAGATACGAGATTTATAGAAAGCTTGCCTCTGAATAGAGGATTCTAAATGGGCGGGTGGTGATAAGCCACCCGTTTCTTGCAAAACGCACTAGCCATGTGTGCTCAGATTTACTGAAGGAGGTTTCAAATGAACGCAATTGATTATGCATTGAAACTAGAAAAAGACGGTAAGGCTTACTACACTAAACAGGCCCAGTGTTCGGAGGACATTCAGCTTAAGAAATTGTTTGAAATGCTCGCAAATGATGAACAGAGGCATTATGAGATCATAAGTGGATTCAAAGACAAGAATTACAAGTACAAAGGCACATATACTTTCAAGACCACTAGAAATATGTTTTCCGAAATGCTCATTGATAAGAAATGCTTTGAGATTGATGCTACGAATCTTGAAGCTTATGAGCACGCAGTTGAAATGGAAAAAGAAAGTGTTAAGCTTTATCTTGATCAGGCAAAGCAAACAAGTGAACCATCCGAAAAAGAGATATTATTGAAGCTGGCTGCGGAGGAAAACAAAC
This sequence comes from Mesotoga sp. H07.pep.5.3, assembly GCF_002752615.1. NCBI lineage: Bacteria > Thermotogati > Thermotogota > Thermotogae > Kosmotogales > Kosmotogaceae > Mesotoga > Mesotoga sp. H07.pep.5.3. Next base: position 14,025 of record NZ_AYTV01000001.1, read on the forward strand.
ACCAGATAATTCTAGAGAATCTCATGGATTTTGTTAGAAAGGGCCTCGATTGGACCGAATCCCCTGAATTCAGCCATTTGGAAGAATGGGATAAGTTTACGGACCTAGACAAGTACTGATTTGGTTTTACTTCAAATATAAGGAAAGACCGGGACATCGTCCCGGTCTCCTTAACTCAGGGGTAATCCATGTCGCCTTCGTTTGTCTTACATTTTAAAGGGGTTGTGCCTGTGGTTTCTCTGGTCTCTGATAATCAGACTTGATACCCGAGAAAAAGGTTCAGTCTGTAAGAAGTTTTTCAGCTGTTTGAAGATCCTCAGGAGTGTTGACCCCCAGAAATTCCTCTTTGTCGCTTGTTGAAAATCCGCATACAGACTTGTTGTCCGACAATGCCAAAGCAACAATATCTGCAATGTAAATTTCTCCAGTCTCCTTGTTTGGCACAAGCTGACCGATGTACTCCTGAACAATCTCTTTTTTGATGATTATCGGACCGATGTAAAACTCCCAGGGAGGTGGGAAGTCAGGGATCTTTCTTTCTTCGAAGGAGACGACTTTACCATTTTCATTTCTCTCGACCAGTGCATAGGGAAACTTTTCCTGGGTGATTCCAGAGAGAAAAGTAATATCACAGTCACCGTTCCTGTGAAGCTCTACCAGAGATTTCAAAGATCCCTTTGCGATAAGAACAAGATCAGAGTACATCACTAGAATGTCTGAGTTGTCTGGGATCAGGTGAAGGCTCCTCTTCAAAGCGTCGGCGGTTCCTTTGGGTGAGTTCTGATAAGCTAAAAGAGTATTTTCATCGAGCACTTCTCTGAATTCCTTTTCAAAGTCCGGATTAATTACAACAATTGAGCATTTGCTTTCACAAAAAGCCGAAACCTTGTTCAAGACGTGAATTATCATGGGTTTTCCCTTTATTTTTACTAATGGCTTGGGAACCTCAGACTTCAATCTCTTGCCTTTTCCGGCGGCGAGAATCACGGGAACTAACACTATAATCCCTCCTTCCTAATTATGATAACACTTCCATCTTGTGATGAATATTTGCGTCCTTTTTCTTTGTAAGGGTTTTGCCATGTGTTATGTCTAGAATTCTCTTTGAGTCGGCCTTGCATTAATTCTATGAAAGAGATTCTATTAATTCAATGATGACATCACTGAAAAAAGTGGCGGACTTAGGCGACCCATTACTAATTAGGAAAGGTTATAATCTTAACTTAAGGGAGGTTGAGGTTTGGTGGAGTATCTGGATTTGTCCTTAAGATTGTTTTGTGCTCTCGTTGCAGGAGCGCTTATAGGTGCCACAAGGGAAAGGATCTATAAACCTGCCGGTCTCAGAACTCACTCTTTGATATGTGTTGGAGCCGCCTTTATAACTGTCCTCTCAACAACTGTGTTTGTCACCGCCGAGCATGGTGATCCGGGAAGAGTAGCGGCACAGATTGTCTCGGGCATAGGATTCCTTGGAGCTGGAACAATTCTCAAGAAAGGTTTTTCAGTCAAAGGCTTGACCACGGCCGCGACACTCTGGGTAACGGCTGCTGTCGGGATGGGTTTCGGCAGCGGGGAATACTTGCTCTCAACAGTAGTGACGGCCTTCGCGTTGCTTATAGTTCTTTTCCTTAAAAGGATTGAGTTGTTTATCGGAGGGAGAAATCTTCCCAGAGTTTTGATAGTTGCTGAAAACAGTCAGGAAACGTCTACAAAGGTCTCCGAATGGTTCAAGGACAATGGATTGACGGTTGAGTCAATGGAAATTGAAGAGGACGATGAAGTCCTTAGTCTTCTAATTGAGTTAAGCAGAGGAGATGCCTTAAAGGTAAAAAACATTATGGTGGGTCTTTCCACACTGAAGGGTGTCAAGAGCGCAGAGCTTCGATGACTTCTATTTTCTTCGACAGATATGGTCTATCCAGAGTTCCTTACCTCCTATCGAAAAAGATGTAATCGTTCCCTGGAGATTAAGTACTCCTCCAGGACCGCTTACGATTGTTAGGTTTACGGTGACCCCGCCGATTACCTTACCGTTGATGTCTAAGAAGTCCTGGACATTTTCGAGAATGCCATTTATCTCCACATTGATGTTGCCTCCATATTCACCGTAGTAGAGAATCACAGCGGATGGGTTTACCGGGAACTTGAAGGAAACGGTGATGTTTTTCAGGTTGACGTCCTTTCCAGAATGACCTGCCAACCCGCCGTTGGTAACAGTCAACACACCGTTGGGAGTTGAAGTGCCATTTGACCATACGAATGGCTTCATATCCATTCGCGTTGTTTGCTCAAAGAGGATCTTGCCATTGTAGTACTTTGTCCCAATCCGGAGCCGTTGGCGCGGCGATTGACTGTACTCTAAGAGATAGACCAGAGCCTATTCATCATGATTTTCGAAACAGTGAGAAGAAGTTTTCCGGACAGACTGATAATGGCAGACATTTCTAGTGTGGAAAATGTACGCGTGATTGCGAGGCTCAAGCCGGGGAATATTGCGACTACACTTTCGTGGTACACCACAGATAATTCACAAAGACTGAAGCCAGATATTGACCTTGTCACTATGCTTGTCAAAGAATTCGACTTCCCGGTGATGCCGAAGGGAACTACTGGGAGCCAAACCGGATGATCATGGCGTTTGAGGCAGGAGCTTCTTCAGTTAGTCTAGGGAGTGTAATCACTAGACCTCAGCTCATCACCAAGAGATTCAATGATTGCCTGGAAACATTGAAGAAGAACAGTGATTTCAGAGAGAGTGATGGCCTTGAAATTTCTAGATAAAGACCTGATCGCTGTTGGTGCAGGAACAGCAGGAATCCATGCCGCTATTACCGCATCAAAAGAGGGCTTGATGTTATGCTTGTTGAAAGGAACGGCTCCGTTGGCGTTATTTCTACCGTCGGTTTATGCAGTCCCTTCATGAGATTCTGGCTTGGAAATGAGTCCCTTGTCTCGGATATTTTCGAAGAAGTACTCTTCGATCTGCACAGGCGTGGTGGACTTCTGAGGGATTCATTCGATTTGGAGATTTTGAAGATGATCTATCTGGAGAAACTCAAAAAGGCTGGAGTCGTGCTCGCGTTTCGCTCGATTCCGGTAAAATTAATCTCCGCAGGAGGGTTTATGAAACAGATTTCGCTGCTTGTGTCAAATGTCAGTTTAACAGGTAAGTAGATGAAAGCTCTAGGAGTGGTCATCAGTGGTACTATGATAAAGACTGCGGTTGTGGCGTGCTCGGGTGAAATCAGTCAAAGGAAGAATCATGCAACCAGCAGGGATCTTAAGAATCAGATCCTCACGATTATTACTGAAGAGATTTCTTCAGATAGCGTTTCATCTATAAGAATAGCGACCGCAGGGACATTATTTCGAGGTGTTTAGATGATTAAGGCGCTAGTTCTTGGTGGAGGCGGGGCAAAAGGTTTTGCTCACGTCGGAGTTATTCGAGCGCTAGAAGAAAAGGGTTTTGTGCCGGATCTGATCATAGGGGTTAGTGCCGGTGCGCTTGTAGGGGCGGGGTACGCTTTACTGTCAGATTCAAAGAGGCTGTGGGAGATCTCTCTTGAAATCTGTAGAAAAAGTAAGAAGCTAATTCGCTTTGCAAATTCAGCTGCAAGAGAAAATAGAGGCTTGTTATTCAATGCAGCCACTTGTATTCACATAAACACTTTTAGAGCGCTGCCTTTCGGATTGTACTTTAACGCGCTCAAGAAGGGTCTGAAAGGGTACAGATTCTCTGACACAAGAATTCCCTTCAAGTGCGTTTCAACCATAATGGATTCAGGTGAGTTATTCGTTCATGAAGAAGGAAGTATTTTCGAAGCGCTTAGAGCTTCCATGGCGATTCCTGGAATTATCTCGCCTTTTAGTCACAAAGGCTTCTCTCTTGCCGATGGGGGGATTGTGAATAATATTCCTGTCAGCATAGCTAAGGAAGAGGGCTGTACTCTAGTGGTGGCCGTGGATCTTTCTTCAAATAATAGAAAGGTCGGGATCGATACTTCAAATTCGATACTGGAAACAATCGATGGGTACAAAGTCGAAGAGTTTCAACGGAAGGAACTGGCTGTTGCAGATGTTGTCATTTCACCATTGAACAAAAGAAATATTGGTTTGCTTGACTTCTCATCCTGTACTGAACTCATGAATGAATCTTATGAAGAAACATTGAAGTTCGATCTAATTGGAGTTAGCCAGTGAAGATACATGTTGGTGGTTATGGTTTCCAGGGACTTGCCTCTATCGAGTACCTTGGAGATTTCGAGAGCGAAAGCAGAATGGTTTTGAACGGACTGGCGGGCTATTATGTAGCGGTTGAGAGAGCCATGGGTAAGAAGGAAGCCTTGTATCGGCTTTCAAAGTTTGTGGATGAGTTTTTCGTCACGTTGGAAGTGATGGATGGTGGCGCGCTTTCTTCAAAAAAGAGAGTGAGCGGCAAATTAGAACGAATTCGCCACTGTCGTATTTGGTCCAAAAGTAATCATATCTACGGGATAGCTGCAAGGGATTCTTATCTCGATGGAATTGCAGGGAAGACAGAGCTTAGTGCTGAAGTATTCAATCTTGAAACTAGGAAGGTTGAGCTCATCCGCGACGATATGAGAGAAGTTGCAGCCGCCTGTATTTCCATCCCGGGACTTTTCGCTCCTTACAATGATGTTTATGTTACTACGACTTATCTGAGCCAAATTCCTGTTTCGTTCCTTTCAGAAGGTGACACTGTAATTCTGAATCTAAGGGATCTTTCTACTGACAAACCAAGTACAGCTTCAGAAGTAGTTTTCCGCGCCATGGAGATCCGATCACTAAATTATGCAAAAATAATTCTCGCTAATTCCAGTTGCGTTTCAGTCGGAGTTAAGACTAGAGTTCATTCAGACAATGTGTTTAACTATCTAGATCGAGTTAAAAGGTCAGTATAGTTTGCGCGAATGATAGTATAGATTGTGTGGAAGTATTGAGACAAGCGGTTTCGAATGGAGGAATTCTAGTTGCTCAAGACGATGGTGGTAATCGGGACTCTTTTAGCCATGGGTTTCTATTTCATTAGTGGAACAAAGAAAGGAATAGATGAGATCGTGACGATTGAACACGATGGCAGAATAAGACAGAGTATCGTTCACCTGCCTCCGATGATTCAAGATGATAAGCTACCTGTAGTGCTGGTATTTCACGGTCTTTTTGGCAACAGTAACTACACTAAGAATACGTACGGAATGACTGAAGTGGGAGACAGAGAAGGGTTTATTACCGTGTATCCCGAGGGAACCGGTACATTGAACAGCGTTCTTTTGAGCTGGAATTCAGGTTTCTGTTGTGGTTACGCAATGGAAAATGATGTCGATGATGTCTCATACATAGCGGAGCTCCTTGGAAGATTAGAAAGTGTTTATCCCATTGACGAAAAGAGAGTCTATCTCATTGGACTTTCCAACGGAGGGATGCTGGTATATAGGCTCATGTCAAGTTATCCCGATCTCTTCGCTGCCTGTGCGATTGTTTCATCTTCTCCAGCCGGCGGAGCCAGTGAGGACAACGTTGTAATGATAGAACCTCCAGATACCGCCATTCCGCTTATAGTGTTTCACGGTATGGAAGATCCTATTATTCCTTTTGATGGGGGTTTTTCCAGTAGTTCTGAAGCAAATGGTATCTATTTTCCCTCGATAGAGGAGTCTGTGAAACTTTGGGCGGAGAAAATGGGCGCAGTCAATATGAGCGAGAAATCGCTCGAGAACGGTTTGGTTCTGCTCAGAGAATACACTGGAGAAGACGAGAGAAGCCTAGTTCATTTCTACGCGATAACCGATGGAGATCATACCTGGCCTGGAAGAGAGAAGGGAATAGATGCTCTCAGCAGCTCTTCGCAGGCGAACATCAAGGCAAGTGAGTTGATATGGGAGTTTATGAAAGACAAGCATCTAGATTGATGCTTGTTCGCTTTCGGTAGATCTCACCTAACAAAGCCGGCTCCCGGCTGTTCAAACCTTATCCGTTCAAATCCCTTTCCCGTTAGAGACCTGTGTATATTGTTAGCAGAGTCACATTTCGTTGGAAAGAGAAGCATAGTGCCGTCGTTCTTGACAACTCTGAGCATTTCGCTAAACTCGTCTTAACGAAATCCCCAAAGACATGATCGGAAATGGAACATCGCCGAATCCGTCTTCGAAGAGAATGTCCCTGATTAGGCCGTCGAAAATGAAGAGATTCCTGACTTCTCTATCATGTACTTTCTTCTTCAGATATTCTTTAAGGATCTATGGGTTCATCAGCAAAGTCAATGGAGGCTTCGCGCTTAGTAGCTGCAAACGGCAGTCTACCGGCGCCCTTTGAACTCTCTTGCAAGATGACTAGCGTTGTGCTTTTCAAGAAGAAGCAGGGGTCTAATATTTAAATTGTCCACATCTATCCAGTCGAGAGACAAAAACATCACCCCCAGAGCAAAAGCTAATATGGATAGTAGCATGATAAAATCGGGATTATCTTCAGTATCGTAGATGGGAGACTTATATGAGGCTTAACAAAGATTTATTCGAGAGAAGGCTGGGAGTCTTCTTCATGGTATTGTGGATCTTAATCCTGTTCTTCTACCTCACCTGGGATGGATGGCTGTACGAGTGGCGCGACTGTGGCTACAACGGTCCTAGTCAGCACTTCGATCTTGACATTACCGACATGGAATATTCGCGCTCCCCAGATAATGAGATCACTTACTTGTCTACGAACAATCTTCACAACTTGATATATCTTTGTTATCTCGTCTTCTTGATCGGTTGGCTGGGTTTGCTTTTTGACCTTGAGTGGGCTAAACAGGGAGCGATGGCTACCATGGGAATTTCTTTCGTTGCGGCTCTCTCGACGCTAAACCTCTCCGACCACGTGTACTTGCTTCAAGTGGTGTATGATATAGTGCATTTTTCAGGGTTAGTAATGGGAGCGTACCTCTTTTCGAAGTACTCCCTGAAGACTTCAAAGAGTCTTCCCGTTGTCCTAGGCACGTGGGCGATATATCTTGTTAGTCACGTTATCTTCACTCCTTGGCCGTTCTGGGAAAACGTTGGCCAAGCTTACTTCAGCGTAAATCAGATCAACGACTTGCCGTTCTTTCTTTTTGGTATGGAGTATATAGTTGTTGTAGTAATCTTACTCGCAGTGAACACCCTTATCGTAAAACTAAACGGAAGAACGTCGAACCGTTTTCTAAGAGTTTTGATCCCGCTCGGCCTCTATTTCCTTCTGTTCATGATAATGTACTCAACAGGCCTAATAATAGTCCAGAACGTGAATATGAACACATGTGCCCTTAGGTAATCATGTAAGCTTGAGTTGTCCAAGTTCGTTCTTCTTTTTCAAAACCTGACCTCAACATATTTCTCCTTAGAGTCGTAGTATCTTTTGGTGTTTCTGAGGTCCTTCTACCCGTTTGGCTTCAGGGATATATATTCATAACCTTCTTAGGCCTTCCATCTCTTCATCAAATGCCTGCCGAGAGAGATTTGCAGTCTCCATCGTAACACGTATAGACAAAGAATGTGGAGAAGAAGACTTGATAAAACCGATTGTAGTTAACTGAATCGAAAGGAAATGAAAGCAAAGAATTAATTGATGAATAGGGGCACTCAATCAATCGCATCTCAATTAACTATGAGTTGATAATTGCCAATAGTTGGATCTTATCGGGTACCATGTCGGCAGACAATAGTTTGTCAGAAACATAGTAGATGGTAAAATGAGTTTGTAAACAATAAGGATTACGTACTTATTTAATAGTTTGTATCTTATTTCCTTCGGCAGCCTGCAAGAGAAGCATTTGAACTAAGTTATCATCAGCATTATTCATTGTAGACAATTGTAAATTGGTCTATAAGCCAGCTTATTGGTTAATAAGGGAGGGTGTTTTATGAGAAAGATAGCTTTGGGATTTCTTTTACTGCTCATTCTAGCTGTTCCTTGCACCATGCTCTTCTCGGAAGAGATTGAGATGCCTGTTGTCCAGCCTCCAATGGTTGTCACTACTCTGGGTCAGAGTCCGGGTGCTTTGATGTTCAGACTGGTCTGTGTCAGAAATCAAATTGCCTGTGTTCAGGAAGACCTACTTACCGTTGAGAAATTGGTCCAATTGGTTGAAGGAGAAAACCCACCCAAGACACTGGTCATAACTACCGGAACCAGTTTGAAGGGAATGGGGGCTGCCGGTATTGACATGAATTTCGAAGTGAAGCGTGTCGAAGGACTGATTGCCAAAGCCAAGGAGCTTGGTATGACAATAATTGGGGCTCACATCGAGGGCATGGCACGAAGGGTAGATGCAACAGATGAGAAGTCCATCAGCACAGTGATGCCTAAGTCTGATTTGATTCTCGTAATAGAAGACAGCGATTCAGATGGATTCTTCACAAACTTTTCGAATGAGACTGGAATTCCTCTTGTAAAGGTGAAAGAATCCTTGGAAATCGGGCCGGCTCTCAAAAAACTGTTCCAAGAGTAGAGCATAACAATGATCTTCTTATCTGTCGACCTTTAGGTCGATTCTAAAGGGGGAGTGTCCTGGTGTACTTCCATGCTGGTCTGATACTTTTCGTTATAGCAGTATCGTTTGGAGTTGCAAAGGCACTTAAGCTAAGTGTCGAACTGTCGATGCTTGTTGCCGCGCTTGCAGCCGCTATTGTCCACTCGGGTGGAGCGATTCCGGTACGTCATCTTGTGGAAGGCTCCTTCACTTATCTTGATGTCTGTCTGATCTTTATTACCGCAACGTTTTTCATGAACCTGATTAAAGAGTCCGGTGGAGTCGCTTTTCTTGTAAGAGGCATTGTCAAGGCCTTTCACAAGAGCAGAGTACTGTGTCTCTTCTTTCTTACTTTGCTGTTGTTGATTCCTGGGGCCCTTACTGGATCGGGTGCCACCACAGTTCTCACGGTTGGTACACTGGTGGGAACGGTCCTCACCTATATGGGAATATCTGAGAAGCGGGTGGCGGCGATAATCTTTGTTTGCGCTGCGATGAGTGCCGCTGCACCGCCAGTAAACCTCTGGGCAATGATGGCTGCGGCCGGATCTAACATGCCTTACGTGGGTTTCTTCATTCCACTGCTGGTATTGTCGCTAGCCGGTTCTCTATTTGCAATGTTCTTCCTTGGGGGAAAGGGTAAGAAAGTAGAGCTCGATGAAGCTCTGAAAGAGCTTCCTGAACCACCTGCTAAGATGAACTGGATAAGGGTAGGAATGCCATTTGTCGTTCTCATTTTCCTGATAATGGCCGGAAGGATTTGGCCTCACTCAATCCCCACTCTGGGACTTCCGTTCATGTTTGTTGTCGCATCAATATTTGCAATTATACTTAGCCCAAAGAAGCTAGAGATCCTTAGAATCGCATCGGATACCATCAATACATTGATCCCTCTTGTAGGCATCATGATCGTTGTAGGTATCCTGATTCAGATTATGGCTTTGAGCGGCGCAAGGGGATTGATCTCTCTTGCGGTAGTAACGTTGCCCATGTGGGTTTTATTTGCAGCGCTGTGGCTGATTCTTCCAGTGTCAGAGGGATTACTCCAATACGCGGTTGCACCGCTTCTAGGAGTGCCCCTAATTCTTCTTTTCAACATGAAGGGAATGGATGCCATAATAGCACTCTCTGCAATGGCTGTTATGTGGCCTGTGGGAGATATACTTCCTCCCACGGCGGTTGTTGGAAGAGCGACAGTGATGGAATTGAAGTTCAAAGGCCATTATTACAGGGATTTCTTGAAGACTTCGCTCATACCGATGGGGTTCATTCTTCTAATTGCTACTTTGTTCTTGATTTTCAGTAATGAACTCTCCTTTTTAGTTGGCGGGTGATGTCATGAGTGAAAGGAAGTGTTTTTGATGGCTATTTTGTACACGATAATCAGTGTCTGCTACTACTTGATAACGGCTTTTATCATCTTTGTTATAGCTAGAAGCTTGGTGAAGACGAAGAATTTCCAAGAAGCAATCCTGTTTTCTGTCATGCTCATGCCGTTCATCCTGCGACTTTTGAGAATCAAGTAGGGGGTGCTGCGATGACTGACAGAAATCTGGCGATAGTCAAAATAGTATCATGTGTTTTAGTTGGAATTGCCCTAATTATCTCCGGTGTAGAGTTCTACAATCACAGGAATTTCAAGGAACCCGTCGTTGTTGGATCGGGAGTCACTGAAGTCAAAACGTTAGGTGACTACTTCGCTCCGTTGAAAGGAACGATAAACGATACGAACATCTACATAATTGACAGCGGTGTACCGGGTGGGACGGCTATGTTGATAGGCAGGTCGCATCCCGAAGAACCCGCAACGAATCTGGCTGCCAAGATCTTCGTCGAAAACGCGAAACTTACCAAGGGAAGACTCATAGTTGTTATTACAGCCAATCAGAGCGCTTCAAGGGTTACCAGACCTGGGGATGCATATCCTATGTACTACACAATAGAGACTCCATGGGGAGAAAGCAAGTTCAGGATGGGAGATCGATGGTCCAATCCGCTTGACTCATGGCCGGATCCCGAAGCATATGTTCACTATCCTAGTGGTCAACTCCTGGCTTATATGGATATTCGTAATTTCAACAGAACGTGGCCCGGGAGAGAAAATGGGATGATCACCGAACAGACAAACTATGCCTTTATGAATTTGATAAGAGAAGAGAATGTGGACATATTTATCGATTTACACGAAGCCGAGCTGGAGTACCCTGTTATAAGCACTATAGTTGCCCATCAAAAGGCGGCCGATATTGCCGGACTGGCTTCAATGATACTTACCTCAACTGAATTCAGAATTGGTATGGAGTTCTCACCCCCTAGCCTGCACGGACTTTCTCACAGAGAGGTCGGTGACCATTCCGACGCCATATCTCTGTTGTTTGAAACGCCGGAACCTTTTCTTGACAGAGTCAGGGGAATCACCGATGAGGCTCTTCTCTTAACGGGTAAGGATGAATTCGTTATGACAGCAGGTAAGTTCGGTTTGCTCTACGAGAAGATTGACGAAAATGGTTGGCCGATCGACGTAAGGGTTGGCAGACACTGTTCTTCAACTCTTATGGTTATTGAACTATGGGGTGATTTCAATCCTGGAAAGGAGGTTGTGATCGAAGGAGTTCCACGGTATGACGAGGTAGTAAGCAATGGAACAGGCTATTATTTCCATGATCCTTCAAAAGCTAGAACACAGGACATTTATTACGAGTAACCAAGAACATTTGTGATTGATGATCACAAAGGAGGGGAGTAAGGGTGAAGAAACTGTTATTGACTGCAATACTGATAGTCTCACTGTTCTATGTGAGTGCTGTAGCATGTACGGATATCTTAGCAGCGAAGCAAGCCACTGTAGATGGTTCCGTTATCACATCTCATACATGTGATGGTCGTTATGACTCCAGACTGGTTGTCGTACCGGCTATGGATCACGAAGAGGGAGCTATGGCCCCAGTTTATGAGTGGATAGTCTACGCCGATCGAATGGATCTGGTGAAGCTTGGAGAGATTCCACAGGTAGCACATACCTACCAGTACTTCAACGTTGCTTATCCTATGGCAAATGAACACCAGCTGATAATAGGAGAGACGACACTTGGTGGAGCCAGAGAGACTGCCAACAGCGATAAGGCGATAATGACAATCGAACAGCTGGAGATCTTCGCTCTACAGAGAACAACTAACGCCAGAGACGCTATAAAACTTATAGGCGCTCTTGCAGAAGAGTATGGTTACCGAGAATCGTGCTGGTTAGGCGAATGCATTACAATTTCCGATCCGAACGAAGTTTGGGTCTTCGAAGTTTACGGGACCGGTCCCCTATGGGAACCAGGTATGGGACCTGGCGCTGTTTGGGCTGCCCAGCGCGTGCCCGACGATCATATTACTACCGTCGTGAATTACAGCATGATTGGTGAGATCGATCTTGAGACAAACAGGCCCCCGAACGTATCTGCAGGGGACTTCATGATCAGTGAAGACTATGTTCAGGTGGCAACGGATCTTGGCCTGTATGATCCGGCCAGTGGAGAACCCTTTGTCTGGAAGTACATATTTGGAGACATTGAGGGGAAGAAGAGCGACAGACTCTGGAGAGTCTTCTCTGTTCTCAATCCTTCGGGGAACTGGTCGTTGGACAACACATGGGAATATCCATTCTCAGTTAAGCCGGATGAGAAGGTATCCGTGTACGACATAATTGAGCTTTATAGGGACGTTTCCGAAGGTACACCTTACGACATGGGCGATAACGAGGCATGGTACTATGAAAGTGGAGGCGAGATGGTTAAGAGTCCGCTGGCAAGTTCTGAGCCCAACACTCCTATGAGAAATCTTCTTGGCATTCCTTACACAAGAACAATAGCAAAGAACGGTTGTTCGTACTATTTTGTTTCGCAGGCAAGGGACTGGATGCCCGACAAGATAGGCGGACTTCTCTGGTTCGGACTTGACAACCCGAGAAAGGGAGCCTGGATTCCCGTTTATGTAGGGACTCTTCCCAATACGCTCCCGGAGTCTTGGGTGACCTTAAACAGAGATGAGCTTGACAGGAGCTGCTCTTATTGGGCTTTTGATCTTGTCGATAAGATTTCAAATCAGAGGCTTGGGGCTCTTATGCCTTTGATAGAGGAAGTAAGAGTACCTTTCCAAACGGAGATGTTCGAAGAACAGAGGGATCTTGATGAAATGGCAATGACCCTTTACGAAGATAATCCCGAGCTTGTTCTTAGACTCCTCTCATCCTATACGGCGAGAAAGATGAGAGAAGCAGAAGAACTCTGGTATGATCTTTCAGAGGTCTTGTTAACTAAGATAGACTAAGTAATTGACTTTGGGCCGGTTGATGCCGGTCCATTACTTTGAAAGGGGAGTGAAAGAAATGAGACGTGCACTTATTGTTATGCTAGTCCTCATTGTCGGTTATGGAGTAACAGCAATGGCATGTACTTCGATACTTGTCGGAAAAGACGCATCTGTCGACGGTTCTACTATGGTGACACATACTTGCGACGGCAGTTACGACGCCAGGTTACAGGTGATTCCCGGTGGAGTACATGAAGAAGGCGAGACGGTAAGTATCTACAAGGGTTTGTGCCAGGCGGGTATTCCAGGTAGAACGGTTCAGTATGTTGGAGAGATTCCACAGGTTCCCGAAACTTACACCTACTTCCACACCGGCTACCCGTTTATGAACGAACATCAGGTAATTATCGGAGAAACAACCTGGAGTGGAGAAAGAGCGCTCAGAAACTCCCAGGGTTGGATGACAATCGAGCAGCTCCAGGTGCTGGGTCTGCAGAGAGGAAAGACAGCCAGAGAAGTCATTCAGATAATGGGTGAACTTGCTGAGAAATATGGTTATGGTGACGGCGGCGAGGGGCTTACAGTAATTGATGGAGACGAAGCCTGGTTGTTTGAGATCTGTGGCCCCGGTCCTTTCTGGTCTCCTGGAAGCGAAGAACCCGGAGCAGTATGGGTTGCGCAGAGAATTCCCGATGACCACGTCCTTGTCCATGCAAATAGATCTAGAATTGGCGAAATCGATCTTGAGAACACAGATTATTTCATGGCATCACCCAATGTATACTCAACGGCTCAGGAACTCGAGCTGTGGGACGGACAGGAACCATTCCTTTTCTATGCAGCTTACGGGCCAAAGAATGCCTTTTATAACACGAGACGTGAATGGAGGGTTCTGGACCTTCTTGCCCCGTCTCTTGAGCTCGATCCATGGGCAGAAAGATATCCGTTGTCTGTCAAGCCAGATAAGAAAGTGTCTGCGCAGGATCTTATGATGATTAAGCGTGACCATTATGAAGGAACCGAATTCGATCTCACTGTTGGCCTTGCCGCAGGTCCTTTTGGCAATCCCAATAGGTATGCTACTCCCGCCAGTGCAAGACCGGAAGGTATAAACTATGACGGTTGGGAGAGAGCTATATCGATGTTCAGATGCTCATATGTCATAGTTGGGCAGGCAAGAAACTGGATGCCAGATGCGATCGGTGGAGTTGTGTGGTTCGGAGAGGATGCACCTCACTCGACAGTTTATATTCCATTCTACGCAGGTGCGACCAGTGTTCCCGAGTCGTTCAGTCAAGGAGCAAGGGATTTCTTCGACAGAAGCTCTGCTTGGTGGGCATTCAACCACGTGTCAAACCTAGCCGATCTGAGATATAATGTCGCAATAGAGATAATCAAAGAGGAATACACGAAGTTTGAGACTGAGTTCCTCGCAAATCAGCCGCTGATCGAAAAGGTTGCGCTGGATCTCTATGCAGAGAATCCCGAAGCGGCTATCGATTTCATTACTAATTACAGCAACGGGCTAGCAAACAGAGTTGTCGATAGATGGTGGAAGCTGGCCGATGAGCTAATTTACACCCTGAACGATGGGTATGTTGATGGTAAGACTGTGGGTTATCCGACGTGGTGGCTCGAAGCTGTTGGTTATGGAGATACAACTGCAAGATAGATACTGATCGTTTATTTGTAAGGGCGGATATTATTCCGCCCTTTTTTAAAGCTATAGATGGAGTGATCCGCGAAAAACATCCAGTGAGTGCAAGTGTGCTCAAATCAGCTAATTCTCAATGCGTTGCATATTCGAAAGATAAAACCTACTCTTCCTGGATTGATTTTCGAATCCCTGAAAGGGTTTGAGTCTTTCCGAAGCTAACTGGAGCTTTTTCCTCCTATTTAACACTTGTGTATCGATTGAAGGAAGGAGGCATATTCTTGGGACCCTTTGCTATAATGAATATAGAAAGTTCTCGAACCTTACTTATGTTGATTTTTTTAGTATCTACAGAGTTTATTGCTTGGGGATGTCACTTTTGAAAATTGCTACGATCTTTTTGATTCTTATTGCGAGTTCAGTTCTTTGCTCGCTGTCTATCGAACCGCTCCCCGTAATTGAAGATCCAGTGCTTTTTACAGTTTGGGGTGAGAGCATAGAGCTTCAAAACATAAACTATTTCTGTGATAGTCTTCAAGTTGCACGTGATTATTCACCGGGTGCAAGTATCGAAGATCTGTGTGAAGGCGCCGGATTCAGGATTGAAGAAGAGCTTTCAGGAGAATCTTTCCATCCATTTTATGTTTCAGGGACACCTTACCGCACACTTGTGATAATTGCCGGGAGTTCTTTGCCAGAGTCGAGAGCAGACATAGAGAGAATTGAAGAGCTTGCTTCCTCAGTGAAGTCTTCAAATGGATTAGTGATGGTAATCGATATAGATGTTGAAGGATCGGGAGATGATCCGCTGAAGCAGGAATTTGCTCAAAGATTGGTGCGGTATCTAGATGTTCTGATTGTAGCTGAAAGGCCAGTTGGAGAGTATCTGTCTTTCTTGGAAGGAGAGACTCCTATAGTTGTTGAGTTACCCGTGGTTGTAGACCTCGTTTCGATTTTCGAAAGGGACTTTGGGGGCGGCAGATGCTGCGATTGATTGGAGGAAATATGAAGAGAGTTCTCTTGATTACGATGATTTTGATTGGCACATTCGCACTATCTCAGATTCATTTGGAAGACTCAGTTACTTTTGGGAGCGAAGGTGACGATGTGGCCAATGATCTAGTAGTGTTGAGCGACGGAAAATTACTACTGGTAGGGTATACAACTTCGTTTTCTGGAGAGCTTGGAAGTTCTAAAGGAGAAGAGGATTTCCTGATTCTTAAGCTAGATGAAAGGCTACGCATAATCTGGTCAAAGACATATGGAGGAAGCGGGCGTGACATTGCTGAAGCAGTTCTCGAAACATCAGACGGAGAAATAGTGGTTGTGGGACTGACAGAGTCGTCAGATGGAGATGTTTCTGAAAGTGATAAGCTTGGCGATTTTTGGGTCGTTAAGCTCTCGCCCACCGGAGAACTCCTTTGGGAGAAAACCTTCGGGGGAAGCAGCCAGGATCATGCTTATGACGTAGTGGAAAGCCCTTCGGGGAATATTCTGGTCGCCGGCTACACCAGGTCTCCCGACGGGGACATCGAAGGACACGTATGGGGCGAAGATTTCTGGATAGTTGAGATTTTACCATCCGGTCAGGTATTGAAGCAATGGGTTATGGATGGAGGGAACAACAACGAAGATCTTGCAAGAAAGCTTTTCGTAAATGAAATGGGAGATATTTTGATTACGGGATACACCGCATATAAGGATGTAGGGATCAGCTGCAACTACGTGAATGAACAGGCGGCTCTTGCCATTATTCATGCTGAGGGTATTTCTTCTTATTACGCTTTTGGAGGCATGTATCTTGAGGATGGCTACGACGTGCTTGCCTCTGGAGAAACAATAGTCATAGTCGGTGAACAGGATGCTGGAATCTCTATGTTTTCGACCGGTCTTGGCGGAAAGGACTTCTATGTAGTCGCGATAGGTGAAAAGGGGCAGGAATTGTGGTCAGAGAATTACGGTGGAACCTTCACGGATATAGCCCGTGTAGTAAAACCGTTTGGAGCTAGTGATCTTCTAGTTGCCGGTCATACAACTTCACAGGATATTGACATTGAAGATCCGCTCGGGATGACAGATGGGTGGATAATCGTTGTTAATGAAAACGGTGAGCTTGTCGAATCGTTGTCGGTAGGTGGCTCGGCTGACGATTTCATTCTTTCGGGTGTTAATTACGGTGAAAAGTACATTTTCTGTGGTTGTTCAACATCATCTGACGGAGACCTGGAAAGCAACAAGGGTAGAAAAGACATCTGGTTGATTACGTTAGGAAAACAGATAAGGTCTAGCGACCTTAAACTGGGGTTAGTCCCCAATAAAATCAAGTTGGGAGGGGTTTCAATTGCGTAAGATCTTGTTGGTCCTGATTGTGGCTGCAGCAATAGTTAGCATCGGCTTTGCGTGCACCACGATCATCGTTACTAAGGGTGCGTCTGTTGACGGTTCGGTAATGACGAGTCATTCAGCTGACTGCGGCCTCTGTGATTTCAGGTATGTCTATGTTCCACCCGCAGACTATGAAGCGGGAGCAAAGAGAGCAGTATATCCATTCATTGAGCCATATCCACGTTATGTCGGTGCGGATATGGGTCCGACCTACAACGATCCGGACCTTCCGGCTACTGAGCCTCTAGGCTACATCGATCAGGTCGAGCACACATATGGCTACTTTGATGCAGTTTATGGTGTAATCAACGAGCACCAGCTCGCCATTGGCGAATGTACTTGTTCCGCAAAGGTCTATGCTCAGCCGAAGGCTGGAGAATGCATATTTGACGTAGCTGCTCTTTCCAGAGTTGCTATGGAGAGATGTACGACTGCAAGAGAAGCCGTTGAACTGATGGGCGCACTTGCCGTTGAGTACGGTTACTACGGTTGGGGAGAAACACTCACAGTAACAGACCCTAATGAAGCATGGGTCTTCGAAATCTGTGCAACGCCTGACAAGAAGAGCGCACTTTGGGCGGCAAAGAAGGTTCCCGATGGAACGGTCTTTGTTGAGTCAAACCTATTCAGGATTAGAGAACTCGATCCTGAAAGCCCTGACAATATGTTCTCCCCGAATCTTATCGAAGTTGCAACGGAGGCCGGCTGGTACGATCCCAGTACCGGTCCTATCGACTGGATGGCTACTGTTAGTACAGGCGAGTACACTATGCCTTACTATAGTCTGAGAAGAACGTGGAGAGTTTTCGACAGGGTCTCCCCTTCTCTTGGACTTTCTCCATGGGTAGAAGACAGTTTTACAAAGGACTACCCGTTCTCTATAGTGCCTGACAAGAAACTGTCGGTAGCAGATGTTATTGATCTTTTCAGAGACCACTACGAAGGAACGGAATTCGATCTTACCGAAGGACTTGCCGCAGGACCTTTCGGCAATCCCAATCGCTATGCAGGTTCAAGCAAACTAATAAAGGGGAGCTGGGAAAGAGCTCTTTCTATCTTCAGATGTGAATACGTATTTGTCTCTCAGGTCAGAGATTGGCTTCCGGATCCTGTCGGCGGCGTAGTATGGTGGGGCGCAGCTGCTCCTCACGAGACAATTCTAGTGCCCATGTACTGTGGAATAACGGACGTTCCATATGCTTATGACAGTGGTAGCCTTCAGGAATTCGACTACGATGTCGCATCATGGGCATTCAACTTCATGGGTAACTGGGCGGAGTTGAAGTGGAGCTACATGTACCCGGAGATTCAGGAACTGCAGAAGAAGATCGAAGGAAAGCTCTTTGCAGTACAGCCAGCTATCGAGGCAGCTGCTGCACAGCTTTATGAGACAGATCCAGAACTGTGTAAGGAATTCCTTACAGATTACGTTGCTGATGTCACTGACAGAGTGATGGCAGAAGTGTGGGATTTCAACGAATATCTTATTACGAAGTACAGAGACGGATACATAAACATTCCGAATGTTGGTTCGTCTGCTGGATACCCCGACTGGTGGCTTGATGCAGTAGGATACGACGAAGGCCATATTTTCGGCGAAGACGGCTACAAAGCTAAGTAATCGACTTACCCGCCCCCAAAGTGGGGCGGGTTTTGCTCTTTTTTGTATTTCAAACCTTGTAGACGATTCTTGATTCATATATAGTGTTGAAGATTTCGAATGAGGAGGTTACTTATATGAGAAGATTTCTGTTAGTTCTGATTGTAGTTTCTCTTGTCAGTGTTTTTGCGTTTGCCGAACCCGAGGTAAAACTCGGTTTGCCTGTCGTAATCACTTCTGCCGGTCAGAGCGCAGAGGTTGAAACAGTCAACTATGTTGCCGATGAAGTCGGCCTGAAGTACGACTACTGTGACGTTCTTTCCAAGGATGAGCTTGCGGCTGGAGTTGGACTCGGTGGAGCCAAGTCAGCAATAGGAAAGCACGTCACGACGCTTTCTCCCGATCCCGAAGGTACTAAGTTCCAGTCTCTGTTACTCGTTCTTGGCGCCAGCCTTAAAGGCATGGGCGCTTCCGGTCTCTCAGTTGACACGGAAGTTGACAGACTCAAGGATCTTATAGAATATGCGAAGGCAAACAAAATAAAGATTGTTGCAGTTGCTATTGGAGGAGAGATTCAAAGAGGTCTTCCAGGAAGTCCGATCGAAGTTATTATCGACACCGTCGTTCCCCATGCTGACGTATTCATAGTTACAAAGGATTCAAATGGCGATGGGAAGTTCACGAAGGCGGCGGAAGCCAGAAACGTTCCAATAGTAGAGATCGATTCTGCATTTGATCTTCTCGATACTTTTACACAGGTATTTGGCTTGTAGTTTCTTGGTGGCCGGCGCAATAGTTTTATCTACCGCGCCGGCTCCAATTAAAGGGGGTAATCAGATTGTCAGCTGATGCAATATACATGCAAACGATCATAGCAGGAATAGTTATGGTTGGAGCCTATGCCGTCGGGAAGTTTCTGAAATTTTCAACCGAACTATGTATGTTTGTCGCAGTAATCGGTGGTGCCATTGCCGGGGGAGCGGGATTTGATACTTTCAGACATATTGCCGAAGGATCGGTAACCTACCTCGACATTGGACTAATTTTCGTGTTTGCAACGATATTTATGAACATCATCAAGGAATCGGGTGGAACGAATTACATAGTAAGAAAGATAATAGGTGCCTTCCACAACAAGAGAATACTGATGCTGATACTTCTCATGCTTGTGATTCTTGTTCCCGGTGCCCTAACAGGTGCCGGAAGCATCTCGGTCCTGGTTGTTGGAGGAACGGTTGCGGCCGCTCTCAACGCAATGGGACTTTCGAAGGTGAGAATCTCGGCGTTGATTTTCATTGTCGCGGGTTTGAGTGCCGCTGCTCCGCCAGTTAACATCTGGGCGATGATGACCTGTGCCGGAACGGCCATTCCTTACGTTGGATTTACGATGCCTCTTCTCATACCGGTCCTGATTCTTGGGCTTTTCACCGTGCTGTTTTTTGGACGCGGGGCAGGAAATATCGACAAAGAAAAGGCTCTCAAAGAGATTCCCGATCCAAAAGGACTCTCCGGATGGAGTGTTGGAGTACCTTTCCTTGTCTTGATCTTCCTGCTTGGAGCTCCTAGAATCTGGCCATTTGATTTCCCGGTCCTCGGATTGCCTCTGGTATTTGCAATCTGTGCTTTGGTAGCATGGCTTATGAACTTCAAGAGAGTTGATATATTGAAGGTCAGCAGAGAAACGGTCGCTCAATTGACGCCGCTCATAGCGACTACCGCTGTCGTCGGTATGCTGATACAGGTGATGAGTTTTAACGGTGTCAAAGGCTTGATTTCCATGTGGATTGTGACTGCTCCTCTCGCGATCGTCTGGATTCTCCTTCCTTTCATAATACCAATATCGGAAGGTCTCCTGACGTATGGTGGTGCTACGGTAATTGGCATACCTCTTATATGGATGTTGAACTCGAACGGGATCAACCCGGTAATCGTTCTGGCAGGACTGAGTTTACTGTGGCCTCTTGGGGATGGATTGCCCCCGACTGCGCTTATTGGGCGCTTGACGGTTAGCACAGTAGGTTACAAAGGCTCATATGGCTCATTCTTGAAAGAATGCGTGGTGCCCTGGATAGCCATAACTGTCGTTGCAATGATACTGGTTATCTTTGCAAATAAATTCAACTTCCTGATGATGGTAGGTTGAGGAGGAGGTGTCGTCATGACTTTGATAATGTTTCTGTATTATGTGATGACAGCCTATGTGGTAGGCATGCTTATCTGGAACTTCATAAAGACGAAGGATATAAACAGCGAAATCTTATATGCACTGGCTCTCTTGCCCCTCATTCTCAGATTGCTTAGAATGAGGTAGGAGGGATATTATGATGAGAAAACTATTGATACTGGTTGTTCTGGCACTTATTGTCTTGGCGGGCGGAATACCTTTGTACATACAGAGGAGTTACAAGGAAGAAGTAGTCGCCGGGCCGAGCGTGACAGACGTCTTCAAGCTAAGCAAGTATTTCGACGGAATCAAAGGAACCATTGCCGATACCGACGTCTTTGAGCTTAAAGGAGCAGAAGAGGGTGGAAAGACGCTGATAATCGCGGGAACCCATGCAAATGAACCCTCTGCTGCCTTACTCGCCTATTTCTTCATAGAAAATCTGGAAGTCGAAAAGGGAACAATTTACGTAATCCCCCATTTCAACCGAAGCGGTTCTCTCGGGCCGCAGCCCGGTGGCGGTTTCCCGCTCTATTACTTCGTTGATACTCCCTGGGGTGAAAAGAAATTCAGAATGGGCGATCGAGGCTTCCAGGCACTCGACCAGTGGCCCGATCCAGATGTATATGTTCACTATCCAGACGGCCAGTTGTTGTCCTATATCGATGCAAGAAACACAAACAGATCTTGGCCGGGAAGACCCGATGGCTACCTTGCGGAAAAGGTTTCCTTTGCAGCAATGGAGATGATCCGTAATGAAGGAATTGACGTGGTTATCGATCTTCATGAGGCAGAGGCAATGTATCCAGTAACAAACTGTATAGTTGCTCCCGAGAAGTCAATGCCCTACGCGATAGGAGCTGCGTTCTATGTAAAGGGAAGGGAGAAATTCGAAAACCATGTGGAATCTTCACCGGCGGGTTACAGGGGTCTTTCTCATAGAGAGATCGGAGATTGGTCAGACGCATACCCCTTCTTACTGGAATCTCCTGGTGTGCACTTAGATCAGATTACGGCAGCGAAAACTCCTGAGCTGATCATAGACGGAATAGACCCGTTTGTACTGAAGGCCGGCGAAAAGGGACTGCTTTTCGTTCCATATGACGAAAACGGATTCTCTATGGACAGAAGAGTTGGACAGCATTCTTCTGTCATACAGGAGATTTTGTCTCAGTGGACGAAGAAGAATCCAGATCGCGGCTTCAAAGTCTCGGCTCCGAAACATGCGGACATTGTTGAAAATGGTCTCGGGTTTTATTTCAAAGATCCTTCTGAGGCGGATGAAGATAAGGTCTTTCTCCAGTAGGATTTTGTCTAGGCTGAATGAGTGCATGCGTTATCGAGGACGCATGCACTTTTTTAGTTTTCGTCACGGTTTCGTTATTATTCTTCTTGAATAATCCGCCCCAGCTGCAGCAGATCGTCGACTATGTAGTCGACGTCTATCGAAGGTTTCGACCCATCTTGCGAAAAGAAGCAGGTTTTTGTTCCCGCATCCCTTGCGGCCATCACATCGAGATCTCTGTCGCCAATGGAGAGAGTTGATTCCGGTTTTAATCTGTGTCTTCTAATCGTGCTTACGAAAGCATCTGGATCGGGCTTTCTTTTGAATCCGCTTTCTTTTGTGACAATTTCACTGAATAAGGAGGTCATCTCGAAGTAATCTAGCAGTTTGAAGGCTGTCCTTCTAGCTCGATGAGTAATTATTAGATTCACTCCACCATCTCTCTTAATTCTTGAGCATACCTCACGGGCACCACTGAATGGAGGCTGTTCGACTGGATCCAGTTCTTCCTCCATTCTTTGGAAGTCCTTGTAGAAAGCGTAATCAACTCCACGATCTAGATAAAAATCTACGGCCTTTCCCAGCGTTTCTTTCATCAGCGAGAGTATCTCATCTTCAGAAGCACCGTATCCGTGAATTGCCAGAGACTGCTTGAATAGTCTTACCATGGCGGGATAGGTGTTAAACAAGGAACCATCGAAATCCCATATTAAATTTTCAATCATCGCCTTCACAGCCGCTGAATCTGTTGCAAACCTGGAGGACAGAAGGAACCTGACTTAAAGAGGTTAAGACGAAGTCCGCGCTGGTCTTTACGAAATCCTTATCTGGATTGAAAAGGCACGTCGCTATTCCCGCTCTCTTTCCAGCCTCTATATCGATCTCTCTGTCACCTATCGTCAAGACTCTCTCTCTCTCAAGGCCGTATTTGTCAATTATGTACATTATTGCTTGAGGATCAGGCTTTCTCGCAAAGCCGCTATCCGCAGATACGATTTCGGAGAAGAGATCGAGCATATTGTAGTAATTGAGAAGTTTGGTCATGGAGTAGTTGCTTCTATGACTGAAAAGGAAATTGCTGCCGCCGTTCCTGTTGATCTTCACACAAATCTCCTTCGCGTTATCAAATGGCGGCTGTTTCTCGGGTTGCAGAAGGTTTTCTATGCGGTAGAAATCCTCAAGGAAGCCATTCATCAGCTTATATTTGTTGACAAAATAGCTTGCAGCTTTCGATGTCGACTCCTTGAGCTTTTCAAGAATTTCATCTATTGAGGCTTTGACATCATACTTCTCGAGAACTTCCTGAAATACCTTTGCTGCAGCTGGGTAAGTATCGAAAAGTGTACCTCCGAAATCCCAAATCACGTAATCATACATAGTACTTCCCCTTTCTTGGATCTAAATCAATAATAAACGCTTTTGGGGATTTCGTCCTGTCGGATATCTTAAGAATCCTGGGTTTCTTCAAGATATCTTACCCTTGATGCAGCGATTATTTCCAACGTTTCTTCCCTTCTTACCCAGCCCTCGATACCCGTTTTCTTCTTTTCGAGATCCTTGTATACGGAGAAGAAATGCTCTATCTCTTTCAGCAGATGAGGCGGAACATCATCGAGAGTCTCAATGTAATTCCAGACCGGATCATGAATCGGAACACAAAGGACCTTTTCATCGGGTCCCTTCTCGTCCCACATCTTGAATGCGCCTATGGGCTTCGCTTCTATTAGACAGCCAGGAAAGGTTGGCTCCCACAGCAAAACCATCGCATCGAGCGGGTCTTCATCCTCGGCAAGCGTATTGAGGATGAAGCCATAATCCATTGGATAATGGACCGCAGAAAACAGCGTCCTGTCGAATCTTATTCTTTGAAACTTCTTGTCGTATTCGTACTTGTTCCTGCTCCCTTTCGGAATCTCTATCATTATGTCCAGTACTATTTCTTCCTGCAAAGCTGTCACCTCCACAACAATTATGCCAGAAAGACCACAGCCTCTGATTATCATAAAAGAAGAACCCCATAAGGGGTTCTTCTAAACCGATTTCAAAACAGTCTTACCTATTGTTAAACAAGAATACCCAGGCAGCAGCGTCTTCGCCGTTGATCTTCCCGTCCTTGGGGAAGGAAATGTCGCAAGCGGTTATGTCGTCTGCTTCCGTAGAACCGATCTTTTCAACTAGATATTCGAAATCCTTCGTATCAACAACGCCATCGCTATTGACGTCAAGATCGTCACCTTCGTGATGAGCGAGATCATCGAATATTGGCAGGTACATCTCTCTTTTTTCAATTTCCCAGAAGCCCAGCTGCCCACTTTCATATTGTTCTTCACTGATAGCCGGAATCACGAAGTAACCACCGTCTCCCCAGTCGTAGGCCCAGGAGTTCTTTATTATCCAGAACGTGGTGGTTGTGAAAACCGGCGAGGCCGCTTGTGTTGGATCGACATATGTGTAGCTTTCGATCTCTTCGTCCAGGACAGGAGTTGCATCTGGATTTGTCTTGCCAGCTAGAATAATATCGTCGAGATCTGTGGCACTTGCCCATCCGACCAGAGTAACTGCATGTCCGCCCGTACTATAATCTCCTTCTACTGGAGTATATATACCCTTTGAATAGTAGTTGAAACTATACGGAACTGAGAAAGCGACGGCAAGAGATCCATAATCTGAAAGCGCTGTCTTGATCATGTTCAAATAGTCTTCATAGCTGTACCCTAGCTCAGCTGCCGATGTGGATGGAGGGATCATAACGGTTCGGGACGACTTCAAGAGCGGAGCATTGTATGCCGAGGGAGGCAGAGGGACTTCCTCCCTGGGGTCCAAATAGACTTCAGAATACGGGGCATACTCTTCTTCCATCATTCCGTACCTAATTAGGTTGTACATTGCAAAATAACTGTTACCGCCCTCAAGGCTGTTCTTATCCTGAACATAACTGTCAGGGGAAAAACTGTAGATATCCCGGTCTATGTTGTGATAAGTTCCCCATCGTTCCGAATAATCGAAGGTGTTATCAACGTTGCCGTTCATTCCGAAAGACTGCACCGCCAAAGCGCTCTCAAAAGAGCCCACAGTGGCAAAAGACCAGCAGCTTCCATGAATGAACTGATCTCTTATAGGTTCGAGTCTTACAAAACTGCTCTCGGCTACTACGCGAGGTTCCAGAAGCACGAAAGTCGACATCATAAGATCATCAGTAGTTGTCATTCCCTGTATAGAGAATTCATCCATCTCTTCTATGTATGCCAACCTCAAATACTCGATGAATCTCTCGCGCACTTCATCTGGAAGGTCTATGTAGCCATTGAGTTTCTCGAATATCGCTTCTACGTCACCAATGTTCGCTGTTTCCAGTTTAGCAACGAAGCTCTCTTCTAGATCTGCTTTCCAGCTGAGATTCATTCTTGATATCGCTGAGTTGATTTCCGTCTCTATGGATACTACCTGAGTTGCAACGTTAGCAGTTGCAAACGAGTATAAGAACAAAACCGAAAGTAATGCTACCAATATTTTCTTCATGGTCATCCCCCCTTTACTCCAAGAAGACAATCGGTTCGTGATCAACTATGAAACCGTCAACCGAACCATTGTCTACATCTCTGAAAGCGGGATTTGGTAAATCGGGATAAGTGCCGTACGTATCCCAGTAACCTTCGTACGCCAGTCCCACGGCAATGAGTTCACCTTCGAAATCTTCAGGAACCGAGAAAGTGAGAGTTGCGAAGACATCGTCGGCCGCTTCGGCTTCATCTGCCCCGTTTAGGAAGGCTTTGTAAAGGGTGACTGCCTCATCACTACTCTTGAATGTTCCAACATCCTTCAGACCTGCCATGAAGTTTCCGAATTCGACGCTTTCGAGAACCAAACCTTCGCTGTTCCACAGAGAGAGTTGAATATATCTGACATCATACAGATCGGCAAAACTCGCAACATTCTCTGTCAAGACACTAACCGTAAACGAATCGCCGGGTCCTATATCACCGTCGGGAGTTGAAAGGCTGATCACAGGCTTTTCATCCGAGTCATACCTCTCCCGTAAGGCAAAGGCCTTGTAAGCTTCTCCGTAGTCGTTAAGAGTGTATCCGAAAACGTGAGCTTCTACCCATCTCGCGTAAACTGTGTTAAGATCAAATCCCACTTCAGCAAACTTGTAGAACAAGACATATCCGCTGTAAGGACCTTCAACACCGGCATAGTATGCCCTTATCGATTTCTCGCCATACTCGAATCCATAAGGCACCCATAGCGTATCATAATCTATCAAATAACCAGGAAGATACACATATGTCTGAAGATCGGGCCTGTCATTTGGTATTTCTTCCCATGTGTCATACATGCCATCATCATCGGTGTCGAGCAGGTTTAGCCGCTTCCTTACCGTTACCTCTTCGGCAGGTACAATTTCCTCTGAGGCAGTCTTGTAAAACCTGATGCCGAAATCCTCATCTTCGATATACTGGAAATAGTCGCTGTAGTCAAAGTACATTAATCCAGCTCCAGACTGGAAGAGCTCTCTCTTAAGATTCGTGGCTTTGAAAGAAATCGTCTCTTTCGATTGAGCACCCATCGAATCGGTTGCTACAACCTCTGCGACGTACTTTCCTTCTTCGTCCAGAGCGTACATCGCTTCGCCGGTGTCTACCACAGACAGAACTTCATCCCCATTTCTGTAGAGCTTGAACTGAGAAGTTACTTCCGTGTCATCAAAGTCAGTTGTTTCCCACTCGAAAGTGACAAGCGTCATCGGAGCAATTTCCTGCCCTTCCGAAACGGAGCCTGTCAACGATATTACCGGTGGATTGTTGATCTTAAAGCAGCCGGAGACAAATAGCATGAATCCCAGCAGAAGAGTAATCAACAACGTTTTCTTCATTCTCTTACCCCCTTTTCAAAGATTTCGCGTTCAAACAATTATACATTCACAGGCGCCAATTCTGAAAACCCCCATTTCTGAACAATTCTGCTTTCATGGCTTGAGAACATGATTTTTCGCTTTGTCTAGATCCTACCTGACACCATCGGAGAATCTCTGAAAAACTCCGATAAACGACTCGTCAACATGCTTTTCAATGAAGAGATTTGCTTCACTTTCAACCGGGTTCTTCATCCCAAATTCAGTAACACTCCCATGTTATAATCCATCTAAATTGCTTTTCTCAGGCTTCATATTCAATTGTGGAGGTAACACATGTACGATTTCAGGGCGATCGAAAAGAAATGGCAGGAATATTACGCTAAGGAGAAACCATTCAATATAGACCTTGAAAAGGCCGAACGACCATTCTACAACCTCATGATGTTTCCCTATCCCTCCGCAGCGGGGCTTCACATAGGAAATATGTTTTCCTTCATAGGTTCGGATGTATATGGAAGGTTCATGAAACTGAAGGGCTATGATGTATTTGAACCGATCGGCTTCGATGCCTTTGGAATTCACAGCGAGAACTACGCTTTGAAAGTTGGGAAACATCCCGCAGAACTCACCCCAAAGAGCATAGAGTATTTCAGAGAAGAGCAGCTGAAAAAGATCGGGAACATCTTCGACTGGAACAGCGAAGCGATTACCTCCTCTCCAGAGTACTACAAGTGGACGCAGTGGATATTCATACAGTTATTCAAGAATGGACTTGCAGAAAAGCGCTCTTCAAATGTGAACTGGTGTCCATCGTGCAAAACGGTGCTTGCTGATGAACAGGTTATCGATGGCCGTTGTGAACGGTGCAACAGCGAAGTTGAGAAGCGTGAGATGAGTCAGTGGTTCTTCAAGATCACAGAATACGCAGAGAAGCTGCTGTCTAACCTGGAGAAGCTTGACTGGACCGATACGACCAAAAATCTTCAGCGGGCCTGGATAGGCAAATCCTCCGGAGCTACGATCTCTTTTGAAGTATCCGGAATGAATGAGAAGATAGATGTTTTTACAACCCGTCCAGATACGATATTTGGAGTAACTTACATAGTTGTTGCTCCTGAATATGGTCTGGTCAGTAAGCTAATCACGCCCTCAACACTGCAGGCCTTTGAAAACTTCAAAGAAGAAGTCAAGAACATGGATCTTGCCACGAGAACATCTATTTCGCGCCCCAAGAATGGAATATTCACCGGATCTTACGCCGTTCACCCTCTTACAGGTGAGGAGCTTCCAATATGGATAGGAGATTACGTTCTGGCAGAATACGGAACGGGCGCTGTTATGGCCGTTCCGGCACACGACGAGAGAGATTATGTCTTTGCGAAGAAGTATGGACTGGAGATAAAACAGGTTATCGAATGTGATCCCTCACAGTTGCCCTATACTGAGAAGGGAAAGATGATCAACAGCGGAAAGTATTCGGACATGCTCAGCGCTGACTTCATCGAGAGGATAGATGAAGTGAGCGAGAGTATAAAGGGTTCGGTAAACTACCACCTTCATGATTGGTGCATCTCGAGGCAACGCTATTGGGGTCCGCCAATTCCGATTGTGTACTGTGATAAGTGTGGAACGGTTCCGGTACCTGAAGATCAGTTGCCGGTAACTCTACCAAATACCGATGATTACATACCGGACGGAAGCGGGAAGTCTCCTTTGGCAAAGAATGAAGAGTTTGTCAACACGATTTGTCCTGTTTGCGGTGGACCGGCTAGACGAGAGACCGATGTATCCGACAATTTCCTTGATTCGGCTTGGTACTATCTGAGATACCTCTCACCGAACGATAACAGTGCACCTTTTGATGATGGGCTGGTTCAAAAGTGGTGCCCGGTCGATATGTATATAGGGGGAAATGAACACGCTACCCTGCACCTCATGTACTCGAGATTTCTTTCAATGGCACTTCACGATATGGGTTTTCTTCCTTTTGAAGAGCCATTCGCCTCATTCAGAGGTCACGGGCTCATAATTAAGGACGGCGAGAAGATGTCGAAGTCCAAGGGCAACATTGTCAATCCAAACGAATATTTTGAGAGCCATGGAGTAGATGCCCTCAGGACATATCTGATGTTCATGGGTACGTTTCTTGAAGGAGGAGACTTCAGGGACAGCGGGATGGACGCTATGAGGAGGTTTCTCAATCGTGTATGGGACATTGCTACTATGCCCGAAGGGAGAAGTTCTACCGAGTTGAAGATAAAGATGTCAGAGACTGTAGAGAAAGTAGATTATTCAGTCAAGAACATCAAGCCGAACACCGCAATTGCCGCTATCATGGAGTTTGTTAATGAAGCTTCGAAAGAGGTTTCTATTGAAAGACAGCTTGTCATAGATATGGCAAAGCTTCTTTCTCCATTTGCACCGTTTGTCTGTGAAGAGATTTACAGTATGAAGGGTGGAAAGAAGAAGACGATTCTTGACGATGGATTCCCATATGGTTATGAGAAGTACGCATCTATGGCCAAGACGGAATTGCCTGTCCAGATCACTGGAAAGATGAGGGGGAAAGTCGTGCTTCCTCAGAACGCATCCCAGGAAGAGGCGATGGAAGCGGTAATGGCTGATGAAAAGCTCTCAAAAATGCTTGAAGGAAAGTCAATAAGAAAGATCATCTACGTTCAAGACAAGATAATCAACATAATTATTTGAACGCAGTAAACAATATTCTGTTCTGAATACAAAAATGGAGAGCCAGTTGCTCTCCATTGTCTTCCATAGATTCATCTTCATTTTGATAAAGGGTTTCGCGAAACAAAAATACTGGTATTCCCGTATCTTGCATGGTGTCTTACGAGCCTGAACCCAGCCTTTTCTAGAACTGCTTGTTGATTATCTATGGAAAGTGGCAGATCGAAGTGATAGAAACCGTCAGGTAAGTTACTCTCGCTTTTCAGAGACCCGTATCTGTTGAGCAACTCCATCTCCTCAATCGCAGTACCGACAACGTAAACGGCTTCGATATATGTTCTATTACCCCCCGGACTGCGGAAAACCTTCCTGTAGAGCGATAGCTTTTGTTCTTGTCCGAAGTGGTGCATCGATTGAACCGAAATGGCAACGTCGAATCCCTCCACCGGCAATTCGACTTCGAAATAGGAACCGGCAACAAATTCGTGGTTCCCTTCTTGCCTTCGTATTTGCTTCTAAGATTTTCGAGGATCTTCTCTGATAGGTCGATGCCGGTTACCCTGGCCGTGGAATTCAATTTGAATATCTCGTCAATTTCCAGGCCCGTCCCGCAACCGAGATAAAGTATCCTGATTCCTGTAGTAACTGGAACTAGCCTTGCCATTTCTCTGTAGAATGCAGCCGATTCCTTGACATTGTTTTTCATGTGGGATTCGCATGAATAGGCTCCTCTATCGAAGAAAGCTCTCATTGTTTCCAAGTAACGGCTCATTTTCTCTCGCTCCGTTTTTTTGCTTCTTTGGCAGGTCAATCTGCTTTCTTATATTATAGAAGTGCCGAACGAGTATGAAGCCGAGTTTGCCGTAACTATTAAGGTGGGGGTTTTCACGGAAGTCTAAATGAGCTTTTGCCCGAAAGGAGACAACATTGATAATCAGCGCAAGCAGGAGGACGGATATCCCGGCATTCTATTCCGATTGGATTATTGAAAGAATCAGAAGCGGTTTCGCTCTGGTCAGGAATCCTTTCAATCCCAGACAGGTAAGTAAGGTAACTTTGAATCCGGAGGCAGTAGATTGTCTTGTTTTCTGGACCAAAGACCCTAAGAACATGCTCGACAAACTGTCTTACTTGAAAGACTACTGCTACTATTTCCAGTTCACAATCACACCCTATGATAGATCTGTAGAGCCCGGACTACGCGACAAGGGAAACATCATTGAGACTTTCAAGAAGCTGGCGGATAGAATCGGTAGGGAAAGAGTAATCTGGCGATATGATCCGATTATAGTTTCGGAGCAGTTCAATTTAGCTTACCATTTTAGAGCCTTCGAGAAGATGGTCGATCTGCTTCAAGGGCACACGGAGAAGTGTGTAATTAGTTTTCTAGATTACTACAAGAAAATCTCTTCAGGTCTGAGGAGATTAGGTTTAAGAAGACCGGAAAGAGATGAAATCAGAGATGTTGTTCGGTTTTTTGCCGGGAAAGCAAAGGACGCGGGGATTCGTATCGAGACGTGTTCTGAAGAGGAAGACCTCGACGAATTCGGAATAACCCATGGCAGTTGTATTGACGGCAATCTTATAAACAGGCTTACGGGCAGAAACAAACAGTACTCAAAAGACAGATATCAAAGATCTGCATGTAGATGCGTTGAAAGCGTTGACATCGGTTCATATAATACCTGTCTTCATCGCTGCAGTTACTGCTACGCGAACTTCAGCCAGAAGATGATCTATAGAAATTACGGGAGGTACGATTCAAAGTCTCCAATTCTATGCAGTCGTCTAGACGCAGGAGACACCATAACAGAAAGAAAAGAGTAGCCGATTCCTGAAGGTGTTCTAGGTTCCAAGATCTAGATTTAGTGTCTTTTTGCCTTTAATGGGTTCATTATTAGCCACATCATCTTTTCTGCAGCTCAGTGATCTTGTCCCTTCGTTGCAGAATCAGCTAAAATCCCGCGTCTTTTCAGTCTTGCCTTCTCGCGTTTCTCTCACTTTGTCATCCCGGGATTGTTTCGGGATCTTGGTTTTGATCTTATCCAAAGACGGTTCTTCACAGTGCTCAGCGGCACTTAGGAACTAGATTCTGAAACAAGTTCAGAATGACGGGCTGTGGCGTTTTTGCCTACGGGTCTTTAACCTGCAACTTGGAACCGAGAACTTGCAACTGGTCTTTCAGCGTATAGCGTCTCTTAGGAACTTGATTCTGAAACAAGTTCAGACATAGTATGGCGTTGGCATGAGTATTTGGTATAACAGTCATTTCTTGCATTGGGTCATTCTGAGATGATCCTGCTCAGAATCTCTCTCTTCTCGTGAGCGCAGCGAACTCTCGACAATGCTCTTTCTCGCTTGATCTTATCCAAGGACGGATCCATAATTTGGGACGAAAGGACAGTTTTTCACAGCGCACAGCGGTTCTTACGCCTGCAACTTGGAACCGAGAACTTGCAACTGGTCTTTCAGCGTATAGCGTCTCTTAGGAACTAGATTCTGAAACAAGTTCAGAATGACGGATTGTGTCGGTTTCATGGCCGCAGCCAGCAACTTAGAACTGACAACTTGCAACCGGTCTACAAAGCCAAGAAGTTAACAGGATCGAACATCAACGCAATAGTACGGAGTCCAGAAAGACCACGAAGGTCCTGGAAAATACTTCCGATGCCGGAAGTAACTTCCGCCTTCGGAAGCGCTTCTTCCAAACTATGTAGTTGGCCAGATTTAGCTGGACTCACACCCTCCGCCACTACGTGGCCCTGCTCCCTCAAAGGTGGATTTAAGATGGGGATCATTCGGAGCAAAAAGCAAACTCATGCAAGAAACAGCTAATTAGTGGAATTCAACTCCCAGACTCATGGGCAATGATGAGCTCCCTCATGTGAGGATTTAAGAAACAGGATCATTAGTACGCAAAAGCAAATTCGAGCAAGGAAAAGCCAGTTAGCGGGATTTAAT
Source organism: Mesotoga sp. H07.pep.5.3 (assembly GCF_002752615.1). Taxonomy (NCBI): domain Bacteria; kingdom Thermotogati; phylum Thermotogota; class Thermotogae; order Kosmotogales; family Kosmotogaceae; genus Mesotoga; species Mesotoga sp. H07.pep.5.3. The sequence continues at coordinate 46,422 of NZ_AYTV01000001.1, forward strand.
TTCCTGACTTACGTGTAATAATGAAAGTTAATGGAGGTTAACCGTAACTTTGGCAATCTCTCAATCACCCCACATCTCGACTAATATCTTATAATCGGCACGGACGGGCAGATAATTATTATGAAATGCGGTAGGAGGGTTACTAATGGAAGAATTTCTCAGTGGAGATCTCTTTAAATGGGTGATAATGCCCCTCATAATCTTCTTCGCAAGAATCGTTGATGTCTCTCTAGGGACAACGAGAATCATAATGGTTTCTAGAGGGAAGAAGGAAATTGCCAGCCTGATCGGTTTCTTTGAAGTTATTGTTTGGTTGCTCGTTGCCAGCAAGGTTATCCAGAGTGTTGACAACGTACTTTACATTCTTGCTTATGCAGGCGGTTTCGCTGCCGGTAGCTACATAGGGATCTTAATAGATGAGAGACTGGCAATGGGTACTGTCTCTATAAGGTTAATCACATCAGTTGAACCGACTGAACTGATCAATAAACTCTGCCTGGCGGGATTTGGGGTGACAAAGATAGATGCGCAAGGCTCTCGCGGAAAGGCTTACATAATCTACAGTATAATAAACAGGAAGGAAGTCTCAGAGTTTGAAAGAATAGCTCAAGAATGCGTACCAAAGGCGTTTATGTCTGTTGAAGATATCCGGAAGGTTAGGGAAGGAGTCTTCTTGCCAAGAGATACATTGCGAATAAGAAGAGAATCGCCTTTAAGAAAATCGAAGTGACCTCTGTATGGATTATTACGAGAAAGAGATAAGGGTTCGGCCCTCATCTCGTTATGTCGTTAACGATGTTACCGTCTTTTATTTCGATTATTCTGTCAGTTTCTTCTGCGATCCTTCTGTCATGAGTGATGATCACGAAGGTTGTTCCGTATTTCTTGTTAAGGCTGCGCATGAGATTGAAGACCTTTGACGAAGTATCTGAATCGAGATTACCTGTCGGCTCGTCCGCGAGGATGATTTTCGGATTATTTATGAGTGCCCTCGCGATTGCCGTTCTCTGCTGTTGACCTCCGGACATATTTGGCGCAAGATTGTCTCTGACCATGCTGATTTCAACAATATCCATAAGGTCTTTCGCTCTTTCTACTACTTCTTTCGTTGGTTTGAGACCCTTTATTCTGTACGGGAGAATTACGTTCTCAAAAGCAGTGAATTCCGGAAGGAGGTAATGAAACTGGAATATAAATCCTATTGTTTCGTTTCTTACTTTTGCGAGTTCATTCTTATTCATTTTGTTTGTCTTCCTGCCGGAAATCGTTACTTCTCCGCTAGATGGCTTATCAAGAGTTCCAATAATATTCATCAGTGTAGACTTTCCGCTTCCAGATTGGCCGACTATCGAGATGAAAGAAGATTCTTCGATCGCAAGATTTATTCCATGCAGCACTTCGGTTTTGACAACGGTTCCGTATTCTTTCTTTATCTCTTCAAGCTTTATAATATCAGCCATTTCTTATCACCTCAACCGGACTGAGTTTGGAGGATCTTCTTGCAGGAACCATGGCTGCAATGGTCGAAGCACTTATGGCTATGATCGCAGAAAGCATTACAAATCCGTAGTTAAGAGAGATGCTTAATATTGGTTCTCCGTCTGGTCCAACGGCAAAGGTAGAAAACATTATTATAAGCAATAAGCCAAAGGCTATTCCAACAACAGCACCCACAACTCCCAGTGCGAGCCCCTGAAATAGGAAGACGAAGCTTGTTGTAGAATCTCTCAAACCCATTGCTTTTAGTATTCCTATCTGTCTCGATTTCTGGACTACAGTTATTGCCAGGACACTTGCTATTCCAAGCGAAACGGCAATGATTACGAAGACTTGAATCATTATACTTGAAATACTCTGTCCGTTCAGCCCGGAAAGGAGGTCCTCATTCTGGGACTTCCAGTCTGTGACTTGTAGACTAGGATTCCGAAGAGCTTCCGAAATTAGTGAAGCGTTTTCATCGGCTCTGAAAACCTCGCTCACCTGCATTTCGATCGAAGTGACTGCATCGCCCAGATTCCCTACGGATTGAGCAGTATCGATCGTTGAGATCAGCCAGTTCCTGTTGAGACTTGCAACTCCCAGATCAAAAATGCCGACGACTTCGAGGGTTTCGACCGTTCTATCTGGAGTGAATATCGTTATTTTTTCACCGATTTTCACTTCCAGATCATCTTTTAAACCCTTGCCGATCAAGATCTCTCTATAATTCTCCGGGATTTTACCATCTAGTAGACGTGTATCGATCTTATATATTGCATTTGATTCGGGAAACTGAAGACCCCGAAGAAGAACCGATAAGGTTCTGTTGCCGCTGTCAATAAATACTGGAAGATCCGCGCTCGCCGAAAGAGCGGTTAGTTCCGTTGGAAGATCTAGAGAATCGATCTCCGAAATTATACTCTCCCAGTCTGCTACTCTATTGTCTTCTTCCGATGAAGTAATGGTAACTTGTGAAGAACTTCCGATTGTGGTGTCGACCAGGTCCTTTTGCAGTCCCTGAATGAGCGAGCCGATAAATACCTGGACGGATACCCCTATTGCAATCCCTAGAACTATGAGAAGAGTCTGTACCTTGCTGGATGATAGGAAACGCATTGCGATTGAAAATGCCAGTTTCACTTCTTATCACCCTCCCCGAATGAGAAGATTTCTCTCGGATCTTTCAGGAAGATATCGGCTCCCACTTCCTTCCAGTAATTGGGGTTCTTCTCGAAGGCCTTTCCGCCAACCACTATTCTTGATTTTCCACCGTGTTCCCTTATTTTGGTAATCATCCTACGTGTATTTATGAGGTTGTAGTAATTAGAAACACTAATAGCAATATAGGATGGATTAAGCTCTTTCATCGCTTCGAGGAAGGTGTCGAGAGGGGTATTTGCACCTACAAACGTCGAGTCATATCCTGCAATCGTGAAGATGTCTGAGATCATCCTGGCACCTATTTCATGATACTCTTCCGGTGGGCAGAGAACTGCAACGGTAACCTCTTTCTCGGCAGATCTTTTGCCGCCTCTTTTCCCTATGATGTAGGGATAGCAACATTCCATTACGGTCCTGACGATTGAGCTTCTTATATGTTCGTTCCAGATGCACATCCTGTCACTTTCATAGTCGCACTCCCAGTTTCCGAGAGCAGGGCCGAGAATTTCCAGATATAGATCTACCACTTCAATGCTACCAGAATCCAGGGCGTCGATGCAGATTTCTACGGCTCTCTTTTTGTCCTGAGAATCTAGAGCCTCTATGAAACTACTTCTGATTTCGTTCAAGGTAACCTCCTTATTCCAGAGAATCTAGTCTCCTCGTATCATCGTCATCCAGGACTATACTCCCCGCTTCGAGATTTAGGCGCAGGTGATCTAGCTTCGATGCCTTCGGAATTACCACAACTCCTTCTTTGCCCAACAACCAAGCAAGCATTATTTGCTGTACAGTTGCGGAGTACTTCACGGCGAAATCCTTTAGCAGCTTCTCGGTCGAGGGTTTCAAAGAGTTTCTTTTAAGCGGCGAATAGGCAGTCAGAGTTATTTCATGACTCTGACAGTAAGGAAGAAGCTCTTCCATTGGCTGTCTATCGTCAATATTGAAGAGAACTTGATTGTCTACTATTGGTTGTTTCGAAACGGCAAGTGCCTTCTTCAGTAAAGGTGTGTCAAAGTTAGAAACGCCAATAAACTTTACTCTTCCATTCACTACTTCTTCGCTCATAGCGTTCAGGGTCTCTTCGAGAGGAACATCGGGATTTGGCCAATGTATAAGGTAGAGATCAAGATAGTCCGTCCTGAGTCTTTGCAGAGTTCCTTCTAGAGCTCTGTGAAGTTCTTCCTTCCGCAGATGAGTGGGCCAAACCTTAGAAGTAATGAACAGCTCTTCTCTGCTGAAGACCGAAATAGCCTCTCCTATTATTTCTTCGGTATGGCCTCCACCATAGTATTCCGCCGTGTCTATGTGCGTATAACCCATCTCAATTGCTCTGGATATTGTATCGATGTGCTCTTTGTCTCTAGATAGATCGGGAAGATCTCTTCCACCTATTTCCCAAGTACCAAGCCCTATGGCTGGAATTTCTCCCATATTCTTTCCCAAAGTTCTGTAAATCATCTTATTCACTCCTGTTCTTTACATTTTACATTAATGATTCGAAAGAAAGTAGTTAGTAAAACATTGCAAACTTCCATGAGCACGTAATTCATCATAATTAAATCTTCTCATGAGAATGTTATTAATGCATCAAAACAATCTACTCGAAGTCAAGATGAAGGAGATTAAGAACACCTCCCTTTGAGTTAGATTTACATTTCATTCTCTGTATGTCAACCAGTGATTCTCGAGAATATGCTATATCGGATCTAATTAAGGTTGACAGTCCTTGAGGTATAATTGTTTGAACGGGCTGATCACTTTGCAGTTGCAGTTACAAATGGTCTTTCAAAAACGGCTTTTCCAGAAATCAGGATCTACATCTGGTACCTTCCTATGTTAGTTATGAACAAAATCAAAGACACCAAACGAAGGAGGGAGCGCCATGTATATTGTGTGTGATTTGACGTATGCTGTTTCTGAAAGTAGATCCACGGAGGCTTTGAAAATGATACTTGAGACGCTCTCAAAAAAGTTGCTTCTGGGAGCCCAAGGTGACACGCTTAATATGAGAGCCGAGACGGAAGACACGATTGAAGTTCAGATTATGGCTCTCAAAGGTTCGTGCTCTTTCGAAGAAGTAGTGCCAAGGATCAACGAGTACCTATCATTGATCTCAAGAGCGCTGGAAACGAGTTTTCCAGATTACAGAGTAGTTAGTTCATACATCTATCTAGATGGAGAAGAAACACCCTATCTACTCTGTTGAAGCCATAAAAAGAGGGCCGCAGGCCCTCTTTTTTTTCGTACGGTTGACAGGATAAAAACGCTCCACTATAATCATAATGTTGATAATTAGAATGGTTCTAAATAAGGAGGTGTTTTATGGAGAAAAGAATTCCTTTGATCGGTGAAGATTTCCCTGAAATGAAAGTGAAGACAACTCATGGTGTACTCAGCCTTCCAGAAGAATATAAGGGCAAGTGGTTTGTTTTGTTCAGCCATCCGGGCGATTTTACACCGGTTTGTACAACTGAGTTTGTGGGATTTCAGAAGAGATACCAGAAGTTCAGAGAGCTCAACTGTGAACTTATAGGTCTCAGCGTCGATCAAGTCTTCTCTCACATAAAGTGGGCCGAATGGATAGAAGAAACTCTGGGAGTGAAGATTGAGTTCCCAATAATCGCCGATGAAATGGGCGAAGTTGGTATGACTCTCGGTTTGATCCATCCTGCGAAGGGTACAAACACGGTCAGGGCCGTATTCATTGTTGATCCGAAGGGAAAAATAAGGGCAATACTCTATTATCCGCAGGAGCTTGGAAGAAACATGGACGAAATACTTAGAATGGTCAAGGGCTTCCAGGTTGCCGACAAGAACGGAGTCGCGATTCCTGCCGATTGGCCAAACAACGAAATCATCGGCGATCACGTAATTATTCCCCCTGCAGCAGACGTCAAGACTGCAGCAGAGAGAAAGGGCAAGGAAGGTTGCTACGACTGGTGGTTCTGCCACAAGAGCCTTTGACACAGCGATCATGAAATAAATTTAACGGATAGAGGTCGGGACAACCGACCTCTTCTTTTTTTGCTTGCCGCCTCAAACATAGAATCCCGAGCTTAAACCACTAATCTTTTGAAAGACGGGCAGAATAATTGTCTCTAGGTATTCGATGTTTTCTGCGCGTAATTAACTATAGACAATCTAGAATGAGCCTGATCGCACGTGGTTGATCTTGATTGTTCTTTTTCAAAGATGTAAAGTTTGGTATTATATAGATGAAAAAAATTTCCTTCGGAGGTGATGACAGTGAAAAAAATTTTCTTTGTGGTATTCCTCGTATTGATGCTTTCAGTGACAGTGACTGCAAAACTTGTCTACTGGCATACTCAAGAGGAGGAATCAAGACAGCAGGTAATTGCACAGATAATCGAGTCGTTCACGATTGAAACGGGAATCGAAGTCGACGTAGTCGCGATCGAAGAGAATGAGATGTTTTCACGGCTGGCGGCCGCTTCCGCTGCCGAAACGCTTCCGGATCTGATTGAAGCTGGCGCGGAAACCATTCTGGGTCTTGGCGCGGATGGTTTGCTTGACACTGCAATTCCAACGAGATTCATTAAGAATGGAGGGGATTTCTACAACGGCGCCACGAGATTCGTTATTACGCCAACCGGGGACGAATACTTTGCGGTCCCATACCATGGATGGGTTCAGGGTATCTGGTACAGAAAAGATTGGTTTGAAAAAGCCGGATTGGCCGAGCCGACCACATGGGAAGCGATCATGGAAGCTGCGAAGTATTTCCATGATCCTCAGAACGGAATGTACGGGATCGTTCTGGGAAAGGCAAACGATGCTTATGCAGAACAGGTGTTCACGATTTTCGCTTTGTCAAATGGAGCCAGGATATTTGATAAGGAAGGAAACGTGATCGTAAATTCTCCGGAGATGAAGGAAGTACTCCAATACTATAAAGATCTTGGAGAGTACTCGGCCCCCGGGCATACCTACTGGCAGCAAGCAAGAGAGCTCTTCCTTGCAGGTAAAACACCGATGATGTTCTACTCTACTTATGTTATGGATGACCTTGCCCTTGCTGAGATTCAGACTCAATACATCAGCGATTTTGATCCTGAACTGGTTGAGAACACTGAGTTTGCTCCAATGATGACTCACAGCAGATCTTCATCTTTTGGACAGGTTTTGTCGCTTGCCGTAGTGAAGTCGTCCGAAAATAAGCTTGACGTTCTCAAATTCCTGGATTTTGTCTTTGAACCGGACAACTACATTAAGTACATCCACATGGCTCCAGGTGGTATGCTTCCAACACGCTCCTCTATCGCCGAAAGCGAAGAATTCCTGAACGATCCAAAAGGGATTTACAGGAGGTACGGTGCTGACAAGATCAAGGCAATCATCTATGGAATGGAGAACATTGAGAAGTTCGGTTACGTTGAAGGAAGGGTCTTCCCAGAAATGGGCAAGATATCCGGAGCTTTCACAATAGGAAATGGAATTGTCATGATGTTCGATAACGACGCAACTCCAGATCAAGTTCTCACTTTCTGGAGAGAGGATATTAGAAAGCTTATAGGAAGATAGTCAACTAGCAGTGGAGGCCCCGGAGCCGGGGCCTTCATTTTTTGGAGGGAGATCTCATGCAGAGAGCAGCCTCTTCCATGTTGAAGAAAGAAAACAGTCTGGGTTGGAAACTGGTTTCACCAACTGTAATACTGTTGATGATACTTATACTCTATCCAGTCGGCTACAATATCTATATCTCGTTCTTCGATTATGGAATAACCAGCTCCACATTTGTAGGACTGGAAAATTATGTTCGCGTCTTCAAAGACAGCGCCTTCTGGAAGTCATTCTTCATTACTGTAGGTTTTACCCTTATGACTGTTGTTGGAAGCATTCTCCTGGGACTCGTTGTAGCATTAATGCTCAACAAGGAGTTCAAGGGGAGAGCTATTGTTAGGACGATTGTGCTGCTTCCATACATAACACCGCTCATTTCAATTGTCTTCTCCTGGAAGTATATCTTCGATCCCAGCTATGGGCCATTTATGCAGCTGTTCGGTCAAACTCTTGGGTGGGTTTCCCCTCAACTCGATCTTCTGAACAATTCGAACAACGCGTTCCTGGTGGCCTCTGTCTTCAATATTTGGCGAAACTTTCCTTTTGTCTATTTGATGCTCCTATCAAGGCTTCAGTCGATACCTGACGATTACTATGAAGCTGCTGAAATTGATGGGGCAACGTCTTGGAAGCAGTTCACTAATATAACACTTCCAGAGCTCTACTTTGTGATGGGAGCGGTAGCACTAATGAGAGGGATCTGGAATTTCTACAAATTCGATGAAGTCTATCTGATAAGCAAGAGGGCGGGAACACTACCAATCTTCATCTATGAAAGGGTAATAGGCACTACTTCGCCGGAGTACGGAGTAGCCGCTGCGATAGCAACGATTCTGATGGTAATAATGCTTTTCTTGATAACCGTGTACGTCAAGAAGGTGTTGAAATGGTAAAGAGAAAATCACCCTTCAAGAGAGGAATGTTTATTTTTGCGATCCTTCTTTTGTGCTTTTTTATTCTAATTCCGTTTTATTTCATGATTCATGTATCATTAAAAGCCGATTATGATCCAAACAAGCTTACATTTTCGAACTTCACGGTAAGAAATTACCTCGAGATATTCGGTTTGATTCAGAGTAGCGAGACAGAGTTTTTCGGAGATGAAATTATTAGGGCAAATCTTGAGCCGGTACTGAAAAGAATCGAAGAGCTGGAAGAAAGGACGGCCTCACTGGAATCGTACACTCGATATGTTCACGAGATCCAGTTGGAGGCAAAAGAGAAAGAACTTAGGGATATTGTAGATCTTGTAATTGATTTCACTGGAATAGAAGTTCAAAACAGAGAGGAATTTATCGAACGCGCGATAACTCCAGGTACCGAAGAGACGGAAATCGTTGAGGAGAATATGAAATCGATTTTCAGTGCCAACGATGTAAAGAAGTTTATCGATCTTAGGGAAGAAGTGGACAGCGCTCTAACCGAGGAGTCTCTCCTGGCTGGTCTAGAGAGTGCAAAGGCCCAGCTCAAATCCTATGAAGCTCAGAAAGAAAAGATAATCGAGGAGAGAGCAAGTGAATTCCCCTTCCTGAGATATCTTAGAAACTCATTAGTCTTCGCAGGAATTTCAGCTTTAATAAGCCTCATTGTTGCCATTTTCGGTGCCTACGCCTTTTCGAGGCTTAGATTCAAGGGGAGAAGTTCTGTTCAGCGATCCGTTCTATTCGTTTATCTCTTTGGAGGGACGGTAATAATGGTTCCGCTTTATCAAATGGCGGTGAAGCTCGGGATCCTTGCAACGCCATTGGGAACGGGAATCTACTTGATCATGGTTTATGTTATTCAAACATTGCCGGTTTCTTTGTACATGCTGGGCAACTATTTCAGAACGATACCGTTTTCGATAGAAGAAGCCGCTATCATTGATGGTTGCTCAAGAATTCAGGCGATCTTTAAGATCGTAATTCCTCTTTCTCTTCCAGCGATAGTGACTGTATATATCTACGCATTTATGATTGGTTGGAATGAATACCTATTCGCATCGGCCTTCCTTGGTTTGAAGTCATACAAAGATCTCTTCACCCTTCCAATTGGGTTGAACGCGTTCTCAGGTTCCGCCCATGCTGTTTGGGGTAGGTTGATGGCGGCTTCTGTGGTTTCCGCAGTTCCAATAATTATCATCTTCAGTCTCATGCAGAAATACCTGACCAGCGGATTCACTGCTGGAGGCGTGAAAGAATAGGAGGTGTCTATATGCCCGGACTGAGTCATGATTCATACGATATAGTGGTGGGAATACCTAGTTTCAACAACGAGACTACGATTAAATATGTTGTCGAGACGGCGGCCATAGGCTTAAAGCAGTATTTCCCATCTATGAGAGGTTGCATTGTCAATGCTGACGGGGGCTCAACCGACAGGACAAAGGAGATGTTTTATTCGGCTTCAAGTAATGGGGTAGATTTGCTGTCCTTCATATATGAGGGAATTTCGGGAAAAGGTAGCGCAATGAGATCAATAATGGAGAAATCAAAATCATATGGAGCGCAAGCAGTCCTATTTCTTGATTCCGATCTCAGAAGTGTGGAGCCATTCTGGATAGAAAGGCTTGCAAGTCCGATTCTGGAGGAAGGGGCAGCCTATGTCACCCCTTACTATATAAGACACAAGTACGATGGGACAATAACGAACAGCATATGTTATCCCCTCAACACAGCTCTTTATGGAAAAAAGATCAGGCAACCCATCGGGGGAGATTTCGGAGTTGGAAGGGAGCTCCTCGAATACTACACGACGGTACCCGAGAATACGTGGAGATCGGACATTTCGAGATTTGGAATAGATATATGGATGACGACCTCCGCTGTCAATGAAGTCAAAGGAAGCATTTACCAAGCCGCTCTCGGCACGAAGATTCATGATGTCAAAGATCCTGGAAAGCAATTGGGGAACATGTTCAAAGAAGTTGTAGGCACCCTGTTTTCCCTGATGCAGAAATATGAGGATAATTGGAAAACAGTGGGTGACTATTCCGATTCACCTATCTATGGTGACGTTGTGACAGGTATACCGGAGCCGCTGGAGGTCGATCTCGAAAACATGATTTCCAAGTGCTACGAAGGCATACACAGTCAGGAAGATTTCATTAAAGACATTCTTGGTGCGAAGATTGCTCGAAATCTCTTACTTCTTGGAAAATCAGACGCGATGATCGATGATGATCTTTGGGTTAGAATTATTTACAGAATAGCTTCAGGCTATAGAAAGTTAGCTCTTAGAGACAGACTCATAGAGCTTCTAGTTCCGCTTTATTTTGGAAGGGTTGCCAGCTTTGTCTCAAGAACAGAAAAGATGACCCAGGAAGGTGCCGAAGAAGAAATCGATAAACTTCTGAAGAAGTTTGTAGAAACGAAGGATGAGTTGATATCTATATGGGAGAAGAGTTCAGAATAACTGAAAAACTGAAGGCGATGATAAAGGGTTTAAACCCTGCAGAGAAGAAGGCAGCCAGATACATTATCGATTTTCCAGATGATGTTATCCATCATTCAATAAGCGAACTCTCAGTACTTGCGGGAACAAGCGAGACCACAATTTTCAGGCTGTCAAAAAAGCTGAACTTCAATGGATACCAGGCCCTCAAAATACAGCTAGCCAGAGAACTCTCGCGAGAATCACCGCCAATTTCAGCCGACAAGAATAAGCTGATTTCCGATCTCATTGAGGCACTTAATCAGCAGAACCAACTTATTGATGATGTTCAATTAGACAGAATTGCAGGTAAAATCGTTAGAGCGAATAGACTGATTTTCTTTGGAGTGGCCTCAAGCGGAATAGTTGCCGAATTTGGGGCAACCCTCTTCATGAGAGCCGGTTTTTCGACCGCGTTCTACACAGACCCCCATTTGCAGATAATGACTGCCGTCTCGCTTAACAGGGGAGATATGGTTTTCGGCATCTCCGCCAGCGGAAATATTAGGGACACTGTGAAGTCCATTGAAGTGGCTTCAGACTCCGGGGCGTACACTGTAGCAGTTACGGGTGGGATAGGATCGAGAATAGTGAGTGTTTCCACCGAGACCATCTACGTAGCTCAAGGAGGTCATGAAACCGGGATACCACCTCTTCAACCCAGAGTCTGCCAGCTTACGGTAATACAACTTCTTCTGGAGAAGTCCATAAAACTCAGAAACGGAACGATGCAGACTCTTGAAAAGGTCGATAGAACACTTGATAAGAAAAGATATCTTTAGTCTGAAGGTCTAAATACACTCTCTCCGGTAGGTTTCTAGTTCAACCGTTGAACACAGCCAAAGGTTTTCTCAATGTCTGTAGCAAAAACGTCCACTTTGACAAGAGAATTACCGAATAGCTGCTTTGGCATTAGGGCTGGGAAGCAGAAGTTTTCAAGCTGCTTTCAAAGGAAAAACCATTTTCGAAAGCAGTGAGGCAGGCTTCGACAACTTCTGTTCTGTAAAGTGAACCTTTGTTTTTATCTATCTGATCCAGTGAGTACTCCTGTCCATACGGCTTTCTGTATGGCCTGTAAAAACTCATTGCCGCGACTACTTCAGAAACGGCAAGTATGCTACCCTCAAGGCTAATTTCCGAATCCTTTAGGCCGTTCGGATAACCGGAACCGTCAATTCTCTCATGATGCTGAAAGACTGCGTACGAGACTTTATCGGGAAATGGAACTCCTCTACTTATCTCGAATCCCGTAATGGGATGTCTTCTAAGAAGTCTGGCCTCAAGAGCATGCAGTGGCCCGGGTCTAGTGAGCATGTCCAAAAACATCGAGTTCATTCCTAAGTCGTGTATCTTTCCGGCCATTTCAAGACAGGCCATGGTAAAAGAGTCCAATGCCATTTCCTTAGCGATTGCTGACGCAAGCTTCGAAACGTTTTCCTCATGTTCTTCTACATATATGCTCTTCATTCTGAACATCTGTAAAAGGGAGTTTGCGGTACCCCTGCAAATGTCGAGCCGACTTGCGGTATCATATTCCAGAGTTCTTCTGGGTACACGATAATAATCTTCATTTACGATAAACCCACTTTCTCTGAGAGTGTACGGATGGAGTCTGGAGATTTCCAGAGCACTGCTTCGGGCAATTCTTGAAGAGTCATAAAGGCAATATGCCGTTACTGGAGACTCTTCAACGAGATCGTTCACAGATGCCTCGTACTCTAGAAGCTCTTCCATTTTCGTCCCAGATTCCAGGATCGCAGTACCTTCCCCGGCCACACCGAGGCCATTATAGCCTTCCTTTATAGCCCTTAGTGCGGCTTCTTGCAGAAAACTAATCTGTCTTACGGGATCGAAGACGCCGTTCTTCACATATGACTTTTCGGAATCGATTATCTCCAGTGTGTTCGAACCAAGAAGATCATCCAGGTTATAGGGGAGCCCGTCAGTTGTCTCTTTAGAAGGAATGACATCCCTTTCTGGTCCAAAATAAAGAAGTTTGTAATTTTTGGAAAGACCTTCTTTAAGGAAGGTGTTTATTGCTTTTCTTAGATCGTGAGCCGAACCATAAAGACAGATACTATGAGTATCTGATTTCATTAAACAACAACTCCATTAATATATGACGAACTTTCTTTAGGAGGTCATATCAAAAAAATTATAGCATAAGTGATTTCACACTTTGCCATAAACGAATATGCACTGTTAGTTAAATGGTGGCGACCAAAAAGAGTCAGAGTCTTATTACTGGCTTTATCTGGAAGTAAATTCAGAAGATGTCTCTACATGTTCTTGGGAAAACTGATCGTCACGGTCGTTCCCATCATGTACCTCGATCGTACCTCTATAGATCCGTTTATAAGGTTGAGAGCGTGCTTAACGAGAGACAGTCCCAGCCCCAATCCAGAAGATCCCGAAGTTCTTGCATTGCTTCCTCTGTAGAATCTTTCGAAGATTCTCGGTAGTTCTTCACTTTTAATACCTATTCCGTTGTCTTTCACGGAGATGTATATTCTGGATTCGACTTCCCCAGAGACGATTTCAACTGTGTCGCCAACACTTGAGTACTTAACCGCATTCGAAATCAGGTTCGATATCACTCTGAAGAGAAGAAGCGAATCTACGGCGGCATATGTGTTAGGGGAGACTGTTGTGGTTATCTTCAATTTCTTTCTTTTCCATTTGCTTTCGAGGTCACTTACGGACTCATCAATTAGTTCCTTCAAATTGACGGTTTCAATCTTGACTCTGTAGTTCTGTAGCTCGAGATTAGACAGTATTCCAAGTTCTTCAACCAATCTCGAAAGCCGTCCAGTCGATCTCGCTATCCTTTCGATAGTCTCGGAAACATCTGCAGGTAACTCCATTTTCTTTTCTATTAGAAGCTGTACATAACCGTTTATAACAGCCAACGGTGTAGAAAACTCGTGGACAATCGAATTGACAAAGTCCATCTTAGCGCTTTCAAAGAGTTTTTCACTCGTTATGTTTCTCGCTATTATATATGGTGCAGAAACCCTTATTTTGAGATAGTGAGTCGTGTCATCCTTAACGAAGATCGTGTCGATGGTGTAATTAGTACCCGAAATGAGATTATCTACTATCTTTGAAATGCCCTGAACGTGGAGAGCGTCAGGTAAGGCTAATCCTTCCACATCTCCAAGCATCTTTCTAGCCGATAGGTTGGCCCTTGTTACGACCAGACCTTCATCTACCATTATGATTGCTTCGTTAAGTTCATCGAGCAGAGATTCGTTCATCTCTGCTCTCCAATGACGAATTTGTAACCGACTCCCCGAACTGTCTTAATGAATCCCTCTCCAACCTTTTCTCTGAGTTTGCTTATGTGGACGTCAACGGTTCTGAAATCGCCGAAGAAATCCATTCCCCAAACCTTGTCCAGTAGCTCTTCGCGAGTGAAAACTCTCCCGGGGTTTTCCGCGAGCAGTTTCAACAATTCGAATTCTCTTCTTGTCAGCTCTTCTGACTTTCCATTTTTAGTTACTGTGTACGATTTGAGGTTAACTACGGCGTCACCTATCGTAAGTTTATCTTCCAAAGTACCGGATATCTCTGTTCTTCTCATGACAGCCTTGATTCTTGCCACAAGAGCCCTTGGATTGAAGGGTTTTGTAACGTAATCATCTGCGCCAAGTTCAAGCCCAAGAATCATGTCAAGGTCGGACTTTCTTGCGGTCAAAAATATTATCGGAATTCTCGAATACATTGTTCGAATCTTCTTCACGAGATCGAGACCATTTGCGTCAGGTAGCATGATATCAAGTAATATCACGTCGGGCTTTTCTGAACGCAGGGATGACCATAACTCTTCTGCATTTGCGGCAGTTGAAGTCTGCATCGATTCATTCTCACATGCAGTTCTGACAATATTCAGGATATCGAGATCGTCATCAACAATCAATATTTTCAACGTCGCATTTCCTCCTTGAGGCTCTCGCCCTTTTCTATGTAATAGATCTCTTCTGCAATGTTAGTCGCATGATCGCCGGCTCTTTCGAGAAATCTTGACACTAGCATCAAATCAAGGAGCTGTCCGATTGCATTTGGGTCGGTCATGCTAATCAATTTCTCTCTCACTTCCCTCTTTATGTACAGGTAATATTCATCTACGCTATTGTCCTCGTTCCATACTCTTTTTGCAGTCTCCGTATCCTTGTTGTAGTAGGCACCTATTATCTCTTCCAACATCTTTTCGACAACTGCTGTCATTTTCTTAATATGTATAAGTGGTTTGACGAGAGTCTGATTCTCATACCTGACTGCGACTTCAGCAATGTTTACGGCGAGGTCGCCGATTCTTTCTAGATCAGTTGCCAGCTTCATCATTGTAAGAACATACCTTAAATCCTCGGCAAGGGGTTGAAATCGTCCGATATAGTTGCATATTTCTGTATCCATTTCTCTCTGAAGCTTATCAATCACTTCATCATTTTCAATGACTACTCTTGCGAGGTCGCCATCTAATCGATCAAGAGAGTCTATCGCTTTCAAAAGACTCGATCTCACGTTCTCCATCATATCTGACAACATAGATTTCAATCTGTTAAAGCCTGCTTCCAGATGCCTCTGCCTTTCTGGTGTCATCTCAACCAACTCCCGTTAACTGAAGATTCCTCTCAGGTACTCGCTTGTTCTTTGATCTCTAGGGTTAGAGGTTATCTTCTCGGTAGTGTCAAACTCAACGAGATCACCCACGTAGAAGAACATCACATAATCCGAGATCCTCAGTGCCTGCTGAAGGTTATGGGTTACTATAATAATAGTATACTTTTCCGAGAGCTCTTCTATAAGAGTTTCTATTCTCTGTGTAGCAATTGGATCAAGAGCACTTGTAGGCTCATCGAGAAGCAGAACATCCGGTTCAACGGACAGAGCCCTCGCTATGCAAAGTCTTTGCTGTTGACCTCCCGATAGATTTGTTGCGTTTTTCTTCAGCTCATCTTTGACCTCATCCCATAGGGCTGCCTGCTTTAGTGACTTTTCGGTTATCTCCCTAAGTGTCTTGCGGTCCTTGATTCCGTGAATTCTCGGCCCATAAGTGACGTTTTCCTGGATCGTTTTTGGAAATGGGTTTGGCTTCTGAAAGACCATTCCCACGTGTTTTCTTAGAATGACCGGGTCCATATCGAGAATCTCGTTGCCGAGAAGTTTTACCGATCCCGTATGTCTGTAGGAAGGTATCAGATCATTCATGCGGTTTAGAACTCTAAGAAAGGTAGATTTTCCGCAACCGGAAGGGCCCACAACCGCTGTTACCTTCTTTTTTGGGATTTCACAGGTCACGTCCTTAAGTGCATGTTTATCACCATAATACACGTTGAGCTTTTCTATTTTGAAAATTGGTTCGTCCATTTCACTCCTCCAGTTTCTTCGATTCTATTCTCCTTCTGATTGCGACGCTGACGAACAAAGTTATGACGATTATCAGCAGAACGGAAATACTTCCCTCAAGCTTTGGAGTCACATTCTCGGGATAGATTGCCGAAAGCACGAAAATGTGTGTCGGCAATGACATAGCCGGCTCAAAGAGACCTGAAGGGTTTCTAGTAATATAAAATGCGGCCCCTGTAAACAGCAAAGGAGCCGTCTCCCCAATTATTCTTCCTACAGCTATCATAACTCCTGTTAGTATCCTCGAGAAGGAGGCTGGAACAACGATTCTGAAAGTTGTCTCAGCCTTATTCGCACCAAGTGCCATCGATGCTTCTCTGTAAGATTTCGGAACTGCAGCCAGGCTTTCATGGGTATTTGAAATGATGTAAGGAAGTGACATTATTCCTAAAGTAAGACCCCCCGAGATGATTGAGGTTCCGAATCCAAAAGTGATCGAAAAAAGCGACAGGCCAAACATTCCAAAAACAACCGAAGGAATTCCTGCAAGAATGTTGTTAGCAGTTAAAACTAGACGCTGAAAACGATTCTCTTTGCTGTACTCACTCAAATAGACGGCTGATAAAATACCAACCGGCACCGAAAAGAGCAGTGCTATCGATAGAAAATAAAACGTTCCCAGTATTGAAGGCCAAATTCCTCCTTCCGTCATCGAATTTTTCGGGAAGGAGACCAGAAATTCCAGGCTAATGTCATCAAGTCCATTTACAACAAGGAAACCAATTATAGCTAGTATAACTGCAACCAGTGTGTACGATATAATTCCGAAAATCAATTTGGTTATTCGGTCGATCAGCATCTTCTCATTCCCCTCTTAAGACGCATTGCTATAACTGTGAAGATCAGGGAAATCCCTAAAAGAACAACCCCAATCATGAAGAGAGCGTAATAATGAGTGCTTCCAAGTTCAACTTCTCCCATTTCGCCGGCGATTGCTGCGGTTAGAGGTCTAACTGGATCAAAGATCGACTGGGGAATCATGGAAGCGCCGCCTGCGACCATCAGAACAACCATTGTTTCTCCTATTATTCTATTTGCTCCAAGTATGATCGCATTTAGGATCCCGCTTCTAGCTTGTGGAACAATAATGCGGAATACTGTTGAAGTTGTGTTGGCTCCCAGTGCTAATGAGGCCTCTTTTTGATCTACAGGAACAGCTTTCAATGCATCTTCGATAAGAGTTACGAAATATGGCATAGCAAGTATAGAGAGCATGAGAGAAGCGTTGAAAATATTCAGTCCCGTCCACACTTTCATCGGGAAGAGCTCCATTAACCACCTTGAGACATACTTGAGCCCGAAACTTCCAAGTACCACAGATGGAATTCCTGCCATGAGTTCAAATATGAGTTTTAGAAAGTCGTGCGCCTTCCTGTGGCTGAACTCGGCAAGAAATATGGCCGAAACAAATCCCAACGGGATAGATATTGCTAAGGTCAACCCTGTTACAGCCAGAGTGCCCGATAACAGAGCGAGGATGCCATATTCGGCATCCTCGTAAGTTGGGTACCAGCGAGCGCTGAAAAAGAACTCCTCGAATGATATCTTTCCGAAAACTCTTACCCCATCTGATATGAGAAAGAAGAATATTCCGAAAAGAATTGCTGATGTAATCAAAGCTGCAGTCGTTACCAGTACTCTCGACGAAAGTTCAAGTCTCCTTCTTCTCAACTCGCCTCATCCAATCTATTTCGTTCCGTAAGCGTTTACATAACCCACACTTAGAACAGCTGCCTGCCCTTCCGGTGATAGTGCATATCTCAGGAATTCACCAATAACTCCTGTAGGGAGTCCATTGGTTGCATCGACGAACATGAACAATGGTCTCGATATCGGGTATGATCCTGCATTCACGTTTGCTACAGTTGGTTCAACGCCTTCAACTGTCAGGGCCTTTACCTCTTCCGTGATGTATCCCATTCCAATGTAGCCGATAGCATACTGATTCTGCATAACCTGCTCAACTTCGGCTCTTGTTGATGCCAGCTGTTGAACCTGAGGAGCGAATTTCTCACCCTTCATTACGTGTTCGACGAAGTACTCGAATGTTCCAGATGCATTGTCTCTTGACAGAGGAACAATTCTAGCCTTTGGCAGAGAAGAGTCAATCTGATTCCACGAAGTTATCTTTCCCGAGTAGATATCAAAAAGCTGTTGAATGGTTATGTTGCTAATCCCGAGGGACTTGTTTACGATAATCGCTATCCCGTCATAGGCGACAACATATGGTATGAAGTACTTTCCATCACTGTTCATCTGTTCAATTTCCGAGGCCTTGATCCATCTACTGGAATTTGCAATGTCGGTCTGTCCGTTGAATAAGGCCTTGATACCCGTCGAAGACCCGGCGCCTTCGATAGATATCTCAACATCAGGGTTCATTGCCTTGAAACCTTCTGCCCAGAGCTGCGCAACTGGATAGACAGTGTTGGAGCCTTTAATGACAAGTGTAGAACCTAACATAGTGCCAGCCAGTAACAGGATTACGATAAGTACACCAAAATTCTTCATACACACACCTCCTGAATTTATTTCCACGATTAGTTTATACATGTAGGGTGTTATTGGGGGATTATTTGAGTTTGCTAAAAGTTCAGCTTCTTGACATTCTGATCAGAAGAAGATTACAGACGACTGGTGAAGGCCGGCATGAAAATGCTGAAGTATTCAGTGAATGATGAGCACATAAGATCCTTATTGAGAGAGGATTCTATAGGATGAAAATGAATATTTCCCGAAGATCAAGTATTTTAAATTCGATGAACTGCTATAAAGATCAGTTAATTATGTTTTGGAATATAGAAACTGTCCAGAATAAGGCCCTCCGGGGTTTTTGAATAGCCGTACAGACCTTCTAGAGTATAGTTGAACAACATATAGTGGAAGGCTTTGGCGGAAGCGACTAGACTCTCGCCCCGGGTGATATCGTAAAGCGGAGCACCGCCGCCAGCCGTAATAACATAGGTTACGCCGTTTCTCTCAATTCTCTGATAGCCATGATCATGGCCGCTAAGAACAAGATCGACGTTGTAGTTTTCGAAGACAGGAACCAGGTATTCCTTTAGATACAGATGGTCTCCATGAGAGCCGTAACTGTACGGAGGGTGGTGTAAGCAAACTACTATATGTGCAGGATCTTCTTCTTCCGCCTCCTCCAGCTGTGTTAGAAGCCAAACGTATTGCTGTGAATACTTATCGAAGGCTTCATTTGTGTTCAAAAATATGAAGAAGATATCGCCGTACCATAGGCTATAATATCTTTCATTTCCTGGGAAAGCAAAGAATTTCAAATAGTTTATGGCTTCAGACTCGTGGTTTCCAATAACACTGTAGAGTACACTGTCAGATAATATTTCGGTGACTTCGAAAAAGTTTATCCATTCTTCAATAGCATCGTCGGTCGAGACGATATCACCCGTGTGGATTACTAGAGGTACGTTTTCACTAGCTATTCCATTGACTATCTCAGAATGAACGACATAGTTGTTTCTACTATCTCCGTAAGCTGCAAAACTGAATGGTGTGTTTCTGTTAGGTGCGGTTGTCAGTATCCCGTTGCCTTTGTAAATGACTTCTCCATCCTTTTCACTCTTAACAGTGTAAGCATAGCTCATTCCAGGAAGGAGTCCAGATACCCGGAATCTGTGAAGAGTCACTTTCTCATCTGAATGAATAGATTCATTGGAGCCATCGTAGACTATTAAATAAGAAGTTGAGGGTTCCTCAGTGAACCAGCTTACGGTAACTCCATCGCGCGAAATATCGTTCAAATAGACTGAAAAAACCTGACCAATTATCAGAAGAAACAGAAGAAGCATATATTTTTTCAACGCGCTCACCTCCTTTATGGTGTCGTGGGATCTGCGAATAAATGGACACATAATGATTATAACGGAAAAAGAATCTTGATTCTTATTGAGGGGGTTTTTGAAATCTCGTCCATTGATGGATGACAAGATACAAGAGAAGTGTTGGAATAGCTTTTAGCGGTGAAAATAACGGTGTTCAACTGCGTTATGATATAATCTCAGAGCGGAGGTGAGTGATATGGAATTATACAGTAGTGAGAGTGAACCGCCACTTTGATTTGATTCGCCCGTTGAGACCTCCTTCTAAGTGACAAAAGAAAGATGAAGTACTTAAAAAGGGGGGACCGATGTGCGCGAGATTTTGATTTCCGAGAATGGAAGAATGAATACATTAGATTCACCAGTAGAAGGTTGCTGGATCAATGTTGTATCGCCAGATAGTGGAGACATCGCTTTTCTTAAGAGTTTAGAAATCGACGAGGATTTTGTGTACGATGCTTTAGATCAGGAAGAAAGGGCAAGATTCGAGCAAGATGAGGATTTAATCTACGTGATTACCAAACTGCCATATTTAGATACTGCAGACGAAACCGTTCCATACAAGACGACGACTCTCGGAATTGCAATGAAATCCGGTTATTTTGTCACGATAAGCAGTTCGGAAAACGCAATTGTATCGGACATAGTCGAAGGACGGGTTAAGGATATTTCCACAAAGAAACGAAACCGCTTTCTTCTTAGAATTTTTGACAGAGCAACTGTTTATTACCTGAGGTATCTCAAGGAAATCAGGAGACTGTCAAATGAGATCGAGTCCGAACTACACAGATCTACCAGGAATCAAGAGCTTGTGGCGATGTTGAATCTCGAAAAATCTTTAGTTTTCTTCACGACATCTCTTAGATCAAACGAGTTAATGTTTGAGAAGCTCAAGAGAGCAAACATACTGACGCTCTATGAGGAAGATGAAGAGCTATTTGAAGACATCTCTATCGAGAATAGACAGGCAATCGAGATGGCAAACATTTACAGCGACATTCTGACGGGAATGATGGATGCCTTTGCTTCTGTGATCTCCAATAATCTCAACGTAGTAATGAAGATATTAACGATAGTGACGCTCTCTCTTCAGATTCCGACGCTGGTAGCGTCGATCTATGGAATGAATGTTAAACTCCCCTTTATGGAGAGCAGTACGATTTTCTACTGGTCTATGGGTTTGTCGGGACTTGCTGCCTTCCTGGTTGGTTTTGTACTATTCAAGATAAGATGGTTCAAGTAGTAGAATGAAGTGATCCCAGGGAAAAAATCTGAACTAGTGAAGCCGCCAAAAGAACAGGGGGGATGAATATTACAGGAATAAAGACCCCCACAAATGCGTAAGAGAGCGCAATGCCTGTTGAAATAAGGAGCGTGACTCTCTTCCTGTTTTTGGTAAGTCTGAATATCTTATCGTAATAGTGGTCACGATCACCTGTAAAAGGCGATTTTTTTGCGAGAGATCTTCTTAAGAATCCAACGAAGAGATCGAGAAAAACCGGCCAGCAAATCGCCGCAATTCTGATGAAATTCTGAGTCCCCCAAGATTGAATGAGCAATATTCCGACAAAGGAACCTGCGATATACGATCCCTGATCTCCCATGAAAAGTCTTGCAGGTGGAAAGTTAAAAATTAGATATCCGGAGTAAACGCCCGCAATTGCGAGGGCTATCTCAGGAACGAATCCCGTGAAATATGCAAACACTGCAAATACGATAACATTTGCCGAAGAAATTCCATCAAGACCATCTACCATGTTGTAAGCATTAACCATGCCTGCAAAAACCACCGAGAGAACGATCGAATCTAATGTAGAAAACCCAAAGATGATGAAAGACACTGCAAATCCCACAAGAATCTCCAATATTAATCTGATTTTCGGGGAAACACCTCTTATGTCGTCAACAAAGCCCAGAGCCCACATTATCAGTATTGGCGGAAAGAACTCTGGATTCCGAAAAAACCAAGGAATCATGGCAAGAAATATCCCCGTTCCTCCCATGAAAGTAATTGGCCTTTCATGAGGTTTTAGAACACCAGAAGGCTTATCCACGAGCCCAAGCCTCATACCGATCTTTCCAAAAATGAAACACAGTAGTGCGGAAAGAATCATGGCATAGAGGTACGACATCATCCAGCGAACTCCACGGCTTTTTCAATAGTGTAAGAGACAAACTGCATCTCTTCTTCACTAAGATTGTTGAAGAAAGGAATTGCGACCGTTCTCTTGGCTAACCTTTCAGTTACCGGAAACATACCCTCTCTGTATCCGAAGTCTTGCATATAAAATGGCTGAAGATGTATAGGTCTGAAGTAATCCCGGCACTGGACTCCATTCTCTGTGAGATATCTCATGAAGCTTTCTCTATCTATCTTCTCGTCTAACTTTATAACATACACAAACCAGCCTATGCTCGTAGCGTAATTTGCAATGAAAGGAGTTTCTATTCCACTGATGTTTGACAAAAGCCTTTCATAACGGTCAGCAACTCTCTGGCGTTTTTCAAGAATCTCATCAATTCTTTTCATTTGTTCCACGCCAAGTGCGGCTGACATTTCATCCATCCTGTAATTATAGCCAAGTCTTACATGTTCAAGCCAGTTTTCGGAGACTCCTCTTCCTTGATTTCTCATGCTCTTAGAAAGTTCCGCAATATTGCTGTCATCGGTAACAATCATTCCGCCTTCTCCAGTTGTAATCTGTTTGTTTGGATAAAACGCAAATGTGCCGGCAAGACCGAAACTCCCTGTCTTTCGTCCCATGAAAGAGCTCCCCAGCGCCTCACACGAGTCTTCAACGATTTTTATCCCGTGTTTGTTGCAGATCCCCTCGATTCTGTCCCACTCAAGTGGATGGCCAAAGATGTCTACTGCCATAAATATGTCCGGAACAAATGAGTCTAGTTTGATAGCACCTGTATCCAGACCATCTCTTGAGTAGTTGGCCAGGGCCTCTTCCAGAGTTTCCGGAGATACGTTAAATGTCGACTCTTCAATATCTGCGAATATCGGGATGGCTCCTTCGTATAAAGCAACATTTGCGGAGGATACAAAAGTGAAAGGGCTTGTGATAACTGTTTGACCCCTCTTCAGGTCCAGAGAACGAATCACCAGGTGAAGGGCGCTGGTTCCGCTGTTTACTGCGACGGCATGTTCAACACCGATATATTCCGCGAAGATTCTTTCAAACTCTGTAACCTTGGGGCCAATAGATAAAATGCCTCCCGTCATCAACTCCGTAACTGCCGAAATTTCTCTTTCTGTAATGTCAGGTCTTGAAAGGGGAACGAACATTATTTCACCTCCTGAGGAGATCTTGAAAATAAAGAGAGCAGAAGTCCTAACATAAATGACCAAAGTGCAGCGAGACCTATCTGGAAATCCTTTGGCAAAGCGAACGTAAGCGTGTGAGCTGGAATCCAGAACCAAATCAAAGAAATAAGCGCTTTGTCCAGGTTCTTCCAGTTGACTGTTTGAAGTACTAAATTGTCGAGCAGCCTATGAAAAAGTACAAGAAATACACCAAATTGAAGATTCATCGAAAGTGAGCGTGCAAAGGCATTGAGCAAGAGGTTCTCGACGAAAAAGCTCGGTAGAACTCCATTGATTACAAGAGCAGAAACGAAGCCCTGGTAACCAATGAATGCGATCTTTATGAAGATAGCTAGGAAAGCCCATTCCAGGGCCTTCATGAAAGCAATCCTTGGCGGAAACGGCGTCTTGAAGCGGGCAATCTTCGCACTGACAAAATCGCCAAGAGTTCCAAGAATAGAGAACTGAATGATTGCTGATAAGAAAGGGAAATCTCTAACGAAATCGACATACCAGTTCACTTTGAATCACATCCATCATCTATTCTGGCAGTTGAATCATCGACTATTTCAGAAGTTATTCTGTTCAATTCCTCAAAGTCGCTCTCTTCAACTGCGGTCCTCAGTCTGGAAACTGTCTTAAGCAGAGCCTCTTCATCCATCGCTTCATTCATCTTGAGACGGAAGATCTTTGGATGTTTAGTCTGAATTAATTCTTCATTTGTGAGGACTAATTCTTCGAAGAGCTTCTCGCCCGGTCTGACACCTGTGTACTTTATTTCAATTTCCTGATGGGGAATATATCCGGCAAGGGTAATCATCTCGTTTGCGAGGGATGAGATTTTGACAGGCTCCCCCATGTCAAGCACAAAGACGTCTCCATCTCCGGAAAATGCCCCCGCTTGAAGAACTAACGTCACCGCTTCCGGAATTGTCATGAAGTATCTTGTCATTCTAGGATCTGTAACGGTAACGGGCCCACCGGACTGGATCTGTTTCTTGAAAAGAGGCATCACACTTCCACGGCTTCCAAGAACGTTCCCAAACCTGACAATTCCGAATTTCGTATTGCTTCTCGATGAAATGGATCTCACGAATTCCTCTGCGATTCTCTTTGAAACACCCATGACAGAACTTGGCCTTACTGCCTTGTCTGTCGAAATAACGACCATTGTTTCGACTCCAAATTCATCGGCCAGACTCGCAATATTGTAAGTGCCAAGTGAGTTGACTCTAAATGCTTCTGTTGGGTTCTCTTCCATTATGGGAACGTGCTTGTGGGCAGCGGCATGGAAGACGACCTGTGGCCTCATCTTATTGAAAATGTATCTCATTCTCGACCGATCGGCCACGTCGCCAATTAGTTGACTGACCTTGAGATCAGGAAACAGAGAGCCAATCTCCTGGCTGATTTCATAGATGCTGTTTTCCCCCTTTCCGGCGAGCAAGAGCCTGCCGGGTCCAAGAGGGGCTATCTGACGGCACAACTCACTCCCAATGCTTCCTCCAGCACCGGTTATGAGCACAGTTCTTCCAACAACATAATCCTTGAGTGAGTTCAGATCTATCTGAACGCTTTCTCTTCCAAGCAGGTCTTCGATGTTTATCTCTCTCAGATATCCAAGTTTCGCCTTTCCGTCCATTATCTCCGTAATGCTTGGAAGAGTCTGAGCCTTGACCTTACTTACATCGATCTTCGAAAAGATTCTTCTCAATGTGCTTGCATCGGCAGAGGGGATTGCAATGATTACCTTTCGGACTCCCATTTTCTCTACGAGCGGCATAATCTCATCAGTATTCCCCAAAACGGGAATTCCACGAATTCGTTTTCGAAGCTTTTTCGGAGAGTCATCTATAAAACCCACTACCAATCCATTTTCAGGATGGCGCGACAGTTCCTCCGCAATTGAGGTACCGGCATCTCCTGCCCCTACTATGAAGACCCTTTCTTCGGAAGAGACAATCGGATGATTTCTACTCAAGATACTGAGCCAAAAAAACCTCGACCATATTAAGAGAAAAACGGAGATAATTGCTGCCATCGTCGAGACTGTGAAAGGCACCGTGAGAAATCTTATTTCAAAGAGGTTGAGAAATCGACCTGCAAGAAATCCGATTGCATAGCCAACGATAACAGCTCGGAGTATTATGAAATAATCTCTGAAGTAACTGTAGCTCCAGGCGATTCTATATACACCGTTTAGTATAAGAGAAACGACAATGAAAGCGCTGAAATAAATTCCATTAACGAAAAACTCCGGTTCATCCAGAGTGAAAATACCGTATCTGAAGTACATACCTAGTATGTATGCAAAATATACTATCAATGAATCAACTACTAGAAGCAAAAGATTTCTCTTGAAGCCGGAAAGATCACTGAGTTTTGTCAAACTCTTCACCTCATGGAGATTCTAGCACAATAGACTCGAAGTAAAAATTCGCCTCCATCTTTCTTTTACACTGGATTCAGTTAACCTGGAACCTTTCGTCTTTGCGCGTAACACGGATAGCTGCTTCTGCCGACTTTTCCTTGTCTTTTATCTCAAGCATGATGTCGAAATTGTAGGGGCGACTTTCCTCTAGAAAAGAAGTGAAATTGTGTAGATCGATGCTATCTGTATGTCTTCCCTTTCTCGCGCCTTCTTGTTGAGTGCTGTAATCAACAACTGGAATTCCATCTTCATCTGACCACGTTGATCCGGATAAACTAAGGGAATCAGCAAATGAAATTCCATCTGAAAGAATTGAATGATGAAATACATCAAGGAGAATCGGAATACCTGTCTTATAATTAATCGCCATACAGTCCGAGAGCGAGTATAATCTTTCGTCGTTTTCGATCACGAGTCGCTCCTTTATAGCTTCAGGAAATGCGTTGTACCTGTCTATGAATCTCCTGGAGGCTTCCTTCTTATCTCCGTAAACTCCGCCAACGTGAATCTGGATTTTTGCACTGCCGTCTAGCTTCATGAGATCGAGAATTTTTGCGTGATAAAGTAGTTCGGCGGTACTATTGCTTACAACATCAGACCTGGGAGAATTGACCAAGACGAATTGATCGGGATGCATCGATACTCTCATATTGTAATTTTTTATCCTATCGCCTATGCTCTCGAATCTACTTCGAAAAATATTTTCCCACTTTGCTTTGCAGACTGGGTGAGAAGCAAATGGAATTAGGTCCGATGAAATCCTAAAGAAGAGAATGTCCTTTTTTCTGTTGTATTCTAGTATCTCTTCAAGGCAATCAAGATTGGCAGAGACAGTCTTAATCAGTCTCTCTTCACTGTATGATGCCAGTCTGAAAGTTTTCGCAGAGGTGCAGCTGCGAGTTGTGTTTATGCAAGGATACCCTATCTTCATGCATAACCTCCTAATAATAGTATTTTAGCGGAGTTTCGGGCGAAGAATGTATAATTGATTCGATACTGATTGAGAGGTGAGGTATTTGAGAGTTAAGAAGCAACAGTCTTTCCCCATCACCAGAGTTGTCCTTGTTGCCTTTCTTGTGATTTCAGTTCTGCTTTTAGTGATTCTTATTTTCCATCTTTTCAGGGTGAAAAGCCTTGAGGGCAGGGTAGCAAACCTTGAAAAGCATCAGGCCGCTCTTGAGATGGAGATTAGTGCGGTAACCGGTGTTCAGCGAACAATGAGTATAAATCTCTATTATTATAACGAGCTTCTCGATAGACTGATGAATGACGAAGTCATCTGTGATACAGGAGCTGTAATACCTGTCCAGAGAACGATTCCATATTCTCAGTCACCAATTAACGATGCGCTGCGTTTGTTGTTAAGGGGAGAGCTTACTAAGGCCGAAGAAGACCTGGGTTTCAAGACAGAATTCCCCGGCAGAGAACTGCAATTTCTTGGAGCCAGACTTGAGAACGGAGTTTTGTTCTTGAAGTTTTCAGATCCTACCGGGTTTACTTCAGGCGGGTCTTGCAGGGTAAATCTCCTTAAAGCTCAGATAGAAAAGACAGCTCTTCAATTCGACTCGGTGAGCAGCGTTGAATTCGAGCCAATCGATCTCTTTCAACCCTGATCTTACATTTGATCTTTGAATAGTAATTTACACTGTTGCAATTTGCAGAGTAGTTGACTTTAACAAAATCTCGTGGTATAATATTCATTAAGACGTCCGAACGAAATGGGCGTTTTTCTTTTTACCTTACACGATTACTAATCTTAAGCTTCTTTTTTCAGAGGAAAACTAACAACACCAGAGCGGCAGATATTGCTCCTATGATACCCAGCCCGTACAATTCCCATTTGGCCAGTCCCTTTAAATAGTGAAATGATCTGATCTCTCTTATCCATCGTGGTACCGCAATTATCTGGGAAGCGGTAAATTTTTCCTTCTTTCCAAACGTTATCCATGCTCTTCCTGGATCTTCAGCCTTCACTTTGATAGAATAGATCCCTTTCTTAGCTAGTGTCGAGTCATGTCTTACGTATAGGTATGAATAGGTATCACCGAAGAACTCATACATTATTTCGGGTTCTATACTTTCAAGAACGAAATCTTCGACGATTTCTCCATCAGGATCATATACTGTGAGTTCTGGACGAAAGTCCATTGTGGAATCCATGCCTTCAATTTCCTTTGGTACTCCAAAAAGCATGTGGAAGTGCTGACCGACAAAACCTTCGAATACGAATGTGATTTCCTCTGCTGCGGAGAAGACATAATAAAAGATCTGTGACAGATCTATGTCCCTTACAAGGAATGCACCTTTAGCAAAGTCATCGGATGTTAGGAAGGCCGGTACATGGGCGAATGCTGAAACTGCAAAAATAACCAACAAAGAAAGCAGGACGAATTTTTTCTTCATGGAATGCCTCCTTTGTAGTAATCTATTTAAATAAGTCTATCAGTATTCAAGACATTTTCTCTCATGCTGAAACTATATGGACAGAAAAACAGATTTGCGCCAGTTCAAAATGATCGGTTTCCGATAGCTATCGAATAATCGCAGCATTTTTATCCTTTCAAGGGCTGACGAAAAGATTGTTTTGGCGATTTCATAAACTGATAACAGCGAGAGAAAAAAAGATCTTTCAGAGTGATCTCCGTTTTCAGCTTTTGTTACGTTAACCTTTCAAAAGAGAGTATTTCAATAGAGCACTCCCTCTCGTACGATCTCAAGGCTCTCTTTTCTGTCTCGATTTCTCCCACCTGATTGTCATATGGATCAGATCTGAAAAATCTCTTAGCCGGCAACAGGGGTGCCATAAATTCTGAATTCGAGATCATTCTGTACGCATCTAGATTCCCGAAGTAGAACTCTCTATAAGCAGGGATATCCTTTCTTGATCCTCCGAAGGAACAGTCGGCTGGAACCCACCCAAAAGGTTCGAACCAGAACAAAGCCCAGTCGTGAGGGCTCGCACCTTTTGGAGATGCGAACCATCCTGATTGCCATCTAGCGGGTATTCCCTTTATTCTGCAAAGTGTGATAAACAGCAGAGCTTTTACACCACAATCCCCCCTGAGATTGGTAGCGGCAAATTCCGAAAGATTTGGATAAAGGGCATATTCACTCATGAATGTATATTTGACATGCTCGCATATCCAGTCATAGAAACTCTTAGCGATGTAGTAGGGATTGGTCTCTTTGCCAGAGATTTCATCGGCTAGAGATCTCATAAATGGTGAAAATACGATATGGGGCGCTCGTTCAATCAAATAGCTTTCAAATCTCTTTTCATCGGGATGTGTGCATCTGGAAGGATCGAGGGAAGTCGATATTTCGGAGATTTCGTACTCAAATTCGACACTGAAAACGGTATCTTTTTTTGCATCTGACTCCATGTATACGGTGCGTTGGGAGTAATCTGCCGGAGACAGGAAATAATCGTGACTTGTGTTGAGGATCTTCGTTGAGGAAACTTGTTCTCCATTTCTGGATACTGGCAACCAACAGCGGAAAACATTTTCCTCAGAGCTTTGAACATTGATTGACGATCTAGCATTCACTTTGAATTTTGAGGGTTCTCTAGTGCTGATAAGCCTGTCTATTTCTCTGTGGAGGAGCACCCTTATTTCGTCTCGTTCGTTATCTTTTTGCTTCAGTCGACTACCATATTCCGGCATAACGAATAGAAGATTCTTATCGAATCTTTTTTCGAATCTTGCCTCACCGTCGAGAGTCATTGAGTCTAGTTGCTTCGCTTCACATAAACCTTCAAATTCCTCTCTGGTGAAGTTGTCTATAGAATTAGATAGAATCTCAAATGCCTGTGAATTAGTGTATGGATAATTGTCCTTCAGTCTGAGAATTCTTTCCTTTTCCCATAACAGTCTTCTTGTCATAATAGAAGGAAGATAGCTTTCAAGCTCATTATCGATTTCTTTTATAGCCCCTTTATAGTCTCCATTGCTCTCAAGCAAGCCGATCTTCTCAGGAAGTTGAGCTGCCAAAAACTCCATTCCTTTCACCCCTTATCTTCGTAATCAAAGAGAGATCTCAAAATGATTATATCAGCAAGAAGGGCTACGAAAAAAAGGCGGCCTCCGCCTGGAAGCCGCTATTCTCTTAAGATATAAGGGGTGGAATTTTCTCCACTGCTAGAATATGTGCAAATCCATGCCATGAATCTTTCTTCAGAAGATAATCTGACAACACCAGTAGAGAAAAAGACTTCGATACGCTTGGAGTAGGTTGTACCTGCAATTTTCCGGGAGTCTAATTTCTAATGAGCACAGCACTGTCGTTTTGCAAGCAAAGAGGACAGGGCTGAGAATTCTAAGTGCTTAGAGTAATTTGCCCTATAATCAAAATGAGTGAAACGGGGCTCCTTTCTTGATCCTGATGGGGCGTTCTTGACATCCGAAAAAGGTGGAGGTGAAATAATGGCCGAGATTTCTCTGGGCAAGAACGTACCGGACTTTTCATTACTTGATCAAAACGGCAATGAGATATCGTTGTCCCACTTTTCCGGGAAGAAGATTGTGCTCTATTTTTACCCAAAAGATAACACTTCCGGTTGTACGCTCGAAGCAGAAGGCTTTAGAGATTTGGCGAGCGAGTTCGAGGCTTTAAATACAGTCATAATTGGTGTTAGCAAAGATAGTCTGAAATCCCATCAGAGCTTCTCGTTGAAGCTTGATTTGAACTTTTCTATTCTGAGTGATGAGAATGGAAGGATTCACGAGATGTTCGACGTGATCAAACCGAAAAAGATGTACGGTCGTGAATATATGGGAACAGAAAGATCGACTTTTGTAATTAATGAAAACAGAATTCTCGCAAAAGAATATCGAAACGTTAAAGCAAAGGGTCATGCCGTAGAAGTGTTGGAGTTCATCAGGAGTTTAGAGTGATCTAGACAATGAGGTTGTAACAGGTTTTTGCCTGGACTTTCTCAAATCCATCTTCAAGATAAAGAGAAAGGGTGATCTCGTTTCATGTATTCTCCGAGAGGACACTTCCAAGGCCCAATTCATAAGAAAGAGCCAATGTTTTTCTTAACAAGAGCTTTCTAAAATCCTGCCCTTAAAAGCCTGGCAGTAACGCCAGAGGACCTATTTCAAGGAGTCTTTCACTATTGATTTCCGAAAAGAAGAGGCCTACTGGTTCATTTTCTTTATATAGCAGTTGAATCCCTGAATCTGGAACTGTGCTAATTGACAGATTGCTTCTTAACCAGTTCGGGTCAATGTCGAAATGGCCCGCTAGTTTGGCGAAAGCAGAGTTGATTATTTTGCAGAAAGTCTCTCCGTGTTTCTCCAAGTCAAATGTGGTGAAATCGATTTCCTCGGGGGTTTCTAGAGAGCTGCTAATTAGCCTTCTCTTAAGGACGAAGGAATATCCCTCAACTTTGAAACCGATTTCCTTTAGAATGGATTCGACTGGTTTTCCTAATGAAACAAAGAGATAGACCTCGTCTATTCCAGAGATTTTACTTAGTAATGGCGTAAGTAGTGATCTATAGGCGTCCGTCATCGATGATTTGGAATGAAGAATCATGAATCTTCCCTTTCTTAAACTCCTATATCTTCCCTCAAGAATTAGAGAGGCAGCTCCAATAACTTCATCATTTCTATCCAAGAGAATTACTGAAGGATGATCTTCATCTGCGACAAATGTCTCTATGGCAAAAAAGAATCGTCATGCTCTGGATGAATTTCCTGCAGTAATCGATAAAAGCCTCTTTCGATAATTCATCTATTAACTTGACCATTTTAGCCTCCACAATTTGAATTCACAGAATACTCTATTACAAGTGAGGAGAGGTGAGAAATTAAAAGAGCGATTGCCAACTTCTTCTGGAAGAAACAGAGATTCGTTGTTGCTTATGAGAAATGGATCTCATATGTCTTCTGTTGGAAGTTTTCGGCGAAAGTATTTCTCTATTAAAGGGCAGGCAAAACAATCAGTGTATAATTACATTACTCAGATAAGAAGTAACTTGAGGTGGTGATTTAATGGGTTTTGCGGCAAGGAGAAGCAGAAGGCCCAAAATAGGACTCATAAGAAACAACTTCATAAGAGCATCGGTTTTACTCGGAATAGTAACTCCCGTATCGATTTATGGAATCACGAAATTCTTTGGAGCAAGAGAAAGACTTGAAGGGTTTGGGTGGCTCCTGATAATGCTGATAGCGGTTTGGATATTGGTAGCAGTGATCTGGGTTCTTTCACTAAGAGTTTATTTTGAGGCTCGTAAACAGATTGTCAGGAGCAGGAGAGGTTTTAGAACTGGAAATCTCAAACCATCCAGAATGATTCTCAACAGATCTCAGGTAAGTTCCATAAGAACGAAGTCAACCTAGTTTACGCTTGCTCATGAACCATTCATAAAGTTCCGGATCCGAGTAAGTCTCTGTCCATGAATCATGGCCTGCATCGGGATAGATCTTTAGCATTGCGTTTCCTCCGGCTTCCTTCAAAGTTTTCACAAGAATTCTGCTCTCTTCAACAGAGACAATATTGTCTTTTTCACCGTGAAAGGCCCAAACAGGCAAATCCTTGATGTCGATCACTCTTTCCGGGAACCCCAAAATCCCTAATCCTCCGCCACAAATTGGAGCTATGGCGGAAAACAAATCTGGGTACTCAACTGCCATATGCCAGGTTCCGAAACCTCCCATAGAAAGGCCTGTGAGATAGATTGCTGAGGGATCGACTCTGTACTGCTTAATGATCGATTCTAGGAGAAATCTGAGGTCCTGAAGTCTGTTCAGCCACCAATCATTTTCCGGACATTGTGGCGAGACGGTTATGAAAGGAAAATCGCTCATTTCGCTAACCACTCGTGGAATTCCGTGCTTCTTCAGTAGCTCCAAATTGTCTCCCCTCTCACCCGCTCCATGAAGAAATAGAATAAGCGGCCATTCAGTATCTTCTTCGTTGTATTGTAAGGGGAGTGAGAGAAGGTAGTCCAGCTTCCTTTTGAGTGAATAAGCGATGGTTGATTTATGAAGCTCCATTTTTCGCACCTCCTTATCAGACTTCAACCTACAGCATATCATTATCGACAGAGAATTCTCTGCATAAACAATAGTCGTGAGTCTTCTTGAAGAAATCAGTCCATTCTCCCAAATAAGAGGATATGTATCATTCTTGCCACAGTGATCGTTGTTAACTTATCTTAGAAAAAGCTTGCAGACAGTAGGAGAGTTACTCTGGCAGTCCGGATTAATGAATAGGGTCAAGCTCGTAAATTCTGGTGAAGTGGCTCTGTCAATACAGCACCAGATCCTAGTGGAATAGTTTGGAAATGCGTAATGAATCTTAATTAAATCTACTCAATACAATGCACGTTCGACGAGAAAAGTCACTATAATCTTCTTCTTAAAAATCTTCAAAAATCAGAGAGCCTTTCTTTTGGGAAAAGCTACCCACTCTGGCTTTCGCGATCTCATAGCTACTTGGAAATGAACACAGATTTGCCAGCTAGAATCGTTTCTTCGACCTCCAGTTCTTTGCTAAGCAACACAATATCGGCAATCATGCCCTCTTTGAATCTTCCCCTGTTGGAGATGCCAAGATTCTTAAGAGCGTTGTAGGAAGATACTTTCGCCAGTTCTTGAAAATTGCAGCCAGTCCACCTCTTGAAATTTCTTATTGCTTTGTCCATTGTCAGAGTACTTCCGGCTAGAGTCCCGTCTTCAAGTGTTGCAACATTGTCTTTTACTTCTACCCTTAGACCACCGAGATCGTAAATCCCATTATCCAAACCCGTTGCATCAAGAGAATCGGTAACAAGAATTATCGCTTCGCTTCCACGGATTTTGTAGACCATTTCTACGAATTCAGGCGTGGTATGAACTCCGTCGACAATCATTTCGAGATTCAAAGGAAGCAGGAATCCCGCTCCAACACAACCAATCTCTCTATGGTGAAGGGTGTTCATACCGTTGGGGAAGTGAGTCATCCTCCTGGCACCTAACTTATAAGCAGCCTTGATCTGGTTATAAGTGGCGTCTGTATGTCCGATCGAGACAGTGATTTCTCGCTTTATTATCTCGGGAAGGACCTCCAAAAATCCTCCAACCTCGGGGGCCATCGTAATTATCATAACTACATCTGAAAGCACAGAATTTATCTCTGATAGTGTTGGCTGCCTAATTGCTTCCGGATTTTGAGCACCTTTCTTCTTGGGGTTAATATATGGACCTTCGAAATGCACTCCGTGAACCACCGTTCTTGACCTGTCGGAAATGTATTTAGATACAAGATCTGCAACTCTCTTCATTCCTTCCTCGCTAGCAGATACTGTGGTTGGGAGAAGGTAAGTCACACCATGAGATTGAGCAAATTCCTCCCACTTTTCCAACCCTTCATGGTTCATTGTCATGCAATTTATTCCAAGGGCGCCATGCGAATGAGTATCAACGAAGCCGGGCATAGCTATCGATCTGAAATCTCCTCCGGTCTTCTTGATTGATTCGATTTTGCTTCCAGAAATCCTTACATCTGCTGTGTATTCACCATCTATTGGATCAACTACGAGAATTCTTTCCAGTTCCATTCAAGGTCATCTCCTTTCACAACTCAATTATTACACCTATTCTTCTTCAATACAATTTCTGTGTTGAGAAAGCTCGTCTGTCAAGAGGAGATGTGTTTTTTGGCAACCATGAGATTGAGCATTTGGCCAAATAAAGGGGAGATCATGATCGCGGGTAGTAAGTAGGCGGTAGGAATAGGGACAAAACAGATTCGTCGAGGAGAACTGTTATTCAAGAGAGAGGATTTGTTCCTCGTTCTTGCCAAAACGCGACGAGGTTCGAGGTTGGGGTGTGCCAAGAAGGCGAAGAAGGAAACTTCAAGCCATGCTTAATTGAAGATGAGGGAGGAACCCTCGAAGCCGCCATGCAGGTGGAGGCTTCAAACCGCCGTAAGCTGCTGTGGTAAAGAGCCATGGTAGTGAACGTTACGGGAAAAGGCGGGACAGTGATCCCGTCAGGTGAGTACCAGAGGAGACGAATATCTCTTGTCGATTTTGCACTGGATCTTATTCTCTGACTTTTTTTCAGCCTCCTGGCCGTAAGCGCCAGCATCACTTCCCTGGATGTCCTTCCGGGCATCACTTCCTCGCGCCAGCGAGCCTCACTTCCTGCCGGAGGCAGCCTTGCGTCCCGGCACGATCTTTGCCGATATTGCGTCTTGCATTCTATAACTGATCTGCCATAGCAAAGGAACGACCATCTCTTTCCACAGACTCTACAATAAAAACTGAAGACCCTTTGGAAAGTTATGGAACGGGTCTTCAGTTATTTGGTATCCAGTATTCCTTTGGATTCTATCAATTTGAACGCCTCTCCTTCTTTTCAGTTGTGGATAGAGCTCATGTATCTCTTCAGTGCATCTGTCTTTATCTTGTCAATGTATCTATCCACATCCGCTAAATTCTCTCTTCTCTTTCTCATGATCTCACCCCCTTCTCTTCGGAGTTAGAACCTGGGATTCATCATCAAGGAACCGAAAGCACTCTCTCTTACCTGTGAAACCATCCTGTCTACTTCCTTCATGTTTCTCTTCTTCATCTTCTTTCCTCCTCTTCTCCAATCAAAATCTCGGATTGATAAGTAAGTTGCTGTAAACAGTCTCTCTTTCACTCTCGATCAATCTGTCTATCGCCTTGAAGTCTTTCTTCTCCCTGAATCTCATTCAAACCACTCCTCTCTTATCTGATGTTCATTACTCTTGATCTGATTGAATCTTCAATGATGTTTGAGTAAGTCTCCCTTTCTCTGTAATGAACCTTTCTTTCTCTTCCTCTCATCTTCCTCACCTCCTTCATAGGTAATGTGGGAAGGACTCTCCTGCCAGTTTCTCTTTGAACTTTCTGATTGCTCTTTCTATGGACGCTGGATCTTTCACTTTTCTCATTCTCACACCTCCTTTTTATTAATCTCTGCTTCGACATTAATAATATATCACATAAAATAATAAAAAGTCAAGAGAGAAACTAAAACAATCTTAGATAAATATAATTATTATTGGAAAGTGGATAAGTATTTCTTCCAGAACAAGAAAAAAGTTCAATGTAATAGATCATGTAGAATTTTGAATGGGGATTTGTCAACTGATTAGATGGTTAAGGATCCAAAGATTCGAGGAATGTTGGAATAGTTATGATCCAGACTTTATAATTTCTAATTGGAACATGGAGAATTGAGATTGATTAAGGGCAGTAGGTAGAGTCTGCAAAAGCATGGACATCAAATGTATAATCAAGGAAAGACAGGGGGCACTTGCGGAATGGTTAAACGTGCTAAATGAATGCATAATTTGTGGTTCT
Organism: Mesotoga sp. H07.pep.5.3; assembly: GCF_002752615.1. Taxonomy (NCBI): domain Bacteria; kingdom Thermotogati; phylum Thermotogota; class Thermotogae; order Kosmotogales; family Kosmotogaceae; genus Mesotoga; species Mesotoga sp. H07.pep.5.3. The sequence goes on from NZ_AYTV01000001.1 coordinate 82,382, forward strand.
GAAACGCGAGAGATCTATAATCGCACATTAAAGGTGAAATATCACCACTGCGGAAACTGTGAGTTCATCTCGAAGGATCCGGCCGATTGGATTTCAGAAGAAGAAGAGCTGAAGATCTATAATAGGCACAATAATAGCATCGAGGACCCGCGATACGTTGCGTTTTTCAAAGATTTCATCGATTCTGCAGTTGTGCCTTTCCTCTCAAAAGGAAGAAGAGGATTTGATTTTGGAAGTGGTCCATCGCCTGTGCTTGCAACTATACTTGAAAGGGATTACGGCTTCAAAATGGACATCTATGATCTTTACTTCTCGCCAAATGAGGTCTTTAAGGGGAAAAAATACAATCTAATCACCTCAACTGAGGTTTTCGAACACCTTGCGGAACCCGTAAAGTATTTTAGAATGCTTTCGGGCTATCTTGAGCATGATGGATTGCTTTCAGTCATGACTCTTTTTCATCCACAAGATCATCAGCAGTTTCTTGACTGGTACTACATGAGAGATATGAGTCATATATCCTTTTATACTGTCAGAACAATGCAAGTAATTTCCGATCTTGTCGGACTTGAGTTTGTTGTTATTCACTGATAGAAAGAGATACATTTCTTTCAAATTGAGAAAGAAGTGAGAAAGACACCTTAATGGTCAGAAACAAAACAGGCCCTCTCGTGAAGAGCCTGTTTTCTATTTGGGAATTTCCGAACAGGGGTGGGGTCTAGCATGTCTCTGTTTGATCGAGTCGAGAAGGAGTTGATTCTTCAATTCATTTTAGTCAAAAATGTGGAATTGTCAATTAACCCAGCGTGACTATTGTTTAAGTCTATATGTACTTCTTTTCTTCCGATCAGAGTAAGTTACAACATTCTTAGCAAACTTGAAAATCACTCGGATTTCCTGGCAGTAATTAATCTCTTCATTGCCTCTTCAACTATGGCCCTTGGGCAGGCAAGATTCACCCTCATGAACCCTTCGCCTTCTTCACCGAATATCGAGCCGTCTTCAAAGCCAACCTTTGCCTTTTCGTACAGAAAGCTCCTGAGCTCTTCAACACTCATACCTGTATTTCTAAAATCGATCCATGCAAGATAGGTTCCTTCGAGATCAGCAACTCTCAGCTCCGGGAAATTGGTTTTCAAGAAATCTCTCATATACACGAAGTTCCCATTAATGTATTCAAGTAGTTGTTCGAGCCAACGTTCCCCATTGTTATAAGCCGTTTCAAGAGCGACTGTGCCAAAAACGTTAGACATACCGGCTCCAACTGTGCTCATCATACTCGAGTATTCTCCTAGAAGTTCACTGGATGACGAAATTACCGCTGCTGAAGAGAGGCCAGCGAGATTGAAAGTCTTACTTGGCGCAACGCATGTCAGTGTTATGGAAGAAACCTCGTCAGAAATCATTGCTGTAGGTATATGCTTGTTATTGCCAAAAACCAGATCCGAATGGATCTCGTCAGAGATTATCTTGATGTTTCTGTTCAAACAGATCTCTCCCAGCCTTGAGAGCTCATCTCTTCTCCAAACCCTTCCGACTGGATTGTGGGGACTGCAGAGAATGATAATCTTCGTTCTTGAATCAACTTTTCTTTCAAGGTCTTCGAAATCCATTGAGTACCTTCCGTCTGATTCCTTCAAAGGGTTCAGAATCATTTGTCGACCCGTTTCTTTGATTGCTTTGAAGAAAGGATAATACACCGGTGTCTGCACAACCACCCTGTCTCCAGGATGAGAAAGCGCCATAATGGCAATGTGAACTGCCGCGACAACTCCAGGAGCGTGTGCGATCCACTCTTCCTTTATCTTCCAGCCATGTCTTCTATAAAGCCAATTCACGATAGACTCGTGGTAAGCTTTTGATCTTGCGGTATATCCGTAGATTCCATGCTTTGCTCTTGAGACTATTGCCTCGACAACTTCAGGGGGCGACTCAAAATCCATATCGGCTACCCACATCGGAAGCAGATCATTCCTTCCAAAAAAGAGATCTGCGTGATCCCACTTAATGCAATTTGTTCCTCTTCTCTCGATAACTCTGTCAAAGTCGTATTTCACAGCTTTCCTCCATCTCTTAGAAATGTCATCTATGTTCACATTCAAGATTATCACTGGTTGAGCTGAAAGAATTTCTGGACTACTCAATAAACGGAAGACCATCACCCGAGTAAAGACATTCTGGAATCTCCGGCTCGGGATATTCCCCCTTGATTTTTTCTTTGATCACGTTGAGATAGTTTTCAGCGCTTGATCGCCATGTATATTTTTCGGTTACCCGATCGACTCCTCTTGAACTTAATTCTTCCCAAAAAGAGGGACTGCTGAAGAGAGCCTTTTTCAATCCGCGAACAATATCATTTGTTTCAAGAGGATCTACTAGCACTCCATATTCAATGTTGTCTTCTCTTAAACTCTCTGCCGGTCCACCATTTGAGGTTGCTACTACTGGCAGCCCGCAGGCCATAGCTTCAATCGGTGCAAGGCCGAACGGTTCATACAGAGATGTCAAAGCGAAAATCGATTTCCTCTTTGTAGAGATTCTATATAGGGCGGATAGTTCGTGCTGATTCTCAATGTTAAGGAAAATCACTCCGTATTCAATTCCATTTCTGCGGATATGGTCGATGATTTCCTTCAGAACTGAACGATCAGGTTCCTCAAGAGAGTCGAATTCTTCGTATGGATTTTTAATCCCTCTCGTGACGATTACAAGATTGCTTGACTCATGGAGTTCACGATCATTTGCAAAGGCTCTGACTATTCCAATGTGGTTCTTCTTTCCTTCGAATCTGCTTGAGACAACGATCATCGGAAGTCGAAACCTCGATGCATTTGAAAATCTTTCAACAGCCTCTTTGTATCTATCTTCTATTGCTTCGTCCAATTCCGATGGATTTGCAGTGAATATATCCGTATTGACACCGGGAGGCACGATAGAGTATTTTGAATCGTTTCCGACGTCAGAAAACTCACGGTAAAGGGGATGGCTATACTGCTGAAATCTTTCCATCGAAGTTGAAACAAAATTCACTGCAGAGTACTTCATAGAGATACGCTCTGCCGCAATTCGATAGGAGAACTTGAACTCCTCTTCGATTTTCATGCGGTTTTCTCCCGTCTGAAGTAGCTTGTCTAGTTTCTGAGCCCCTAAGGAGTGAGCGGTGAACGAGTAAGGAATCCCCGTTTCTTTGAATAACATAGCGCCTGTAAGACCTCCATCTCCGTAATGTGTTGTAAGAAAATTCGGCATCGTGCGCTCTGCCCGATAGAACTCTATTATTCTTATTGAGAACTCACCTAGGTAGGGCCATAAGTCCTCTTTTCTTAGAAATCCGTCGGGGCCGAAGGGAATCCGAACGATTCTGAGATTCTCTTTTCCTGGATAGTAGTCGAATTCATCGGCGAATTCGGGCCATCTCTCATCGATTATTCTTCTGGTGATTATGTCACACCTGATTCCCATTTCCGACATAGCCGAAGCGACCTCTTTAACATAGACCAACTGGCCCCCAAAATCCGGATGAGTCGTCCAGTAACTGTCTTCCCTGTCGAAGTTTCCCTGCGGGTTTATAAACGCAACTCTCACAAATAATCACCTGCCTCGAAAATCGCCTTCAGAGCATCTATAGAAGGTAAGATCACTTCCTTTCCTTCGTGTTCAATGCGGAAGCCCGCGCAGTAGTTACCGTACACTGCCGATTCAAATATGTCCTTTCCACCGAGCAATCCGAATAAAACTCCTGACCAAAATGCATCTCCAGCTCCTGTTGTATCTACTACTCTTCTCGCACAAGATGGCAAGGTTACTACCCTGTTTCCGTCGGATATCATTGATCCTTTTTGCCCCAGAGTCAGAATGACGTTTTTCGCTCCAGATTCATGGAATTTACGGATGTAATCAAGAGGTTCTCCAGGGCCGAAAATTTCGTTAGCATCATCTTCAGAAGGTTTGACAAGAAAGACATTCTCGAGGAACCCTATTGTGAATTCCGAACCATCCTGATTGTGAGTCCAAAGAATTTGTCTGTAGTTGGGATCGAATGTGATCCTTACTCCCGTTCGAAGTGCATAATCTACAAGCTTGCAGCAAACCTCTCGAGACCTCTCACACGATAACGGCCATGTAGTGAAGTGAATAAAGTCTATGTCCTTCATGAAGCTATCAATATCATACGGTTCCTCAAGTAAGCAATCTGCGCCTCTGAAGGCCGAGAACTGTGGGGATGACTGAGATCTCGAAACGAAGACCATAGAGGTATGGGCTTCCTGGTCTTGCTGGACAAAGGAAGTATCGATCCCTTTTAGACGAAGATGCTCAAGGTAAGCCCTTCCGAAAGGATCATTTCCAACTCTTGATAGAAGAATACTTTCGATACCCAGGTCGTTAAGATTCGATGCAAGGTTTCCAGGCGAACCCGCAAAGAACCTTCGAAAAGAAGTTGCTTCGCCTAGATCTTTCACAGTATTGGTAGATATCAGATCAATAAGGAGCTCACCAACGACGGCAATTCGAGACAATTCAACGCCTCCTTCTCTTATTAGTCTATCATTCGAGAGTCTATTTCCGTTCACGGATCCGGGATCTGCTCAAACATAGCTCTTCAGAAACCAGATTCTCAAAGCGGGAGGCGTGTATAATCAAGTTAACAATAGCTACACATATTTGAGACAGGAGGTTTAGTAAATGGAGGAAATATCTTTAAAAAGGCTCCAAAGAAGATATGTTGGAAGTGATATTGATTTATCGCTTTGGGAGAATCTGGAGAGCGAGCTCAAGAGGCTTGAGGAATACGAAATTGTTGATAGAGATTCGCTAGAGAACTTCCTGCTTCACTGGAGTGAGCTATTCATGATTCTTCAAGAGAAGCTTGCATGGAAGTACATCGACATGACAAGATTTGCTGATAACGAGAAGAAGAGACTTGATTATTCGAAATTCTTCGAAGATGTTTATTCGAAGGCAGAGCCTTACAGAATAAGGCTTATGAAAAAATACTACGATAGCATTCACAGAAGGGAGTTAGATCCTTTCCGATATGAGAACTTCGATGCGATAGTTTCTAATGCGGTTGAGCTTTTCAATGAGGATAATCTCTCTCTGGAGGTTCAGGAGAAGAAAATGGCGTCTGAATATGCGGCGACCATCGGTTCAATAACTGCAGAGTTTCGAGGAAAAGAATACACTCTTTCGCAGCTATCGAGGTTCCAGCTGGAACCGGACCGCTTAACTCGCGAAGAAGCCTGGCGGCTTTCAATGAGCAAACTTGATGAAGTACATGAAAGCCTTGAGAACCTATTTGATAAACTTCTTTCTGTAAGGGTTCCTCAGGCGGCAAATTCTGGATTCAGTAGTTATAGAGACTATATGCATCAGAAGAAGAACAGATTTGTCTATTCAGTCGAGGATGTACACAGATTTCATGAATCGGTAGAAAAAGTTGTAGTTCCTTTTGTTTCGGAGCTTAATGAGAAGAGACGGAAAGAACTCGGGTTGGATAGACTAAGACCCTGGGATATTAGTGTTGAGCCTTCGGGAAGAGTGCTAAAGCCATTTGAAACAATGGAGGAATTCATACAGAAGGCTATCAGAGTACTTCAGAAGGTTGACCCGGAGTTCGGCGTTAATCTCTTAAAGATGAAGGAGAACGGTCTGCTTGATCTCGAAAACAGAAAGGGAAAGGCTCCAGGTGGCTACAACTACCCCTTAGATGAAACCGGCGCTCCTTTCATCTTTATGAACGCCACGGGAACTCCCGCAAATGTCAAAACCATACTTCATGAATCGGGACATGCGATGCACTCTTTTGCAACGACAGATGAGAAACTGATAGCTTATAGACACGCAACCCACGAAGCTGCCGAACTGGCTTCCATGTCTATGGAACTTTTGACGATGGATTATTGGGATGAATACTACTCAGAAGAGGAGGTAAGGATTGCAAGAAAAGAGGAACTGGCCGGAACTTTGAGTTTTCTGCCATGGTGTATGATTGTGGATTCGTTCCAGCAGTGGATCTACACAAACCCCGATCATTCTTCCTCGGAAAGAGATGAGAAATTCTCTTTGGTTTTTGATCGATTTAACACTGGAGTCGACTGGACAGGACTCGAAGAAGAGAAGAAGATTCGCTGGCTTCTTCAGCCACATATTTTTACGAATCCCTTCTACTATATAGAATACGGAATTGCTCAACTTGGGGCTCTCGCTGTTTACAGAAACTATAGGCAAAATGGCTCTAAGGCCATAAAGGATTACAAGAAGTTCCTTTCAATGGGTTATTCAAGGCCGCTAGACGAATTGTTTGAAAGCGCAGGTATAAAATTCGATTTTTCGGAGCATTACCTGCTTGAACTCGTCCGATTTGTTGAAAGCGAGCTAGCTTTGCTTTGAAGAGAGTGCTTCTTTGAAAGAATAGACAGTTCGCAAGGACGTAATCCATCATAATTAAATCTACTCAAGAGAAGGATAGCTTCGGCGAAGCTCACAGAGTTAGAATTGGCGAGGAGGTGTTTGAATGAGAAAAATCGTCTTTGTTATAGTTCTGATGATGGTACCGTTCGTTGTATTGGGACAGGTTGAAGAACTCAAGGCCAAGATAGCCGAAAATCCTTTGGATGTCGAGAGTCTCAAAGCATTGCTGGAAATCTATTATGAGAATTACGAACTTGAAAATTATGGAACGACACTTAAAGAAGTAATAATGGCTGTTGATGAGATTCCCGAAGCAATGTATCCGTTGATTGAAGAAGGAATTGAGAAGTTGCTTGAAAATGCTTATTCAGATTACGCCGAAGAAATATCCGAGATCCTTTTTGATCTTCGGCCAGACAAGAACTCTATGCTACTCTATCTTAAGTCCCTGAATAGCGGCTGGGCCATGTCGGAGGAGGCTATCCGACAGTCTGTAAACAGACTTAGCGAAGATCAGATCGAGATTTACGAGTTTCTCCATGCGGAGTCTGTCGACCTTTATCCAGTCGATCTTCATCTGCTTGTATCGAGAATCCTTGTAGAGGATTTTGGAGAGACTGACTATTTGATTCCTTATATTGTGGGGTTGATAGACGATTACGACTTTTCAACCGCTAGAAGTCTGCTAAGTGAGAATTCAGAATTTCTTAGCTCTTCACCGATGTACTACTATCTAAATGGAATCCTTGATCTGGAGATAGGCTATTATGATGATGCAGTAGAATGGTTTCTGCAGGGCAAGTCGAGAGACGACGATACTGAAATTTACGAGGCGCTGTCCTTGATCGAGTATATATATATCCCTGAATATGTAACCGATTTGTTCACCGCGATTGTCCTGGCCAACGACGAAGCATCGCTGATTTCGAATATTCAGGAGTTTGTTCTCAACTACGAGGAGTTGTCCTGGATCTTTTCGTGGATTTCAAGAGTTCCTGAACCTATGAAGCTGGCAGAGATTCTCTCAGATGAGGAGACTGCCGTATCGTACAACACGGTGAACCTCGATTTCGAGAAGATCAACATTGGTTTCTATGATGCTTACGCATCGCTTCGGGGAACAGTTTCAAGTGCTATTTATGGACAGTTTCTAGATGCGAGAACTTATGTCTACATATCTGAAAAGATGGATGGAGTCATAGTTGAAGGAGAAAGAGAGGCCAGATTTGATGGATGTGATGTTTATTCTCTTTCCCCCAACAGAGATCGATTATTGATCATGGATACATGGGGAGAGTCAATCTCAATGGTAGATAGCAGCATGGACATTATATGGACATTGTCTGAAGAATACAGTATGGTACCTGTTGCGTGGTCACCGGATGGATCCAAGGTAGTTGTATCGACTGGCGGAGATTACTTCTCAGTGATCGATGTCGAATCGGGTCAGGTCATCGAGTCAATCGAGAGTTTCTATGATCTGGTCTTCTTGTCTTTGGATGAAACTTACGCGGTAGACTACGATGGAGAAATTGTCAATCTTACAAAAGAATCCCTTATTGATACAGATGCTCCAGCCTTCTGGGCTGCCTACGGCAATAATAACAAGATAATCTATTTCGAGTACCCCGACGAATACTCGGATTTCTCTTATGATTCTCTCCATGTATATGACTTAAGTACAGGGGAAGACACCGTGATAGCTTATAACGTTATGTTCATGGATGCGCCCGTGCCTTCTGTGAAGATAGAGGGAGATTTCGTCTATTTCACAGAAAAGGATGCTCTGGGAATGCACAGGGTAATTCTTATGGATTACATGACGAATGAGGTGTTATTTGAGAGTCTACCCAGTGAAGACATAATAATCTTCCCTGACGTTAGACCTGAATGATGGAACGAAGGCCGGCTTTAGCCGGCCTTTCTCTTTTTGTAGTGAAGAATAAATAATGAATTATGACAGAGATCTCTTAGAGTTCTATTTCTTTCCTGCAAAAGCTTCATCCAACTGTTCCTTTGTTATTAGATCGGAAGAGACCCCTTTCTTTGAGCAACAATACCTGGCAGCTATCTGGCCTCTCAGAATTGATTCCTCTAAAGTATATCCTTCAAGGAAGTAGCTCGAAAGAAACCCCGCAGCAAGACTATCACCTGCTCCGTTTGTGTCGACTACAGGTTCATCAAGCTCAACCGGGCCGAAGAAGTTGATTCCGTGCTCCGTGCCTAATGCACATCCTCTCTTTCCCATTCCACAGATCACAATTCTATCGTTTCGAACCCTCAGGTATTTTGATATTATGGGGGTGGGATCTCGAAAGTTTGTTGATGAAAAGAAGAGAACGTCAGCCTCTCTAACATAGTCTTCTCTGTACAGGTCATCGGGATCCGTTACATCCTGGATATCTACAGAAATTACAAGCCCTGCTTCTCTTAAAGGTTTTAGAAGAAATCTGGACCAGTTCACAATATTGACGTGGGCAAGTTTGGTTCCAAATAGGTATTTCTTTATGGCTTCAGCATCCGGCTTCAAGGCCATTGCTCCTCTACCGTCATAGAAGTTCTTTCGCTCACCGTTCTTGTACATAATGTTTACGCTTCTCTTAGTTCCCAGTGGATCGACTCCAAGGAAAGCGATGTCGATGCCCTGTGCTGATAGAGTTTCCCGGATGTGGTCTCCAAAATAGTCCGATCCAACGTATCCGATAAAACAGACCTCGTGGCCAAGCCTTTTCAGAGACTGACAGACATATCCACCTGCCTGGCCGATGCAATCCACAACTTCAGTAAATGTCGCCTCTACCGAAAAGTCTATCTCGCTGCCCGATAAATAGACGTTTGTATCAATCCCGATGGCGCCAATTACAGCTACTTCGAAGCCCATAAAGAATCACTCCTGTTTAACAACGCTTCTGAAAAGCTCAAGTTTCTCCTTGAGCAATTCTCCTCCCAGAAGACCGGAGAGAGCCTTTTCGTAATGCTCAACTGAAATTCCTGGAATCACATTTTTGTGAGCAATAGTTCCCACAAGAACTACATTCTGCATCTGGGGATCCTCAAATCTTCTCTCAATACTGAAATCACCTTTGAATTTCGATTCCTTGCCTCCCGTTCGATGTCATCCTTATTTACTTCTTTTGTCCTTCTCAAAAGGACATCCAATGGTTGCCAAACAGTGTCATGGTATAACCAGTATTCCCCCGTTTCTAAGTTAGTTCACCATCCCTCTCAATGCTTCATAAAGCTGAAGGGCTATCATCATTTGAGCAGGGTGCTTCTTGATCAATACCGAATGAACATTATTACCAATTCTTAGCTGAGATAAAACCGTACCCCCTCTCTGAGCCAGTCCATGGGTATCGGTTCCGATAGCCCACTGACCGGAGTGGTCGACGGTCCCAAGAAGAATTTCGTTGAGCAGTCCTATGCACTGTCCACCAACTTTAATTATACAAACGTCAAACCTCCTCATGCTTTCACCCCTTCACTGATCATCGGATTCATTTGACTCTGAGGGGCAGGTTTGAACTCAGGATCTATCCCCGATACAGAGATCGTGTTGAAACCAAATTGAACCGTCTTAGGCAGCTTGATAACTCGGACAGGCAAAGTCAGCAATACATACTTTCTGTTACATATCATTCCGGTTTTAACAGGATTTGGCAATGGTTTATGGCTCCTTTTCAGTTCTCTAGTGAACTCCAGCATACACGAATGCTTCACGATAATCACCTTGAAGCCTTCTTCTTCGACAGCCCGTTCAACAAGAAGCTAGTTCCCCATCATAATCTCCGAACCACTTTCCTGGGAGAGGAGTATTTCGCCAATCCTCTTCATAGGCTCCCACCTTTACACTGGATATTGTTTTATATACTGAACATTACTCATTTTTTAGTTCGAAAGATTTCTCAAACCTCTGTTAGATGCATTCACTCACTAAACTCTAACCTTTATTTGACAAAGCTTCAAAGTAGTTGGAATCTCGTCCCTCTTTTCTCCGGATAATTCGATTTCAGTCGAGACAATCTCAATTCTCTTCTTTTTCAGAATATCGAGAAATGTATCGCGAAGGCATTATGCCAGACCCATTAGGAGCAGATTGCAAGGAGCTGATCCTTCTTTTCCAATTCTTACCTAGTAACCGGAATCGGTAATTCCAGAACCGGAGAAGCCATCTTTGAAATCTACCTTTGCATGCACTGTACTTCCCATTTCTTACCTCCTCTGCATTTTGACTGGAAAGGATTATCTGAATTAGATGTCACGAAGATCAAACGGGCAGCGTTGCTAGAAAGAAACGAAACTGATGGTTCGCGACAACTACAGGTTGTACAGTTTAGATCATATCAATAATCAATATTAACATTCAGATGTCAAGAAGAACCAGAATACGAGATTGCCTAGAAGTCTCTCGTGAGTGAAAAGTAGAATATATTAGGAGGTGCGATGTGAATCTATACGCGTTGTTCAATTCATCTCTTTATCATGGAACTTCTTCGAGAAAAGGTTTTTTTGAAGGCTGGTACTTCAAGTTTGTTGACAGGAAGAAGGAAAAGTCATTTGCAGTCATACCGGGAGTGTCCTTGAATTCGTCGAGAGAAGATGCTCACGCTTTTGTTCAATTCCTCTCGGGTGGGAAGAATGAATCCGGCAACTTCAACTATCCCTTGGGAGAGTTCCATTCTGATAAGAAACGCTTCTCTGTTGAGATCTCGAAAAATCATTTTTCGGCCGGAGCGGTGATTCTGGAAATGTGCAATGAGAATCACAGAATTGCTGGGAACATAAGGATCTTGGAGCCGTACCTTTGGCCTAGAAAGTTCTATTCCCCTGGGATCATGGGGCCTTTTTCCTTTGTACCTTTCATGGAATGTTACCACGGAGTCGTCAGCATGGACCACAAACTTGAGGGAGAAGTAAGAATCGATGATGAACTGATAGATCTTTCCGGAGGCAGAGGATATATAGAAAAGGATTGGGGAAGATCATTTCCAAAGGCGTGGGTCTGGATGCAGAGCAACAGCTTTGATCTCGAGAGAACCTCATTAATGCTGTCGATTGCAACGATTCCATGGTTGGGAAGGAGTTTCACCGGTTGCCTCTGCGCATTTCTGTTTAAAGAAAAGCTCTATAAATTCGCTACCTACAGGGGAGCAAAGATCGATAGAGTAGAGGTTTTGGACAACGAAGTATTCCTCCAACTTAGACAGGCAGGGTTTTCCTTGAATGTCAGTGCAAAAAAGACTTCTGGAGCGCATTTAATCTCGCCTGTAGAAGGTAGTATGAGTGGGAAAATTGATGAATCGCTTACGTCTGAAATAACGGTGAGACTCTTCCGAAACGATGCGGTCTTGTTTGAAGGTACCGGGACAAATTCCGGCCTAGAAGTTGTTGGGGAGCTTAAGCTGAAGGAAAAAAGTAAATGAGAACCTGTGCTGTTCAATCATTAGAGGACTGGATATTGTTGCTGAGGGGATTCTTCCGTTCCTCTTTAGCAGTTTATCTCTTACATGTATGTGAAAAAAGGGCATCCCTAGTTTCCTGGATGCCCTCTAACATAAGATTCCGAAAAAATTGTTTCCGAATCCTCTAGCCACTTCTTTTCAGCACCCCTCTTTTTTTCGCCCAAACCTCCATTCTCTTGAAAAACACGAGGCCGAATGGAAGTAGAAGTGCTCCAAGAAGAATCAGAGGCCAAACATCATTCCACATCTCCGCCATGGTTCTGCCTTCAAGTATCGATGATCGCATTCCTCTTAAAGCATAAGTAGCGGGAGAGAGCTTTCCAACCTGTTGCATCCACACCGGAAGCACATCGATTTCGTAGTACACACCTGAGAACATCAGAAGCAAGGCCTGAAAGATATGAACTACTTGAACGCCTTTTTCAGGTGAGATCAGAGGCAACACGGCAGCGACAATTCCCAGTCCAACGAATGAAAAACTTGAAACCGCCAGTATTCCAGCCGCCGACAGAAAATTGGCTCTTCCAAGATCTAGATCGAAGAAGACTGAAACGACTACTAAAATAAGACCACTTCTAAGTATTCCATATAGAATGGCATATCCGCACGTACTCAATAAATGAGTAGCTCTTCTAACCGGTGCCATGAAGGTGTATTCGATAGTCTCTTCCCATCTTTCCCAGGCAACGGTCTCAGCTACTATCTCGAAGAGAATTGAAAGATAGCCCCACAGTATCGATCCAAGCAACATGTAAAGGATCAGATAGCTTGTATCGAGCTTCGTCCCTGAAAAGGCTTCGACTCCCTTTCCGATGAAACCCATTGTCACAGAGTTTGCCATGGTGTAAACGAAGAAAACCAGTTCCCACTTCCAGTATCTCTTGGTGAAGTTGAAATTCCGCTCAATAAAGGCCCAGGAGGCGCGAAGCTCCCGGGCTATTGCCTGTGAATTCATGCTGACTCAACCTCCTGATATTCGGCCTCTTCGATACTCATTCCAGTGAATTCGAGAAAGACATCTTCAAAGCTTGGATTGTCAACTTTACCGAGCAACTGCTTCTTCAGTTCTGACGGTCGTCCAGAAGCAACGATTCTTCCTAAGTGAATTATCGCAACGTAATCACAGAGTTTCTCCGCTTCATCCATGTCATGCGTTGTCAAGAGCATGGTTGTATTCATGGTGTTCTTCACATCGCTAATAAGACTCTGAACATCCCTCTTTGCCCTTGGATCAAGTCCCGTGGTCGGCTCGTCCAAGAGTAGCATTTTGGGTTCAGTCATGAAGGCCCTAACAATGGCTACCTTCTGTTGCATACCTCTGGAAAAGTCTTCTAGCGGATCTTTCAATCTCTTGAGATCCAGTCCGAATCTCTCGGCGAGACCGTTTATCTTTTTGAGAGCCTCACGCCGTGGAATTCCATATAGTCCTGCTGAAAAACAGAGATTCTCCACTGCGGAAAGCTTCCTGAAGAAACTTGCCTCGACTGAAACTCTGTTTATCATTCTTTGAACCGATGCAGAATTACTAACGGAATCGTACCCGAAAATGGATATGCTTCCTCTATCTGGAATCAAGAGTGTTGAGGCAATTCTGATAAAGGTTGATTTTCCCGAACCGTTTGGACCTAGAAGACCGAAAATCTCTCCTTCCTTTATTCTCAAATTTATCCCTTTTAGTGCTATGATTTCCTTTCTACTCTTCTTAAATGCTTTCACTATATTGTTGGCAAGCAAAGCGTCTGCCATGTTCTCACCTTCCTAAAGGTAATGAGGTCTGCTGAACCTGCTCTCGATTTCTATCTTCTGCTTATCAACCAAGCCATCTATAAAAACGCTCTTTGAGCCTCTGATCTTATTTTTCATTGATATCTCCTCCTGTTTTCTACCTTGTCTTGGCCAGTGTTGCCAAGCTTTTCGGTTTTTCGATAAAAGGCGGGAGGGCCGTCGTTTCGATTTCCCTCTTCTTTCTTGGCGATCCAATAACGATGAACATATTTACCCCCTTGATATTAGGAGAGAATGGCCCGTCTAAGTATCCAAAGAACACTATCGATATTGGCCGGATTCTCCGTTTTGGTTCTTTCTGTTTCTGCTGCTAATCTGCTTTCGTTTCTCGGTTTCCTTCAAAAGGCTTTTCTCAAACATTTCTGCACCTCCTTAGTGTCAAAAAAAAAGACCGCGGCTGTTGCAAGCCACGGTCCTTCATAATCCAATTGTCGTTATACGATCTTATACCTCACACGACGGAAGAAGGCGTGGCACAGTACGGCATCGCCGGATACCCGGTTAAGGGAAACGGTTGCCGGAACGTATGCTCTCATGGTCATCAAACTGTGCCTCCTTCGTAGTAAATGTACCTGTTGCTAAGGAATTATAGCATAATGGGGGAGAAATTCAAATATTAAACTCTAAGATTTCCTAAAGTGGTTCTTAAATTTGATAACCTTATTCACACGATGACTAAATAATCCGTCTCTTGTCGATGAATTTATGTCTAAAGTAATCCAAAGATCAAGGCGGTTATCAAACGTTTCCGATGACTGTATAGACAATTCTGTTCAGGTTGGTCTAATCAAAAAGGTCTCGATCATCTAAATGACTGGTCAAGAAGCTCTTTGTTGTTTTCGATCACATTGTCTGTGAATGGATCACCGGGAAAGAGAAGAATCTCGCCCTTCCCGTAAACATGCCTGCCTGACTCTCCCCGAAGAACGGAAAGTCCATCGAACACGATCCCGTCGAGTTCAACTGCATCACTAGTAATGGCTTTTTCATAGGTTGCATAAATTTCCATCTCTTCCAAGAGCTTATTGTAGGAAGAGATAATTTCATTGCTGATTTCATCTCCTGTGCCTGTTATAATCAGTCTGCCACCGTTCATAATAAATTCCTTTATGATATTCGATTGCTGAGGCATTAGTATTTTCAGACGATCAAAACTCCCACCTGCTCCAGGAAGTGGAAGTAGAAGGACATCTATAGTATCGAGTTCACCAACTTTGAAGATCCTATCTGCAGTGGAAACCCTGTTGCCCATTTCTTCGAGTAGCATCTTCAGTTTTTCTCGCTCGTCACTTGCGTAATTGATGTGACTCCTATCCACCAGAACATTGAGAGAGGCAGAACTTCTTATCTCTAACCAGGTGCTAGAGTACGGAACTGAATCAAGAAGGAAAAGTATCCTTGCATCATGTTCTTCTGCGGTCCTTTCGAGATGAACTATCTTCGATTCGAATCCCTCCAGCGTCACAATCTCTTCGTGGATAATCCCTTCTAGATTCTCTATCTGAAGCAAAGAAGAAGCTTCTTCAGAGGAAAGGTTTGAGATCTGGAATGAAAGAGTCACTCTTTCTCCGGGCTTGACACTTTCCGGAAATGCGGCTGAATTATAGAGGTGAATAGGGCAAGATCTTTCTACCCAAATCGGAGAAGAAACTGCTTCCTCGCCGTCATGGCCTCTTGCGTATACGAAAAAGTACTGAAATCCAACTTCAATATTTGTTGCCATCTCAATATAGAACTCGTGACTGTCTACAAGAAAATTTGCAATAACCCCGTCATTCGAGTAGATTTGGACAATTTCCAAAGGATCATCCGCGGTATCACGTATAAGTATTCTAAGTTCAACTCTATCGGCATCACGTACTATGTCTCCCATGAATGCTTCCTCGGTTGAAAAATGAATCTCAATGTTCCTGTCTTCCGTCGCGTATGTTCTTCTCTTCTTAAATGCTTCCAGTATCGATATTTCGCTCAGATCGGTTGCGAAGACGGCTGTTCTGGAGTCATTTGCACCTCCCCAATTAGGTTTGTGGTTATCCTGACCAAGGGTCGTACCAAGATGCCATCCTTTACGAAGTGCTTCCCGATATGCACTGAACATCTCTTCGACAATTGTATCGTTTTCCCACCAGCTTCCATTGCCTACTTCTATAAGATTCATATAGAGATCGGCTTCCGGGGAATACTGAAATTCCTTGAAGTTGTCACCGAAATCTCTCACTGGATGATTGAATTGACCGACGGCATCATGCTCGATTATCCAGTCATAGAGCTGCCAGAGATCGGATTTGACTCTATCGGTCCAATCACTTGTGCCGTAAACGTTGATGTGTCCTGTTCCTGTCGCCGTCCATTCGAACCCCACAAATGATAGGAAGTCTTCAGATGTTGCTTCAATAGCCGCCTCTATTGTTGCAGCTAGTTTGTTCCTGCCATCAGGAAGATCTTGAGCGAAATAATAGGCATGATCGGTTATTGCTAGAAAGTCGAGGTCCGGGACTTCCTTGGCGTAGGAATAAGCCTCTTCCGGAATTCCTGAGCCATCCGAGTAAGAAGTATGGGAGTGGGGGTTCCCGAAGTAAAGGTTGAGATTGCCGCCAACTGAGGCGACAGATGATAGGAGAAGCAGCGCCACCAATACAAACCTTTTCATCAAATCACCCTTTCACAATCAACGTTTTTTATGTAAGATCACTGAAGCTCAGGAGAATCAACACATCTTGTTTTTCCTATCTAGATAGGATATCAGTCTCCAATCTCTTCTTCGTTTTCGATTTTACCTAAGTATAATCTGCTTTGAAGCATCTTTGAGAAGTCTGTCCATCTGCTTTCTTTTGAAGCAGAAAAAGCATGGCTTTCAAAATTGTCAAGCCTTGAATCAATATTGTCACAAAGCCATATCAGTATTGCTTCTCGGGTTTTCGGTGTTACCGGTGAACCGAACTGCAGTTCCCCGTGATGGCTCAACACTATGTGCATTAGCTTTCTTCTGGTTTCCTCCGGAAAGCCGCTAATTTTGGAGACTTCTAATTCGATCAACCTGGCGCCAATAGCTATATGTTCTTCTAGATAACCATCATCGGAATAATCAAACTTGAAAGATTCCGTTATGTAGGTCCTTGTCTTTCCAATGTCGTGCAGAAAACCTCCTGCAATGATTAGATCTCTGTCAATGTTTGGTCTGGAGTTTGACGCTTCTCTTAAAGCCAGTGCATATCTAACAACAGAGAGACTGTGTTCCGCCAAACCACCGATTCTGGCATGATGATAGACTTTTGCTGCAGGCGCTTCAAAGAAGTCAGGGCAAACCCCATCATCAGAAACCATCCGCTTTACAAGAGTGTTCAGATACTTATCTTTGATCGACTCTACAAGTTCCAGAACTTCGGATTTTATCTTTTCTAAGTCTTCAACAATTGGAAGCAGCTGGGTTATCGAGCCTGAGCTGTAGCTTTCCATTTCACTTATTGAGAAGAGCTTCCTGATTTTTATGCTCAATCCAAACCTGTTATCTATAAGGTAGTCTGCAAGACCTATCCAGCCCTCAACCGGTTCCAAACAGCCCTGTTCACTGATCCATGCCTTTGCTTCAGTTCTACACTTAGAATCCCCTACGAGACAGTCATAGTATGGGCCTCTGCTTCCCTCTATCCTCTTTGAACTGAATATGAAGAAGAAACCTTGCTTTGAATTAACATAGTTTTCGACCCTGTCGAGCGCAGAGTTGTATTCTCTGAGGATTTCGGAAAGCACGGGATAACTTCCACTTTTTCCATCAATCATCGTGTCTTGCTCCTTTTGCAACATTTAAAACTCTCTGAAACGAGTTTCATAGTACCGGTAGTCAGAAACAGACTAGCCTGCATCTTTTCTTGATGCAGACTTCATCAGCAGTTTTATCATTATAAAGAAGGCAACAGTAGCAAGAAACATTGTCGGATAGCCCTCAACAAAGATCATTATGCTTTTGGAAACGGCTTCATTCATCACTTAACTCCTTTCATCCAAGAAAAAGTGCCAGAACAATGCTACCGGCCAGTACAGAACCTATCTGACCTGCAACGTTTGCTCCGGTTGCATACATTATGAGAAAGTTGTTCGGATCTTCATCCAGTCCCATACGGTGAACAACTCTGGCAGACATCGGGAAAGCAGAAATTCCTGCAGCACCTATCATGGGGTTTATCTTCTGCTTTCTGAAAACGTTCAAGATCTTGGCGAAAACAACTCCGCCCATCGTATCCAATACAAAAGCGACAAGCCCCATAAAGAGAATCAACAAGGTTCTTGAATTAAGAAATGCTTCTGCAGTCATAGTTGAGCCAATGGTAATCCCAAGAAAGAGAGTGATAATGTTTGACAGTTCGTTTTGAGCGGCATTACTCAACTTGTTTAGTACGCCGGACTCTCTTATAAGATTACCAAACATCAGCATCCCTATCAGCGCTACACTTACAGGTGCAATAATTCCCGCTAACAGAGTCACTAGGATCGGGAAAAGTACCCTCACGTATTTGGGAACCTTCTCGGTCCTGTTGTCCATTCGGATCCTTCTCTCTTCCTTAGTGGTCAGCAGTTTTATTATTGGTGGTTGCACAACTGGAACGAGAGCCATATATGAATAGGCGGCGACTGAAATCGGTCCCAACATGTGGATTGCCAGTCTACTTGCGACATAAATAGACGTTGGACCATCGGCTGTACCTATTATCCCTATAGAAATCGCTTCCCTTATGTCAAATCCCAGTAACGCTGCCACAATAATGGTCAAGAAGATCCCAAGCTGAGCAGCCGCTCCGTAAAAGAACATAACGGGTTTCTGTAATAGAGGTCCAAAGTCTATCATGGCTCCGATCCCGATGAATATTAGGGCTGGGAAAAGTTCATTCGCAATCCCGGCCTCGTAAAGAATAGTGAGCACACCATGCTCTCCAATAGCCGATGACCCAGGAATATTTGTAAGAATAGCTCCAAACCCGATAGGAAGAAGCAACATTGGCTCATATTCCTTCTTTATTGCTAAGTAGATCAGGATTGCTCCTATTGCAAACATTACTAGATTCCCTAAAGGAATAGAAAAGTTCGATAGTAGATTCACTGGTGATGCCTCCCGAATTGTATTTCAAAGTTTCACATTCGACTTTTGTGTGAAAGGAAGCGGATTGCCCCTTTTTCAAATACAATATTAATACATACGGAAAGCTTTTGATCGGGTCGAAAAGTCTTTGTGACTAATTTTCTGAAAAGCAAACAATCACTGCTCAATTCTTTGAGTTGTGGTAGGATTTGTCAGTTGAGGTTGATCTCAAGGAGGCGGTCGCTTTGAGGGCAGTATTTCCTGAGGGTTTTCTCTGGGGTGTAGCAACGGCTTCCTATCAAATTGAAGGAGCTGATTTTGAGGATGGAAAGGGGCCATCGATTTGGACTGATTTCTCTCACAGACCCGGCAAAGTAAATTCCGGAGACAATGGTGACGTTGCTTGCGATCATTATCACCGGTTCTCCGAAGATATTGAGCTAATGAAGCAACTTGGTGTTAATTCATATCGATTCTCAATATCCTGGTCGAGGGTGCTCCCCGAAGGTCGAGGAAAGATAAACCGTAAGGGTTCGGATTTTTACAACAAACTTATCGATAGACTTCTGGAAGTTGGGATACAACCCATGGTCACACTGTATCACTGGGATCTTCCTCTTGAGTTGCATAGGAAAATAGATGGCTGGGAGAGCCGAGATATGAGACATTATTTCGGCGATTACTCCAGCTTGGTGTTCAGCGAATTTGGGGACAGGGTAAAACACTGGATCACGCTGAACGAACCTTATTGTTCCTCTCATGTAAGCTATCTCTGGGGTGAACATGCCCCGGGCAAGAGAGATCTGAAAACTTCACTTACCGTGGCTCACAACCTGTTACTCTCTCATGGAGAGGCTGTGAGACGTTTTAGGGAAGTCGTCAAAGATGGGACTATTGGTCTTGCTAATGTCTCAATTTTCGTCGAACCGGCCACCGATAGCAAAGAAGACAGATGGGCTGCAAGAATTCGAGATCAGTTCATTAACGGATGGTTCTTTGAGACACCCATAACAGGTGAGTATCCTTCTGAACTCTTCAAGAGATTCAACGATGCAGGAGTACAACCGCTCATCGAAGACGGTGACATGGATTTAATATCGACGCCATTTGATTTTTGGGGTGTAAACTACTACACAAGAAACGTGGTAAGAAAGGAAGAATCAAGTATTCTAGGTAGTGAGGTTATTCAAGGTGAACTTGCTAAGACAGAAATGGGATGGGAAGTCTACCCCGAGGGGCTTGAAGCTTTTCTTTACAAGACATTCAAAGAATACGGAAAAAAACCAATATACATTACCGAGAATGGCATGGCGTGCAAGGACAAGTTGACTGATGGCTTTGTTGAAGATTTTGAAAGGATTGACTATATGAAGAGGCATTTCTCTTCCGCTCTCAGTGCTTTGAAGGCAGGAGTAGATCTGAGGGGTTTTTATGTCTGGTCGCTGCTGGATAATTTCGAATGGTCTTATGGCTATTCGAAAAGGTTCGGATTAGTGTATGTTGACTACGAAAAAGGTCTTAAACGTATCCCCAAGCGCAGCTATTACTATTACAGAGACTTCCTCGAACGGGATTGAGAAAGCTCTCTTCTAAGAAAAATACTGCCGGGTTCCATTTGTGGTTTTCATTGTGAGCCCTGCTGAACGAAGAAAAGATACCAAAGGTCTTATAAAGAACTGTGAAAGAGTTTGTTTGATAGGAGGTTTTGAAATGATCGGAGTTGTCGTGGATTCAGGATGTGATCTTCCTGATGAGGTTAAAGCAAAAGACAATGTAAGGGAAGTGCCACTGAAGATAGTCCTGGATGGTAAGGAATATCGGGACAATATTGATATTTCCACTTCTGATCTTCTTGAGTACATGGAAAACAAGTTTCCGAAGACATCGCTTCCAAGACCGCCCGAAATCGGGGAAGCTTTCGAAAGCCTTTATGAAAAGGGATACAACGAGATCCTCTTCATAGGGATTTCAAGTGGCCTGAGTGGCACACTTGATCAGGTTAAGTCTTATGTTCGCGATTTTTCAGAAAAGCATGGCGATTCGAAAATTGAAGTAGTGGATTCAAAGAATATTTCAATTGGATCTGGTCTTCTGGCAATGAAAGCAATTGAGCTGATCAAAAGTGGGGAGTCTTTTGAAGGAGTCGTCAAAGACATTCTGGGTTCTGTCAGGAAAGCGAAGGTTTTCTTCTGCATACCCGTACTGAAATATCTAAGAGCAGGAGGGCGAATAGGAAAGGTTACCGCCACCATCGGTGATATTCTTGATCTGAAGCCCGTAATTACTGTCGGAGAAGGCGGTGTTTATCACAGCGTTTCTAAAGAAAGAGGTATGAAGAGAGCTGTGAAAAGCTCCGTCGAGAAACTGATTCATTTCATCGACGGCAATAGGGTGCTGAACATTGCGGCTTATACTTCTGACAAGAGTGAGAAAACCATGGAGCTTTTCAGGATGGCGGTTTCAGAGATTAAAGCCGCTGGACTTAGCCATATAATAACCGGACAGATATCTCAATCTCTTGTTTGTCATACAGGTCCCGGTCTGATCGGAGTTGCTGCGATCTTGGAGTAAAAAAAAAGCCGCCGGAGTGGCGGCTTAAAAATCGGGATATTCCAGGGGGTTTCTCATGCCTTGTCCGTCATCCATAACATGGGGGGTAATGGTGAACAAGCATATTGTTGCTAAGTTGTTTTGTCTTTTTTAATGACCGGTTGAGCTTTGGGGTGCAAGGGTTTCTTATCTATTTGATATAATTCTACCCAAAACTATCGGGTTTGTCAATATACTGGATCATAATTATCGGTTTTTCTTTGTAAACATTCGGTAAAGTCAAAATCCATATTGTGTAGGACGAACTGTGATCCGATGATTTAGTTATATATTTTGTTTAGCTTTCCTTGAAGATTGCAATTATTGGTGGTAGAGACATTTAGTGCTCTACTCAGCCGGAGATGTATCTATTGGACAGGAACAGTCAAACTAGAATTCTATCGGTTTTTGAGGGTGCCATTTACAATGGGTTCTTCTTAATTACTCAGGGATTCCTTGGGACGGGGCTTGCTCTTGAATTTGGGGCGTCCGAACCAGTTATTGCTTTGATTGGAGTTCTCCCTTCAGTTTCACAATTAATTCAACTCATTGCTCCTTTTATATTAAGACTGGTTGGAAACAGAAAGAAAGCAATGATGATATGTGCGTCTGCGGGGAGACTATCGACGGCGTTTATTCCAGTAACACTCGCATTAGGAATAAACAAACAGTCACTTTTACTGGTAATTCTTGCATTCTTTTCATTTGCAGCAAGTTTGGCAGGGAATTTCTGGGTATCAATTATCAGGGATGTTGTTCCGCCAGATAAATCGGCAAGGTTCTTCAGCCTGAGAAACGTTATATTCACAATAACAAATATGTTGATAACGCTTCTTTATTCTTTCATTCTTGACCATTCATCTGGAAAAACGGGTTTTGTGATAATAACCACTATGGGGGCAGTCAGTGCGTTGGTCAGCCTTGTTCTACTGGGTCTTCACAACGATCCTCCACACGAGATAAGCTATGGAAGTGGCCTTTTTAAGGCTGTTACAAGAGATAAGAAATTCATGACCTATCTCCGTTTCTATTCCTTCTGGAGCTTTTCAATTGCGATTGCTTCACCCTTCTTTGCCTATCATGAGCTGGTGAATATGGAACTGGATTATTCGTTTCTCAGTTTACTTAACATCTTCAGCTCAACTCTTACGATGGTGTTTTATCTTTTGTGGGGGAGGATAGCTGATAGAATTGGAGGACAGGCGGTATTGGAATTCGGCATCTTCGGTGCATTTTTAAAGACATTTCTCTGGTTGTTCATGGACAGGGGAACGGTCTATTTACTTTACGTAGATACTTTTATTGGTACCGCTTCGTGGAGCGCAATAAATCTTTGTCTTTTCACTACAATGCTCGAATTACTAAATGGGGTTGATGCGGAAACTTACTATGCGTTGCTTTCTTTTTCGAATGGGGCTTCCGCTCTTGCTGGTTCACTCGTTGGAGGGGTTCTTGCTTTTTATCTTAACAAGTTTACCTGGACACTCGGTGGACATACGTTTTTTGGCATTCAGATTTTGTTCCTAGTTACTCTGGTCTTGAGAGGTGTTTCTTTTCTGCTATTGAAGAGAGTAAAGACGAAGAAAGTCGTATCAGTACCTGGAATGGTTTTCAATTCGGCAGTTGTCATAGCTAATCGACTTGCAGCGAGGCCGAGAGAGTTTATTGAAGTGATGATAGAGAAGAACAAATCAAGAAGAAGGAGTGATAATAGTGATTGAGAAATTGATTGAGCGATTTCTGAGATATATATCGATTGAAACCACTTCAAGCTTTGAAACTAAGACTTTCCCGTCTACAACTGGTCAGCTAGATCTTGCCAGAACTCTCAAGGAGGACATGGAATCTATAGGATTGTCTGAAGTTACTATTGACGATTTTGGTTATGTGATGGGGACCCTGCCCTCAAACCTTGAAACGAAACTACCCGTGATTGGATTTATCTCCCATATGGATACGAGCCCGGAAATGAGCGGAAAAGATGTAAGACCTTCAATTGTTAAATATCAGGGAGGGAAGTTGCTCCTTAACAAGAAAGATAACCTCTATATTGATCCTCATCTGTATCCAGAAATTGAAAGATATGTTGGAGAAGATCTGATTGTTACTGACGGAACTACTTTGCTTGGAGCGGATGACAAGGCAGGAATTGCAGAGATTTTAACCGCGATGGAATTTATAATTTCGAATCCCCGGATTAAACACGGCAAGATAAGAGTAGCCTTTACACCGGACGAGGAGATCGGGAGAGGAACTAATCATTTCAGCATAGAAGAATTCGGAGCCGATTACGCGTACACAGTAGATGGGGGAGGCATTGGAGAACTGCAGTACGAGACTTTCAACGCTGCCAACACTGAGGTTGTGATTAAAGGACTGAATATCCATCCTGGAAGCGCGAAAGATAAGATGAAAAACTCAATGCTCATTGCATGTGAATTCAACGGAATGCTGCCCTCAAATGAAATACCTGCCACTACTTGCGGGAGAGAGGGATTCTTCCACTTAATCAGTGTTCAAGGTTCTGTAGAAGAAACAATACTAAAATACATCATTAGAGATCATTCTAGGGAGAAGTTTTCAAGAAAAAAGACGATGATTTCCGAAGTAGCGGCTTTATTGAACTACAAATATGGAGAAAATACGGTCACGTTTTGTACTGAAGACTCTTATTACAATATGAAAGAGAAGATAGAGGAAGTGTATTTTGTTGTTGAGACCGCGAAAAGGGCAATGGAGAGTCTTTCAATTGAACCGAAAATAGAACCTGTGCGAGGGGGAACTGATGGTGCGCGTCTTTCTTTTGTGGGACTTCCTACACCCAATCTCTTCACAGGAGGGCACAATTTTCACGGAAGATTCGAGTACATACCAATAAGATCTATGGAAAAGTCGGTTCAGGTAATTACGAAGATAGTAGAGTTGTTCTCTGAGGAGGCAACCTTTGAAAGTTAGGACTCTTTTATGGAAGTTCAAAGTCTGGAGACGAAGATTTGAAGTTAAAGAACGATCACCTTAACCCAGTATAACTCTACAGCTTTTTTTGGTAAGAGTCACACCCCAATATAGAGATTTATGTTCAAAGACGTTAGATTTGCTTTGATTCGCACGATCTTTGTAGATTATGCGAACATTCGTGGTTCTTAGTTCAAGGAGTCTTGTAAGTAAGGCTCTACAGATTTTCTGGGATCTCTTGGAGGTGAAAGATGTCTACTAGTTCCAGATTTGTGAGAGAAAGAATTGGAAGAGATAACCCTCTCTTTTCAATGAGCCGTGTAACGATAGAAACAGCTTTCTACGGAAATAACGTAGTACCGGTCGTTTCGCCCAGTGAGGCCTACAAGCTCGCGAAGAACTCGGCAGGTACGATAGTCACTGACCTTCCAGTTTATAAACCCGAAAAAGCCGGTCTTGATTCAGATTCAAAAGTTCTTCTCTTCAATGACGGCGCCGTGACTGGAAGATGTGCCTCGGCGAGGCGAATAGTGGGAGAGCCAGGAGTAAACGAAACAGAATACGGAGCGAAGTTGCGAGAAGCAGTCTACAAAACAAGAAACAGGAAGATGTACCATGCCCAGGCGTATATAGGGCTCGATAGAGATTTCATGGTAAAGGCACATCTTCTGGTTCCTGAAACCCACGAGAACCTGATTTATAATTGGTTGTTAAATTTCCAGCCGATAAACGAATTCTACAACGAAATGTATGAGTCCTCAGAAAGGTGTGAAAACGAGGGCGATATTTTTGTGTTTTCCGACCCGGAATGGCATCATCCAGATCATCCATTGGGGCTTTCATTCTTCGATCCGGAACACAATTGCGCCGCAATTCTCGGAATGAGATACTTCGGTGAATTCAAAAAAGGAACGCTTACCCTTGCGTGGGGATGTGCCAACAGGCATGGTTTTGCTGCTTGTCATGGTGGTCAGAAAAGGTACAATCTCCAGGACAGAAAATTTGTTGTGGGTTTCTTTGGACTGTCCGGTTCCGGAAAGTCAACGCTTACTCATGCTAAGCACAACGGAAAGTATGATGTTACAGTGTTGCACGATGATGCCTTCGTGATTTCATCTTCCGATGGATCTTCCGTAGCACTGGAACCCTCGTATTTCGACAAGACGTCCGACTATCCTCTAAATAGTGAAGACAACAAGTTCCTTCTTTCTGTTCAGAACGTTGGTGCGACCCAGGACGACGAAGGACGAATTGTTATTGTGACGGAGGACATTAGAAACGGAAACGGAAGGGCAATCAAGTCAAAAATCTGGTCTCCAAATAGAGTAGACAAATTCGATGAACCAGTAGAAGCCATCATCTGGTTGATGAAAGACCCATCAATTCCTCCGGTAGTGAAAGTCAACGATCCTGTTCTCGCATCTGTTATGGGCGCGACTCTTGCTACAAAAAGGACCTCGGCTGAACGCCTGGCACCAGGAGTTGATCCCAATGCGCTGGTAATAGAGCCCTACGCGAATCCATTCAGAACCTATCCGCTTTCTGACGATTTTAATCGTTTTCTTGAATTGTTTACTCACAGAGGGATTAACTGTTATATTTTCAATACCGGGCATTTTGGCGAGAAGAAGGTTCCCAAGGAACTCACCCTTCAAATCCTCGAGTCTATAGTAGAGAACCGAGCAGAGTTCTTGCCGTGGGAACCATTCGAGGAACTCGAGATAATGTTTATTGAAGGTTTTTTGCCTGATCTTTCTGATGAGAGCTACAAGAAGCTTCTGAGGGAGAGACTCGTTGACAGGTACAACTTCCTTCGGTCTAGAGAAGTTGAAAGAGGTGGCTTCGATAGACTTCCCCAGGAGGCAGTCGAATCGATTTCGTCCTTGATGAAAATCGTAGAGTAGTTTTGGTTTTATCATGGGGCCGCCTTTGGCGGCCTTTTCATTTGTTTATTCAATCTTAGTTTACAATAAAAAAGGATTCCTGACTGGCGTCAGGAATCGAAGGGGGAATTGCTACGAAACGAGGAGTTGTCCGGATTGCGGCTAACTTTACCGTATAAACGAGTGCATTGTGAATACACTGTAACCGAAGTTAACCGTTAACCTTTCAAACTTATTATACAATTTATTCTCAAAGAAATCAAATCGTCTCTATTATGTAAATGGAGGCGACAATTGCATGGTTCATCAGTCGGTGTCTCAGTTAGCCTTAATTTAACGTATTGCGCAGTTGGCTAACAAGCCCGGGAAATACTGGGCTCATAGAACGGTGGTAAAAAATCAATTTGTTACTTCGATGGTATAAGATTTTATTTGATAATCTTCGTTATTCATTCTCTTTCGGGAGGTTTTGAGTTTGAGGGTATTGGTTACGGGCGCTAGAATGTGGTATGCAATTAATACTATAAGGCTTTTGGCTAGAAGCGGTCATGAGGTTTTCGCAGCGGACAGCAGTAGACTTAGCGGGGGTCTTTACTCCAGATATCTCAAAGGGAAATTCATTTATCCTTCAGTCGGTGAGAATAGCAGTGCTTTTGTCGAAAGCGTCATTGAAAAGATAGAAGAACTGAAGATCGATGTTCTGTGTCCAACCTTTGAAGAGGGTTTTGTGTTCAGCAAATATATTGGTAGGTTGGAAGGTCGTGTAAATGTACTGGTTCCTTCTTACGATCATATTACTCTCCTTCACGACAAGTACTCAATGACCACTTACGCAAGATCACTTGGTATAAGTGTTCCGAAGACGGCGCTGTTGAAGGATTTCAGCTTAGAGGGGTGTGAATTCCCGGTAATAATTAAACCCAGAAATCAGCGATCTGCTGAAGGGATTTTCAAGGTTAATTCCATAGGTGAGTTCGAGAAAAGATGCAGGAATCTTGAAGAAGACAGATATCTGGTCCAAGAGTGGAAAGAGCCCTACCAGATTTGTACAACAGGGTTGGCTCACAATGGTCGATTAATTGGAAACGTCATTTATCACAACATAAGAGAATACCCTGAATCTGGAGGAATTGGTACCTGCAGAGTTTCTATAGATTGCGAAAAAGCGCTTGGAGAAGTTAAGAAAATCGTCAGCGATCTCAACTACTCTGGATTCATTTCGATGGATTTCCTACATGACAGAATCAATGGTGAATACTATCTGGTTGATGTAAATCCCAGGATGAGCCCCGGGCTGCTCATTGCTTATAACTCTGGTGTTGACATGGTAAAGGCGTATCTTGAATTAGCAAATGGAAGTGAAGTCAGCGTGGCTAGATCGCCGAAAACCGGTTATGGTACTTTTACAACGGCAATGGAGATCGGTTGGTTCTTCAGTACGTTGTTTAAAGGCAAGTTTAAGAACCTGAAGGGCTTTTTCAAGAGCAGGAAGAAGCTAAAGGATGATTCATGGGATGTTCGCGATCCGATTCCTTTTTTTGTGATGCTTCTGTCCATGTTGAACACTGCTGTCTTTGGACCTCTCAGAGGTGGCCAGACGAAGAGTTTTTCTCTCGGAGCAACCTGTGATACAGAAAGTCTAGGTTCCGAGGACGAGTTAATCAAGAAGAAAAAAGCTGTGTAGAAATCAAACCATGGTCGTAAAAAACACTGCTATGGATAGTAAAACGGTCTTAGAGTTAGCTAATAGAAGTTCTACCTCACAATGGAAATTTTCAAATGGTCCAAGACAATGTTAGACTGTTGATTCATATGACGCACGAAAAGTCTATTGAAACCTGGTTTCGAGAGACTGAATCAATAGTCCCGAAGAATTGTTTGGAAAGCTAGAATGAGATCATTTGAGTATTAAGATTGGGCTCGCCGAAGGGTCTTCCAAATTGAAGCAAATCCAGGTTCAGCAGCTTTGCCTCATGACGGACGTGGTTTGTCATATATTGTCGTTTGAAGAGCTACAGAAGTACGAATTTCCGTAGGTTCTTTTGTATTGATTACTCATTCCCGGAAAGAGCTCGTCGAGTTTTAGATAGTAATATTCTTTCTGCCTATCCCTCAAAGTCATTCTCATTGAAGGATAGATAAACTTGGCTCCAGCTTCTTTTCCTCTAGTAAGTATGGGCAAGATGTCTTCCGTACTATCTTCTGTGAATGGCAGGATCGGCATCAACACGATTTCGACATCAATGCCTGCTCTAGATAAAGCCTTGAATACTTCGATTCCTCTCGAATGCCAGGGTACTCCTGGTTCGAGTTTGTTTGCCAACTTATCGTCTGGAGTTGTTATTGTGAAGACCACCGAGCAACGCTTCGAGACATTCAGAATATCAACGTCTTTAATTGAAGGTGGTCCTTTGTGGTTATCTGGACTCCGTATGCGAGATTTCGACTAACCAAAAGAGATCTCTTCGTTATTTTCATCTTTTTGGCGGAGTACATGGATCGCTCTTTTATCCGGTCGATTCTATGCCGTTATCTCTTTTACGCTTGAGCTCGAATTTCGGAAAATCCACTGCATTTGACCTGTAACCGACATTTTCGAAACCGTCTACTCCTTAGCATTGACTCCCAGAGTCACAGTGTGTGCAGCAGTGTTGACACCCACGACGCCGATAGTTTGTAGATCTTATAAACGCCGAAAATTGCCCGCCTAGAGCGGAAACAACGGTCTTCGCGATTATCTCTATAATGGAACAATGATACTGCTCAAGAAACTACGTGAATGCAAGATCTTCGAATGACAAAAAGCGTGACTTTGCGAGAAATACAGGCGATTTCTCCGGTTTATCTAGTTTTCTTCAGAAGCGAGGTCAAAGGGTACGAAGACAATTATCTGATATAATCTATCCTGAAGGGATCGTTGAAAGAGAGATTTGTCCAGACGTAAGTGCTCTTCTGGCGCTTAGCAGGACAGTGACGAAGAGTTATTTTGGAGTGATGTTATGGGTTTTTTCGAAGGGTTTAGCAAGATAGTATTTGTGATCTCCTACGTTTTATGGGCTGGAGGGGGGCTCACGGTTTCGCTCTTGATGATACCTATGAAGGATCCCAGAACTGAACCTCAGGTTCAGGGTTACCTTCACGCTTTCTGGCAAACCATAAGAATACCGGCAGCGGCTCTTTCTTTCGTTGTTTTGGGAGCAGCAATTACAATGGCAATAATCGTTTCAGCTTCCTTGCTTTGGAGCTCAATTTTCTCTTTGTCATGGTTTCTCACTTTCTTGTTCTGGCTTATGGCGGACAGGTTTATGAAATCAGGAGGAAGCGATCCAAGATCAATGGTCGAGGTCCATAAGAGAAGCTTCCACGCTTATCTGGTTATGGCAGATATTTCGATCTTTCTTTCAATGCTTTCAGTTGCGTTTATGCTGTTATGATTGATTTCCCATCATTGTAGAAAGTTCCTCTAGGTCGTGTTCCAGGATCTCTCTTTCTTCAAGAATCTCAAGAATCCTTTCTTCAGCCTGATCCAAAGTGTTCTGAAATTCTTGGAGCCTCTCGTAATCACTAGCGTAAAGCCCCATTCTTGCGTGAATCTCTTCCAGACTATTGGACAGAGCTTCTTCTTCAGCATCCAATTGTTGCAACTTTTCAATGATCGACTTCTTCTTGTTGGATAATCTCCTTCTTTCTTGAAAGCTGACTCGCCCGTCATCATTACCCACCGAACCGGTATAGCTTTGATTTCTACTCAAATACTCATCAACAGTGGATACACTCTTCAACTTATGCCTATCGATCATCAAGAAACGATCACAAATATTCTGTACGAATTCTCTGTCGTGAGAAACAAGAATTATGCAGCCTTCGTATTCTTTCAGTACCTGTTCAAGGCTTTCAATGGACCAGATGTCGAGATTGTTCGTCGGTTCATCCATGACCAAAACGTTTGGACGCGATAATATCAGTTTCGCAAGCGCGAGTTTCGTTTTTTCTCCACCACTCAAGGTGTGTATTGGCTTAAAGACATCGTCGCCGGGAAAGCCAAACCTTCCTAAGTACTTTCTAACTTCGTAATCAGGTTGCCCCCTCATCAATTGCCAGATTTCCGTGAGCACATCGTTTGACGAATTTAGATCCTCGGTCAGCTGAGAAAGATAGCCCCAACGGACGTTGTGGCCCCAGGTAACTTCTCCCGAGTATCCCTTTAAATTCCCAGTAATTATCTTCAAGAGTGTTGTCTTCCCGCTGCCATTTGGGCCGAGAAGGCCGATCTTATCTCTCCTGTGTATTTCTGTGGTGGCGCTGCTGAAAAGATTCTTGCTGCCAAAGCCGAATGACAGTTTTTCGATCTTCAAAACTGAGTAGCCGGTTCTATCTGGCTGTGGCAGGCGGAATTTTGTCCCTCTGATTTCTTCATCTGGGAGATCTATCGATTCGAGCTGCTCGATTAGTCTGTCCCTTTGTTTTTCTTTGTTGATCGCCTGCTTGATGAATTTTTCCTGCCCCCACAATCTGTAGCGTTTTGCGACAGAGTCAAGTCTTTCGATTTCTTTTGAAAGATTATCCCGTGTTCTCAGGCCGCTCTTTAACATAATCTCTCTGTCTGCCTGGTATCTGTCATAAGGTCCGGAGAAATCCCAAAGCGAGCCGCCGTTCAGCTCCCAGAAGCGATTGCCAACGTTTCTAATCAAGTATCTGTCGTGAGTAACGACAAGCAGAGCTCCTTTGTAATTCTTTAAGAAGCTTACTAACCATTCAGTCGATTCGAGATCGAGATGATTTGTAGGTTCATCCAAGAGCAGTAGATCGTAATCAACCAGAAAAAGCTTTCCAAGAGAGATCCTGGTTAGTTCGCCACCACTGAAGGTTTCGAGACGTCTTTCCCAATCTTCCTCGCCGAATTCGAGCCCTACGAGGATACTCCTTACTCTTCTGTCGAAGGAATAGTATTCTTCGGTGTCAGGAAGGACACTCGATTTGTCCTGCATGTAGTAATCCATAAGAGTCAACTCAGAATTGGGTATTCTATTCTGTATTTGATAACCAATTCTCACGTTTGTGGATAGGAAAACCTCCCCCTCAGACGGCAAAAGATCACCTGAAATTATTCTCATGAGGGTTGATTTTCCGCTTCCGTTTTTTCCAAGAAGTATTGTCTTATCTTTCCTATCTATCGAGGTTGAGACTTCGTCAAAGAGGAAGTCTTGACCATAATCGTGTCCAACTTTGCTCAGAGTAATCAGCATACATTTCCCTTCCAATCTGCCGGTCAGTGATAATAATACAACATAACAGTTTCTTTTGTGGGAAGGGGTCTTCATGCATTCATGGTTCGATGACATGTGATATCTTTGATTATGTGGTGAAACCGGGTGGTGAATTTCTTTGAAACTCTGGTTGCCTTTTCTTATAGTTCTTACAGGATTTCTAGCGGTCTCATACATCTGGGGATTCAACTTCTTCAGGAGTCCAGACCAAGTCTTCCTGCAATATGAGAGGGCAATGATCGACTATGCAAATCAAATTCGTCTTCAGCAAGATTCCGGCCTTGAAGCCGGATTAAGTGAAGATGAAATTGTGTCGCTGAGAAAGGTAGCCATTGTCGAGCTTGAAGGAGACATGAGGAATCTGATATTTGACTTCCCTAAGTATTGGTCAATTATTGAGAAGTATTATCTACAGTATGCCCAAAGTTCAGGCATCTGGTTCACAGATGGATTGTCGGGATCGATATATACTCAAGACGATCCAGAGTATGATACTTTTCTCGCTCTCTACGAATTGAAGGATGATCCTGAAAGTTACTGCCTGATATTTGTCCCTGAAGTTTCCGAAGAGAGTGTCTTCAGAGAGTTCAGAGGAGCGCGGATTTACTTCCTTCAGAAGACAATTTGGGGTTACAAGATTGAATGGAGCAGATCCCTGATCGATTTGATTCTGGATGTAGATTTCTCGTCTGTCTCGGTATAATCTTTTGTTTTTTCACAGAAGGCCGACTCGCTTTTGGGTAAACGCTCCTCAGGATAAGCCAACGTTCTCCAGACGAGGTTTTCTGGTATCCTTTTATCGAAGCTATTCATTCCCTTGTTGCCGGAGGATATGATGTTCTTTAAGAAGATTAATGATAGAAGAAGAGAGAATAGGATTACTAAGATAGAAAGAAGGATTTCGAAATCTCGAGAAGAGGAAAAAGGTAGGTTGCTATATGAACTCTGGAATTTGAAGAGAGGAAAAGGAGATAATGAAGGCGCTATGAAGGCTGCACTAGAAAGGCTCGCATTTCTCAAAGATCCTGAGTCATTTGAAGACCTTATCTCAACCTTTGAGAAGATTGACGGGTCCTCGAAAAACTCTTTTGCCCGAGAAATCGAGAAGTTTGCCTGCGAATTTGATAGAGGCCTTTGGGAAGAATTCATATCAGTCTTCTTTGAGGACCAACCTGAGGCTGCGATCAAATTTGCTTTAAGCTGCTACAGGATCTCTTCGAAAGCATTATTTGCCGAGATTGCTCTTAAGAAGCTTGAGAATGCTGTTTATAACGAAGAGCCCGATAGGCTTGTGCGGCTACGAGAGATGTACATTTCAGCAATTTCGGAAGTCGGAGAGATCTCTAGAGTAGAACAGCTTCGCCTTCTCGAGAGAGCCTTAGACTCTTCCAAATCGCTGATTCAAGACGAACAATTACTTTCCAACCTTGCGGTGAAGTATATTGATCTTATGCTTTCCGGCGAAGATTTAGATGGAATCGCAAAGAAATTATCGGGTAGTTTTGACCGCTTTGTAGTTTATTTCAAAGGAAATGAAGTGACTCTTCTTGACAAACTAGATCTCATTCTTCCGAAGATAGAAGAAGAAGAAATCAAAAGAGCTTTGATAGAAAAGCTTCGAATATTGGGACAGTCGATATCGGATAAAAGATATGATTCCGATTTTTCTGGTGAATCAGATTACCTTGAATTTCTTAAGAAAAGCATTGCTAACTACGAGTTTAAAGCAAGGAAAAGAGATTCGGGCGAGGAGATTCTAAGAAAACTCGCCAGTGATTACGAGAGAATTATTGACAGTCTTGAGTCTCCTGAGGAGAAACTGTTATACATTAGGAAGCTGGGAGCCTTGCTTCGGGATCGTCTTGAAGAACCCTACAAAGCACTTGAAGTCTTCGAAGAGGGGTTGCGATTGAAGGCTGATGACATATCTCTGTGGCTTGTCAAAGGAATGACCCTGGAGAAAATAGCACGTAATGAAAGTGATCCAGTTAAGGCTTCGATATGTTGGAAAAGGACTTACAATCATTATCATGCGATTGCGGAGACTTTTGAGGAGCAGGAAGTAAAGCTTACGGCGATCGAGAAGTGTGCAACGATTCAGGCAGAGAGGTTGACCGGAGTTTAGCTTTGTTGAGATGGTTCTTTTGGGATCCTTTGGGGGTGCGTTTTGAGATTCTTGAACAAAACCATACTTGTTACTGGTGGAGCCAAAGGAATCGGGAAAGCCATATCCATTGGTTTCGCGAGATGTGGTGCATTTGTGTTGATTATGGATATCGATGTGGAAGCTGGGAATCGCTTGGTGAGCCAGATGATTTCCGACGGAGGCCGAGTGACGTTTATTTATGGAGATGTTTCTTCTGAAGATGATTTAATGAGAGTTGTTACTGGTACGGTGGGACTATTCGGATCGATAGACGTTCTCATAAACAATGTGGGGATAGGATGGACCGGAACACTTCTAGAGAGGTCAACAGATGATTGGAGGAAAGTAACCGAGGTCAATCTCACGGGCTCTTATTTGATGGCGAAATACTGCTCTCCTTATTTAGCCACTTCGAAAGGCTCAAGCATAATAAACATAGTTTCGACTCGGGCTTTGATGTCGGTAAGCAGTTCGGAACCATGCTCTACTTCGAAAGGTGGTCTGCTGGCTCACACACATTTACTTGCCATTATTCTTGGGCTAAAAGTCAGAGTCAATGCGATATGCTCGGGATAGATCGACATGACTGAAAGCCAGCCCAGTAAGCCATCCGAACGAAGCGATGTTGCACATAATCAACACCCGGCCGGGCGAGTTGGTAGACCGGAAGACGTTGCAGATGCCTGTTTTTTTCTTAGCGGTGATGAAGCTTCTTTTATCACAGGTGCAAATCTAGTTGTTGACGGTGAAATGACACACAAGATGATTTATCTAGAATAGGAGTGATCAGAGTTGAGTCAAAGGCTGGATGGAAAAAAGGTTAAATCTCTTATAGAAATGCTTTCGGGATATCACAGAATGCGGGGAAGTCGTGACTATAAGGAATCTATGAACTCGATAATGGACTATCTTATCCGTTCCGGTCTTCCGGAAAATAGATTCCGGGTATTGAAGTATCCAGCCGATGGGGTCACAAAGACGGGAAACATCGTCTCTACACTTGCATGGGAACCAGTATATGGGGAGCTGTGGCTTGAGAATCCAGAGAGGGTTTTCGTCACTTCAACAAAAGTCACAAAAGTCTCCCTGGTTTCCGGTAGTGGAAGCAGCAAAGGCTGGGAATCGTTACCTCTAGTTGTATATGACGGTAAAGGAGATTACTCCGGAAAAGCAGTTCTTGCTAGTGAAGATCCTGTCAAGGTTTTTCAGCATGCGGTAGTTGAGGGCGGGGCGAGGTGTCTAATTCTGTGCCATATGAGAAAGGTCTTTGAGGAAATTGGTCGCAGTCTCAATGATTTACCTCAAATGACAAACTTCTTGACGATCCCCCACGACAGAGATTCGGCCGATAGAAACGCTGTTGCTTTTTCGGTTACAAAAGAGAAGTACGATCTTCTCTTCAATTACTCGAAAAAAGGAAGTGCGATCGTTGGGTTCAGGGCTGAAACAAATATGTCGAAAGGTAGTTTTGATGTTCTGCAAATAGACGCGACTGGTTTCAATGATGGCCCTCAGGTTCTCATAACTGCGCATTTGTGTCATCCTTCGCCTGGGGCCGATGATAACGGGAGTGGAGCCGCTCTCGCCGTTGAGATAGCAAGGGTGTTGAATGATGAGAACTTCCCATATTCCGTGAAAATTGCACTTGTTCCCGAATATTTGGGAAGCGTACCTTATGCTCTCCAACTCAAGAGCGAGAATAACCTTCCGATATATACTATAAACCTTGATATGGTTGGTGCAGATCAGAACAAAACGGGTTCTACATTTATTCTTTCAAAGGTCCCACCTTATTTGCCACAGAGGTGGGGAAATATCCTGGAATTCTATATCAAGACTCTTATGCCTTCAAATGCCGGTTATCCTCTGAAGAGATTTGGAGAGATTCCCTTCATGGCCGGTTCAGATCACTGTGTCTTCACAACTCTTGGAATTCCCTCTCCGTTCATGGGCCATCTTCCAGATAGATACTACCACTCGGATTTAGACACACCCCAGATGATGGATGAAAAAGAACTGGAGTGGGTAGGTCTGTCGGCTCTCAATACTTTGGATCAGCTAGTCAAGCCCGATCAGGACTTGCTCATAAGTGTCAGAAGCAAGATGATAGGAGAGCTATTCGGTATACTAAACAGAATTTCAGGGAGAGAAGGAAGCGATGATGTTTTCGATCTTCTGATTTCTAATTACGAGGGAGAAGTACTCAGAAAGGTTTTCAATAATTCTGGGAATCTTCCTTCACTAAGCCCACTGGAGCCAACCTTCGATAGCTCTTTAGGTCTGGAATGGATCAGGACATTCCCTCAGGAACTTAAAGACGAGCTCGAAATTGATTTCGTAAGTATCGCCGATTTCGTGGTGGGAGGTGCGGCTGTTGTTGGAGGTAGGGAAGCCGTAGAACTATTGGCAAGTATTCACTACGGAGTCGAGATCGGGAAGGTTAGGGTACTTACCGGCTGGATGATCGAGAAAGGTTTGCTGAGATCATGAACATCAGGGGATTTTGTTTAATAATCTTTCTTATCTTAACAGCGTCCTGTTTTGCAAATTTGGAGATGAAGGTAGATAGTGGTGTATCAATGCCGTGGAGTGGGTTCCTTGAAGGCAGTGATTCTGAGAGAACCCAGCTCCTGATGAAAAACGACTTCCGCGCTTATTTCTTACCAACTGTGGGGTATGAGATCAGCGGTGAACATCTGATAGAGTTGAGTTTTTTTCACTTCACCGTTAAAAGTACATTCGAGGCGACGGACACTGACCCTTTGGCTTCATACGAATCAATGTTTAAGCAGGATGTACTTTCGCTCACTTATATGTATATACTTCCTGAGCTTGATCGCTTCTCTCTTCAACTGGGTGTTCAAGGTAGGTTGTGGTTCAAACAACTGACGCTCACTGGCTCGAAAACATTTGACCGCAAGGTTTCTGATTTGTCCTTTGGCCCTGCTGCAGATTTGAGGCTGCAGATGAACGATAAGGTCTTCATTGGATTAGATGTCTCTACTGGACTGGGAAAAGGGAACGGATTCATAGATATGTTCGCTGGACTTCACTTTGAAGGGCCATTCTACTATGTTAGAGCGGGCACAAGATATTGGTCCGTAACGAACTCCTTTGATAACGATCGCTTCTTCCTGTCTTTTGTGAATCTGGGAGTGCAGTTCTGCGCAGTTTTCTAGACTCCATTTTTCACAAATGAGAGCGGGTCGAGTGAAGATATTCTTACAATCCCCAGGACAGGAACGCCAAACTTCGCCAGCAAAGTTCGACCTTCTTCGAAGGTCTTTTCAATGATTGCCGCAAAGCCGTGAAGCGATGCTCCCGTTTTCAATACAAGCCGGGCCAGGGCCTCTATGGTCTTACCGCTTGCCAGAAAGTCATCCACGATAATGACTCTGTCCTTCTCATCAATATAGTCCAGGGAAACGTTGAGTTCCACTATCCCTCCTTTTGTGTGCGAAGGAGCGGATTCACTCAGATACCTTTGCATTGTTATTGGTCTACTCTTACGAGCAAAAACGAGCTGTGCACCAAGGCTGCTAGCTGCCATCAATGCGGGAGCAATCCCAGAACTCTCTGCAGTCAAGACTTTTGTTACTCCATAAGTTCTGAAGTAGTCAGCGATTAGTTCACCAGCATTTTTCATTAGTTGTGGATCAATCTGATGGTTAAGAAAGGAATCTACTCGAAGAATGCCATTGCCCAGAACGGAGCCCTTGTTTCTTACAGCTTCCTCAAAGGAAGAAAATATCTCTTGCCTGGAAAGAACAACTTCGTCCATCGATTAACCTCCAAAAGGTATATGGTACAATGATCGACTATTTCTGTATCCTTTTCTTGAAGGAGAAATTCCTTTTATGTAAGGTATGTTCTCAAAACAGATCGAAATTGCACAGGAATTCAAAATCAAGACGCTCGGAATCGCCTAGTGTGATTTTTTTCGAGAGATCTAGTTTACTCCCGGTGATACCGATCATTCAAAATGCCCCTATTCATCACGATTAAATCTACCAAAAAGTCTTTTTTCATTTGATAGTGAAAATGTATAATTGAGCTACGTAACTAAAGCGGAAGGTTTCTTATGAAGCGGAAGACACTCGTAATACTTATAGCATTTCTTCTAATTTCTACTGCGTCTTTTGGAAGCTATTTCAACGCGAACAATATCGGCGGTTCGGTTGTTTATTTCCCTTTTCTTCTTGGAATATTCTCGGTGAATGGATACTACAGACTGGGCTTTCAAGTCTTTGGCGCTTCCAAAACCGGTAGTTTGAGTTTCACTCCTGCCATGCTTTATATTGGGCCTTCGGTTTCGTATTCGGGTGCATTTGGGGAGGTTTCGGGACTAGAAGCAGGGATTGATGCACGATTGCTGGCGGGGATCGAGAATCTTTCTTTTAACTTGTTTGGAAGAAGATTCATGTTCGCGCTCGGACTGAGAGGACAAGCTATGTACTCTTTCTTCGAAACAACCGATAATTTCAAAACAAGACTCTCTCCTGAGATCAGCTTCGTAGATGTAACCAAAATGACGGACAGGTTCAACTTCTCTCTCTTTTTCTGGCCGCTTCCAGTCCTTTCGGGTTTCGACATGTATTTCTAAAAAAGAAGCCCCAAAATCGGGGCTTCTTTTATTCCTGCACAAGCTTCATCGGCTCTCCACAGCAGACTAGTTCTCCTCCACCAGCTTCTTTCACTTCAACTATGTTTCCACATATCTCACATCTGTAGACTTCTCCAACGTTCTTTACCTTCATGATCTCACTCTCCTTTTTTTGATAGTAAACTTAGTTACTGTTTCCACAGTCAAATGGATTGGAGGTGCTGACAATGGAAAGAGTCTTTTTCGCCGTTCTTTTCACTATATTCATTGTTGCCGCCGCAGGTACCCTTTACCAGGAACCACAGGTGATCTTCGCCAGTCATCTTCAAGATGGGACGCCTGTTTATGGCGGTAGTGTGATGCTTAGCTGGGACGTCGTTGTCAGAAACAACTCTATCATATTGAGCAACTTGGACATATGGGTTTCAAACAGAGATTCAGGAGCCAGGGTCGGCCTAGAATCTTCCCCTCTCATCGAAATAGCCAGCTACAATCTTTATCTGGGAACATCTTCGACGCCAAAGCTTTATGCATCTACTGGATCGAATAGTTACTTCGTCGATAGACTTTCAAATGATACTGTTTATTACTGGCAAATAGTTGCCATTGACAAAAATGGAAATAGATATTATGGACCGATATGGTATTTTGAAACGAGATAATCAGACCACAGCATTGGGAGGTTCCTTTCCTTCTAGAACTGCGGCCACGTTGCGCCCCACCATAATTGCCATTTCCGTCCTTGCTTCTCTTGTTGCAGACCCTACGTGTGGAAGAAGGACCACGTTATCCATATCTATCAAAGA
Source organism: Mesotoga sp. H07.pep.5.3 (assembly GCF_002752615.1). NCBI lineage: Bacteria > Thermotogati > Thermotogota > Thermotogae > Kosmotogales > Kosmotogaceae > Mesotoga > Mesotoga sp. H07.pep.5.3. Next base: position 121,363 of record NZ_AYTV01000001.1, read on the forward strand.
CTGTGGTACAGTTGGTTCTTCTTCATAGACATCAAGACCGGCGGCAGCTAATCTACCATTCTTAAGAGTCTTTATCAGTGCTGCTTCATCGATAATGGATCCCCTGGCAGTGTTCACCAGAATCGCACCAGGTTTCATCATAGAAAGTCGCTTCTCATTAAGCAAATGGTGTGTCTCTCTTGTAAGGGGGACGTGAATAGACACAAAATCAGATTCTTTAAGCAGTTCCTCGAGGCTCCTATAATTCACGCCAAGTCTCTCTTCTTCTTCAGTTAGAAGAGGTTTCCTGTTGTGATAAATTACTTTCATCCCGAAAGCTTGAGCTCTTTTTGCAACGGCCCTCCCTATTCTTCCGAGGCCGATAATGCCCAAATTCTTTTCTTTGAGAGAGGGACCTGTTAACAGGTCTGGCTTCCATCCAGCAAACCTATGCTCTCTAACGAATCTGTCGCCCTCAACGATTCTTCTGCTTGTAGCGAGAATCAAAGCTAACGTTAAGTCCGCCGTGGCGTCTGTTAGAACATCGGGAGTATTGGTAACTCTTACACCTCTTTTTCTGGCTTCTTCAACGTCGATGTTGTTATAGCCGACCGCGTAATTTGCAATCACCTTTAATTTCGGAAGTGATTTGATAAGCTCTGCATCAATCTTATCCGATAGCAGTGTTACCAGTGCTACCGCATCCTTGGCTTTCTGAATAATCTCTTCTTTTGAGAGGAACCTATCCTCAGTGTTGATCATGATGTCGTATCCTTTCAGAAGAAGCAAACCTTCGTCGGGAATCTTATAAGTGAAGAAGATCTTGTCCATTAAGCACCTCCTAGAAAAATGATATCATTACTTCTGTATCATTAGGCCAAGAAACGGTACTCTACTAAGCCTCTTGTGCCTTCACCAAGATTCCGGACGCGTCTGAATCAATAATAACTTTCATTCCTTCTGCCAGGGCTCCATCAATGATCAAATCTGCTATAGGCCCTTCCACCAACTTCTCAATTAATCTCCTAACCGGTCTAGCACCATATTCTCTGTCGTAACCCTCCTTAGCAAGATACTCGACCGCTTTCTGGCTGATCTCAACGGAAATGCGCTGATCAGATAGTCTTTTTTCCATTTCCGCTATTCTCATCTTAACAATTCCCTCCATTGCTTCGCTATCTAAAGGTCTGAAAAGAACGATGGAATCAAGCCTGTTAATGAACTCTGGCCTGAAGGCTTTCCGCAGGCTTTCTTCAGCAAGATCCATTGCTCGGCTCAGTTCCGAGGTACTCGCCAATTCTTCAGATGCAATATTACTGGTCATTATAATTATTGTATTTGAGAAAGAAACTGTCTTTCCTTTTCCATCAGTAAGACGTCCGTCATCCATGATCTGAAGCAAAACACTGTGCACCTCTCTGTGAGCCTTCTCTATCTCATCAAGAAGAACAACTGAATAAGGTCTTCTCCTGACTGCTTCTGTTAACTGACCGCCTTCTTCGTAGCCCACATATCCGGGAGGCGCTCCAATAAGTCTCGAGACGGTATGCTTCTCCATATATTCAGACATATCAATTCTTACCATTGCCTCTTCACTGCCAAAGAGGATGAATGCGAGCCTCTTGGCAAGTTCGGTCTTGCCCACCCCTGTGGGTCCCATGAACAGAAAAGAGCCCCAGGGTTTATGAGCAGCATTTAAACCGGCTCTTGCTCTTCTGATCGTCTGCGAAACGATTTTGACTGCCTCTTCCTGATCGACAAACTTTTCGTGGATAATTGACTCGAGATCACGGAGCTTCTCACGTTCAGACTGAAGCATTTTTCCGGCAGGAATTCCAGTCCATTGTTCAACAATTGAGGCCACAACTGCTGATGTCACGGTCTTTCCAAAAGACTCTTCCGATTCCCACTTCTCCTTTTCAAGGAGGAATTCCTTTCTCTTTTTCTCTGCCACGGTCTTTAACTCGGCAGCGGTCCGATACTCGCCTTTTTCTGCATGAGCACTTATCTCGCCATCAAGCTCCCTGAGCTCGCGATCGAGCGATCTCAGTTTTTCGGGCATATAGCCTGTTTGCAGTCTCACAAATGAAGCAGCCTCGTCAACGAGATCGATCGCTTTGTCAGGAAGATAGCGGTCTGTTATGTATTTGACACTCAGATCAACGGCCGTCTTCAGTGCATCGTCTTCGATCTTTATTTCGTGGTGTTTCTCATAAGTGGGTTTCAACCCTTCGAGGATTTTGTAGGCCTCTTCAACTGTCGGTTGTTCTACCATAACGGGTTGAAAGCGTCTCTCTAACGCCCTGTCCTTTTCAATATACTTTCTGTATTCATCGAGAGTTGTAGCTCCAATACACTGCAACTCTCCCCTTGCAAGGGCAGGTTTCAGCAGATTAGCGGCGTCCATGGAACCTTCTGCTGAACCCGCTCCAACGACACTATGAATTTCATCTATGAAGAGAATTACTTCGCCGGAGAGCTTTCTAACAGAGTCTATTATACCTTTCATTCTCTCTTCAAATTCCCCTCGGAACTTGGTCCCAGCTACAAGTCTACCCATGTCAAGGGCCAGAACGCTTTTGTTATTCAAATATTCCGGCACATCACCGCTCACAATTCTTTGCGCGAGACCCTCTACAATTGCGGTTTTGCCAACGCCAGGTTCTCCCACCAGGGCAGGGTTATTCTTGGTCTTTCTTCCAATAATCTGTATTACTCTTCTTACCTCGTCTTCTCTTCCAATAACGGGCATTAGCTTGCCTTCTCTTGCGAGCTGAGTGAGATCTATCGTGAATTTCTTCAAAGAAGAGAGATTCTCGTCTTCCTCTGCATCGCCTTTCGTACGACCCTTAAGGATCAAAGTATATATATTGTCGAGATTGACTCCGTACTTCGAGAGCAATCTGCTGGCCACTGCAGAGGTTTCCCGTACCATGGCAAGAAGAATATGCTCGGTCCCTGTCTTTGAATCGTGCATTCTTCTAGCTTCGCTTCTGGCATTCTCCAGAATGTGCCTTGCATCCGGAGTAATGTATATCTGGTTACCTATCTGACCTCCGCTCCCATAACGACCGATTACCTCTTCAACATCCTTTTTGAGAGAATCGATGCTTACCCTCTTTTCATTCAAAATGTCAATTGCAATATTGTCGCCATCCTCCAGCATAGAGAGGAGAATATGCTCTGAAGCAAGCTGATTCTGTTTGTACCGCATTAGAATATCCTGTACATCCATAAGGATCTTCTTAGCTTTCTCGGTGTATTCTTCATAGTTAATCATCATTACACCTCCAAAAAAAGGGCGCCCGTAAGCGCCCTCTCAGTTTAAACTTTTTCTCAGTCGATCTTGACTTGAATTGCTTCCTTTTTGACTTCTTCTTTCTTGGGGAGCTCGAGCTTAAGGACACCATCTTCGTATTTGGCTTTGACTTCATCACTCTTTACGTAGTCCGGAAGTCTGAAGATCCTCTGGAATGCTCCGCTATATCTCTCATAGCGGTGGTAATCTCTTTCCTTCTGCTCTCTCTCAAGTTTCTTCTCTCCTTTGATAGAGAGAACATCATCCTCCACCTTGATTTCCAGTTCATCCTTCTTGATTCCCGGGATGTCCATTTCAATGAAGACAGAGTTGTCCTTCTCGTAGATGTCAACTTCGGGGCTAAACATGGTTGTTTCTCTTGACTGGTCGCTCAGCCCTTTGAAGGCGTCGTTAAAGAGTCTGTCCATTTCTCTCTGAATCTCTTCAAAGGGTCTGAAAAGATCGCTTCCTCTTCTGATTGCCAACATATTAACACCTCCATTTTCTGGGTTTCTATAGATTCTGTTACTTGCTGTCTTCCGGCGGTATGTATTCGGTACCAGTGTCACTGTCATGATTTTCACCTTCCTGTGGGCCACCATCAGCTGGAGCCTGTGCCTGTGCCTTCTGATAAACGCTTTGTCCGACTCTCATACTCTCTTTCTGGAGCTGATCAAACAGGAGCTTAATTCTCTGAATATTGTCTTCGCTTAAAGCATCCCTCAGATCTTTCACCAGTCCTTCAAGTTTACCTCTGTCTTCGGACGAAATCTTATCTCCACTTTCGTTGAGAAGCTTCTCCATGCTGTATGCCAACTGATCGGCCTGGTTCTTTAGCTCTACTTCCTGTTTCTTCTGCTTATCCTGCTCTTCGTATTTCTTTGCCTCTTCTACGATTCTCTTAATATCCTCTTCAGACATCTTCTGTCTTCCACTAACCACCATCGACTGCTCTCTATTCGTTCCGAGATCTTTTGCGGAGACATGTACAATTCCATCACTATCGATGTCGAAAGTCACTTCTATTTGAGGCACTCCCCTAGGTGCCGGTGCAATTCCTGTAAGCTTGAAGCTTCCAAGAGACATGTTGTCTCTGGCCATGGTCCTTTCTCCCTGGAACACTGCTACTTCCACTTCGGTCTGACCGTCTGCCGCGGTTGTGAAAACCTTAGACTTTTTCACGGGAACCGTGGAGTTTCTTTCGATTATCGGCTCCATTAAACCGCCCATGACCTCGACTCCCAAAGTGAGAGGTGTTACGTCTACGAGCACCAGATCGCTTTCCACGCTGCCAGAGAGAATACCGCTCTGAAGCGCTGCACCAATTGCTACCGCTTCGTCTGGGTTGATGTTCTTGTTAGGATCTTTGCCGAAGATCGACTTGATGAAGCTTTGAACCATTGGAATTCTAGTAGAGCCTCCGACAAGTAGTACTTCATCAACCTCTTTTGGCGAAAGCTTTGCGTCGCTCATTGCTCTTTCTATCTGTTCCCTGGTGCCTTCGACAAGATCTTTTATTAGGGATTCCAACGTGGACCTCGTTATTTTCATTTCGAGGTGCAATGGGCCATCAGCCGTTGCAGTTATGAAAGGCAGGGAAATCTCAGTTTCATACTTTGAAGAAAGCTCAATCTTGGCTCTTTCCGCGGCGTCCTTCAATCTCTGAAAGGCCTGCTTGTCTTTTCTGAGATCGACGTTGTTCTTCTTCCTGAAGTCCTCAGCTATGTAATCTATTAGCCTCTGGTCAAAGTCATCTCCTCCGAGGTGGTTGTTACCTGAAGTTGAAAGAACTTCAACTACTCCATCACCAATATCCAGGACGGAAACATCAAAAGTTCCTCCTCCGAGATCATATACGATAATCTTTTTGTCACCTTTTTTCTTGTCGATTCCGTATGCTACGGCTGCCGCTGTAGGCTCGTTAATTATTCTCTGGACCTCAAGACCAGCAATTATTCCGGCTTCTTTAGTGGCCTGTCTCTGAGCATCATTGAAATATGCAGGACATGTAATAACTGCCTTAGTAATTTTTCCGCCAAGGTAAGCTTCCCCGTCTGCCTTCAACTTCTTCAAAATATAGGCGCTGATTTCTTGAGGAGTGTACTCTTTGTCATCTATCCTTACTTTGAAATCGGAACCCATCTTTCGCTTTATCGATCTTACAGTCCTCTCCGCATTCAGAATCGTCTGTCTCTTTGCAGGCTCACCCACAATGATTTCACCGGTCTTGCTGAACGATACTATAGAAGGCGTTGTACGATTTCCTTCTGCGTTAGGAATTACCTCGACGTTTCCGTCTGGTTTGACCCATGAAATAACGGAATTAGTCGTTCCAAGGTCGATACCTACTGTGTATTCCTTATTTGCCATCTGATTTCCCTCCTTGCATGCAAACTCAACATCTACAACACTATTATAGGCAAGAGAAATCAAGCTGTCAACACCAAAGTTCCATAATGTACATCTATGATAAGACTTATTGCATAAGCACTACAAGATAATAAATAATAGTGACATACTTTTGTATAGCGTTCTTAGCGTAAGACTGATAATAAAAATTGCGTTCTTTTAGAATTACCCCATGCAAGCGTTCGAGAAATCGGATGAAATCAGTTTATTTGGACAAGAATAATGAAGTTGGCATGCAAAGAAACCCGCATAGAAGTATTACCGATTACTCTAAAGCAAGTCCTGAAGAGAATCGATATCGGTTACTTCCACAACTGAAGGTTGCTCTTTAAGAATTGCAGGGTATTTCAAGCCGGAGCCCGTTAGAACTGCAACAACAATAGCCCTCTTGACACCAATCTCTTTTCTCAGCTTTGAAATCGAGGCAAATGCTACCGCGCTGGCAGGTTGTCCAAAGAGACCTCTTTTGGCTAGTTGTCTCTGAGCTGTGAGGATCTCGTCTTCATTAACGGCAACAGTGATTCCCTGATTTTCTTTTAGCATTCTCAGAACAGCATTTCCGCTTGGGGGGAAGGGATTTTCGATTGCGTGTGCAATTGTATGTGCGTGGGCGAATTTCTCTATCTGATTATCGTTGGAAGAAAAGGCTTGGTGTATAGGGCAGCATCCCAAAGCCTGTGCCACGATCATTCGAGGGATGCTATTAGAGAGCCCACATGCCTTGAGTTCGCGAAATCCCTTTTCTATTCCTCTAACATTTCCACCAGAGCTTGTAGGAACGATCACAAAATCGGGAACTCTACCTTCCAGCTGAAGGAATATCTCGAAGGCGATAGTCTTCGATCCTTCCACTCTCATTGGAATGTCGGAATTTGCAAAGTAGATGTTCTTCTTTTTTCCTAGTTCCAGTGATTTGAAATAAAGACGGTCATAATCTCCTTTGACCTTCAGTATTCTAGGACCATAGATGGCGATTGGCGAGATTTTCTCCTCAGGGATTGAATCAGAGATAAGAATTGTAGTCTTCAGTCCCGCTCTCATACTGTAGGCTGCAACTGAGGCGGCCATGTTACCCGTGGAGACTGTGCCGATATGCTTGTAGCCCTTGTTAATGGCGTCGAGAACGGCCAAATAACTTCCGCGGTCCTTGAAAGACCATGTCGGATTTATTGTCTCGTTCTTTATGAACAGTTCTAAACCATCTGTCATAGCATGTTCTATCTTCGTCAGGGGGGTGAGCCCCTCACCCATTGAAAGAGAGTTAAAATCCTTCAGTTCAGGTAAGAGATCCGAAAAGCTTTCGAGAATCCCTGATTTTCTCCAGGAGATGTTTACAGCCGTTTTCTTTTCTATTACTATCTCAAGCGGTTCCCCACACGAACAGCGAAAATGTTCTCCTAAATATTCTTTGCCGCACATAGTGCAAATCATTTTCGTTTCTCTCATCTTCATCCTCTTCTAAATGCTTATTTGACAAACTTCATAATTCATCTTTTCCTTCAATCCAAGGTTGGTGGCAATCGACAAAGAAGGGTAATTTTCTTAATCACAGGGCCAGTCTACTACCAACCTGCTTGAAAGGAATTCATTGACGTATGTTTTCGCCACAGCTAGGCTGAGGCCTTGATTTCTAAAATCCTTGACGGTTTCTAGGCGCACTTCGATTCTATCTCGAAATCTGTATACACTCAAGCACCAGCTAATTATTGTCTTACTCTTGATCAATGCAAAACCTCCACCAAACTTCTCGAATGAATCCAGATCTTTCCAGAAAAAATATAGCCAGACTCTAAGAACGCTACTGTTATCCAGCTGCAGATTTAGTAACTCCCGATTAATTCTGTACGCGGCAAATTCAACTGAATGGCTTCGTTCAGTATTACTTAAAGTTGAAAGAAGCGTCTTTTCACCAGTCTTGGATTTATTGTTTTTAGGATAGCTAGAAGTTTATGCAAAACAGTGGGATAAGAACAGAAATTCACAAAAGAAACGCCTCTCTCTCTTGCTAGCGGGCGAAGAGTCTCGAAAAGAAATCTACTAAGTTGGTTTTCTGAAATCTTTTCACTTTCACCCCCAACTAGAACTGTATCACAATAATTCCAGACCACTATGAGGTTCGGACTTCTTTGATTGTCAACAAAGATCATTCCTCTGGTGTTCTTCTCGATTATTGAAAGACCCATTAGGCTCTGTGAAAGGGTTTCAATTAAAGTCTTGTCGTTACTCATCATCTTGACTTCGCTCTTAAGATACAATTTGATCTCCTTCTTCCGGGGATTTGTAAATTCTACTCCGTTTCTGCTAAGCAAAGCAGCGTGTGTAGTTCTTTGTTTTGCTATTTATAAATGTTAGATTATCTCAGGAGGTGGAAAATTGGAGATCAAAGGATATGTTGAAATCGATGGGGTTACGTACAAACTGATCAGTCGACAGAAGAGTGCTCACAAGAAACTTAGGATAAGAAGCAAGGGCCAGACCGGTGTTCACCTTTTAGAAGAGGAGAACTTTCTGAAAAAGAACTGTGATTATCTAAAGAGTCTCTTAAACGATTCGGAAGTTGCCATTCCAGTTGGAAAAAACGGTGGGGGCCAAGATGAATGAATTTGCAGATCAATATAGAGAAATAGCTTCCACAATGCCCTCCGAGGACGAAAGAATTGCCAGCTACAACGAATTCCTTCTTGACAGGCTTGAAAATATTATGCCGCGGCTTCTTGAGGAAGAGGAGTTTGATGCCTGGATGGTAATAGGAAGAGAGAACAACGAAGATCCTATTATCAGTACGTTGCTTCCCGGTTCGTTTTACGGAGCGAGCAGAATAACGGCCTTCTTGTTCACGAAGAACAACAGATTTGTATTGTCTCCACATGGTAGTCAGTTGAGCGGCTATTATGAATCCGCATGGAAAGTTGAAGACGGAGATATCTTCGATTCTATAGGAAAGCTGTTAAGTGATTTGAAAGTAAAGACACTAGGAGTAGACTATTCGGACAACTTTGCACTCGCCGATGGGATTACGGTTTCACTTTTCCAGTCTCTCAAGAGAAAGCTTTCTGATGAAGTTACTCTGGTGAGTGCCGAAAACATTGCAGTCAACTGGTTGCAGACCAGAAGCGAGAAGGAGATTGAGGTTTACAGGAATCTCGACAGAATAGCTCACGTAATAATCAGAAATGCCTTTTCGAGAGACAACATTACACCGGGAGTCACGAAAACCAGAGATATCGAGCTCCTGCTAAAAAAGCTGGCATACGATATTGGTCTGAAAACATGGTTTGGCCCAGATGTAGATTTCCAGAGAAAGGGCGTGGAGGATGCGAGGTGTACGGGTCTAATTGAGGAAGGTGACCTATTGCATTGCGATTTTGGCTTTATGTACAACGGCCTCGCAACTGATACACAGCAGGTATTCTATCTGAAGAAGGAAGGGTATGACGATTTGAAGCTAGGTCTCGGTGAAGTCATCAGAAGAACAAACGAGGTTCAGAATATTCTGGCACGAAATTTCAAGGAGGGAATTACTGGAAATGAATTGCTTCGAGTTTCTCTTGAAGACGCGAAGGTAAAGGGTCTGGAAGCAGCAATATACTCACATCCAGTTGGTTATCATGGACACGGTGCGGGGCCAGTTATTGGATTATGGAACAACCAAGACAGAATAAGCGGAGCCGGAGATCTGAAGATCAGAAACATGACCTGCTTTGCCATGGAGCTAAATTGCAGGACGCGACTGTCACTGTGGAACGGACAGAATGTCTACGGTTTCTTGGAAGAAACGGTTGCTTTCACCGATAATGAGATAGACTATCTAGATGGAAGGCAGAAAGAGCTTTTTCTAATATAGGAGGTGTTAACCATGAAGAAAACACTAACGGCGTTCTTTTATATTGCACTGATAATTACATTAGGGCTTGCGATTGAATTGAAAGAGTCGGCTAACTCAATGAGTGTAAATGATCTTGCCATACTTGAGATTCAAGAGAATCCTTCCACGGGATATCTTTGGCATATTTTTGCGGAACCGACAGGTGTGTTGAGAAACTTCCTTGAAGAGCACAATGCGCCCAGTATGATGCCGGGCGCCCCTTCTGTCAAAGGGTGGATAATGACAGCGGCAAAGGAAGGAAAGGCTTTGATCACTTTGAAGCTATTCAGGCAGTGGGAAGGAGAGAAACACTCTGTGGACTTCAGGGCATTGACGGTGGATGTTACCGGCCAAGGGAAGGGTCAGGTAGATCTGAAGATTCTCACTAATGAAGTGACGCTTGGTACGATCTTCACGGTCACCCTGGAGGAGAATGCTAGCACTGGGTACACATGGCAGTATGTAGTTCTTGGAGATGGGATCATGGAAAAAAACAAAGAGATCTCAGTCGATAAAAGCGACAAGGTAGGAGCTCCTTCCAAGGTTACCTGGACATTTCAAGCGGTGGATGAAGGGTATTCGACGATCATCTTCAGATACTTCAGATCGTGGGAAGGAAAAGAATCGGCGGTTGATTATAAAGCTTACAATATTTCCGTTAAATAGGATCTGATATCATTGAATGACGCTTAGTTCTGCCGAGGTGAAATACTGTTGAGCATTCCAGGAAGCAAGTTGCAGGTATATCTGACATCGATTCTGATAGTCGTTGTTTCAGCAGTAGTCTTTTCCCTGCACTCTATTCAGCCAGTTAAGTTTTTCGCCATACTTAGCGAAATGGTTGTTATTGGTGTTTCGCTAGTCGCGGCTTACCTACTGGGAAATCGCGAGCTCCACAAAGGGATTCCTCTGGGCCTTATCTTTCTTTCGGTTTCAACATATTTTGATTTGCTTGAAGCGCTTACCGAAACGAGAGTGTATGAATTCGTTTCAGTAGTACTTCTGCTTATTGGTTTACCCATGCTCCTGATAAGTGCTTTCTATCACATCAAGGAGCGAAAGAAGAGAATCTCAGAGTTCGGGGCCGTTGTAAACAATTCACTGGACGGCATTCTGCTTCTGGGTCTGTCAGGAGAAATACTCTATCCGAACAGGGCCGCTTGCAGCTTGCTTGGATATAGTAGCGAAGAACTCATGAGAAAGAGAGTATCTGATTTGCTTTCCGAAGATAGCGAGAAGAGATTCGAGAAGGCGAAGTCCTCCCTTTTTGCTGGAAAGAATGCCTTTCAGATTGAACTGGAACTCATTACCGCGAGACAACTCAAGTTAGTTGCTGAGGTCAATCTAGTGATTGGAAGGGATACGAAAGAAGATCCCGATTCCTTTCTCATGACCTTCAAAGATGTCACTCACCTGCGGAAGATCGAGTCGACTCTCATTGAACAGAACAAGTTCCAGAGACTTCTCAACGAATTAATCACGGAAGTATTGGAAAGCGATTTCGATGAAAAGACCTACAGGTACTTCTTGATGAGATGTGTTGAGGTCTTCCCAAAAGCAGATGCAGCAGCTTTTCTTTTAAAAAAGGAGGATAATCGTTATCATTTCGTGGCCACTCACAACTATGACTTTGAGAAACTGAAGACGGTCTCTTTTTCTTCCGAAGAGCTTATTCAAAAAGGTAGCGATGATGTGGTTATAATAAAGGATTACAGTGTTGATTACAAAATGGATGGTGAGCGACTGGAGAAGATTGTAAAAGGAGGAAGGCTTGAGGAAATAAAGAGCACGCTTTCGATACCAATAAAGATAGATGATGACATCAGAATGTACTTCAATCTGGACAGTTTTACCTCTTCAACGGCTTTTGATGACAAAGAGGTAGTGAACACTGCAATCGGTTTTGGAAAGGCGATTTCAGTTCTTCTTTGGAGGATACAGACAGTAAATGAACTGAGAAGACAGAGAAAGCTGATGGAAAAGCTATCTATGGAGGATCACCTGACCGGTCTTCCGAATCGCAGAGCCTTCTTTGATTGCGCGGAAAGGCAGCTTGAGTTTTCGAAACGAAAGTCTGAGGCAATGGCTCTTCTTTATCTTGATCTAAATGATTTCAAAGGAGTCAACGATACTCTTGGACATGATGTTGGTGATGAGCTTTTAAAAAGTGTTGGCAAGCGCCTTAGTACCGTCTGCCGTAAAAGTGATCTCATTGCAAGGATGGGCGGCGACGAATTTGTGTACGTACTACCTTCAACGGGAAAGAAAGGGTCTAGAGAAGCGGAAACGAGAATCCATCAAGCCTTTGAAGACCCCTTTTCTGTCAAGGGAAGAAGCTTGAAACTGACTGCCAGTGTCGGTATTGCAGTATTTCCCGAGGATGGAAAGACTATTAGAGAATTGCTGATCGTAGCCGACGAAAAGATGTATGAAAACAAGGAGAAGCTCTCAAGAGAGTCAAAGAGGGTGACTATTACCTGATCATTTGATCTAACTGCTTTTCAAACTTACTTAGGTTACAAGAAAATGCATCTAGACACTTTTACCTCACAAGAAACACGCTTTCTTCTGTGCCAAATAATTCACTAATTCATTTCTCACGAAGTACGTATGTAACAACTAATAGAAAGGAGCAAGAGAAGGAGAGCGGAAACCGGAATGGAGAAGATGGAAAACGATTTTGAACTGTTCTGTTCGAGGAGTAAAGACCTGAGCATGGAGATTGCTATCCGGATTGTTTGGTAGACTTTGTGCTTCTTTGTTTCTGACTTAGTCTTCTCGAGCGTATGGATACTTCTCTTGAGAAATTTCTGAATAAAGGTGATTTCACAACTGCTCTTATTGTGAAGCTCTACCAGAGAGTTCAGTGACTCTCGAGATATAAGTATAAGATCGGCGTATAGAACGAGAATATCCTCATCTTTCGGTATGAGTTCGAGAGCTTTTTGCAGGGCATCGGTAGTTACTCTTGGAGTCTTTTGATATGGATAACTGACCGGGAAAACTATGCTACCTGCGAAATCTCTCTCAAAATCAGGGTTTATTATTACTACCGCTCTGTCACATTTCGAGACCTCGAAAGCCTTTTAAAGAATATGCATTACCATAGGTCTTCCCTTCATCTTCATCAGAGGTTTTGGAACTGATGACTTCAGACGTTTCCCCATTCCTGCGGCAAGAATAACTGGAATCATGACCGAAACAGGTCCGTTCATCTCATCGATCTGAAGAATAATAACACTTTCTATCGATCGAAACTGCACTCATGACCAGATATGACTGAACGAGAAAGGAAAAGTATAGAAGAGTAATTCACCGATAATCGCCTTGTGTTTTCGCTGAGCGGACAGGATTAGATTCGATGGGATTTGGCTATTACAATACGGGAGTGTTTATATTGGTGTGTAATCGTTTACGCAAACGTTTACAGGAGGATCTTTAATATCGTTGAAGACAAAGATCAGTATACGTGAAGTAGCAGAAAGGGCCGGGGTTTCGACGGCCACAGTCTCCAGAGTACTTAACAAGAGCCTATATGTAAGGCCCGAGCTCGAAGAAAAAGTCATTAGAGCCTCTCGGGAGCTTGGTTATGTTCCCAATAGGCTTGCCAGAGGCCTCAGAATCGGCAGTAGCGGTATGATAGGTTTCCTTATCCCCGATATAGTGAATCCCTTTTTCTCGGAAATAGTAAAGGGAGCTGAAGATTATCTGCGCGAGAAGGGATACTTCATTTTTCTTGCCAGTTCATCTGGCGATTCTCTGAAAGAGGAGGAGCTTCTTAAGGCTCTGTATTCTCGGAATATTGAGGGAATTGGTGCAATAATCCTCGGAGAGCTTCCTGAGTTTGTTAGGTCGATTTCGTCAAATCTGCCCATTGTGATTATCGACAATTATCAAGATTGGGATGAAGTCTCTTATGTTTTTTCAGACAATTACGATGGGATGAAAAAGATGATGAATTATCTAATTAGAGGGGGTCACAAAAGCTTTGCGTTTCTAAATGGTCCCGCGAACACATTTTCCTCAAGAGAAAGGCTTAGGGCATTTGAAGATGTTATCTCAGAAGAGAATAGGAGTTTCGAGATACATTTCGGAGACTATACCTTTGAAAGCGGTAGAGATATGCTAAGAAAACTCAAGAGAATACCCGATGCTATAGTATGCGGTAACGATATGATAGCATTCGGAGCTATAATGGAGCTGACTGAGATGAAATACGATGTACCTGGAAGAGTATCGGTTACAGGATTCGATGACATACTCTTCTCAAGTATGACCAATCCTAAATTGACTACCGTTCGTCAAGATGGATACGCTATGGGTAGGGTTTCCGGTGAGATACTTCTGAGAAAGATTAGCGGTCAGAAAACAAACCACAAGATTCTTCTGAAGACTTCACTTCAAATCAGGGGGAGCAGCAATGGATGATTTCATTCTCAAGATGGAGGGTATCTCCAAGAGCTTTCCCGGAGTAAAGGCGCTGGATAACGTCAGTTTCGATCTAAAGCGAGGAGAGATTCTTGCTCTGATAGGCGAAAACGGCGCTGGCAAGTCGACTCTCATGAAGATATTGAGTGGTGTTTACAGGCAAAATGAGGGGAAGATAATTCTCGAAGGTAATGAAGTTCGTATTGAGGGACCCTCAGATTCTATAGAGCGTGGAATAGCGGTAATCTACCAGGAATTGAATCTTAGTGAAGATCTCACAGTTGCCGAGAACATATATTTGGGAAGAGAGATGAGCTCATGGTGGAATCTTAATCGTAGAGGCCTCAGAAGAAGGGCCGAAAAGCTTCTGAGCTCGCTCAACTTTCCAGTACGGGCAGGCGCGATAGTTAGGAAGCTTAATGTCTCGGAAAGACAGCTTGTCGAGATCGCTAGAGCTATGGCCTCCGATGCAAAGATAATCGTAATGGATGAACCTACTGCAACGATAACCGAGCATGAGACATCGATACTGTTCAAGCTCATGAGGGAACTTAAAGAAAAAGGTGTGTCGATAGTTTTTGTTTCTCATAAACTTGAAGAGGTTTTCGAAATAGCCGACAGGGTCACGATATTGAGAGATGGATCATTAATATCTTCCGCTCCTATTGGAGACTACACTGGCGACCGTTTGATAAAGGATATGGTAGGAAGAAGAATCGACGATATGTTCCCGAAAGAGAACTTCGTAACGGAAGAAACCGTCTTCGCGGTTGATGGTCTTTCAGCACCAGGTCACTTCGAAAATGTCTCTTTCGAAGTGAAAAGAGGTGAGATCCTCGGAATAGCGGGTCTTGTGGGCTCTGGCAAGGGCGCGATTGCTCTAGCCATATACGGTGGCATAAAGGCAACTGCGAATAAGGCCGAGCTTTGCGGCAAATCATTCCCATTTCCAATTAGGCCTGACCAAGCATTGTCTAGAGGAGTAATTCTCATACCTGAGGATCGGAAGACACAGGGGTTGGTGACATCTTTGAGTATTACAAAGAACATTGTTCTACCAAATACAGAACTCGTAAGCAAACTGGGCAATATTAGCTGGAGAGCGAGCAGGAAACTTGCCGAAAAGATGATAAATAGACTGGCTATAAAGACACCTTCTTCAGATGAAAGAGTTAACAACCTGTCAGGTGGAAATCAGCAGAAAGTAGTTCTTGCAAAGGGGCTTACAAAATCGCCTGAAATAGTAGTCTTCGTCGAGCCCACCAGGGGAATTGACGTTGGAGCAAAAGTTGAGGTCTACCGGCTAATGAACGAACTGGCAAATCAGGGTAAGGGGATAATCATGATATCTTCTGAGCTGCCAGAAGTAACGAGCATGAGCGATCGAGTACTTGTGATGCACCGTGGTCGCCAGGTAGCCATATTTGAAAGAAAGGATATTAATCAGCAGAACATAATTTCTGCGGCAATGGGGGAACAATGATGAAGAAGACCCTCAGTCTTTTAAGAAGATTTCCAATCGTTGTTGGCTTTGTTGGAATCGTTCTTGTGTTTAGCTTTCTAAGCGATAGATTTTTTACCGTTTCAAATTTCATGAATGTTCTTAGGCAGGTATCTATTAACGGAATAATCGCATTCGGAATGACCTTCGTAATAATCTCTGGAGGCATAGACCTTTCAGTAGGTTCGATATTCGCTTTCTCGGCAGTAGTCGGTGCAAGCGTTATAAAGAGCACTTCTACTTTTCTTGGAATCCTAGCGGCACTCGGAATAGGTGCTCTTATGGGCGCCTTCAACGGCGTAATCATTGCCAAGATGAAGCTTCAGCCTTTCATAGTAACTCTTGCCACTATGGCTATCGCCAGGAGCTTTACGCAGGCATTCACTCAGGGAAGACCGGTAACTGGTTTTCCAGCAAGTTTCAGGGAAATCGGGCGTGGAGAGATCTTCGGAATTCCCGTGCCTGTTTTAATAATGCTCGGAGTGTTTGTTTTCGCCTGGTATCTTCTCTTTAATACGAAGCTGGGTCTCTACACTTACTCAATAGGTGGAAACGAAGAGGCAACGAGACTAAGCGGTGTCAAAGTAGATAGATACAAGATAGTTATTTATACAATAAGCGGTCTTCTTGCCGCGCTGAGCGCACTCATTTTGACTGCTAGACTCAATAGTGCCCAGCCAATATTTGGAGAGGGTTATGAATTGGATGCCATTGCCGCGGTGGTTCTAGGAGGGACAAGCCTCTCCGGTGGAAAGGGATCGATAATAGGAACAATTTTCGGTGTTATGGTCCTTGGAATAATAAACAACGGTATGAATCTTGTTATTATCTCACCATTCTACCAACAGGCAGTAAAAGGAGCCGTAATACTCCTGGCAGTCATGGCGGAAAGAAACAATGATTAGGTATTTGTTTTAGGCCTTCAAGGCCAATTTTTGATAAGGAGGTACTGAAATGAAGAAACTACTTGTAATTACCGTTTTTCTGGTAGCAGCATCGGCGTTCCTTTTCGGAGCAACCTACAGAATTGGACTCTCTCTATCCACTCTCAATAATCCGTTCTTTGTAACGCTTAGGGACGGAGCCCTTCAGGCAGCGGCTGGTCTAGGAGTAGAAGTAATCGTGGCTGATGGCCGAGACAACCCTGCCAAGCAGTTAGGTGATATCGAAGACTTTGTGCAGCAGAAATTGGATCTAATAGTTATTAACCCGACCGACAGCGACGCGATTGTCACTGCTGTGGAGGAAGCTAATAAGGCTGGAATACCTGTGATAACAGTTGACAGAGGAGCCAGTGGCGGAATGGTGATTGCGCATATTGCTTCCGACAATGTTGCAGGCGGTATGATGGCCGGTGAGTACGTCGCAATGCTTCTCGGTGGAAAGGGTAACGTAGTTGAACTTGAAGGAATCGTTGGAACATCGGCTGCGCGAGATCGCGGAGAGGGCTTTGGTGCAGCTATTTCCAAATACCCGGACATCAAGATAGTTGCGAAACAGGTTGCAAACTTCAACAGAGCCGAAGGACTTGTGGTAATGGAGAACATCCTTCAGGCGAATCCCAATATCGATGCTGTTTTTGCTCACAATGACGAGATGGCTCTTGGAGCAATCGAAGCCATAAAAGCAGCCGGTCTTCTAGATAAGATCAAAGTCGTAGGCTTTGATGCCATTGACGATGCTGTTGCAGCGGTAAATGCCGGTGAAATGGCGGCTACTGTTGCCCAGCAACCATTTTTGATGGGTCAGCTGGCTGTCGTCAAAGCGTTCGAGTATCTGACTATCGGTACGATTTACATTCCTGTAGATCTACAGTTAGTAACGTCGAAGTAATAAGACGAGGAGGCCGGGGGGACGGGGATCTCCCTCCGGCTCTTTTAGAGGCTCTTATGATAGCAGTTATAGAAAGCAGCAATGTCGATATGGGAATAAACGTAGATGACTTCGCTTTACCGGGTCAGACTCAGAAGGGATGGAGCTGTCTTACTGTACAGGAGGCAAGGGTGCTAATCAGGCAGTAACATCAAGACTACTTGGTAGAGAGGTCTTCTTCCTTACCTGTCTGGGAAACGATGGAAATGCCCAGATGATGAAAAGAGAACTGGAAGCCATTGATCTTGGTAGTGGAATAAGATATGTCGATTCTCCAAACGGAGCCGCCCTGATAGAGGTTTAAAGATCACGAGAGAACAGGATAATAGTATACCCAGGTGCAAACTCTCATCTGTCTCCGGAGATCATCGCCGATTCAAGAGAAAGGCTGCTAAAAGCCGACATTCTTCTTCTTAAGAACGAAATCCCGTTCGAACAGACTCTCTTTGCAGCGAAACTCTTCAGCGAAGCCTGAAAGACGGTCATTTTTGATCCTGCACCATCAAGTAATATCGACAAGTCAATTCTACGATACGTAAGCATCATAACCCCAAACGAAATGGAAATGGCTGAGCTTGCTGGATACAATCTCGGCATTGAAGACGCTACTGCAAAGCTTCACAAGATGGGATGTGAGGATGTGCTTCTGAGGAGAGGAAATAAAGGGGTTTTCTTCTCTGGAAGATCGAAGAGTTTGGTAGTCCTGGCCTTCAAAGTAAGAGTCATAGATTCAACCGCAGCTGGCGATGTCTTCAGTGGGGCTTTTGCCTGCTCGCTGGACAGAAAACTCGATCTTCACGATTCTCTCAGGTATGCCTGTGCAGCCGCAGCATTATCGGTTACCAGAAGGGGAGCCCAGAAGTCGGTTCCTCGAAATGAAGAGATTGAAAGTCTCCTTGGCGAATGAGATTTCGAGAGTTACTGGGTGCCTTTCAAAAAACTACATTGCTTATGAAACTGATCTAATTTGAGAAACTTCTCCTCCGTGTAACTCTCTGCGAAAGTAGGCTCAGGCTGTTTCCTTATTTTGACTGATACTAATTTAGTGTGGAGATACCTTGTAAGTATTAGAAAGATATGAATCTAAGTTTTATTGCTCGAAGTACTCTTTTGAGAGCTGAATTCATGTCGCGTTCTTATAGAGCTTATGGGTGCACAGTTTCTGTCTACTGTAACAGCAATTATGATTGAAAATCGGTACTCCAATTTGGAGAAGCAACTTTCCATTTTCGTGAAAATTATCGCGAAGGACAACGTAAGAACAGTTTTCTACGTCTCTTTTATTGGGATAGAATGAAAGAAGCGGTGGAGGTGGAAATGAAGACGAAGACAATGAATTTCTTTCATATTTTCTAGGTCATCTCGTCTTT
Organism: Mesotoga sp. H07.pep.5.3; assembly: GCF_002752615.1. Lineage (NCBI taxonomy): Bacteria > Thermotogati > Thermotogota > Thermotogae > Kosmotogales > Kosmotogaceae > Mesotoga > Mesotoga sp. H07.pep.5.3. The sequence goes on from NZ_AYTV01000001.1 coordinate 140,085, forward strand.
CACAATTCTTATATATCTGGGGCAAGCATAGTTAAGGAAGAGATTATCATCGGCCGTTCTGGCGATGATTTTGAATATATGGCGGGTTTTGGAGTTCCCAAAGATAGACCCTTCAAAGCCTTGTCTTCTGGGGACAGCATCATAGTCTCGATCGCTATAGACGACAGCATTGGAGAGAGCAGACTTCAAACGCCTATGCGGTAATAAAGATCGAACTGGCATCGATAGTGAGGCTACTAACCGATGAGAAATACTCTACTGCATATTCTCGTGGAACTCAGGTCATAGGTGACTTGTGAATAAGGCGCACAAAAAATGGGGTTCTTGGAATTACCTCACGATTGTTGTAGGATTCTTTATCTCTTACTCACGAAGTGCGTGTGCGTAACAACTAATAGAAAGGAGCAAGAGAAGGAGAGCGGATACTGGAATGGAGAAGACGGAAGTCGATTTTGACCTGTTCGAGGAGTAAAGACCTGAGCGTGGAGATTGCTCTATGAATTGTTTCGAAGACTTTATAACCTTTGTTTCCGACTTAGTCTTCTCGAGAATGAATCGGTGAAGGTCATTGAAAATCAGATAGGCAGAATAACCAGGATGATCCAATTCTTGTGGCCATCTTCAGTTGAGACCTACGAGTATATCTACGTCACATGGTTCCATAACTCTTAATATGAACCGATTGGATCTAACGAGTCCGAATTGTACGACGAGCGATACACCGGCAACGACGATTCGGAATTCGACAGATATATTCCAGTGAAGACTAAGCAGTAAGTTTTACAAAGCAGAAGCGGCCATGAAGGCCGCATTTTTTGTCGCTCCTACCAATCTACTCCTAGTAAAAGAAGAGAAAAGAGTTTATTTACGGCACCGGAAATGCTACTATTCTTCTATGTATACACAGCATTGGCGCAGGATATTGCCATTTCTTCTGTCTTCATTGATCTGCCTGCTCATTTCCATTAATCCGCGCCAGACTTCTGTCATTTCCAAATTCTTTTGCTACTTTGAGAGGAGGAGAAACAATGAAGAGAAAGTTACTGCTTTTTGCATCGCTAACGGTCTTTCTGATACTCATGTTGACTGGCTGTCCGAATGGCCCTAAAAGCTTCACGCTTACTATTACGACCTTGCCGGACGCAGGAATTCAGATTATCGTCGATTTGGTAAACAAAGTGACTCCCTTTAGTCAGAAATATCAGGAGGGGACAAATGTCGAGGTTCAAATAACGAGTCCTCAGGAAAGGGATACTTCGGCATTCGTTGGGGGTGACGATACGAAGTACACATTCCAGCAGTGGAATGATGCAAACAACACGAATCCTCGAAACGTTACCGTGAACAGCAACGTTACGTATACCGCTCAAATGGGCGTACAGTACAAAGTCGAAACCTCTTCAAACCCTGCGGGTGCAGTAGTCACGGGCGGTGGTTGGCATAACAAGAATGCATACGCGACACTGACAGCTCTCGTCATGGACGGTTATACCTTCAGTCACTGGCTTGTAAACGGTACAAACTCGGGTTCATCGATCACTATTGGTGTTACAATTAACGAGCCCAAGAATATTGTCGCCGTTTACACTACTGACCCGGTCCCCTGCAATTTAACTGTTACCACCTCTCCAGATCTTGCGCTGGACATTGAAATAGACGGTGTGTCATTCACCTCTCCAAAAGGGATGATTGTCAACAGTGGGACAACGAAGCAAATCGCAGTAATTACTCCTCAGGAGAAAGACATATCCCCGTGGCTTTCGGGAATAGATTCGAGATACATATTTGATCAATGGAATGATGGAAACACCTCGCATACTAGAAACGTGATAGTAAACACAGATATAACATATACCGCAAATATGGACGCAGAATACAGGGTGACAGTCGATTCTTCGCCATCAGAAGTATCGGAAGTGGCAAATTTCTGGACGGCTAGAGGCAATGTGTGGCTGTTCGATTTCAGCGGAGATTTGGGCCCGTACAACTTCAGCTACTGGTATGTAAATGGTCAGAACCTTGGAAGCGCAAGGCCTATTGAGATTGTTGTTGACAAACCCTATCATGTCACGGCTGTCTTTGCCGAGCAAGAAACACAATACACATTAACGGTAACTACATCTCCGGAAACCGGACTAAACATAATCATCGTTGGTATTGCTTATGTCTCCCCAAAAACGGTAGTTCTCAACAGTGGTACTGAAGCAGAAATAGAAGTTGTCTCTCCGCAGGAAAAGGAGAAATCTGGTCAAGTAACGGGAACAGACACTCGTTTCACCTTTGTACGCTGGAGCGATACCAATACTAACAATCCAAGAACAATTACCTTGAACTCAGATATGACCTATACCGCAGAGATGAAAGTAGAGTACAAGGTGACAACGGGAACAAACCCTGCAGGCGGAACAATTGACGGCGCAGGTTGGCATGTAGCTGCAACCGTGAAGAATTTCACTGCTCCAGTAAGAGCCGGTTACACCTTTTCACACTGGGTTATTAACGGAGCAAACATGGGAGATGCAAACCCTATAGCTGTTAATGTCAACTCTCCCAAGAATGTGATTGCATACTACAATGCTGAGACTACGACCAAGAATATCTTTGGAACCGTTACTCCATACACGGGAAACATAAAGACTGCGGACCTAAATAAGATAGAGATACTCTCCAATACTGAGATAAGAACCACGTATGACAGACCTGAATTCATAGAAAACGAATATCTTCTAAAGGTGGAATCATTCAAAGAGGTGGAGTCTTCATTCAGTAGTGCCTCTATCGCGTCGATCGATGTAATAGAAAGAATAGAGAATTATTATGGTGAATTGAAGTACCTGCACGTTAGAACAACAGCAAGCGATGAGGAATTGAAAAGACTCCCGGGAGTTGTTCAGGTGTCGAAGAACAGCCTATTCTACGCACTTAGTACCACCCCGAACGATCCCTCATACCCCGTTCAGTGGAACTACCCTGTCATAAATTTACCTCAAGCTTGGGATTACACGGTTGGATCTAGAAGCGTTGTAGTAGCGGTAATTGACTCGGGATTCAGCACTAGCCATCCCGATCTCTCCGGAATCTTTGAATCTGGGTATAACTTCATAGACAGCAATACAGATGTCTCAGAACCTCTCGAATCCGAGGACAGCCACGGAACTCACGTTGTTGGAACGATCGCCGCGCTCACGAATAACGCACTGGGTGTCTCCGGCGTTACCTGGGGAGGACTGGGAATCACACTAATACCCATCAGAGGAATAAAGGACGCTGCCGCACTTATGAACAGCCTAATCTATGCAGTCGATCATGGAGCGAAGATAATTAACATGAGTCTAGGAGGAGCGGTAGACAGTCCTGCCGTTCACGACGCTGTGAAATACGCGGCCAGAAATGGAGTAGTGATGGTCGCAGCATCCGGCAACAATGGAGACGGTAATATTCTTTATCCTGCTCGCTATCCAGAGACTATTGCCGTTGGAGCGATATGGGAAGACGAAGGTACAATCAAGATATCTCCTTACTCATGTTATGGGTCTGAGCTTGATGTTGTGGCACCCGGAGGGTATATGAGATCAGGCACCGATCCAAACGGAATATACAGCACCGGATGGACTCCCTCGGGCAACACCTACATGTACATGCAGGGAACATCGATGGCTACGCCACATGTCACAGGCCTTGTGGCTCTTCTAATGGGAGCTGGATTGACTGATCCGGATGACATTAGAAATGTACTGCACAACACCGCCATAGATCTTGGATCTCCTGGAAGAGATGACGATTACGGGTGGGGACTTGTAGATGCCGAAGCTGCGCTTGATTCGATTGCCTCGCCACAGGAGTTCAAAGTCTTCTTGAGAAATCCGTCAACTGGCACCAATATTGCCAGCACTAACCTATCTGACTCAGGTGCCTACCATTTCAGTGACGTAAGCAGTACTCAGGTCAAGATCTTCGCCTGGAGGGATATGGACGAAAGCGGAACGATTGACACTGGAGATCTTCTCGGGTATTTCAACTATTCAGGAGGCACTCCGGATCTTGACAATGCCCAGACAGTGACCCTTTCCGGTGGCGACAACTGGGTTGATTTTGAGTTTGCTCCGATAGTTGGAGATTGATAAGCCGTTTCTGAAAGAAGTTAGTATTTCTTTGGCTGACGTTCTTCAACGCAAGGTAGGTTTGTAATGAACGAGAAAAGGAACGCAATCGCGTTCCTTTTCTTTTGCAAATATTCCAGTACACGACGAGGATTTCTATACGAAGATTACTGCTTATTCAAAGCATCGAGCAGCTCATCCAGAGTTTGTATACCTTCATCTGAGATTTCAATTAGAACTCCTTCGTAGATGAACCTTATTCTATCACCGAGTGCAAAGACTTTCGCCACCCAGTCGCTTCTGTTGGCAAGCTCGAAGTATGCTTCACTGTATGCAGCCAAACCTAACGATTCAAGAGTGTTTACCTCTTCATCGTCCTGGATCCACACCCCTTCTTCAAGAGTGAAGCCTATTCCATCAACGAATGTGTAATCAGAAGAGCCACCTTCAACGAACTGGTCCTGCTCCATCTCCGCAACGGATTTCGCTGCCATGACCGAATCTGCAGGAGGTGCAGCGCCCAGGCCTCCTCTGTCTCCTGCCGTGTATGTTTGAACTCTTTCAGGTGCGATCAGGTACGAAGTAAACTCGTTTATGATGTTGAACTTTTTTGAGAGAGCGATAATTTCAAGCTTCAACTCATCTTTCTCTGCTTCAGTGAGGGAAGGATCATATCGGTAAAGATTTGCAAGATGAGCAATTCTCTTCTGAGCCCAGATTCTCTCGATAAATGGGCTGTCAGATCTCTTGGAAGTTTTGAAGAGATACTCATATCTGTACTTTTCACCGCCTCTGGTACCTTCAACTGTCACTCTCATATCTCCCTCATCAAAGTAGATTCCCGATATCCTCAAAGCTTGCCCTGAAAAGAGAGAGTATGGACCTTCAGGAAGAGTCTTCCTTACATCGAGGTTTTCTATGGAAACAGTCACGTTTTCCAGAGCAGGTGTCTCTATGGATCTGTAAAGATCGGTGACTTTTGCTTCAATGCTTTCTCCTTCAACAATATAACTTACTCTTCCGGCATTTTCCTGGACAAGTCGGTCCAGCAGTTCGGCAACAACCCCGGTGCCTACTCCAAAAGAGAAGAGATGAACATTTCTGGCTCTTGCCTCGGGAGTTGCATCGCTAATGATCCTTCCAATATCGGTTATTCCTTCTGTCGGCTCTCCGTCAGTCAGGAAGAGAAGTGCCTTGAATCTACCAGTATCATATTTGCTGAACATATCTATGCTTGTTTGAAGTGCGTCGTAGATATTTGTCATTCCATCTGCCTGAATCCTTCTGACCTTTTCTATCCACTCAGCCTTTTCTGAAGCATCGAGAAGACTTCCAGTAAGGTTGTGCACTCTTCCATCGAAGGTAACAAGTGCAAAGCGGTCCCCCGGTCTTAGCATCTGAAGTACTTGTTCTAAAGCGCGCTTAGCCTGTTCAATCTTCTCTCCGTACATCGAACCGGAAATATCGAGAACGAAGACGACATCTTTGGGGATAACGATTTCCTCCTTAATTCTAGGGATAAGTGTTAAGAGAAAATATCCTTCATTTGTTGATTCATCCCAATGGGTTGCCAGAGAGGAAGGTATCTCATCTTCGGATGAAGTGAGAACCAGAGCGACGTCTGAATTGGGAATCAGATCATTTCCTATGAAGACGTACTCCCTGCCGCTGACTCCTGTTGTTTCCACGAATGGATGGGTCGGCGAATAAACCTCGGCGATCTGAAGAGGAACCGAAATTCTAACACTCACTGAGCCTATGGGAGCCGAAAGAAAACTGTCGATCTTCAGAGGATAAATCATCGAGTATGAATTGGAAGATATTTCCAGTGGCTGGCTGTATTCAATAAAGAATTGCCTTCTTTCGCTCGGTTCAAAGGGATAGATACTCATCCTGATAAGCTGAGTCCCAACGTACTCCAGCAATGCCGGGTCCTTCATTTTCGCCACTATCTCTTGGTATATCTCCCTCGCTTCATCTGCTGGAAGTACTTCACCCTTCAGAATCTGATCTCCGATCTTCATTGTGAAATCACTTATTACAGCTGAAGAGGGAATTGGGAACAGATAAACAGCTTCCAGCAATCTGGTTGATGTGTTCTCAAATTCCTCCTCAATTATTACCGTCGCAATTCCATCTTCGACTGTTATATGAACGTTGTGGGTATTCATCACGAATCCCCCTGAATCCTGTTCCAAAGGAAACTGCGGGATTACTACACCGTTTGAAAACGCTGAAGTGACTGCCAGAACAAAAAGCAAAATCATTCCAAGTCTCTTCATTACATCGCCCCCTCTTTTGTCTAGTACTTATGACATCTCAAAGAGCCTGAAGGTTTATGCAGTCGATTTTTTAGAAGAGATACGGGGAGGAGAAAAACTCCCTTTCTAATTACTCTGGATAGTTAGTAAGGCTTTGTAGTCGAAAAACCCGGAGACCTTGGTCTCCGGGCGTCTAGATTCGTGAAGTGAAAACTTAGAATATTGAATCAGGTTCGTAGTAAAGCTCGGCGTTTTCAGCAGTAATCAGCTCTGCAGCGAGGATTATTTTTGATGGGATCTGCTGCTGATAGAACCCCTCTAAAGGCTGGCCTCTCATTGCGAATACCGCCATAGAAATTCCTGTCGCTATCATTGATGGGGGGTATGTAACGTCTGCCTTCACTAGAGGATCATTGTCGATGATCTTCTTTATCATTTGTTTCGATCCGGCGCCGCCGAGAAATAGCTTGATGTCATTTCTTCCAGATTCCTTGTATGCCTGAAGGACTCCAACAAGAACATCATCGTCCTGTGCCCAAACAGCGTCGATTTTCGGATACTTTTGAAGGTAGTTCTCCATGATCTCTAATCCACGTGCAGTATCCCAGTAAGCTGGCTGTGAATCCAGAATTCTTATGTCCGGATACTTCGCCATTACTTCGTTGAATGCGTCTACTCTTTCGCTATTAATAACGCAAGGGATGCCTTCCAGAACAACTATGTCGCCTTTGTAATTGAGAGCCTCAGCCAGCCACTCGCCAGATACTCTTCCAAGGCCCGGGTTGTCACCGGCTACGTAGACATTCTCAACGGGTTTCGTCAAACCTCTGTCGACTGACACGATAAAAACACCACTGTTATAGGCCTTCTCGACAACAGGTGTGAGTGGTTCCGAATCGTGAGCAAGAATAACCAGAGCGTCGATGCCCTTTACCATGAGGTCTTCAACGTCTCCAACCTGTTTTGCAGGTGAGTCGGCCGTCACCAGGAAGAACTCAATGTCGGGATCCTTCTCACTCCAGTCCTTTATGGCTCTTTGTGCCCACCATACGATTCCACCTGTCCAACCATGGTCCGCACTTGGAATGGCAACACCAATCTTGATCTTCTCGGCAGCCATCGCAAAAGCCGAGAGAATGAACACTACGAGGATTGTAAGAACAAATGCCTTTTTCACAAGAAACACCTCCTGTTTCCTTTGACCCCCTTGGGGTTATTGAGATCTCTTTCTCTGTATTAGTACCGCACCGATAATTACCACACCTTTGACTGTACCCTGAAGATATGGCGATACCCCCAGCATATTAAGCATATTGTTTATTATGCCGAGTGTGATGGCACCGATAACAGTTCCGAATATCGAACCCGCTCCACCTGTCATTGGCGTTCCACCGATGATGACTGCGGCTATGGCATCAAGTTCATAGTTCAAGCCGCCATTCGTGGAACTCATTGAATTCAATCTCGCAGAGAGAAAGACGGCGGAGAATCCAACGGTAATACCTACTGCAACGTATGAAATGAACCTTGTGAGGTTCACTTTGATGGCAGAATACTTGGCAACTTTTGGATTGGAGCCGACGGCGCAAAGGTATCTTCCATAACGAGTCTTATTGAGGATAATGGCAAAAATCACCGCAAGACTTATGAATACAACTACAGGATTTGGAATGCCCAGGACATTACCCATTCCCAGATCGGGAAAGAGATTGCTTTCAGATCTAAAAACGCCGGCGCTTCCTATATACAGCGCCATTGATCTGAAAATGGCCATAGTACCGAGTGTTGCAATGAAGGGAGCGATCTTTCCAATTGTTACCATCAGTCCGTTCAACGCGCCCAATCCTGCACCAAAAAGCAAACCAATTATCAGCGCGAACAGTATAGCCCATGCTTCTCCACCCTCGCCAAATACGGTCAGAAGCCAGTTGAGCGCAAGAATCACAACTCCACCAACAAGAGCGACCATAGATCCAACCGAAAGGTCGATCCCTCCCGAAATAATCACAAAAGTCATTCCTAGAGCTATGATCCCTGTATAGGAAACCTGTCTCAGGATATTCAAAAGGTTTTGAGTCTGAAGAAAGTACGGGCTGGCAATAGCGGATATTACAAAAAGTATCGCAAGGGCTATTAACGGGCCGAATCTTTCATATTCGAAGCGTCTCTTTACATTTTCACCTGCCATTCAAGCAACCCCCTTGAGTCCCGTGGCATGAAGCATGATCTCTTCCTCGTTGATATGTTCACCTTCAAGGATTCCCGTAATTCTTCCCTCTTTCATCACGACGACTCTGTTGCACATTCCTATTATCTCTTCAAGTTCGGAGGAAATGAGAATACAGGACACACCCTCATTTACCAGTTCGTTCATGAATCTGTATATTTCTCTCTTAGCGTTCACATCTATTCCTCTGGTGGGTTCGTCGAAAATGAAAATCTCGGGCTCCGGGTCAAGGGATTTTGCGAGGGAGACTTTCTGCTGGTTTCCACCACTGAAAAACTCCAGTCTTGTCTTGAGAGATGCTGCTCTGATATTGAATTTGTCGACATACTTCTTCGTCTTTTCCCGCTCTTTCTTACTGTTAATGAGTATTTTAGAATAAGCCGGAAGCGAAATAAGCGTTGTATTCTTTATCAAATCAAAGGATGTTAATATTCCACTCCCCTGACGATCTTCCGAAAGGTAAGCAATCTTGTTCTTCACAGCATCGTTGGGTGACTTGATTTCCACCGGTTTGCCTTTGATACTGATCTTGCCTGAATCTCTCTTTCTGATACCAATTATAGCTTCGGCTAGTTCAGTTCTTCCCGCACCCACTAGACCGGCAAAGCCAAGAATTTCCCCTTCACGAAGTCCGAAGGAAATGTTTTCTAGAAGACCATTAATTGTCAGGTTCTCGACTTCGAATACAACTTCGTCAGATGGTGAAACTTTATCTGGAAAGATCTGGCTCAGCTCGCGTCCTACCATTCTCTTTGCCATTTCTTCTTCATCAACCTCACCAGTCTGACTTACACTGATCGTTTGGCCGTCTCTTAGAACCATCACTCTATCACAGATTTTTCTGACTTCTTTCAGTTTGTGAGAGATGTAGATGATGGTAACCCCTCTTTCCTTTAGACTGCTCATGAGGTCAAAGAGGATTTCAATTTCATTGAGAGTAAGAACAGTCGTCGGTTCGTCCATTATCAGGAGTTTTGAATCGTAAGCTATGGCCTTCGCAATTTCAACCATTTGCTTTTGGGCCACGCTCAACCTCTCAATCTTCTCTTCGGGATCGATTGATTTCTTCAACTCCTCCAGAAGAGAAATGGTTCGCCTCTTCATCTCTCTTGTGTTGAGGAACCCCTTGCGTGTAATCTCACTTCCTAGGAAGATGTTCTCATAGACACTGAGCTCATTGATCAAGTTGAATTCCTGAGGGATAATAGAGATTCCTATCATTTTCGCGTGCAAAGGGTCCTTGATTTCCACTTCCTTGCCTTCGAAAAAGATCTTTCCTTCGGTAGGTGTGTAGATTCCGCTTAGGATCTTAACGAGAGTCGACTTTCCGGCTCCATTTTCACCTATGATCCCGAAAATCTCGCCCCTCTCTATTCCTATGTCTATGTTATCGAGAACCCTAACCCCTGAGAATTCCTTTGAAATCCCTTTGGTCTCTATCAGGACCTCACCCATTAGTTCACTCCTCAGCTTTTCATTGCATCGTCGAAAGCGATGTTTGAAGGCTCGAAATCAACTTTCCTGACAAACTCGGCAGCTTCCTTGGCACCGAATTCTCTTTCCATTCCACTGTCTTCCCATTCCACCGAGAGGGGACCGCTGTAACCGATGTTATTTAGCTCTCTGATGATTTCTTCAAAATTGACGTGGCCGTGACCGAGAGACCTGAAGTTCCATCCCCGTCTAGTGTCACCAAAGGTCATCATTGATCCAAGTATCCCTGCCCTTCCGTCCAATGTAACTGCTGCATCCTTCATGTGTACATGATAGATCCTTTCTGCGAAATCTCTTACGAAGAGGTGGGGTTTTACTCCCTGCCAGATGAGATGGCTTGGATCGAAATTGAATCCAAGCGTCTTTCTGTAATTGAATACCTCTAACAGCCTCTTTGCGGTGTAATAATCAAAGGCGATTTCGGTGGGATGAACTTCAAGTGAGAATGTAATGCCTTCAGCATCGAACTTCTCAAAAATAGGTGTCCAGAGATCAACGATTTCCCGATAGGCGTCCTCAACCATCTTCTCCGTTGTTTGGGGGAACGAGTACCAGAACTTCCATACAGGAGAGCCTGTGAAGCCTGTTACAGTATAACAGCCCATGTTCTTTGCAGCTGTAGGAGCGTACATCATCTGCTCTATTCCCCATGCTCGAATCTTTTCGGGATTACCTTTACAGCTGGCAGGAGCAAATCCATCAAGCCTTACGTCATAAAGATCTCCCACACACTGCCCCATAAGATGGGCACCGAGGGCCCAGCATTTCAGATTGTACTTTTCGAGAATCTCCTTCCTTTTTTCGACATAATTTGGATCTTTAGCGGCCTTTTCGAGATCCATGTGATCTCCCCAACAGGCAATCTCAAGGCCATCATATCCCCACGAACTGGCTTTCTTGCAGATTTCCTCAAAAGTGAGGTCGGCCCACTGCCCCGTAAACAATGTGACTGGTCTATTTCCCATATCATAACCTCCTGACTAGATGTCTACCCAGATACTCCCCTTCTGAGAGCTTTCAACTGCCTTTCCGATAAACCTCACTCCTGCCAAGCCGTCTTCGACTGTTGGGAAATCGGCTCCAGACATGTCTTCTCCACTCTTCTTCTTTATAAGAGTTGTTGCGAAATTCCGGTAGATGTTTGCAAAGGCTTCATAATATCCTTCTGGATGTCCCGCCGGAATTCTAGAAACGCTTGCAGCATTGGGCAGCATGTATCCACCACCCCTTGAGAGAATCTGGACCGGTTCCCCAACGTATGCTATCTTCAGGTAGTTTGGATTTTCCTGTTCCCACTCTATTGATCCCTTGCTTCCGAATATTCTGACTTTAAGGCCATTGTCATGACCAACAGCAACCTGGGAAGCCCAGAAGACACCCCGTGCCCCATTGCTGAATCTAACGAGGATTTCGGCGTTATCATCCAGGGTTCTGCCCGGGACGAACGAGTCGAGACTGGCACAAAGCGACTTGAGCTTGAGGCCCGTGATGTAGGAAACTGTATTTTCAATGTGACTTCCAATATCGCCGACACAGTTCGATTTTCCGGTCTGTGAGGGATCCGTTCTCCATGCTGCCTGCATGTTGCCGGTATCTTCCAGTCTTGTAGCTAGCCAGTCCTGAGCGTACTCACCCATGACAACCCGAATTTCACCTATTGCTCCATTCTGTATCATTTCCCTTGCGTGTTTTACCATTGCATAACCGGAATAAGCGTATGCAACGGCAAAAAGCAAATTCTTCTTTTTTGCCAAATCCGCAAGTTCCTGTGCTTCAGATTCGTCGATTGCAAGAGGCTTTTCACAAACGACGTTTATATTTGCTTCAAGAAATTCCTTGGCAATTGGGAAGTGAGTGACATTTGGAGTACAGATACTTACGAAGTCAATTCCATCTTCTCGCTCAGATTCTTTTCTCGCCATTTCTTTGTAGTCCTTGTATACTCTATCATCAGAAACTCCAAGCTTTTTGGCCGTTCTTACAGTGTCGTCATAGTAAATCGAAAAACATCCGGCTACAAGCTTTGCAAGGCCGTCGATTGCTATTGCCTTTCTATGAACGTCACCGATAAACGAACCCTCGCCGCCGCCTACCATTCCATATCTTAGCTGACCAGCAGAGGCGACTTCCTTGCCTTCAATCATCTCTCTCACCTCTCGTATATGATGTTTTCTTACGAACAAAACACTAAGAAGATAAGGAATTTCTCCTATTCTCTAAAATTATAGCTAAAACCAGACCTAATTCTTGCATTGCATCTGACCAAAAGAACGAGTGAAAAACGAAAGAATTTTGCGAGAAACTGCATTGACTTTTGCTGTTTTCATTAGATGAAGAATAATCATCTCAGATCGTTCCTGAAGCGCCTATAGGATGTTCAAGTGAATTCTGGCAGCATCGATTTAATTTTTTGCCCCATAAAAATATTTATCAGTTTAAGACTAAGGCGGGCTACCCGCCTTAGTTGAGGTAAGTCTGGAGTCCCTTCTTGATTCTGCTCATCATCAAGAGGAATAATATGACAGTCGTTAGACATATCCAGAGAATCTGAATGGCGAAACTTGACCAGTTAATGCTGCGATTTACGATGTCTTTGAGTACGACAAATGACCAGTATGTAGGTGACCAGAAGAATATGAAATGTAGTCTTTCGGGAAGTATGAAGCCAAGTATTACAGGCATCAGGAGTAACCAGCCGCTTATCTTCATGTTTGCAATCCCGCTCATCTGTGAAGACGAGATTACTCCGATGAGAAAACCGACGACAATACCGATAATTGAGCTTAAAATAGTAACTATTATTAGTTTCAGATAATCCATAGTGGGCAAGTCGAGAATCAGAACGGCCAGAAATGCGTGAATCAAAGGAATGATAATCCCAAGGATGCTTCTTCCGAGAATGAGTTCGCTCTTTTTTATTGGTGTTACCATGAGAGCTCTCATTGCTCCTGATTCTGTTTCTTCGATGATATTAAACCCTATTACCATTCCTCCCAAAACAAAGGAGATGATTACAACGAAAGTGAATCCGAATACTGTTACCGGTGCGACAAATCTTCCTTGATCGCTTTCTTTAAAATCGATATGCCTCATCGTATCAGATTGAAGTCCTGTGAGGATGATCTTTGCAATCTCTTCTATTTCTTCCGATTCGTTACCCTGAAGAAAGAGATTAAATGATTCGCCTTTCTTGTATATAGCCACAGAGTCATCAGAACGTCCGACTCTTTCCTTCATTTCCGCTTCGGATGAGACGGGTTCGACGCTACCAAACTTCTCAAGAGCTTCCAAAGTGGCCTTCTGGTCTTTCAGAGTAACGAACGATAAAGAAAGACTCTGAAAATCAGGTGCTATGATTCTGAAAAAGAATGAGAAGATTATCGGGGCCACGAGTATGTATATCACCATCTTATCTCTAACACCGTTGATGGTGTCTATTCTGAAAACATTGAGTATCCTCTTCATTCTCATGATCTCACATCCTAACCCTTCGTATTCTAAGCTTGTAGAGATTGACGGCTATCACAAAAGCCAGCACCGCTTCGACCGCTACCAATATCATGTAGGAAATATCTGTTGAACCCTGATGAGGAAAAACAGCTCCTTGCAACGAGAAGAGAATGGGAAAAGTAGGAAGTATTCTCAGATACCAGGGAGAGAATCCTTCCAGGTAATATGAAAGTATCGGTAATGAGAAAATTACCGTCAACGTCAGAATAGCGGCCATTGACTGAGATAGGTTCTCATAGAAACTTGCAGCTATTAGAGAAACAGATGTCGAGAGGAAGCTCCCAACTGAGACAATCAAAACAAGCTGTAGGTACTCAGCTTGGAGACCAACCGTAAGAGCCGTGAGAATGATCGCGAAAACTATCCCTAGAATCATGAGAAAGATCACTTTGGCTCCCAGATATTCCCAGACTCTTCCCGGTGTCACCGCAAATGCGTCGAGGGTCTTCTGAGATTTTTCGCTGAAAACCATTGCAAAGACCATTATCATACCCATCATTACGGCTTCAAACATCAGGAAGATCGGAAGAAAAGACTTGTTAAAGGGGATATCGAGTCCATCATCTTGTTTTCCCTGAAGGTACTGGACACTGTTGCTGGAAATCGGCTGATTATCTGAACCATTTAGAAGATGGGCAACCACTAGTTTCACAAGCTCTCTGGTTTTCGTGTCTTCATGTCCCTGGAAAACCAGCTCAAATGATGGGGAAGCTGTATCGCCTCTCATAATTACGCCAACACTATTGAAACTTCTATTGAGTGATTCATAGAGCTCATCACGACTGTTGACAAATGAAAGTGACGATTCGGAACTACGATCACTGGCTTCGATCGCTCTCGCGATTTCCTCGTTTTCAGTTAGAAGAATTAGCTGTGTGCTGGTTGAAAGATCCTCGGGAATCAGAAATGTCATCAAAAGGAAGTAGGCCACAGCCAGCATTACGGTAAGCAGGAAGAAGTGACTCCTCCAACCTAGTATTATTTCCTTAGAGGTGTTCGTGAAGAGTCTCATATTTCTAACTTCTCTCCGGTCACTTTAATGAAGATCTCTTCAAGGGTAGCTTCTTTAGAATGAATCGTCTCAATCACCTCATGGTCAAGAAGAGAATTGAGCTTCTGCCGATCAGCTTCGTAAACAAGAGAAAGGCTTTCCCTCTTCAGAGAACTATTTTTCCTGTATTCAATTTCCACCAGTTTCTTACCATGCTGTAGTTTTAGATTCCTCGGGGAGTCAATGAGCGAAATCTTTCCAGAAACAATGAATGCCACCCTATCACATAGTTCATCGGCGATGTGCATATTATGCGTCGTCAGAAAGATCGTTGTGCCCTTTTTCTTCTTCTCTTTGATTAATTCTTTTATTGCTGCGGAAGTTGATGGGTCTAGCCCGGAAACAGGTTCGTCCAGAAACAAGACTTTCGGATTGTTAATGAGAGAACGAGCAAAGACCAGTCTTTGTTGCATCCCTTTGGAGTATTCTCCTACCCTCTTTTTAGCAACGTCTTTCAGGCCGATCATGTAGAGCATATGGGCTGGGTCTTCTGTCGGTACATCGTACAGACTGGCAAAATACTCAAGGTTCTCGATACCAGTCAGCTTGAGATAAAGATTAGGATTTTCAAAGGAGACGCCTATGTTGTTATAGAAGTCAGGGGTAGCTGCAGAAACATCGACATCCATGACCCTTACTTTCCCCTTTTGGACCGGTAAGAGGCCCGTTAATATTCTCTGAGTCGTCGACTTTCCTGCCCCGTTTGGACCGAGAAAACCGAAAATCTCTCCCTCCTTGACTTCGAAAGAGATGCCATTTACGGCGAACTCTTCGTCTTTCCCGTAAGAATAGTAAAGATCACATACCCTAATCATAATCTTCTCTCCTCTTCATACCGTATTCAAGAAGATTAATTAGAGAGAGGTACTTCTCCCTCGTTTCGTCAGTAATCTTCCCATTGCTGCTGGATCTTATCATTTCACTCAGTGAGAGCATGAAGGCAGTAATCAACTTCGCTGATAGCTCCGGATCCACCCAATCAGCTAATTCACCGTTATTCTTTCCTCGTCTAATCAAGGAAATAATTAAATCATCGCTTGATGGAGCATACTCTATCAGAACCTCATCCATCAAAGGTTTGTTTGCAACGAGACTGTCACTGATCTTCAAAAACCGAGGATCTTCCTCGGCCATCTTTATTCCTGCTTCAACCATTACCCTTAATGTTTCAAATACACTCAGCTCTCTGTGTGAGATTTCGATGCCCGTCATAATCTCCATCTTTTTCTTGTAGATAATGTCCAGAACATATCTGAACAAATCAGACTTGTTTTCGAAGTACTGGTAGAAGCTACCCTTCGGGATTGAAGATCTTCGGACTATTTCGTTGACTCTTGAAATTTCATATCCATTCGCTGCAAACTCATCTATGGCAGCTTCCAAAATTCGTTTTTGCTTCGTTTCCGGCAAGTTGAAGAAAGTTTCCTTTGGCACTCAAACATCTCCTTTGTGACCGATAAGTCATATGACTAATCAGTCACATTATACTCCTTGTGGTATTCTGAAAGCAAAGATTCGATATAGCTGAACAGCATTGTTAACTTGAAATTAAGGAGGCCATTGTTCAAAAGTCGTCTCCTGGATCTCTATTGTTTCTTTAGTAGCTTGGAAACGAAATGGAAGAGTTTTGGATCATCGCAAGCGAGTATTTTGAGAAATCAGATGAGTGGGCTCTTCATTTTCTTCGTGATGCTTTCACAAAAAAAAAAGGAGAGCAGCGTACGCTGCTCTCCTTGTAGATCAGCTAATTACTGGAGAACGTCGATAGTTATAAGTTTCAGTGGAATTATTACCTTAGGTTCCACAGTTGCGCCGTTGATGATTCTCTGTGCCGCGATAACTGCCATCTGCATCTGTAGGTAAGGCTGCTGTTGAACTGTTGCAACCATTTCACCGGCTTTTATGGCTGCAATTGCATCATCTGTGGCATCAATTCCGACAATCTTTATTTCGTCCAGTCTTCCCGCGGCAATCACTGCCCTAACCGCGCCGAGTGCCATCTCGTCATTGTGTGCGTAGATTCCGTCCAGCACCGGGTTACCTTGAAGAATGTCTTCCGTAACTCTTGCACCTTCTTCTCTTGAGTAATTGGCTGTTAGTGATGCTACTACTTCGATACCTGGGTACTTCTTAAGTTCGTCCATGAAACCTTTCTGTCTGTCAACTGCCGACGGTGCTCCGGGTATCCCCTCAAGGATGGCTACTTTTCCTTCTCCGCCAAGTGCTTCTGCCAATGCTACTGCGGCGAGCATACCTGCTTCCTTGTTATCGATGTCTAAATGCTGTTCCACTACTCCACCATTTGAAGGTCTTGTCACAGTGATAACCGGAATTCCGGCTGCGTTTGCTTCAAGAACTGCCGAGACTATTGCGTCAGAGTCAACGGGGTTGATAATCAACACATCTACTCTTCTCGTTATGAGATCCTGAATCTGAGCAAACTGAGTTTCCGGCTTATCCTGAGCATCCAAAACGATCATCTCCAAACCCAGTTCGCTTGCCTTTGCCTCTCCCCCCTCCTTCATAGTTACGAAAAAGGGATTTGCAAGTGTCGAGACTGAAAAACCGATGGTTTTTGCAGCAAAGCCCGTTAGCGCTAACAATCCGATAATAAGAACTACCAGAAACATTCGTTTCATGTTACCCCTCCTTTTTTTGATAGAGAATCTTAATCACTACGTTTTGCCAGTACGGCAACGAGTATTATTACTCCTTTCACTATTTGTTGAAAGAACGATGATACTCCTACGAGATTCATTCCATTATCGATAACTCCTATTACCATGGCACCCAGGAGAGTGCCCAGAACTGTACCAACACCTCCGGAAAGAGATGCTCCCCCAAGTATTACAGCCGCTATTACATTCATCTCAAGTCCTTCGGCGGCAGTTGGCTGAGCGGAAAGAAGCTTGGAAGTTATGAGAATACCACCAAGCGCACTCATTAGACCGGAAATGACGAAGGCAAGAACCCGGTATTTCCTCACTGGTATTGCTGATAGCCTAGCTGCTTCCCTGTTTGCTCCAATTGACTTCACATACACTCCGTGTTTTGTTCTGTTCAGAACAAAGAAGGCGAGAATGAAGACTCCGGCAGCTATTATCGTTGAAACCGGTACTGGTCCGAGATAGCCAGCACCCATTATCGCGAAATCTACAGGCAATCTGGATATCGGCTTTCCTCCGGTCCAAACCAGTGCGGCTCCCCTTGCAATCCCCATCATAGCAAGTGTCACTATGAAGGATTGGACTCGACCGTAAACAGTCAGAACGCCATTCGCAAACCCGATTCCGACCCCAAGTATCAACCCCGCAATCAGGCCTAGGAAGATGGAGCCCGTTGCATTAAGAACCGCCGCAGTTGCAACTCCAACTAATGCTGCAGAAGAACCAACAGAAAGATCTATCTCACCTGTGAGTATTACAAAGGTCATTCCAATAGCGACAATTAGAGTTATCGACACCTGCCTGGTAATGTTCAGCAGATTCCTAGAGGTGAAGAAATATGGTGACATCAATGAGAAAACCACCATTAATGCTACAAGGATTAAGATCAGCCCTAGTTCACCCTTTAGCAATCTCAAAAATTTGTTAACAAACGCCGATCTGTCATTTTTCTCAATCCTATTTTCCATGTGCATTAACCTCCAAGCGCCAGTGTCAATAACTGCTCTGTAGATGAATCTTTACCTTCAAGTTCGGCGACAATTGTTCCTTTTCTTATCACAAGGATTCGATCGCATATCGCACTCATCTCCCGGAATTCAGATGACAATATCAATATTCCTGTACCCCTATCGGCAAGGTAGTTGATCAGAGAATAGATCTCTGTCTTTGCACCGATGTCAATTCCGCGAGTCGGCTCATCAAGTATCAAGATATCTGGTTCACCACAAAGCCATTTTCCAATAACAACTTTCTGCTGGTTTCCACCAGAGAGATTCTGGACTGCCATTTTTATGTCTAAAGGTCTTATTTTTAGTTTTTCTGACGTATCCGTTGCAATTTCTGATTTCTTTTTGCTCGAGATTATTCCGTTCTTAATGGCGAGATCGATGTTTGCAACACAGATGTTATGTTCTACGTTGAGCCTAAGAAATAAGCCCTGTTCCTTTCTATCCTCTGGAATGAAAGAGATACTATGTCTCTTTGCATCATCGGGCGAGTTTAATCTCACTTCCTTGCCAGCAATTGAGAGCTTTCCCTTTATAGCCCTGTCTGCTCCGAACAAACCGAGGGCAAGTTCGCTTTTTCCAGAACCGATTATTCCCGTTATACCGAGGATCTCGCCTTTTTTCAAGCTAAAACTGACTGGAGCAAGCATCTTGTCGGTCTTGAACTCTTCTATTTCCAACAGTGTATCTTCGGATGGTCTCCCCTCTCGTACCGGGAACTCTTCTTTCAAGGTTCTTCCAAGCATTGATTTTACCAGCGTCTTTAGATCCACCTTATCAATTTCGAAGGTTCCGGCGTTTTGACCGTCTCTCAGTACGGTGGCTCTGTCACACACTCTAAAGACTTCATCAAGATGATGGGAGATGTAGATCATGTTCACTTTTTTTAGTTTCAGATCATCCATAATCTCAAACAGAGTATCGATTTCCACTCTGCTCATACCGGTTGTAGGTTCATCGAGAAGAAGGATATTGGCGTTTATCGATAGCGCTTTTATTATTTCCACTATCCTTTTCTGCCCAAGACCTAGGTCTCTGACAAGAGTGCTAGGATCTATTTCGATTCCGAAGGAAGATAGATACTCCGCTGCTCTTCGAATGAGCTCTTTCTTTCTTAAAGTTCCAAAGAAGGATGTGGTAGGTTCGTGACCCAGAAATATATTCTCGGCTACTGTTAGTGAGTCTACGAGACTTAGTTCTTGATATATTGCGCCTATTCCTTTGTGTCGTGCGTCTACGGGGTCTTCAATCGTTACTGTTTTTCCTTGGACCTGAATAGTCCCCGAATCCATTTTATGAACTCCGGTCAGGATCTTTATCAGTGTAGATTTTCCAGCTCCGTTTTCGCCAAGGAGCGCATGTACTTCACCTTCGCTCAGCTCGAAGTTGACATCCTTCAGAGCATGGATTCCACCAAAAGATTTATATATTCCTTCCAGTTTCAGCGCAATATCGGGCACCTGTTACACCTGCCTTCTTAGTAACTTCTCGACGCTTTTCGGAGCAGGGATAGAAGTTTGAGCACCGGAGATCGTAGTGCTCAATGCTCCTGCTGCATTTGCCCACTCTAGAGATTCCTTCAGATGCACACCCTTCGATAAAGCTGCTGCCAAAGCTCCTGAAAAGACATCTCCAGCCGCAGTTGTGTCCACACAGTCAACGTCAAAGGGCTTCAAGTCCATGAAGTTATTGCCATCAACTCCAACAACGCCTTTTTCGCCAAGAGTTATTATTGGTAGATTGAAGCCCATTGAACTTAGTCTTTGGAGGGCAATCCGCGCAGATTCTCTGTCGTGAACATCTATGCCTGTCAGAATCCTCGCTTCGGATTCATTAGGCTTTATTAAATTGATCAAAGGCGCGATGGAATCGGGGAACCCATTTCTAGGAGCAGGCGCGGGATCGACGATCGTAAACATTCCATTTTCATGGGCCAGTTTGATTGCCCTGAAGATTGTCTCCTGTGCTATTTCCATTGTTAACAAAAGAATACGCCCGCGTTTGAAGAGATCAGAGTTTTTCTCCACGTCTTCAGGAGAAAGCCGCGCATTACTACCCGGGGTAAAAGAAATCGAGTTTTGCCCATTTTTGTCAACTCTTATCATTGCAATACCCGCTGTGCTTTCGGGATCCCTAAGTATTCTGGAAGTGTCTACCCCTTTTTCCTTCATCATCTGGATCAGTTCTTCACTGAATCCGTCACCACCAAGTTTCGTAAACATCTGAACTCTCGCGCCACTGATTGCCGCCGCAACTGCTTGATTTCCTCCCTTTCCTCCCGGGTATGTACTGAAGTTGTCTGTGAGAACAGTCTCTCCAGGCTCAGGAAGTCTATCCATTACCATCACTAGATCCATGTTCATGCTTCCCATGCAGAGAATCTCTCCGTTAAATGCGTAATCAATCATCGTAGCCCGCCTCTCTAAGGGATTCAACGGTTTTCATAAAGCTTCTGACGTTGTTTGGATCAACGGGATTCTTCCAGTTGTTGTCCCTCTTGAAGTAGCTTCCGACGATTGCTCCATCGGCAAACCTAAGAAGTTCACCTACGTTTTCTTTTGTCAAACCACTTCCGATCATCACCGGAATGCTTACAGCTTCACTGAAACTTTTTACTTTTTCTGCGTTAGGTGCCTGCCCGGTCTCAAATCCCGTAACGATTAGAATTTCTGCCCCTTCCGATTCGGCGTCATGAGCCTGTTCCTCAACACTTCTGTCAGAAATAATGAAATGACTCCCATGTTTCACATTCACATCACACATGAACTTAATCTCTTCTGCGCCTATAAGTTTTCTGTATCTAGAAAGCTCTGCCCCGATGCCTTCCGTCAAACCCGCGTGAGAAACATACGCATTGACCCATTCGAAGATTCTTATCCATTTTGCGCCACCAGCAACTGCGGCGGCGAGTGCTGCCTTTCCTCCATTGAGATGGCAGTTCACACCTACAGGTATATTGACGGCTTCTCTCACACTTTGAGTCGCTACTGCCAGGGCAGCGGAAGTCTCGTGACCGATCCTTTCCCCTTTGAGATATGGAAAGTCCCAGATGTTTTCAATTTGAAGTCCATCAACACCACATCCCTCCATAATTCTCGCTTCTTCAATAGCGATCCTGAGAATCTCCTTCATGCCCAGTTTTTCGGGATCGTATCTCGGTGATCCTGGAAGGGGACGCAGATGTATCATTCCAATAATCGGTTTGCCTTTTTTGAATATGCTGCTTAGAACTTCCCTATCTCTTCTCACATAACCACCTCTTTTTCTTTTGGCGCAGATGAAATCGTGATACTTGAACTGAGCCTTTTGCCGAAATCTAGAAATCGACTCCGGAAACCAGGATTATGTTTGCATATGGGGTGAATTCCCCAGTCTTAACGAAGACTTTTACCTCTTTGCCCTGGAGACTTCCATTTAAAACGAGATCCTTGAACTCCGGATGAGGAATGTTCTCTTCAATAATGTCGTTGCCCTTGTTTTTCACTTTAGAGACTATCTCCTTTAGCTGAGAATAGATCTCGGGGCTTACTGATCTGGTCTCGTCAGCAATGATTACCTTTTCAATCTCGAGCTCTTCAAGAACGACTTTAACGACATCCACGAATCTTGGTAGATTTCTTCCGACTGACACGTCAATGCATACAGTGTTCCCATGCCTAGGAAAGGGAAAACCTCTATCCGTTATTACCAGCATGTCACCGTGCCCAAGCCTCGCGACTTCTCTCGAAAGATCGTTGTGAAGAATGCCTTTTGTTTTCATCATTTCACCTCCAAAGATTTGTCAAACTTGCGTTGATTCTCTTACAATAAGATGTGAATCGAGTTCAATCTTTCTTGTGTCGACGTATTCTCCATGTTGCTTCTTAATAATCTTTTCTAGAAGCAGTTTCATCGCTGTCCGTCCAGCTTCGTACTTAGGTTGATCGACAGTGGTCATTGACGGAATCACCAGCGAAGAATACAGAACGTTGTCGAAGCCGGCTATGGCGATATCTTCGGGGATTTTCAAACCATTTTGTTTTGCCGCCTCGATCGCTCCCCACGCCATCATGTCGTTTCCAGCAAAAACGGCTGTAGGCCTTATCTTAAGCTTCAAAATGTATTGCTTCATTATCTTGAAACCATCTTCGTACTTGAAACCACCGAAATAAATCTTCAGGTTTTCGCCTTTAATACCGTCCTTTTCTAATTCGCTACAAAAGCCTTGAAGCCTCCTGACTGCGCTTGGAACATCTTTAGGACCAGATATACAAGCGAATCTCTTGTGGCCTTTGTCCAGCAAGTGCCTTGCCAGTTGAGCGGAACCCTTGAAGTTATTCGTGTATACTACATCAATTAACGGGTTTTCTATTTTGAGGTGCCTATCGAGGATTACCATAGGCATTCCATTGGAGAGATCGGCTAGAAGCTCCTCATCCATTCTCGGTGCCACATTTATGACACCATCTACTCCATGTCCAAGAAAAGAAATCAAGGTTTCTTCTTCTCTGTAACTTCTTCCATCACTATTACAAAGAAACATCTGGTAGTCGTGCTCGAGAGCTATGCTCTCTACCCCCCTGGCAATCTCGGCGAAGTAGGGGTTTGTTATATCTGGAACCAAGAGACCAACGAGAAAGGACTTTCTGATTTTGAGGCTTCTCGCTATTTTGCTCGGTCTGTACTGTAAAGCGTCTATAGATTCCAGAACAACTCTCTTTAGCTCTGGGCTGACGTATTTTTTGCCAGACATAACATTTGACACTGTGGCAACCGATACCCCTGCACGCTTAGCAACATCTTTCATGTTCGGCATTTAATCTATCCCTTCTGATTCGCCAGTTAAACGTTTAGTTAATCGTTTAACTACAGTCTATCATCATTCTTTTATTTGCCAAAACTCGGTTTTCTTCGAATGAAGCTGATCATTTATGCTGAAAGGCAATTAAGTGCTTTTATCTCACCCAATCGCATCCATTTCTGCAGTCGCGCAGTTCACTTAACGGGCAAATCCATAAGGATAACGGCGAGACGTTTTGGAACAAGTAAGTGCAAATTTCCTTTTCTGTTAAAGATTAGTGAATGATTAACCGGTTATGCTAGAAAAATATCGATCGTACTATAATGGATGAGATCA
Organism: Mesotoga sp. H07.pep.5.3; assembly: GCF_002752615.1. Lineage (NCBI taxonomy): Bacteria > Thermotogati > Thermotogota > Thermotogae > Kosmotogales > Kosmotogaceae > Mesotoga > Mesotoga sp. H07.pep.5.3. The sequence continues at coordinate 163,517 of NZ_AYTV01000001.1, forward strand.
AGTTATGCGGTTACTTACTTAAGCATTAACGGAGGTGGTTATGTGAGTGATACGAAGAGGTTATACAAGTCTAGAAAGGACAAAGTAATAGATGGTCTCGCAGGTGGAATAGCAGAGTATCTGGGGGTAGATCCGGTGATTGTAAGGCTGGTGTTTGTTGCTCTGATCTTCGCAGGTGGTGCCGGATTGATTATATACATAATTGGTATGTTTATAGTACCCAGGGCACCTATCAATAGCGAGAACAACGTCGTGATAATGGATGAAGAGGGGAAGCCGATAGAAGAGGGAAAAAAGGAAGAATTCTCTGATAGCAAGAGTAAACTGATCATCGCGGCGCTTCTCATAGTATTTGGGATAGCCCTTCTTTTAGGATCATTTACTCCCTGGAACATTTTCAGCGGTATCTTCTGGAAAACCGTTATAGGTGTTGTATTGATTGCAGGTGGAGGATTTGTGATCTATAAATCAATAAATAGGGGATGATCCTATGAAGATCGCATTGGGATTGATCTTTGTCCTGGTTGGTGTTTTGCTGATCTTCGGTCTATTTACGGGAGACACTCTCCTAAATGCTTTGGTCAATTTGGCGAATTTCTGGCCGATCATTCTTGTTCTGGTAGGAATGAGCATACTTGCTAGCATTAGGGGACTCAGGTGGATCAGATACTTGAATACAATACTTATTGTAGCTTTTGTGCTGTTCGTTTTCTTCTGGCCCTCTCCATTTCTTGCCGGTAAGAAGGCCGTTAGCGATACGGTAGTATTGGAGAGTTCCGATTCTGCAACGAGCATCGAAATTCAAGTCGACCTCGCAATGTCGAACATAAGTTTAGAACCCTTAAGAGATGAAGTAGCATCTTCTACGGTTGCCGTGGTCGATTATGCCGTACGTGGTTCAGGTCTTAAAATTGAACAGGATATAACTCAGCTGTCGCAGAGGTTCATAATGAAACCGGAATCGAACGTTTCATGGTTGGGAACGAGTACAGTCGTTATGAAACTTAATCCCGCTTATGACTATGTTCTAAAGTTTAACGGGGCTGTCATGAACTGCAATTTTAGTCTAGGGGAGCTTAGAGTTGATGAACTTAGAATTAACGGAGCGATCGTCAAGGCAATTGTTTCTATGTCAGCAGCGGGCTTTACGAATATGAAGGTCAATGCCGCGATAATCAATTCAGAGATCCACATACCGGAGAATATTCGGGCGATTCTTAAACCTAGCGCTGCAATAAAGAACGTAAAAACGGATTTACCTTATACAGGCAATGAAGAATATGTATTCGAAAGTGTTTCATTTGATTTCAGTTCTTACATTACTTTGGAAAGCGCAATAATGAATTTGAAGGTCTTACGCTGAAGCTATCTTCAAAGCCTTTTCACAAATCGAGATTTCCAATGGTAGGCTTCCTACGACTTCTCCGTCCATCTGAATAATTACATCTCTGTCGCTTTTCAAAGAGATGTTTTTAGCGGTTCGATAGCTTACTGTATCAACTACCAAATGCTCCCCTCGATAGATCTTCGGAAAGTGATAAAGCAGACGCAATTTCGACATCTTTGAAACACCCACAACGTCAAAATATCCGTCATCCACCAGGGCTTTGGGTGCTATCCTCATTCCACCGCCAAAGTAATTTCCGTTGGCCATGGTCAAGAAGAAGTAGCTGCCTGAAGTTTCTTCTCCGTCGACAATGAAAGTTAAAGGATAAGTTTTCGAAGTGAATAATTCGATCAAAAAAGAAAGAAGGTACGCCATCTTGCCGCTTGTCTTGAATCTTGATTTAATCATTCTAACTGTAATTGCTGCGTCAAATCCGGCTCCAACTACATTAACAGCGTACCGTGAAGCTTTCACGCCGTTCATGTCTACATAGGACACCTTAAGCAGATCGATTTGTCGTACGTTTTCACCCGCAGCTATCTTGACCATTTCTCGATAATTGTGCTTTAGATTGATCGTTCTAGCGAGATCATTACCGGAGCCCAGAGCGACGATGCCTACCGAAGCATTCGATTTTCCCTTTATCATCCCATTTACGATCTCGTTTAGTGTGCCATCTCCCCCCACACTGATTATTCGATCGTAGTTCGGGTTTTTTGTCACAAAACTTAGAGCATCTTCAGGACCAGTAGTAATGTGGATGTCGTAGTCAGCAATTTCCTCTCGGAGCAATGAGGAAATGCTTTTTTCAAAGTCCCTGCCAGCTTCACCGTGACTAGCATTTGGGTTAACTACTACGAGGGTCTTCAATCGTGTTACCTCCGCCTATGCCGCGATGGTTGATTTTAACACAACTTTTCAGATCATGGATTCCAGTTTGTGAACTATAAAGGCTGCAACATCTTCAGCGAAAGTTCCGGGCCCGAATCCGGCGTCGTATCCAAGTTCTTTGGCCAATTCATGAGTAATTCTCGCTCCACCGGCTATCAGAATGATCTTTTTTCTTATGTTTTCAGCTTCGAGAAGCTCGACAAGCGAAGTCATGTTTCTAAGATGGACGTTTTTGGCCGTAACAGTTTGAGACACGAGAATTGCGTCCGCATCAAGTTCTATCGCCTTTGAGACTAACTCCTCATTTTCAACCTGACTGCCGAGGTTATAGGCATCGATATTTCTGTAACGTTCGAGGCCATAGTGCCCCGCAAAACCCTTCATATTCATAATTGCGTCAATACCAACTGTATGAGCGTCTGTACCTGTGCTAGCACCAACAACAACGATTCTTCTCTTTATTTTCTCTTCAATAAATCTGTCGATCTCCTCCATCGACATCTTTTCAAGCGTAATTTTCGGCACTCGAATTGCTGTGTAGTCAATAGCGTGAGAAAACTCTCCGTAGGCGAGAAAGAATGTGAATCCGATTGTTATTTCCTTTGAAAAGACGATTTGCGGGTTTTTCAACCCCATCTTATGTATCATCTGCTTAGCTGCTTCATCGGCCTCGGGCCCTCCAGGCACTGGCAAAGTAAAGCTGAGCTGGACTTTGCCGTCATTCAGCGTGTCTCCGTATGGAATTACTCTTGTTAAGTCTATTTCAGAGGGAAATTGATTCTTCTTTTCAGAGCAGTTATCCATGATTGCGCCTCCCAAGCATTTTCTCGATAAATGGATTTCTGTATTTCGACCCCTTTCTTACTACCCCATCCAAACCTTTTCCTCCATGTGGGGATCTCTTGATGTTTGCAAAAGTGCCTCTTTCGAGCGTTTCAAAAAGACCTATCGATTCGATTTCCCTTAGCAGTTGAAGAGCTTCCTCAAGAACCGTCGCTGCTCTAGTCTGAATTATTCCGTTGTCTTTGAAGGTTATCTCATCGCCTAGATCGCGCAGATTGTTGAAAACATATCTTGCGTTTTCGATCGCAAGGTACCTATCGCTCATAAAAGGAGTGTGAATTGCCTCGGTAAGCATTCCCAGAAGCTGAATCCCTTGATTTGTCATTATAGATATCACATTGAATAAGGTGTCCTGGGCGTAGCCCATAAAGATATTTCCAGTCATGAACTTTGTAGGGGGCATGTACTTCAAAGGTGCCTTCGGGAAGATCTCTCGACTCATTTGTGCTTGAGCAAGTTCATACAGAAAACCGTTTTCAATTGATGGATCCATTTCGAAGGCATGACCGAGCCCCATCTGCTCTTCGGGTATACCTGCCATGAGAGCCAGGCTTTCATTTATTAACTGAGAAGCGAGTACTGTGTGCGCTTCTTCAAAAGCATCTGCCGTCGTGAGGTAATTGTCTTCTCCTGTATTTATTATGACGCCCGCAAATCCATTTATTACTCTCGAAAAATACTGATCTATCAAAGTTCTCTTCATGTTTATGTCTCTGAATAGAATTCCGTAGAGAGCATCGTTCAACATTACATCCAGTCTTTCGATGGCTCCCATTGCAGCTATTTCCGGCATGCACAGACCCGAGCAGTAATTGCAAAGCCTTATGTACCTACCGACCTCTTTTCCGGTGTCGTCGAGAGCCGACCTCATTATTCTGAAGTTCTCCTGTGTAGCGTATGTGCCTCCAAATCCTTCAGTTGTTGGCCCGTAAGGCACATAATCAAGGAGACTCTGGCCCGTAGACCTGATTACAGCAACTATGTCCGCTCCTTGTCTTGCGGCTGCTCTTGCCTGAATTACATCTTCGTAAATGTTTCCCGTCGCGACTATCACATACAGGTAGGGCTTTTTTCCCTCACCCAGTTCACCGATCAAAGACTCACGTTTTTCTCGATTCAACTGGACTTTTCCTACAGCATCATTCACGAGTCGGTCGATGCGATCGAAAACTTCATCTTGAGATCTGTAACTCAGACTTCTGAGATCGAGTCTTCCAAATGAGATTTCTTCTGCAATCTTTTGCGGCGAAAGTCCCGTTTCGAGAATCGCATTTCCGATCACATAGGCAGCACCATCATTAATTAGGTTTGATGATTTAAGGTGATCTACTACGACATTTGGGATTGGAATTCCATAATCGTCAACACCATCTATACCAAAAAACCTGCAGATCGCCCTCTCGATACTTACTGTCGTGTGCTCTTCAACAAAGTTATGAACTTCACTGGCAATCCTTTGGGCATAATCTCTTGCTTCTTTGACTTTGTTCATGTTCAGATTCAGCTTTCCATTCATTCGCAACTCTCCTTCAGCTTTCTTATTATCAGTTCAACGAACTCTCTGTCTAATCCCATAAGACGCGCTATTGTTACTGCCTCCCTAGGAAAGGCCGCATTGCTTTCTATTTCTACAAGTGAATGATCCACATAATAAGAGATTTCCCTTCCGATTTCATTTCTCATTCTTTCACGGTCAAGCCCTTTAATAATAAACAGCTTTGCTCCTTCAATCTCCAGGGCTTCTTCATAGTGGGATGTAAGGATGGTTCGACATCTCTGATTTCGACTAAGATACTCTGCCGAAGCCATAAGAAATGCCGGGCCTTCTACGGGGTTTGTATTCCTTCCTATTTCATCAAACAAAAACAGGCCTCTGATATCCATATGGATTATCTCTAGAGCCTTCTTCAGATGGTCTACTTCTCCGGCGAACGATGACAGCCCATCCAAAAAAGACTGTTTGTCGCCACTGTAGTAGACAATCGCATCATATACAGGAATAAAGGCTCTCTTCGCTGGCACGAAAAGTCCATGCTGAAACATTGTCTGAAGGAGAGCAACAGTTCTGAGAAGAACCGATTTGCCGGTCATGTTGCCTCCGATAATAACGGATCTTCTGTCAAAACTGGCGCTAAATGGTTGAAAACTCTTGCCGCTCTTGTTAAGGGATGCAGCTAATTCAGGATTGACCAGTTCTTCAAATTCATATTCTCCCGAACTGATTTCCGGTTTACTGAGACCGAGTTTCCTATTGAACTCTACTAGCGCTACGATCAGGTCAATCTTCCCGATTGTTGTTGCAGAGCTTTGAAGGTCTTCTCGATAAGTGATGAGCTTGCCGGAAAGATCAGCTCTTACTTTCTCTTCGATTTCAAAATTCAGACGGATAAGTTCATTGAGACTCGCTTCGTCATACTCTTCTCTATTTCTCTGAAGTCTATAAAGCTTTTTTCTTACAACCGCGAGAGCATTATCTAACTTGTCAGAAATGTAGAAACTCTCTGTTCCAACATCGTCGGGATCTAGAAAAGAAAACACAACTGACAGGTCGGGAAGCTGCATCCACGAACTGCACTCTCCAATCTCACTTCTCAGTCTTTCTGACCAATAGGCGAAGCTCTTTATCTCAAACAGTTCAATATCGTCGAGAATCTTCCCAGGGGAGAGATTTGAAATAGTTCCCCTAATGTCCCGTACCCTCGCTAGAATAGACTTGAGGGACTCTACTTGTGATTTTCTCTCGTTCACCTCAAGCTGTCTCTTGTGAAAAGCCTCTATATCCTCATCCCTTTTCAAGAAGGTCATAACGCGCAATTCCTCTCTGCCCATAGGAGTAACGGGATCAATGAGAGAGAGGATGTACTCAAATCCACAATCCAAATACTTCAATTTGAACTCTCCTCCAAAACGTCTAGTACTGGCACATCAATCTTGCTTTCAAGTGACTTTATAAGTTTATCTGATTGAATCTTGAACCCGTTCGGTGCTAACGGATTCACTGTGACTGCGATCAGGTGCGTCGGATGCAAGACTTCTAGGTGGCCTCCCGCTCTTTCATACTTTGCGAGAGTTAACTCGTCAAAGAAAACTCGTGAAAAATCCTTCAAGATGATTCTAGTATTCTTTTCTGCTAAGGCAAGAAGAACTGAACATGTAAGCGAACCATTAATGTAAATCGTTCTCCCGGCAAGTTCATGCTTCAAGGATTTTGCTGTTAATGGAGAAGGGCTTAATCTTTCGAAAACACCGTCTTTCTCTACCCACAAACCGGTTCCTAGCGGAGCAATTCTTTTGTGGAGCTCGAGTTCTGTGCCTGGAAGAGAAAGCAATCTCACTACAAAACTGGTCTTCCTACACAGTTCCTCCAAATTCATCGATAATGCCGCACCGGTGGCGAGAATAACTCCGTCCGAAACTAGAGGCGTACCCGGACTCATTCTTGAAGTTGAGCCGTCGATCAGTATCTTTTCACAACCGTAGGATCTCATTGTGTTTACAGCTTCACTCAGATATTCAAGAATAGATGGCCCCGATATTATGACTTTCCCATCGGCTTCCGCCCGCGCAAAAACCGTTCTTCCTAGAGGAGATCTGTAGTCTCTCAAATCTATTACGGTAGCAGAAAAACTTCGATGACGGAAATCCCTCTCAGATGTGACGAAATAAGTCCCTCTGCTTAGAGTTATCTCCGGCTTCTCATTAAGGTAAACTTGGTCTCTCTTTTCACCCTCTAGGCCGGTAGATGTTACTCCTGCAGTTGTGCCCTTTTCTCGAAATTCTTTTAGCATTTGGTTCAAAACAACAGTCTTTCCTGTATTCTTCTCAAGACCGATCACCGATATTACTTCAATTCCCTCGGCCAAATCTGATATTCTGATCCGACGCTTCATTCTCCCTCGAATAGTAGAAGCGCCTCTCCGTCAACTGCCATCTCTCCGTTGTTTTTTTCTACGGTTGTTCTTACAGATAATCTCTTTTTCTCAACTTTGATTTCGAGGATTTCTATAGTAATTAACACTTCTTCTTCAAGAAATATTGGTTTGAGGAATCTTACCTCCTGTTTCATGTATATGGAGCCGGGTCCAGGGAATTCATTTCCTAGAATCGCGGAAATTATCCCCACAGACAGCATTCCATGAGCGATTCTTCTGCCAAAACGGGACTTTCTTGCGAATTCCTCATCTGTGTGAACGGGATTCCTGTCTCCGGTCAAGTTCGCAAAGGAGTCAACCATTTCGGCTGTAATTCTTCTTCTGGTTGAGAAACTCTGGCCCACGAAGAAGTCTTCGAATTTCATTTTCTCACCTTCTTCTCCTTCCACTTCTTTATCCTGTCTCTTCTTTGAAGTGTCGTAGGCTCGAAACTCATCGAATTTCCGTAAAGAAGATCTGATACTCCTGTGAACTCGTATTTCTCTCTGTACACTCTGTCATCAACATCGCTAGAAGTGTCATCTGGCTCATGATATGTGGTGATTACTCCTTCGTAGTTTCTCAGAACGACGACTCTGTCTGATTCGGAAATATTGTACTGAGGCATTACTCGAATCTTACCGCCCCCACCTGGAGCGTCAACGACGAATGTTGGAACGCATAATCCCGACGTGTTGCCGATCAATGATTCCATGATTCCAATACCTTTTCTAATTGAGGTTCTGAAATGACCGATTCCCTGAGAGAGATCACACTGATATATGTAATACGGTCTCACTCTGATCTTGACTAACTGATGCACTAGTTCCATCATTATATATGGAGAATCGTTAACTCCTCTGAGGAGTACCGACTGGTTTCCCAGTGGTATACCTCCATCTGCGAGCATTTCGCATGCCCTGGTTGAATCGGGAGTGATTTCGAGAGGATGATTGAAGTGAGTATTTATCCATACGGGATGATATTTTCTGATCATCTTCACGAGTTCTGGAGTAACTCTCTGTGGGAGAACGACGGGCGTCCTAGTTCCAATTCTAATAATCTCAACATGGGGGATCTCCCTGAGTTCGTTGAGAATGTACTCCAGATAATCGTCTCCAACAAGTAATGCGTCTCCCCCGGAAAGCAAGACATCTCTTACTTCAGGAGTTTCCCGGATATATTCAATAGCATCATCGATTTCCTTCCGGGTTCTCGCCCTGTCGAGCTGTCCAGCGAATCTTCTTCTAGTACAATGCCTGCAGTACATCGAACACTGGTCGGTTATAAGGAAGAGGACACGATCGGGGTATCTGTGAGTGAGTCCTGGTACAGGAGAGTCCTCATCTTCGTGAAGCGGATCTATCATATCCCATTTGTCGATTTTTAGCTCTTTGTCGGTTGGAACGGCCTGCCTTCGTATAGGGCATCTTTGATTATTGGGGTCCATCAACGTTGCGTAGTAAGGTGTTATTGACATTCGTAGCGTTCTGAGACATTCGGCGACTCCATGAGCTTCTTCTTCGGTGATGTCGATAATCTGCCTTAACGCATCAACGGTCTTGACTCTGTTGGCTACCTGCCACCGCCAGTCACTCCACTGAGCAGGTGTTACATCTCTCCACATTGGTATTTCTCTGTAGTCACGCATTTACGCCACCTCAAATGTATAGCTTCTGAAAAAGCCTTCTAATTTCACTAGATTCCCTTAAGATTCCTAGCGCAAACTCAGCATGGCCGTTAGTATATCCATTCCCTATCATCATTGTAATATCCTTTCCAACACCTTCAGCCCCCAGCGCGGCTCTGGTAAAAGATGTAGCCATGCTGAAGAAATATACAATTCCGTTCTCTTTTGCACTTAGAATAGACCCCATCTCTGTTCCGGGAACATTGACGTTATTTATTACCACATCACAGAGATCGCCTTCTGTAAACTCACTGATTTTTTCATAGACTTCGAGAGGTTTTGTTGCATCGGCAATGATAACTTCGTGGGCAAGGCCAAGCTTTCGAATTCTCTCTGCGTTTTCCACTGAATATTCTACTACAATAACCTTACCCGAATCGCGACACTTCTTCATAGCTGCATAACAACAGAGTAAGCCGGATTTCCCGCCGCCTCCAAGAATTGCTACATTCATACCCTTTCTTACTAGTTTGTCAACCTGTGCCGGTGCACCAGCAACATCAAGTACGGCCAGGGCCATTTTAGGGGGGATATCTGACGGTAGCCGTGCATAAATTCCGCTTTCAAATAACACTGCCTTTCCTTCAATATCTATCTGGTCCTTTTCGAGATGTACTTGAACAATCCTTTCGATATTCAAAGGTGTCAGCGATAGCGAAACAAGAGACGCAATAGTATCGCCTATCTCTAAATCTCGTTTCAAAAGGTCTTTCCCGATCTTTGACACTTTTCCGATAAACATCCCCCCCGAACCCGTAACTGGATTCTGCAGCTTACCTCTCTTCATTACTATATCCATTATCATGGACGAGATTTTTGTCACATCATCTTCACAGGCTTCTCTTATCTGAGTAAAACTTGCCGAGTCTACGTTTAAAGTTGTGACGTCCACCAGGATTTCATTATCGTATAGGTCCAAAGAGTTGTCGATCCTTGATGCTGCCTGCGGAAGGAATCCCGCGGGCTCGATTACTCTGTGACTTCCATAAGGGCATCCTTTCACTGATTCTTCCTCCTGATTCCAAGGATTTCTCTCGCTTCTTCGGGGCTGGCTACGTCCCTACCCAGTTCATTCGAAATTCTTACAACCCTCTCGACTAGTTGAGCGTTCGAAATTGCCAGCTCACCTTTCTTGTAGTAGATATTGTCTTCGAAACCAACTCTGACATGCCCTCCAAGAAGAATAGCGGCAGTTGCCAGAACAAGCTCGTTCCTTCCAATTCCGGCCACCGTCCACGTGCTTCCTTGAGGAATTGCTCTCACCATGTGGATCAGATCTTCAATATTCCCGGGGCAAGCTCCAGGAACACCGAGGACAAAATCAAAATGTATGGGGCTATCTATCAAACCCTTCTTAAGCAATTTCAAAGCGTTTTCGATCATTCCCCTCTCGAAAACTTCAATCTCAGGTTTAATTCCTCTTGCTTTCATCTCCTGTGCGAAAGTCTCCATAGTATCCTGTGAATTGAAAAAAACATCTTCACCAAAGTTACAAGTACCTGCCGAAAGAGTCGCCATCTCAGGATTGAGCTCTAGAGGCTGAGCCCTCTCTCTTACTCTGTGCCATACTGCTCCGCCAGTTGAAGGCTGAAAGATCAAATCGCATTTCTCTGCGATCCTCTCCTTGATTTCTCGGTAAACTTCTAAATTCTGCGTAGGTTTCCCCGAAGAATCCCTAGCGTGAATATGAACAATACTTGCTCCTGACAGAAAGCAGTCATACGCTGCCTCAGCAATCTCTTCAGGAGAAATCGGAAGAGCGGGTTGCTGATCCTTCATTACTTCTGCGCCCGTTAATGCAGCAGTAATTATGAGTTTATTCATAGCGCTTCCTCTGTCTGCTTTTCGGGACAACGCATGTTCCACTTGCCCTGCATACCAGTACTGGTTCTGGCAGTAACTCTGCGGCAGAATCGCTTATTTCTGGTCTGGTCTGTACGACCTTGAATGCCTGAAACAACATTTTTCTGGATGTATTTCCGGTCGAAATAATCTCTCCTGTGGCTTCAATGTAATCTCCCGCATAGACCGGCGCGATAAATTCGATATTATCATAGGCCTTGAATAAGCCCTCGTCTCCATCGTTTCTTATAAGAAGTTCTGTGGCGACATCGCCGAACATCTGAAGGATTCTTGCCCCGTCAACTAGGTTGCCTCCATAGTGAGCATCGTTAAGACTCATTCGCAGCCTGATCATGACTTTTGTCATCAAATTCGCCCCCTTATTTAATTTTGCCTCTAAATTGTGACGGTCGCAAAGCTTGAGGCCAGTGATTAAAGGCTTATAGAGTCGAACATTCGTCTCTAAGTCTTTCTTCCTATTCTGTTATACACGATTTTTCCGAAAATAGCCTCCCGAACTTCACGGGGTAAAGGTCTGACTTTCTGGTATGCTATAGATAATGGGATGCGGCGGGAAGGAGAGATGTATGTGGTAAGGACCTTGATAATGGCAGGCGGCATAGGTGAGAGGCTTTGGCCTGTAAGTGTTAAGAAAAGGCCAAAGCAGTTTCACAAGTTTGGTTCATCGAAGACAATGATTGAAGAGACTATTGAAAGAATGGAAAAGGTAACAGATGAGATAATCATTATTACAACAAGGGAGCAGTTTCCTTTAATGCAGTACTATCTACCGCTCTTCCCGGGAGAGAACGTAATCTTTGAGCCTATGAGAAGAAATACAGCTCCCGCAATAGCATTGGGCAGTACCAGATTTAGCCCTGATGACATCATGGTTGTCGTTCCCGCCGACCATGTTATAAGAGATGAAGAGAGTTTTTTCAAGACTCTGAATAAGGCAATCAAATACGCCGAATCAAATGATTCGCTAGTTACGATAGGGATTACCCCCACTCATCCTTACACTGGTTATGGTTATATCGAGCGGGGAAATGCTGTTGATGATAATGAAGAAGTATATTCGGTAAAGAAGTTTCATGAAAAACCAGACTATGAAACTGCTCAGCATTATGTCCAGTCCGGCAGATTTCTATGGAATTCCGGCATCTTTGTTTGGAAGAAGAGCGTTTTCGATTTGGAGCTCTCGAAGAACTTCCCGGATCTGTTTTCTGCAATTTCAGAGATTAGTAAGAGACCAGAAGACATAGAAAAGATCTACGAAAGGCTTCCAAAGATCTCAATTGACTATGGTTTGATGGAGAGGTCCTCAAAAGTAGCAACTGTACCGGCAAGTTTCTACTGGAACGATATTGGCTCGTGGGATGCAGTTTATGATTTGTTGATCAAAGACAAGAACGGGAATGCCGTCGAGGGGGAGTTTTCTCTAAAGGACGTGAAGAACTGCCTTTTGATAAATCATACCCAGAAGAAACTAGCCGTATCGGGAATTGAAGGCTTCATATTGGTAGCAACCAGTGAGGGAACGTTGGTTTGCAGACGAGGAGAGTCACAAGATATAAAGAAGATAATAAAGTAAGGAGGAGAAAAAGTGGATAGGAAACTTGACGAAATGGTGATCGCCCTTAAAGATGAGCTGGTAAGTGCTGTGTCTGATTCAGTTAGGATCAAGTCAGTTCAGGACACACCTGTTGATGGCGGCCCCTTTGGTAAAGGTGTTAAGGAAGTTCTTGAAAAGACAGTAAAGTTGGCAAAGGATCTCGGTTTTGAAGCCAGAAACGCTGATGGATACGTTGGGATAGTTGATTACGGATCTGGAGAGACGTTCGGCGTTTTAGGACATCTCGATGTAGTTCCAGAAGGAGAAGGCTGGGAAGTTCCACCATACAGCGGACTTGTAAAGGACGGGGAAATCTGGGGAAGAGGGACCCAGGATGACAAAGGTCCTATGATAGCAGCCCTTTACGCTCTGAAGGCTGTAAAAGAGTACGTAAAGAAGCCTTCGAAGAGGATAAGACTGATTTTTGGCACGAACGAAGAATCTGGGTGGGAGTGCATGAAATACTACGTCAAACACGAGGAGATCCCGGACATGTCAGTGACTCCAGATGCTGATTTTCCTGTTATATTTGCAGAGAAAGGTATCGTTAATTACGGGATATCAGCACCCGCGCACAACGGAGGGGAAGGAATATCAGTAGAGGTTCTTTCTGCCGGTGAGGCTCCGAACATGGTTGCATCTTCGGCCAGGGCAGTACTCCGGGGTGTGGATGCCGAGACTTATGAGAAGATTGAAGCCTTTTCGCCGAAAAATGATACAAAACTGAAATTAACCAGATCGGAGGATAAAGTCGAAATCTTGATTACAGGTTCTTCCGCTCATGGGTCGACTCCTTACAAAGGGCAAAGTGCTATAGCTGCTATTGTAGATCTTCTGGCCGATCTTAGACTTGGAGACTCTGAAATCAAAAACTTTCTTACTGCTATAAAGTCCAAGATCGGTTATGAGTTCTATGGTGAATCTCTAGGAATTTCTGGAAAGGATTCTATGTCTGGTGAACTGACTTTGAATGCAGGTACACTAAAACTTCAGGCAGGTGTATTGAAGCTGGTTATCAATATAAGGTATCCGGTTTTCTTCAACGAATCGATGGTTAGATCACAAATAGAAGAAGCCTTCAAAGGATTTCGCGTCGAGACTTTTCATCACCAGAAGCCGCTTTATATCTCTCCAGACTCTGAACTCGTTAAGATGTGCAGAGAGGTGTACAAGGAAGTAACGGGACATGATGAAGAACCAATAGCTATCGGCGGTGGCACTTATGCGCGTGCCGTACCAAACGCAGTGGCTTTCGGAGCGCTTTTTCCTGGAAATTTTGAGATGGCACACCAGCCAAATGAAAGAGTATCGATCGAAGATCTCCTTCTTGTTTCGAGAATATACGCTCAGCTGTTCTTGAGATTCCTTCAGTCATAATCGTTTTAATTGTTTAGATATGATAATCAAGGGATCGAAGAATTTTTTTCGGTCCCTTTGTTATTTGCATGCGTTCAATCAACTACGTTTTTCAACCACTTCCAGGTTAATGTTCTCCTAATTCCCAGGATTGATTTGAAAAGCTCTTCGACCATCATTGCAATGTAAACTAGAGTAAGCGGCCATTTAAGAACGAGACCTGTTATCGCGACAAGGGGAATTCCAACTCCCCATAGTGAGACAATTTCAATTATCATTGCTGCTCTGGAATCACCCCCACTTCTAAGAACCCCCACTATATTTACCGCATTGAACATCTTGATCGGCTGTGAAAGGCCAACAATAATTAGCACAGTGAGAACGGTGTTCTTAAGTGATTGATCTATATTGTAGAGATTCACTATAAATCTTGATAAAAGGATGATAATAAAGCCCGTGGCCACTGCGGTGATGACGGTAAGCTGAAGCAATTTTCTCGCATTGTATTTTGCCTGAGAGAAATTGTTCCTTCCAAGTTCTGCTCCCACCATTACAACCGTCGCCGAGGAAAGTCCACCAAAGATAACAAAACCAAAGTTCTCAATTGTGCTGGAAATATTCCTGGCAGCTATGAATTCTGTGCCCATTCTTGCCATAACCAGAGAATACATTGTAATACCAAGGCTCCACAAGAATTCATTGATGATTACTGGAGTAGCATATTTCATAAGCCTTCTGAAAAATGGAATTTCGAATTTTAAGGCTGATCTAGAAAGCCTTATTGGAGTTTTCTTGCGGTAAACAATACTGACGAATATTGCGAATTCCACAAATCTAGAGAGAAGCGTTGCAAAAGACGCTCCAAAAACCCCTAAAGGTTCAATCGGGCCAAGACCGAAAATCAGAATGTAATTTGCCACCGTATTGATCGAGAGAGCGACAAGACTAACATACATTGGAATTCTAGCCTTTTCCACAGTCCTCAAGGCCATTGCAATAATGAAGGAAAAGGATGTTAGAAATGTGGAGAAAGCGACAGGCCTTGCATATACTGCCCCTGTCTTGACCACTTCGACATCTGTCGTGAAGATCATGAGTATTCTCTCAGGCAAGAAGAAGAGTAGGACAAAGAATAAGGCAGAGGCTCCTATGGTTATATATAGCATGTGTCCAATGGTCTTCTCAATACTCTTCTCGTCTCTCTTGCCCCAAAACTGAGCGACAAATATCCCGGCTCCGCTGGACACACCAAATGTAAGTATGTTGAGAATGAATACTACTTGATTGACCAAACCCACTGAAGCTATGGCAGTTGTACCCAGCTGCCCGATCATCAAATTGTCAACGAGATTAAGGCCGGTAGATATAAGGTTCTGAAGAGTAATTGGTACGGCAATGGAGAGCATTCGCTTCGTGAAATCCTTCATAACTACCTCCGATGAGATTAACGCCGTAAAATTATACAGCTATTTCTGAAGATAGGCAATGATGCATGTTGAAGGATTATCGTTGCTAATACTTGCTATAATGAGAATGATAGATACTCGAGAGTGGAAGGGGTGTTCATGTGAAGAAGATAGGGATAATTATTTGTGGGCGTTATCAGAATTGCGGTGGTGGTAAGTGTCTCAGGGCCATGAGAGAACATGTCGGGGGTTTTGCATTATATCCGAAAGATGAAGAACTGCAGCTTGTTGGTTATTCCTACTGTGGAGGATGTCCCGGTGGAAATGTAGAATACGTACCGCAGGAAATGATAAAAAACGGTGCAGAAGTCATACACCTGGCGACGGGAATGGTAGTGGGATATCCACCATGTCCGAGACTGAGTCATTTCAAGGAGTTCATCGAAAGCTATTATGAAGTATCGGTTGTAATCGGCACTCATCCAATTCCCATGAAATATCTCATTGCCCATCAGAAGCTTTCATTCTGGGAAAAAACCGATATGTTTTCTATCGCAGAACACTTGATGAAGGAAGACCCGGCGATAATGAAAGCATATGATTGAGTGTGATAGCTGGGTTCTGTAGTATGGGACACCGGTGAGTGAAATGATCAACAAGAAGAGGGCTTCTCAGTACTTGACTTCCGGATCTCTTTGAGCTCGAATTCTATTCGTAGAATGTCCAAAGAAGACCTGAGAAGAGAGATGTATTACGATATCCAAAACAGAGTTTTCGACAGTGGCATGGATAACCCTTTCAAGGTGTTAGCCTCCCCCAATGAATATGCAAGGAGGTTTTTGGAAGAAAGGAAGCCGCTTTATCCAAAGGCATACTCAAGAGCTTCGGTTACTGGTCGTAAGAGAAGTCTCTATGGACATGAGTGTGTTTCAAAGAGTGCCGCTGCCGGACACTCGATTGTTAATATTAATACCAGCTCTTTTGTATTGCTAAGGGGATCATCGCAATTGGAAACATTGCAGTAGGTGTACTCTTGACTGGCGGTATCTCATTCGGTCTATTTAGCTTTGGCGTTTTCCATTTTGCTTTCCCTAGGAGGAGTATCATCAAGCCTGATGTTTACACTTGGTGGTCTTGCTTTCTCTTTGTATTTTGCGGCTGGAGGTCTCGTTGCTTCCTATGATCTTGCCCTCGGTGGAATGGCTATCGCCAGAAACTACGCGGTTGGAGGCTTTTCAGTGGCAAATGTTGCCATTGGAGAAGACGCCAGAGGAGCTATCACCATCTATTGGCAGACAGGGACTGGTGATTATCTACTTAGATTACCGAAGATAGCCGATCAGACAAAAGACTTTGTGACATCTAGAAAGGTAGAGATAAGCACTCTCTTTGAATGGATAATCAGAACAATCTACTGACATTTCATTCTCCTGGAGAATTTTCAGTATTCGATTTGATCGTGTGAATAGTCTCTTCAGCTAATTACGCATACTTCTTGTGACGTGCAAAAGCGTCGCTATGTGTTGCGAGTTTTCGCTTTCTTGGTTCAACGGTCGGGCCGAAGGATCTTTTGAAATGGATGACATTTCCGAAAGACATTGATGTTAGCTTTGATGTAAACTATTATTTGTTGGTCATGGAGGTGGATCATGATAGAAAGATATGCGCTTTCACCCCTGAAAGACCTCTGGGAGCTTAGAGCCCAATACGAAAGATGGCTTGAAGTGGAGCTGGCTGTAGTTGCGGCCTACGAGAAGACAGGGTTAGTCCCTCAGGGCACGCATGATAAGATTGCATCGTCAGCAAGAGTGGATCTAGACTCAATACTGAAGATTGAAAGCGAAGTTGATCATGATGTAATAGCCTTTATCAAATCAGTGACACAAAATATGGGGGACGAGGCGAGATTCTTCCATCTCGGACTTACTTCTTCCGATGTTGTAGACACAGCGCTTTCACTTGCAATTACGGAGTCGGGAAAGCTCATAATCCATACTTTGGAAAAGCTCTCAGAGGCGTTGAAAGAAAGAGCGGTCGCTTACAAAGATGTTGTTTGCATGGGAAGGACACACGGCGTTCATGCAGAGCCCACTTCGTTTGGTTTAAAGCTTCTATCCTTTTACGTGGAGATAAAGAGGGCAATAGATCGTCTGAAGAAGGCCACGGAGAATTGCGCGGTTGGGAAACTAAGTGGGGCCGTTGGGAACTACGCCAACATTTCACTCGAGATTGAGAGAATTGCTCTTGCGGAACTTGGCTTGAAACCCACTGTTGTTTCTACTCAGGTGATACCGAGAGATGTTCACGCAGATTTTTTTGCGGCGCTGGCAATAGCCGCCTCGTCGATAGAGAGAATGGCAACCGAATTCAGGCATCTTCAGAAGACCGAGGTGCTGGAGGTTCAGGAGCCTTTCAGAGAGGGTCAAAGAGGTTCTTCCGCAATGCCTCACAAGAAGAATCCGATTATTTGCGAAAGACTTACAGGTATGGCAAGAATAGTCAGGAGTTATGTGCTAGCGTCATTAGAGAATATCTCTCTCTGGCATGAAAGAGACATCTCGCATTCCAGTGTAGAGAGGATAATCTTTCCGGACGCCACTATGCTTCTCTATTACATGGCAGAAAGGTCAGCCTATTTGGTTAGCAATCTTGTTGTATATCCAGACAGGATGAGGGAGAACTTCAAGGCCTCTAGAAACCTTGTCTTCTCACAGAGGGTTATGTTGTCACTTGTTGACAGGGGTATGTCCAGGGAAGACGCTTATCAATTAATTCAAAATCTCTCTATGAATTGCTGGGATAATGGACTGGATTTCAAGGAGGTCGTCTTATCAAACGGAGAAATAGCTAAGTATCTTGATTCAGAAGAAGCGTCACGGCTTTTTGAACCTGAGTATTATTTGAGAAACGTCGGCCAAATATTCGAAAGAGCTTTTGATGGAGGTAACTAAGTGAGGAAACTTGCCGTTGTCGGTGCCCAATGGGGCGATGAAGGGAAAGGGAAAGTGGTCAATTACTTTTCCAAGAATTTCGAGTGGATAGTCAGATTTTCTGGGGGAGGAAACGCTGGTCACACGATTTTTGTGGAAGACAAGAAATACGTGAACCATCTTTTGCCTTCGATCAATCCTCGTAGTTGTTCAAAGGGTTTTCTTGGTGCCGGGATGGTGATAGATGTAGAACAGCTGATCGATGAACTCGAAACACTGGAAGCGGACTTTCCAGGTATTTCAAGTAGATTCTATCTTGATCCTGAAGCCTTTATAGTTCTTCCATGGCACAAAGAAGAGGACTTGTTCATAGAAGAGATGCGAAAGGTGCCAATAGGGACTACAGGAAAAGGAATAGGCCCCTCATACACTGACAAGGTCTCTAGGGAGGGGCTGAAGCTCTATGTTCTCTTTGATGAATCACTCTTGAAAGAAAGACTTGAAGCTCTTTATCACATGAAAAGAATGAAATACAACAGGGATTTCACACTTTCATTTGGCGAAATGACGACCTATTTGCTTGGGCTCAAGACTAAGCTCGAAAGGCTCAGCGTCAATTTCACCAGCGCAGTAGACATGTTCAGGGTCTTCAGGAGTACTTCCATACTCTTTGAGGGAGCGCAAGGTGTCCTTCTCGATCTTGATTTCGGGACATACCCGTTTGTCACTTCCGGGGCATGTATGGCTCACGGTGTATCATCGGTGGGTTTTTCGACCTTCGAGCTTGACAACGTGTATGGGGTTCTGAAAGCCTACACGACTCGAGTGGGTTCTGGACCCTTCCCGACCGAAGAGTTCTCTGAAGTGGGGAACCTCGTTCGCGAAAGAGGAAAGGAATACGGTGCAACAACGGGGAGGGCTCGAAGAGTGGGCTGGCTTGACCTTCCGGCACTCAGGTACGCAAGGATAAGGTCAGGCCTGACAGGTTTCGTCATCACTAAGGGCGATGTGTTAAATGGGTTGGATGAAGTCAAGGTTTGCGTGGCTTATGATGTTGAGGGTGCGGTTAAGGAAATGCCTTCAACTTCATATGATTTCTTCAAGGCAAGACCGATTTATGAAACTGTTAGCGGCTGGCCTTCCACGGATCATATTAACTTTTTGAAATACATGACCTTCATTGAAAGAGAAACCGGTGTGGAGATAGACTACATATCGTACGGTCCTAGAACAGAGGAAATGAAGACTAGAAACGACCTTATAATGAATATTTAGAAGGCAACTGGGAATGAGGTGAGGCAGAGTATGGAAATAAGACTGACGAACACCATGTCAAGAAGGAAAGAGATCTTCAAGCCTTTGAAGATAGGCGAGGTGGGAATATATACGTGTGGACTGACAGTATATAATTTTGCCCATATTGGCAATCTTAGAGCTTACGTCTTTGCCGATACCCTCAAAAGGATGTTTCTTTTCAATGGCTATAAAGTAAGACACGTAATGAACATAACTGATGTTGGCCATCTTACGGGAGACGAAGACGAAGGCGAAGACAAGATGGAAGCCGGTGCAAGACGTGAGGGAAAGACAGTGTGGGAAATCGTTGATTTCTATACGAAGGCTTTCTTCAAAGATCTAGAAAGATTGAGGATCATTCTTCCAACTGTTACATGCAGGGCGACCGAGCACGTGCAAGATATGATAGACATGATCCGAAAAATTGAAGCCAACGGCTACACCTACATAGCCGGCGGTAATGTCTACTTCGATACTTCAAAGGTTCCCGACTATGGAAAACTAGCAAGGCTCCAACTTGATGAAGAGAAAATTCGTTCAAGGGTTGAGAGCGACCCCTTCAAGAAAAACCCCTTTGATTTCGTTTTGTGGTTCACTCGATATAAATATGAAAACCACGCAATGCAGTGGGATTCACCATGGGGTAGGGGCTTTCCCGGATGGCACATTGAATGTTCCGCGATGGCTTCAAAGTATCTTGGAGAGAGATTTGACATACACACAGGCGGTATAGATCACATTCCAGTTCATCATACGAATGAAATCGCTCAGAGTGAGGCGGCTTTCGGACATGAATGGGTGAACTTCTGGTTGCATTCGGAGTTTCTCGTCATTGGGGAAGGGGAAAAAATGTCTAAATCGCTTGGAAACTTCATTACTCTTCAGACTCTTATTGACAGGGGGTACGAGCCTGCAGATTATCGCTACTATCTTCTCGGCGCCCATTACAAGAAGCAGCTGACCTTTACAATGGAAGCTCTCGATGGCGCGAAGAGCGCCATGAAAAAACTCATCACTAGAATTGAGGAGCTAAAGGAATTAAATGAGTCAGAAACCAGACCCGATGGTGATCTTATGAATGAATTTCATGAGGCCATAAATGATGATCTGAATACTCCAAAGGCCCTCGCCGTTCTTTGGAAAGTCGTCGATAGCGAAGATCTTCGACCTGGTGAAAAGCTCTCCCTAATCGACAGATTTGACGAAGTTCTTGGCCTTGGCCTCTCTGAGGTCGAAAGCAAGACCATTCCAGAAGAAATTATCGAATTGGCCAATGAGAGAGATGCTGCTCGAAAGGAAAGGAATTGGGAGAAGGCCGATGAGCTTAGACAGTTGATCTCAGAAAAGGGATATGAAGTACTCGATGAGAGAGATGGGTATAAGATAAGAAGAAGGTAATCAAAAACTCCTTTCTCCCGCTACGAGCGTTGAATTATATGGATACTTCCTGAAATTGGGATTTCCCGATTTGCTCTCTATGTAAGAAGGATAACCTCATTACTTGAATCTAAACAGAAAAAATCCTTTCCAAAAATTCGAAGGTCTTTTCTTCGTTGTTTTTTATGCAGCAAAAGTATCTAAATTCAAAACCGAAGAGTTCCTTGAAGATTAAGAAAAAGCATGCGGAGAAAAAACGCAGGATGCGGGGCTGTTTAATCAAACAACGAGTGATAGTTGCCTTATTTACGGATAATTTATCTCGGCTTAACTCTTTCATGCCCAATGACGGTTACACTATTTGTGAAAGAAGTAACAACAAAGGAGGAAATAGTATGCCAGATGCAAGTTTCAGAGTAAAGGCAATTTCAGAAAGTGCAGCCAGAGTATCGGTAAAGGCAAGAAACTTCACTATGATCGTTGACGAGCCACCCAATCTCGGCGGAGAGGATAAGGGTGCCAATCCAGTGGAATACGTTCTCGCCGCACTGGCCGGTTGTCTGAATGTAGTAGGACATCTCGTTGCAGATGAGATGGGTTTCAAGATAAGAAGATTGGAGATAGACGTCTATGGCCCGTTGAATCCGGCAAGGCTTAATGGGAAGTCCTACGAAGACAGGGCCGGTTATAAGGAAATTATAGCCGAAATGAAAGTCGATACGGATGCCGAAGAAGAAACCCTGGAAAAGTGGGTAAAGTCCGTAGAGGATCGATGTCCGGTTTCCGACAATCTTGGTAATCCAACACCAGTTAAGGTCATTGCTAAGGAACTCTAAGAGACTTAGTTTAAAAAAGGGCTCCCTTCAGGGAGCCCTTTTAATTGATCCTATTCCGGAAATTCTATTATTGGAAAAAAGTGTAAGGGATTAGTGAGTTCGTAACTACCACTGCTGAGATAAGATAAAGTTTCCGCGTAATCAAGAGGGGGGTTCCAGGCGTGATACTGGTCGGATTTCTGATACCCGTAATAACCAATTAGGTCTCCCTTGTCTATCTCCTCGTTTCCGTTGAAATCTCTCCATACCCTTATCTTTATGTCGTTTTCGGTGAGTCCATCGAATAGAAAGGATCCGTCCGGATTGACTTCGGTCTCCCTAATGACTTCGCCCGAGGTGGACAAGATCTGAACCAATAGTGGCCTGCGTTCTTCCTCGTAGGTAAGAAGAGAATCATATGCCTGAACTAGTCCGAAGCCATAGTACTGATCCCATCCCGGTTCTCCTAGATCAAGGGCCGTTTCTCTCAGGATCTTCCTTATTATCTCCTCACCCGAGTCGTCCTTGCCCGCATATCCTTTTGCCATAAGAAGTGCTGCAAGCCCTGTAACATGTGGCGCCGCCATGGATGTTCCAGCCATGTATGAGTATGTATTCCCCTTAATCGCTGAGTATCCTGTACTAAGTATCTGAACGCTGCTTGATCCGCCCGGGGCGACAAGATCAAGGTGTGATCCATAGTTTGAGTAATTCGCCCTTTGCATAGTATTGTCGACTGCTCCGACTGATATCACTTCTTCGTAAGAAGCCGGATAGTATGGGCTTGAGGAACTGTAATTGCCTGAGGCGGCGATCATTAAAACTTCATTTTCCGATGCATATTGAACGGCTGCCGCTACAACCGAAGAGTCCGGCCCTGCAAGGCTCATGTTAATTATCTTTGCGCCGTGCTCAACTGCGAAGATTATGCTGCTTGCAAGTATTCCTGCTGTCGTTTCCTTTCCAGCTTCGAAAATCTTGATTGGCATGATAGCACGATACTCTCCCCATGTCATCCCCGAAACGCCCAAAAAATTGTTTGTTTTTGCAGCAATCGTTCCTATCACATGTGTCCCGTGGGATTGAACGGGGTCATAATCTGTAGGGTCGTCATCATTGTTTATTAGGTCGTATCCCGGAAGAAAGATACCTTGCAAATCTGGATGATCCAGTCTAGCACCGGAGTCTATTATAGCTACAACGACAGTGGAAGAACCCTTTGCAATTGTCCAGGCCTGAGGCATCTGAATCATCGGATAGTTCCATTGCTTCGGATATTGCGGATCGTTGGGGACACTCTCCTCGGATTGAAGAGTGAAGATCTTCTCAGGCTCGACTGACTTGACTCCTTCAATTCCAGACAGCGAAGATGGATCGTTTGTCTTCACAACGGCATAACCAACAGAACCGTCTCTTGAAAAGAACTCATCGAGGATCTCTACTCCAGAAACGCCCGATATTATTGTTGAATCAAACCCTCTATCGAAGAGGACAATAAATTGATTACTCATGAAACCCTGCTCTATGTCTTTACTGGAAAATATGGGAGTGTATGCTGCAGTTCTTTGAAAACTATTGCGAGCTGAGGTTTCTGGAAAGTAAGGAACGACCTGGCCTGAAAGAGAGTAGTAAACCTCAGGTTTAATGCATCCAGTGAGAGAGAAACAAAGAACCACAAAAAGAGCTGTTATAAGCGTTAAGACTTTAATAAGCCGCATCTTGAACCTCCGGATCTAGATGGAATGATTGTACCATCATCGCAAGAGTTTTCGTGTTATTCATTTTTGATGAAATGGATCCGGTCTGTAAATCGGTACGGACAAGAGCGACGAATGGAAACATGCAAAAACAAGAGCGACCCGTAGGTCGCTCTCTTCGAAAAGGGTCTCAAGCCTTCTTTTCAAGTTCAGACGTACAGTTGGGACACCTTATTGCATCGATCGGAATCGAAGTGTGACAGAAAGGACAGATCTTCGTCGTTGGCGCTGCCGCTGCCTCTTCCTTCTTCTGCCTTTCCCGTATCTTGTTAATGAGCCTCACAATCATAAAGATTACAAACGCAAGGATCAGGAAATTTATGACTGCGTTGATGAAAAGGCCGATGTTCAGAGTTGCGGCACCTGCTTCTTTTGCTTCTGCGAGAGTTGCGTAGCTTCCTCCGGAGAGACTGATGAATATGTTTGCAAAGTCAATCCCACCAAGGAATAGGCTGACAATAGGCATGATAATGTCTTCGACCAGCGATTTGACAATGACCTGAAACGCACCGCCGATAATGATTCCGACCGCAAGATCAATCACATTACCACGACTAATGAACTTCTTGAATTCCTTCCACACACCACTCACCCCCCTCTACAATACGCACGTTATGAAAAGATTATGATCATGTATCGTTCTATAATCAAGGATTTGAAACACAATCAAAGAGCGATTACCGATTTGATTACTGAGTTTCATCCTTAAAAAGAAAAAGATCGTTGCTTTGTTTTCGAAGAGATGATCTTCTGTGCTACATCAGAACGCAACAGCCTGTCCATCTCTTCTGGGATCGGCTCCGCCAAAAAGAATGCCTATATCTCTGTTGAAAAGCACTGCATGAACCCCTCCAAAATAAGGATCATAATCATTCCTTATTGATATCTCATGACCCATTTGGATCAGTTTGCTGTAAGCATTTATTGAGATGCGGCCTTCAATGTAAAATGGCCCAGACTGAGATCTGAAGACTCTAGGGGCCAGAATCGCTTGTTGAACAGTCATCCCGTGATCAATGATATTGCTAATTGTCTGGGCCACAGTGGTAATAATTCTTGTGGCACCCGGAGCGCCAATCGTCATATATGGTCTTCCCTCAGGGTCCAAAACCAGAGTGGGGCTCATGCTGCTAAGAGGTCGTTTGCCTGGTTCAACTGAATTGACGGAACCTGGGGTCTTAACGAAATCGTCCATGTGATTGTTTAACAGAATGCCGGTTCCAGGAACAACGACACCTGACCCGAAGAAGTAGTTAATCGATTTGGTTATCGCAACCATGTTTCCTTCTTTGTCCATTACGGAAAGATGCGTGGTGCTGCCGCTCTCAAACTGCCAGGGATCTCCGGCCTCCACCGATTCGATTGGTCTGTTCATATCAATCTTGTCGGCCAGCAGTTTCGCATAATCTTTTGAAGTTAGGCCCTCAAGGGGTACTTCTGCAAAGTCGGTATCGGCCATGTATTTGGCCCTGTCGGCAAATACCAGCTTCATTGCTTCAGACCAAATGTGCAGAGTCTCAGCGGTATTGTCTCCGAGTGATTCAAGATCGAAGTTCTCCATAATGTTTAGCAGTTCGATAACGTGAGTTCCACCCGAACTGGCGGGAGGCACCGAAAGAATTGTATAGTCGCGATAACTTCCGCAAACTGGTTTCCGGATCTTCACTTCGTAATTTGAAAGGTCTTCTAGAGTCATAACTCCGCCACGTTTTTGAACCTCGGCGACGATCTTCTCGGCAATTTCACCGGTGTAGAATGCATCTTTTCCTTTCTCGGCGATTAGCTCGAGAGTGTTGGCCAAATCATTCAGAACAATAGTCTCACCTATTTCATAGGGTATGCCGCCATACTTAAGGTAGATATCGGCGCCGTTTTCCATCATCATTATCTTTTCGTAGTTGTCATTGATAATCGAGAACAAGTTGGTTGTTACCGGAATTCCCTTCTTCGCCCAGTCTATAGCCGGTTTTATAACTTGCTCGCGGGAGAGCGTTCCATAGTGCTCAAGCGCATATAGAAGCCCGGCCACTTCACCGGGTACTCCTATGGCTTTTCCACCAACAGTACTTTCATAGTTAATGGGACGATTGTTCTCGTCGAGATTAAAGAATGAAGGACTCGTTGCTCCTGGTGCAGTTTCTCTGAAGTCTATGACGACAGCATCATCCATGTCAGCCAGCTGGATGATCATGAATCCGCCGCCCCCTATTCCTGATGCGTTAGGTTCCAGAACACCCAGCGCAAATGCAGTGGCGATCGCTGCATCAACCGCATTCCCACCCATTTCTAGAATTGCAACACCGACTTGTGAGGCCTCAGGCTTTGCTGCCGCCACAACTCCGTTTCTGCCCTCTGCATCTCTTCCATAAAGATTGATTGGATTTGAAGCCATGAGAGTTCCGGCAGCTACTATGATGGTAAGTACAAATACAATTCTCTTCATTATTGACCTCCTAATTTAAGCTTAAGAGCTTCATAATCACTAGTTTAGCACTTTCATCCGACGGAACCTTTCCAGCCAGAGAGTCTAGTTGCTCATTGCGATATGACTTATATACCCTTTCAGGGGAAAAGACCATTTATCTAGTATAATTTGTTAGGTGGACACTATGGATGAGATCATAAACTTCATAAGAGATTCTGTTACGAAATATGGTTATAAGGGAGCTGTGATAGGTATCAGCGGAGGAATCGATTCTGCCGTTGTTGGAAAACTTGCCGTCGAAGCTCTTGGAAAGGAGAAGATATTCGGGCTACTCATGCCAGAACGCGACTCTTCAAGAGATACGATTAAGGATTCGAAGCTCGTCGCAAAGTTTCTTGGGATAGACTTCAAAGTCAAAAACATAAGCTCAGCTCTCAGAGCGATTGGCTCTTATAAGCTTCAGCCTCCCGCATTCTTAATCCCTCAGACAATTAAGGAGAAGTATGTTAAACACAAGTGGGAGGAGCTGTCTTCTGACCCATTTCTTGACGATCTTTGTAATGAAGGAAACGATGAATTCAGAAGGGGACTGGCCTATTATAGATCGAAGCACAGAGTAAGGATGATCTCCCTTTACCTTGAAGCTGAAAAACGAGGATACGCGGTGCTGGGAACCACCAACAAGACCGAGCTGTTATGTGGGCTTTATGTGAAATGGGGAGACGATTCAAGCGATATTGAGCCAATAAGGCATTTGTTTAAAACCGAAGTAATCGAACTAGCAGGGCAATTGCAAATTCCAAGCAGGATAATAGAAAAACCTCCAAGTCCAGATCTCATACCTGGTGTTACTGACGAAAATGTTTTTGGAGTGACGATTGACGATCTGGACAAATCTCTTCGGCGTATTGAAGGAGGAGAAGTTCTAGACCCCCATGATACGAAATCCACGAGGGTCCTGAGAATACTTGAATCAGCCAGGTATCGAGAACTAAGAAATCTAGCTATTTCTAGGAATCACTAAGCGTCTTTAGACCGTTGCTCCACGAAATACTCATGAGATTCACAACTACTCGTTCCAGTTGCTGGTCGGCAAATTCCGGAAAGTCTGTGAACACTTGTTTTTTTGCCTCTCCCGGTCCGACACTCAATCCCTCAAGTTCTTTTTCTGCAACGTAAAGCTCTTTACCCATAGGATCTATGAGCCTGAACGATATATGAATTCCCTTGATCGTTCCGAGGTCGGAATTGTTCATAATCCGTAGGACAACCGCTTTCTTTTTGCTGAAAGTTCCCACCTTTTCTATGCTCGATTGAATAACTACTTCGCGATGAAGAGAGTCGGTTGTCTTTCTGTCCTTTGAAAGGTAAAGGTCGGCAGCCTGAGGTATAGAGTCTTCAAGGTCTAGATCCGAAACAGTGATTTCTTCTCCCAGTGGTTCGGGAAGAGACTCGTTTTTCGTTTCAAAGCTCTCCAATGATTTGTACAGTTGATACAGGTCCCAAAGGTTGTCGGTGAAGACCCTGTGTTTTCTAAGTTCTTCCACAACTATTCCTGTACTAAGAGAATCTAAGTCGATCTTTGCGTTCTCCCTGCGGATTTTCGCGCCATCCTGGCCAAAATATACACTGGAAAGAACAAACCATTCATCTGGCAACGGAAAGATCAATCTCCCAGTATGCGCTTCCTTCGAGGAGAACTCTATTGTATTCACAATAATTGGAACAACGAAATTCGTATCCCTTTTTGCAGGTATCTTTGACGCTTCTCCATCTGACACAATTCTCAGAGTTTTGCCGAGCGTTCTCGACTCGAAGGCCCAAAGAGCAACCGAATCTTCAAATAACTTGTCTTCAACTATCTTGACGCCATGAAGCTTAACCCCGCTAAGGTCAAGCTTGCTCTTTGTGAGAGAGAACTTTGATGATTCCATTTTGACTTCGATAACAGCCATGAGACGGCCCCTGTACTTCGCAAATACTGGATCGGAAGGAAATGTGAGCGTTATTCCGTCATGTTTTGATTCCTCAATAATCACTGAACCGGCATCGCTTATAAGAAAAGCCGAGTACCCCATTGTCTTCATGTTGATTCCCCCTTTCTTTTTGCTATCTCCGATAAAAGCATTATACCTTATACATTCGTCATCTCTTAAGCAAAGTTAACTAAAGGGCAGCTACCGAGTTTTCTCGAGTGAACGCCCTTCCGCCGTGGTCAAAACTAGGAGAAAACTCGGAAATATAACTGAAAACGGACCTAAATCAGATTTCATCGAAACCAATTGATTATGAGAAAATCACATGAAATGATCTCGACGGATTTCTCTTATTGGAACCTGAAAAGAATAAGCTCTTTTCGGCTCCCGAAGCTCTTTTATCTGTAAGTGTTTTGATGAATTGAGAGCCTTCCTCTTAACCTCCAGATGTAGCTTTTGAATCGTTGAAGAAAGATAAAGAAAAGGGTTTCCCCCTTTCTTTCGTAGTTTTTCACCTGGATCGTTATAAAAAGCCAGGTCTTATATCAAGGTTTAGCATCCAACTCGAAATAGAACCCAAAACCAGAGTCGCTGTGCTGAATTCCTATCTTCGGGAAAACATCTCCCAAGCCCAGGGTAGAACCTACGTTCACAAACATGTACAGCGCAGAGTGATCAAGGCTGGTATTGGTTCCACTAACTTCGACCCCGATCCCAATCTCTTTCAGGAAGAACATGGGACTCCATCCCCAGTCGATTCGATACAGAAGCTGAGCGCCGTTTGCATACCAGTAAAAATCGTCGAAGAAACCCACACCAAGATTGATAGAAGTCCCCAAAGTCGGGGCAAAACCGGCATCAAGAGAGAGCAGTGGAGTGATCTCCCCATCAGAGAGTTTTATGCCGGGTTCCAGAGAGATCGCGAAGAGATTTCCTTTCAAACTCAAAGGAACTGAAGTTGTCATTCCCCCTGATGTGTCAAATCCAATGTGCGCGTATGATCTAAATCTCGTGGAGGGGTTCAAAGGCATCTGGAAGAGTTCAGAAGATAGCTCTGCAGTTGCCACAGGAACGTTGGGAGTGCCTAAGTTTACTTTCAGAGAGACATTTACTCCTTCCAAGAACTGCCCGGTATACTCCCCCTGGAAGGAAAGCTTGTTGGTACCAAAAGTGAATAGAGGCTTCAGCTCCATAGAGTGCTTCGAATCATGTGAAAGGTGAACGGTAAGTAATCCTAGGGAAATGTTTTCGCCATCATATGATACAAACGGCGCTCTTAGGACGGGATTCAAAAAATGAAGGAAGGACTTCTTCAGGTAGTCCCCAACCGTGTACTCTACTTGTAAAGGCTCAAAGTCATCAGACTCGACTGCTGTCACGACATATGGGGTACTCTCAAAATCGAAAGCAAAAACAGACATACCCTTTTCTCTACGAGAGTGTCCGAACCCGTAGACTTTGGAGTCTAGAACGACTGCTTTTTCAAGATTTGCACCGTGAGTAAGCCTAGAGATCTGCAAAGACTCTAAATCTACTGCGAAGGCATCCATGAACCCTTCCTCATAGGCAGCAGTGAAGACCACTTTGCCTTCATAATAGTCAATCCCTCTTCCTTTTAGGTATGGATCATCGAGAATTACTCTGAACTCGCCTTCTTTGAAAGTTGCTATGGCTCCATTAATACCGCTGCTGGATAGCATCATTATCAGACTTCCATCTTCAAGGATGAGCATATCTTTGACAACCCATGGGATTCTGATAAGTTGCATTTCATCAAAAAAGATCGTTGAAATCTCTGTCTTTGCATCATAAACTGCTTTGATCAGTCTTCCATTGTAGATTTCAAATGCGGTAATCATACCTTTGTCGAGAAGTCTAACAGATAGAGGCAGCTTGTGAGACCATATCTCTCTTGACGTTGTGTTTCTTTCAGTAACAGACGTCATCAAGTAGATGTTTCCTTCGTGCCATTTCAAAGTCAGTGCTCCAAAATCGGAAAGCCTTCGGGAAAAGCCCCCATCGACGTACTCTTCGATCCCGCGTTCCACAGAACCGTTCCAGGAAGTAGCTTCCCCAAAAATCGAATAAGAGAAGATTACACCATTTGCCGTCTTTGCAATATCATAGATCTGCCCGTTCTCAATTGTCCTGACTTCCGTAAGAGTGGCATACTTTGTTGCTCTCAACTCGGTCTCTTCTTTCCAGTCTAAATAGAGATTGTCGAGAGTTTCACCAAATGCAATCCTTGAGGCGTTTATGGGACCGATAATGGGAAGTCTTCCGGAAACTTCTTTGTGAAATTGCTTAACGGATTCTATTCCAAATCTTTTCACAAGATAATCATAGAAAGTGGCCAAATAATTGTAATAAAGCGCCCCTCCTCGGTAATCTTTGCCAGATACGGATAGCGCATAATCAAGACCGGGAAAAGAGTTTGATTTCGAATTCTGATAAGTCATTTCCCTTCCCCACATTGGATTGTTCAATCTGCCTTCGGAGAAGAAGTTAGACGATTCTGCAAAAAGCGTCACTCCTTCTACGAATGGTGAAAGCTGCTGAGGTGAAAGCATTTCCGTTCCAAAAATCACCCTGGAGACAAAGGCTGGAAAACCCGTTGTGTAGGTCAGGTGAGCAATATGTGTGAACTCATGCATAAGAAGCAGCCTGTAATGGTTCGATCCATTCATTCTAGTCGAAAGCATTGTATCGGCAGGCCACACGAAGATCTGAATAGTCTTGTGATTGTGAGGTTGAGCCAGACCGTTTGTGTTCGCTCCGAAGTCGGCTAGAACAATGTTTATCCTGCCAGGATCGTTGCCGATTAGTTCAATGGCTTTTGATCTTATCGATTCGAATGTATTACCTACATTAACGGCAACTTCCTCATATCCCTCGGGATAGTAAATGTCAGCATTTGGGAATTCAAGAACACAATTAGCCATTAAGGTGGCCGTGATAAGAGTGATAATTGCAAAGAATGGTAAAGATTTCCTCATTTTATACCTCCCGCCTCAGACCATCGATGAAGGGACTATTCCCCAAGATGAAGCTACAAACCAAACGTCTCCTCAAAAACGCGTTTAACCTTTCTTTCATTCAAATCCGTTCTGAAAGTCAGCTTAATCTTGCCTTCATTCCATACGATTTTGATTACTGTGCTATCGGAAGAAGTTCCCTGAGAAGAATTCGTATTGCTGGAGACCTTGATTTTTCTGAGTGATTCTTTTGGAATAAAGAGATTACCAGGTGTTTCATTCAAGATCTCCTCTTTTGTCTTCTCGTTGTATCTGTCAAGCAGGGAATAGCCTGACGACATCACAGATGCCATCTTCTTAAAGAACCCTTCCTTCCGCTCTTCAGAGGCATCCTTTGCTTTTTTAATGGCTTCATTCGTTAGTTCTCTGGTCAACTGCACCAACATGATTCCCTCTGGAATTAAAACAACATCGTACACCTTACTTCCAAAGAGTCCTGTAGAGCCCCCGGGAAAAAGCGCCAAAACGTTGTCCATAAAGAAACCCTCCAAATGAAAAGTCTGCTTACAGTTACGTTATATTCTAACACTGATGAGCTGTCTTACCGCAAATCGATAGCCAGTTTGATGCATAATATTGTTGCAGAGACTCAAAAACCCAAGGAGGTTTCTATGTGGGCATTTCTTGATGGTGAATTTGTTCAGGAAAAGGAAAGGCTTGTTCAGCTGGAGAACCGCGGACTGACTTTTGCAGACGGTCTCTTTGAGGTTATTAGAACACTGGAAGGGAGAATACTGTTCTTTGAGGATCATTATTCAAGGATGAAAAAAAGTGCCGAATTCTTCAATATTGAAATGCGATTCCCTTCTGAAGAGGCAAGGAGGATTGCAGTTGAGTTAGTCAAAAGAAATGGTATAGAAGACGGGGAATTATATATCGAACTCACTAGGGGCACCGACCCTCACAGAGATCACAGATACCCGCCGAAAGAAACCAGGAGCACGTTTTTCATGCTTGCACTTCCTCTAAGAAAGATAGATTCTACTAGCTGGAGAGATGGAGTCAAGCTTCTTACATATCCCGACTTGCGCCACGGACTCTGTGAACACAAAACGATAAACTTATTACCAAATGTTCTTGCCAAGAATTTTGCGTACGCCAGAGGAGGTTATGAAGCTCTGATGTTCAGAAAGTCAAACGGAAAAAAGTACGCTACCGAAGGTGGAAGCTCAAATTACTTCTTTGTGAAAGACGGCGTCTTCTACACTCCCGAGGTTGACAATATTCTTTCCGGCATCACAAGAGGGAAGGTGATCTCTCTTGTCGAGGATCTTGGTTATGAGGTCGTTGAAAAGCGCATCGCCTTGGAAGAGTTCTTCAATGCAGAGGAAGTCTTCCTTGCCAGCACAGTTTCTCGTGTTATGCCCGTTAGGGCTATAGATGATGTCTCCTTCGAAGTATGCGGCAAGCATACTGCTAAGGTCATGAGAGCTTATGAGGATCTCTTTTTCTCTGCCAGATGAACGATTCGGTTCGAATTTTCGATTAAAGTAAACAATAGGTGTAAATTCCGCTTACTGGCCTTTCGTAAGCTAAGCCAGTATATAATTGCATAAATCTGTCATGTTCCACATCATCTTTCTTGGAGGTGTCACGCGATGAAGAAACTCTTTGTCTGTATGCTCGTTCTTTTTTTCTCGGGTCTGTCTTTGGCGCAGATTTCCGCAGAAGAAGCGATACCAGTAATTGAATCTAGAGGGATTTTGACTTCAGTTGACGAGTCACCACTAACTTTCACAGAGTTTAAGGCGGCTATTGAAAAGGCCTTCCCTGGTAAGGAAGAAATCATTAAGGGGAAGGGTGAAGTTTCAAGAGCGGATTTTGCAGTTGCAATGGTTGAAGTTCTTGGACTGCAGTCCGAAGCAGAGGCATTTGACGAGATTTGTACGACTGCTCTCGATGAGTGGGAAGCTCCGGAGGAAGCTTGGGGAGCGCTTACCGTTGCTTACAGAAGCAACCGCCAGCTTCTTGACTTCAGGTACGGCCATGTGATCGAGGCCAGTTCGCCAATCACTAGGAAAGAGGCGGCAATATCCATTTATATGGCAATAAATCCACCCGCGAAGGGTGGTACGGCCACTACAGCTGTTACTGCAGATGCGCCCGGTTTCAACACGCTGTTTACTTCTGCGGGTTTGACATGGACAATCTGTAATATCATCGGCGATGGAGTCACCGGCACAGATAAGGATGGGTTCTATTTCCCCAGGATGATAAAGAGAATGCCGTCTCTTGAGAACGGTCTAATGGTAATAAATGAAGATGGTTCTCTCACCATAACTTATGAACTGAGAAAGGGTATGAAGTGGCATGATGGAGAACCCGTTACTGCTCACGATGCGAAATTCCAGTGGGAAGTAATGAACAGTGGTGCTCCTGTTACGACGAACTACTTCGAAAGTTCCGTTTCGGAAGTAGAAGTTATCGACGATTACACATACTCTATCACTCTTCCAGAACCTCTGAGTAATGCAGAGCTAGGTTCTTCTGTTTACGCTTACTACTTTGGATGGTTCCAACTCCCCGAACACGTTTTCAGAGATAGTTACGAGGAAGCGAAGCATTCTGGAAGCTGGGACAGTTTCGTGGAAAATGCGACAAAGAATCCGATTATGACAGGACCGTACAAGCTAAAAGAATACGTGGAAGGCCAGTATGTGATAATGGAAGCTTTTGATGAGTACTACATGGGTAGACCGAACATCGACCAGTTGGTTATGAGAATTATTCCAGACATGGATGTCGTATTCGCATCCACACTTAATGGGGAAATCGATTTCGGAAGATACACTCTAACTCTAAAACAATCAGTGCAGCTTGAGAATGAACGAGCAGATATGTTCAACGTTTTCTACACACCAAACATTGCTTATGATAACCTGAATCTGAATTTGAGAGATCCAGAGGATACATCTAAGCCACATCCGATCTTTGGAGACAAGAGAGTAAGGCAGGCCGTTCTCTATGGTCTAAATAGAGAACAGATAAGCAATGTAGTCTACGCAGGCCTTGCCGAAGTCGTAGATACCTGGATAACCGATCTGCACCAGATGAGAGATGCTCTCAAGAGCCCGGAGGTTAAGCACTACGAGTACAACCCCGCGAAAGCCAAAGCTCTTCTCGAAGAGGCAGGCTGGAAGCTTAACAGTAAAGGCATATACGAAAAGGACGGAACGCCTCTGAAGTTTAGCCTTTCTCTCGCCTCTGGCAGCGGCGATTACCAGATGATGGCCCAGATGATCCAGGGAATGTTGAAGCAAATTGGAATGGAAGTAGAAATTGAGGTGATGCCAGCGCTGGTAATCTGGACCGAGATATTCCCCTATGGGGATTTTGATGCACATATCTCAGGCTGGGGGTATGGAGTCAGCGACGAAGCGGCGAATTATTGGACCACTGATCAGATACCCTCTGAAGAGAATTATTGGGGAGGAATGAACTTCACCGGCTGGGCAAATGCGGAAAACGATGAAATAGTCAACGCAGCCGCCAGGGAGCTCGATCCGGAAAAGAAGCTGGCACTCTATGAAAAGCACTTCGCGCTTTGGACCGAGGAACTCCCTGTTCTACCCCTGGTTGTTGCGCCGACACCCCATTTTGCAAAGAAATACATTAAGAGCTTCAATTCCGGCTACGACAACGGTTTGGGCTGGATAATTCAGAACTGGTACATTGACGAGCAATAAGAATCTTTGGGGGAGAAGAGGATCTTCTCCCCCATCTTCATTTTCATAATTTCGGAGGTTTAGATATGAAGTTCATCGAGCTTATCGATTCTGTTCCCGATTATAAGGAGTTTTTCACCGTTGAGGAGATGGATCGGCGATCTCTAGAGCTGGCAAAGAGATATCCTGGAAAAGTCAAAGTTTACGAAGCAGGAAAATCACGCGGAGAAAATCCAATCTACGTACTTGAAATTGGCAGCGGAAAGAAGAATGCTCTTCTCTTTGGCTGTCCGCACCCTAACGAACCGATTGGCGCAATGATGCTGGACTTCCTAAGTGAAAGACTTGCCAGCGACGATACCTTTCGGGATCAGTTTGACTACACCTGGCATTTGATTAAGGTAATAGATGTTGACGGTACTAAATTGAATGAAGGTTGGTTCAAGGATTCTTCATCCATAAGGAAATACGCAGCCAACTTCTACAGACCGCCCGGTCATGAGCAAGTTGAATGGACCTTCCCGGTCGACTATGAAACGCTTCACTTTCACTCGCCTTTACCAGAGACGCAAGTGCTCATGAAACTTATCGAGGAGAAGAAACCCGAGTTCATGTATTCTCTTCACAATTCTGGTTTTGGAGGCGTCTATTATTATGTGAGTGACGCAGTTCCAGAACTCTACGAGACTTTCAGGAAACTTCCCGGTTTGTTTGATTTACCGCTTTCTCTTGGAGAGCCCGAAGCACCTTTTTTGGAGCAGCTTGAACCAGCCGTTTTCAAGCTTTTCGGAATGGCTCAAGAGTACGATTATCTGAAGAAGAATCTTGGTCCCGACAAGGACCCGGCAGAGGTCATCAAGGCCGGGACTAGTTCTGATGATTTTGCTTCATCCGTAGCCGATACGTTTTCCTTAGTTTGTGAGATGCCATATTACTATGATTCAAGGGTAGAAGACATGTCTGAAGCCGATATTACGAGGAAGGAAGCGCAGAGATTCAATTATCAAAGGTCCGTTGAGAATTTTGAGTTCGTCAGCGAAGTGATGAAAGCAGTTGAACCATATGTTATTGACAGAAATTCCCCGTTCTACAGGGTCTTCAAGAATGTTCTTGAAACCTATCCCGATCAAATGCAGGCGCAGAAGAACTGGATTGAAAACGATCCGTCTCTGGAGAGAAAGGCAAGTGTGGCAGAGGTCTTTGATAATAAGATAGTCAGCCAGTTCTATCAATCATTGATGCTCGGGATGCTAAGAAGGCTATTAAGAGAAAACGACAATGGATCTAAGGAGCTAGCGGCGATCTCCAAGATGGCAGATGAGGCATTTGAGAGAAAAATGGAGTATCTTGAAAACAATCTGAACTACACTGCAGTCCCCATAAAGAGCCTTGTCAGTGTTCAGTTGATTGCAGGTTTGAACGTCGCCGACTATATTCAGAGAAGGGAAAGCTAGAAGTCGTGAAGGTGTATTTTCTAAAGAGGTTTCTTGAACTTATCCCGATTTTCTTCGCAATCTCAATAATAATATTCGTCATAATGAACTCAATGCCAGGTGACCCACTACTGCAAATGAGAATGCAAAACCCTCGTGCAATGACCAATGACCCCGAAAGAATGAAGGAACTCAGAGAGTACTATCATCTTGATGACCCTCTTCCGGTTAAGTACTTTACCTGGTTGAAGAGTGTTCTAACCGGTGACCTGGGTTATTCAAGTATGTACAAGTCTCCTGTAATAGATCTGATTGCTTCACGTTTGCCCAACACGCTAGTGCTCACGATCACTGCCTGGCTAATCGGGCTTGTATTTGCACTTCCAATAGGCATTATTTCAGCCGTTAAAAAGTATTCGACCTTCGACTACGCAACCACCATATTTGCTTTTATCGGCATTTCATTGCCGGGCTTCTGGTTTGCTTTGATCGCAATCATTATCTTCAGTGTTAATTTAGGCTGGTTCCCCGTTTCGGGTATGGCAACCTATGGAATAACCGGTTTTTGGAATATCTTTGCAGACAGAGTGAGACACCTTGTGCTGCCTGCCTTTGTATTGGGATTGGTTCAGGTGGCATCATGGGTAAGATACATCAGGACGTCGCTGCTCGAAGTTCTCGATCAAGACTATGTAAGAACTGCTTACGCTAAGGGAGTGCCCGACAGAAAAGTAATCATTAAACATGCGCTGAAAAATGCGATGATACCGATAATCACTATAATTGCACTTGATATTCCGTATTTCTTCGGTGGAGCGTTGATCATTGAAACTGTCTTTTCATGGCCCGGAATGGGAAGGCTTATGTACAATGCAGTTATTTCCAGCGACTATAATCTTGCGATCAGCTGTCTAATGTTTCTGGCAATAATAACGTTGATTTCGAATCTTGTTGCCGACTTCCTGTACGTGATGGTCGATCCCAGAATCAGAATGGGAAGAAAGGGAGCTTAGTTATGGCAAAGTTTTTTTACAAGAGAAAACTGGATGAGATAGAGGAGAAAGCGCGACCTGTTCACATAAACAGCTACAAACAACTCGTGTGGACGAAATTCAAGAGCCACAAACTTGCCCTTTTTGGTGCCGTGGTGTTGATTGGTGTAGCGTTTTTCACTCTGCTTGGCCCCCTCTTCGTTGAGGTAGGGTACGAAGATATGGATTTTTCAAATCTCTTTTCTCCACCGTTGACTGAGGGTCATCCCTTTGGTACCGATGAACTTGGACATGATGTACTCGTGAGAGTTATGTACGGCGGAAGGATATCGTTATTTGTGGGTTTTGCTTCAGCAGTCATTACGACTCTAATAGGAACGCTCGTGGGATTGTTTTCGGGTTTTTACGGTGGAATCGTTGATAGGTTGTTGATGAGATTCGTAGACGTAATGCTTTCTATACCGATGTTCCCAATTTTGATAACCCTTACTCTTGTTTTTGGTTCGGGAATTATGAATATCATTCTTGTACTTACTGTGTTTGGCTGGATGGGAGTTTCAAGATTGGTTAGAGGACTGGTTCTTTCGATAAGAGAGACTGAGTACGTAATGTCAGCAAGGGCTATGGGTGTGAGAAATGGAAGAATCATATTGAGGCATGTTCTGCCCAACGTTATACCGATAGTTATTGTCTCTGCCACCTTGAACATGTCTTACGCAATTCTTGCCGAATCATCGCTGAGTTACCTGGGACTTGGCATTCAACCTCCGATGCCTTCATGGGGAAATATGCTTCAGAGGGCAATGAATTACATATTGGGAACCACTGCTGGTACTAATCCCTGGTGGCTTACCGTCTTTCCAGGGTTCTTTATTTTCATAACCGTGTTGAACGTAAACTTCCTGGGAGATGGGCTTAGAGACGCTTTAGATCCCAAATTTGTGAGTGAGAGTTGAAGTTCATGGAGAGAATACTAGAAGTTGATGACCTGAAAATCTCTTTCAGGACACAGCTCGGAAAAATAACACCGGTCGATGGCGTTTCTTTTGGATTGTCAAAAGGCGAAACTCTAGGAATCGTGGGAGAGTCCGGGTGTGGGAAGACGATCACAGCCTTTTCAATTATTAGACTACTTCCCAAAAACGCATTCCTGGGCTACAAAACTAAGATCTCTTTCAGGGGAAGGGACATTTCTACGCTGAGTAAACAAGAGCTACAGAAAATCAGGGGAAAGTCAATATCCATGGTATTTCAAGAGCCCATGACTTCTTTGAATCCTCTTTATACAATTGGATGGCAAATCTCGGAAGTGTACAGACTGCACGAAGGTCTTGATGAAGATGATGCGATGAAGAGAAGCATTGAAATGCTGCGACTTGTAGGAATTCCGGAACCCCAGAAGAGAGTGAAGGAGTTTCCTCATCAATTATCCGGGGGGATGAGGCAGAGGGTAATGATTGCCATGGCTCTTGCTTGCAGTCCTGAGCTACTGATAGCTGACGAGCCGACTACTGCACTGGATGTCACGATACAGGCCCAGGTGCTTGAACTTATGAACGAATTGAAAAGCAAGTTTGACACCGCAACTATAATAATTACTCACGACTTGGGCGTAATCGCTGAAATGTGCGACAGGGTTGTTGTGATGTACGCCGGCCAGATTGTTGAAAGCGGAGGAGTATTCGATATCTTTGACAAACCAGTTCATCCCTACACAAAAGGTCTCATAAGTTCTATACCTAAGATAGATGTTGCAAAAAAGGATCAAAAGAAGCTCAATGTAATAAACGGTTACGTACCACATCCATCGAATTTTCCGGAAGGATGCAGATTCAGGCCCCGATGTCCTATAGCGTTCGAAAAGTGCTTACAGCAGCCGCCAGTAGTTCAGATTGAGAGACAGCACTCCGTTCGATGTTGGCTTTTCGAAGGGCGTGATGTATTATGAAAGCCTTTCCGATGGTAGAGATTAGGGATCTCAGAAAATGGTTTCCCGTGAAGAGTGGGTTTAAAGTGAAGTCCCATTTGAAGGCCGTGGATGGTGTTGACCTAGAAATAGTAAAGGGAGAGACTCTTGGATTGGTTGGAGAATCGGGTTGCGGTAAGACAACGATAGGAAGGACTTTGATAAAGATTTACCAGCCTACTGGAGGTGAGTTTCTCTATAGAGGAGAAGGCTCCCCCGAAGGTGGCATTGATATCTTTTCCCTCTCTGAATCCAAAATGAGGCCATTCAGAAGAGAGATACAGATGGTGTTCCAGGATCCGTACGCTTCTCTGAATCCACGCATGACTGTATTCGATATAATTGCAGAAGGTTTGAGAGTCCATTCAGTTGGTAGGAGCAAAGAAGAGCGCAAGGCAATGATAGCCGAGATACTTGAAAAGGTCGGTCTTAGACCGGAGTACATGTTCCGCTATCCTCACGAGTTCTCTGGTGGTCAGAGACAGAGAATTGGAATAGCAAGGTCAATAATTCTTAACCCGAGTCTGGTCATTTGTGATGAGCCGGTTTCGGCTCTCGATGTCTCAGTTCAGGCTCAGGTGATAAATCTTCTCGAGGATCTGAAACATGATTTTGGCCTCACATATCTCTTCATTGCTCACGATCTGGCAGTCGTAAAACACATCTGTGACAGGATTTCTGTGATGTATCTTGGAAAGATTGTTGAAACGGCCGAAACCGATTGCCTTTTTAACGATCCTCTGCACCCTTACACTAGGGGATTGTTATCCTCGATTCCTATCCCGAATCCCCACTTAAGAAGTGCCAGAAATAGAGAGATAGTGAAAGGGGATATTCCCTCACCTGTCGATCCACCAGAAACGTGCAGATTCGTTAAGAGATGCCCAAGGGCATTCGATAGATGCTGGAAAGAAAGCCCTTCATTGAAGGAAGTGAGTGACGGTCACTTTGTTTCGTGCTTTCTTTATGATTAATAGATTGTTCTGAAGAAGTTCTCGACCCGTCTTGAATTGCGAACCGCTGTGAGCAAATCTCTCAATCGAAAATATAGATCCATGAAAATAGGGTATCTATGAGACGACCATCGACATGTCGGAACTCATAGTAGTTGTCAGGCGTTGATATCTCACCCTCTACAGGCATGAAGTAATGATCGAGGCCGGGCAACAACTGGAAATAGACATTGATTTTTGTCCAGAGTGCGTTCATGAACATTATGTAATCCTGGACGGTCGACTCAAAGTCGGCGTCACCCTGCACTATCAACACAGGTATTTCCAGCTCCCTTATTGTTTCTATTGGGCTCATCCTGTCGAGTTCATAATAGTAACCGGCTGTCGCTGCAAGCACGGGAGCTCCTGGAGGTAGCTTCCCTTCCAAAGCGATCTGCAGATAATCTGTTAGGAGCTGAGTCTGTTGTCCAATCTCCCCCTTGTTGAGCGAGGAAATGTACTTCTGTTTGTCAATTATTACCTGGAGCTCTCTTCTAGAGGGAGTAGCCATCAGAATTATTCCATCGACTCTTGAATCTCTCATTGCTATGGTGGGGGCAACTCTTCCTCCAAGTCCGTGACCGGCAAGAAAGATCGAAGAAACCGAAGGAATTCTTGAAGCGGCAGTTATAGCCTTGATTACATCTTCTATTACTTCCGTCTCGATACTTGGAGAAGTCTGGGATAAGCGCTCTCCGAACACGAATGTTCTCTTGTCATAACGAAGAACGGCCACGCCCTGGGTCGCAAGGCCCCATGCAATCTGTCTGAAGGGTTTGTTGGGACCTATTGTCGAATCTCTGTCAAGAGCTCCGGAATCGTGAATCAGAATGACAAGCGGGTACCTGTCTATCTCCTTGGGGACCGTTATTACTGCTGGGAGACGGTATCTTCCCTCACCTATAGTGATCTCAAATTCATCGAACTTGCTAGTATCTATATATTCAGCTATTGCACCCGGCTGTGACGTCGGTTGGACCACAAATGTATCGATTTTGCCCTGATCATCTACCACCACGTTGAAGTCAATGAATCCTCTCTCAAACTGAGCGTGGAAGATATATACCGTGTAGCCTCTCAATACACTTGTTTCGGTGGAGAAGATGAACAGATAATTGCCATACTCCTCTTCTAACTGCTGAAACTCCTGCACCATGTTATCGACGGTATAGAGAGCTCTGGCTCTAACGCTTTGCATCTCGTAAGCGAGATGGTAATTGCCTCGCAATAAAAGCTGAAGGTACCTGTCAGCAAGTACCTCAGATCCAAAAAGCGTAGCAATAATCAGAAATATAAAAGCGCCAATCGAAAAGATTCTCTTCAACCGGATTTCTCCCATTACAATTATTAACGTTCTATCTCAATGATAACTCACTTTGCCTTGAATGGAGAAAGAGTTGGAGAGCCTCGGCTCTACAATGGCATTACACTCGAGTTTATCTTGAACCTTTCATGATCCGGAACTATCCATTATCCTTTCACTGTTGAAAACCCTTGTAAGAAAGTAAATGAAAATCGAAACGTATGCCAGATTACTGATTAGCATAAGCAGAAATCTAGCAATTACGAAATTGACGGTGATAATATCCTTCATTACGAAGATTGAATTTACCAGAGGGATAAGATAAAGCAGCGGATTATCTGGCGATTCCATCTGCATCGTTGCTATTCCGAGGACAATAGCCATGATATATATCGGCATCACGTATCCGCTTCCTTCCTTTACGTTTCTTGCAATGGAACCCAGAAGAACGATCAGAGCGGCGGCAACTCCCGACATGGTAAGCAGTGTAATGAAAAGACCCACAAGAGTCGAGGCCGAAAGAGATGATAAATTTAGATTCTCTGCCCCAAATGCCGGGCCTCCTAATTTGAAGGCAATTATCAATCCTATGAAAGTGAAAATGCTGTTCAGAATCGCTATGGTCATTACGTAGAGAATCTTGCCCGTTGCGATCGATGATCTAGAAACCTGATTCACCAAGAGCACAGGCATGCTTCCTCTTTCCTTTTCGCCAGCGGTTGTATCTAGCCCAATGTTCATTGCTCCGGCAAAGATATAGATAAGTAGAAAATATGGGATCAGTGTCGCGAGCATTTCCGTTCCCTGAGATTCCTCGGGAGCAACATCCATTTTCTCTACATTAACAGGGTTGAGGTCTTCGATGGTTAAACCGTGTTCCAAGAGCTTCTCCGATAAGAGAAACGAAGAATAAGAAGCCAGAGCGTTCTGAACCATTTGTGCTCCATACGCCGATCCTCTCGAAGTAGAGTTGTAAAAGACGAGGGCATCAATTCTTTCTCCGTTTTCAATTCTCTCAGCTGAATTTGGAGGAAACTCAACCACTATCGAGTTTTCGAAGTCCTTTACCGTCTCTTCGTTTAGTTCATCTACGAGCTCGAAGGAGATCATTCCTTCGAGAATCTTCAAGAATCTTTCGTCGGGCAGGTTGGTCACCTTCAGACTGTAAACGGCGTTTTCATAAGTTTTTGCCTGTGATTGAGATACGGCGTTCATAACCAGGAAGATTATAGGCATAATCAACATCGGCAGTATTAGTACCGCGAATATTGTTCTAGGATCTTTGAACACATTCTTTAATTCTTTGCGGAAGATTATTAGGGCGTCTCTAAACACTCTCAGTCACCCCTTCCAAATCGGCGATCTTGAAGAAGACATCCTCCAGACTGGACTCATCGAATCTTCTGTAAAGTCCCCCAAGAGTGTCATCGGCGACCAGCTTGCCTTTGAAGATTATTCCCACCTTGTTGCAAAGCTTCTCGGCCACGGACATGATATGTGTGGAGATAATTATTGTCTTTCCCTTCTTGCGATAGTCCTTTAGAAATTCGGTCACGGTTCTTGCTGTAATAATATCTAGACCATTGGTCGGCTCATCAAACACGATTACCTCGGGATCATGGATCAGGCTGACTGCAATAGCAGCCTTTTGCTTCATTCCCGATGATAGCTTCCCGATTCTTTTGTCGAGAAAATCATTCATGTTCAGATAGTCAGAAAGAAATTTCGTCCGCTCAGAAATATCAGATTCTCGCATATGGCTTAGTTCTCCATAGAATCGAAGAAGCTCTCTTGGGGTGAGATTACCCGATAGCTTCATGTCGCTCGTCAGGAATCCAATTCTCCTCCTCACTTCTGTGGGGGCATCTACAGAATCAAACCCCATAACGGTTGCTCTTCCGCTATCGGGCTTAAGGAGAGTGGAAATGATTCTTAGTGTTGTGGTCTTTCCCGCTCCATTGGGACCCAGTAGTCCGTATATGCTACCTGGTTCTGCGACAAAACTGAGTGAATCTACAGCGGTTACTTTTTTCCTTCGATTCTCGAAGGTCTTCGTGACTCTCTCAACCTTTACCATTTATCCTAACCTCCAGCTATCTTTCTTAATGAAGAATAACACTGGTATGTTACATTAGAGTTTAGTAGTGAAGATATCAGAAAAATTATTTCATAATTGAAGAAATAATTATCAATTATATTGAGTGTTAGATTCATTTATTTCATTTTAAGATGAATTATAGTATAATATTGGAAGTCAAGGGTATCGATTTGCTTCCATGCGATGCTACAGTAGTTCTTAGTATGAAAAATAACCCTTTGATAATGGGAGGTTCTAAATGAAGGTAGCCAGTTCAAAGTATCTAGACGATAGACGTGACTTGTTGCGGAATCTTGTTTCAATTTTGGAGAATGATTTCCCCTACGTTTCTATTCTGGGTACCGATGTGAAGGGAAAGTTATTCCAGGTAACTACTACTGGGATAAGCGTCAACGATTCCAGATGGTCAGAAAGGGGCTTTGTTCTGAGAGTTCATGATGGAACAGGCTATTTTGAATTTTCTTTCAATGAAATAGATAGTGAATCTCTTAATGGAATTGTTGAGCTTGTGAAGAAGAGAGTCGCCGTTTTCAGAAAGGCCATGGTTAAGAACAATCTTGAGGCGGCAAAGACACCGATTCCAGAGGAGAAGGAATGGAAACTCAGTTTCAACGACGAAGTTAAGATCCTGCCGGGTATGCTGTCGGCCGAAGAGATCTTGGGCAGATTATCCAACCTAAAAGGTAAGGCTCATTCATTATCTGTGGAAGTAATAAACGTAATGACTTTAATGGAGAACGTACAGGTGAGCAAGCTCTTCATATCAAGTAAGAAAGACCTCTTTCAATCTTACATATGGTCGCAGGGATACTTGTATGTTGTTACGAGAAGGGGAAAGATGACAAAGTACAGCATGAAGGGATTTTCAGGTCTCAAGGGAGCAGAGATTCTAGATGAAATGGATGAGTATGTGGAGAAAGTTGTAGAAAACGCAAGAATGCTGCTCTCTGCGGAACGAATAAATCCCGGTACTTACGACGTTATATGCTCCCCCGACGTAGCTGGACTCATTGCTCACGAAGCTTTTGGCCATGGAGTGGAAATGGATATGTTTGTGAAGGAACGCGCAAAGGCTGTCGAGTATTTGGGGAAACAGGTTGCGTCTGAGTTAGTTACTATGCATGATGGCGCGGCTGGTGTAAGAGAAGTGTCTTCCTACGCTTTTGACGATGAGGGATGCGAAGCAAAAGATACTGTGATAATTGATAGGGGGATTCTTTTAACGGGAATATCTGATGTGATCTCAGCATCCATTCTTGGAACTGAGCCAACGGGAAACGGAAAGAGGCAGTCCTTTGAGAGGAAGGCGTATGCTCGAATGACCAATACTTACTTCTCGCCAGGGAAGGATGATCTGGTGGAAATGATAACTTCGATAGATTATGGATTTCTTCTCGAAGATTATTATAGTGGAATGGAAGATCCCAAGAACTGGGGTATCCAATGTGTCATAGCTTATGGTAGAGAAATCGTAAAGGGAAAGCTGACAGGAAGAATCGTATCACCGGTTATGATGACGGGATATGTTCCAACTCTGCTTAAGTCGATTTCAATGGTGTCAAAGGATTTCAGACTTTCTGGCACCGGAGCCTGTGGCAAGGGACACAAAGAGTTCGTTAAAGTCTCTGCTGGTGGTCCATACATAAAAGCGAAAGCGAGGTTGGGATAATGATAGATAAGATTTCTAGACAGCTTAAGTCGGTTGCGATAAGTGGATGGAAGATCAAGGAAGAAAACGTCGAAAGTGAGGAATACTTTTTTGTTAAGGACAAGGT
This sequence comes from Mesotoga sp. H07.pep.5.3, assembly GCF_002752615.1. NCBI lineage: Bacteria > Thermotogati > Thermotogota > Thermotogae > Kosmotogales > Kosmotogaceae > Mesotoga > Mesotoga sp. H07.pep.5.3. Next base: position 208,293 of record NZ_AYTV01000001.1, read on the forward strand.
TGACCTCGGAAGATCCAAGAAGGTAAGTAAGTACGAGGTTACCCTGTATAAGGATTTCGAAGATAAGAACGAGAAATACAGGGGTAGTTCTGTATTCTACATTAGCCCGGGGATGGAAGATGCTGAAATCAGTAAAGCAATTGAAGAGGCATTCTTCGCTGCCGGGTTTGTCAAGAATTCCTGGTATCCATTAGCTCCAGCCCTTTCGAGAAAATTTTGTTCAGAGGAGTATGAGTTATCCGAACTAGCAAGCGAGGCAGTTGGGGCAGTGTTCTCTCAATCGAAACCCGTAAATTCCTGGTTGAACTCCGTCGAGATTTTCGTCATAAAAAACAGGGACAGAATTCTCAGTTCCGAGGGAGTAGATGTCTCACTTTCGAAATACAGAACCTATATAGAAAGCATAGTGAGCTCATCAGGTAGAGAAGAAGTGGAGCTTTATGATCAACTTCTCCTATCAGTTCCTGATCACGAGCGGATTAGTATGAGAATTTCAAGACTGCTGGAAATGGTCCGTGAGAGAGCTAATGCTACTGCCACTCCCGCAGTTAAAGGAGTTCCGGTAATACTTACAGGAGAACCTGCTAAAGAGGCATTGAGGTATTACTTGATGCAGTCTAATGCCCATCTCAAGTACGACAAAATTTCTGAAGCCGAGCTTGGTAACTCTGTTCAGTCTGAGGAAGCAGGGGACAGAATAACAGTAGAGGTTGTACCTGAACTGGAGGGTTCATACTACAGCCTTCCATTCGATAATGATGGTCTTCTTATGAAGAAAAGGAAGGTAATTGAGAACGGTATCTTGAATAGTTTCTGGGGTGACATAAGATACTCTTATTACATAGGAATCGAACCTACTGGCGCTGCAATGAACTTCTCTGTCGGAGAAGGAAGTCTCAGTGTTGAAGAGATGAGAAAAGAATCTCATTTAGAAGTCACACATTTTTCTGCAGTGGATGTCGATGAGACGACAGGAGATTTCGGTGGAGAAATCCGACTCGGATGGTATTTCGATGGTTCAAAGAGAATTCCCGTTACTGGGGGTTCTGTGACAGGAAATTTGAAGAGTCTTGATTCTCTTTATCTCTCTAGAGAGACAGAGCTAAATGGAGACTACTACGGGCCTGTTTCGCTGATGATGAAAGGAATGAAGATCTCGGGAGAATAGGGTTTCTGGAGGTTCATATGATAATCGAGACAATAAAGATGAGACATTCGACTAGAAAGTTCCTTCCATATGGACTCTCTTCTGAGGAGCGGGAAAGGCTTGTCGATTTTTTTGAAGTTATTCCCACTCTCCATTCCTTGCGTCTGAAATGGGCCTTGAAGGATCTAAATAAAGGATCATCCGCGATCTATGCACCTTGTACCAATAAGCCAAACTGTCTCGTGGAGTATGGCTTTCAGGGAGAGATTATTGTCCTGGAAGTGACGAAAATGGGCTTTGGTAGTTGCTGGAATGCCGGTATCAGAGAGGCGGGATCGCCGGCAGGTATAATTATCGGTAAGGAAGACCAGGGGAAAGTTAGTATCAACGACATTCTTACGGGTATGGGTAGGAGAAAGGAACTTCGAGCTCTGATTGATGGACCAGTTCCCGAAGACGAGAGACTGCTTCAGATACTTGAATCGTGTAGACTAGCCCCTTCGTCCATGAACAGGCAGCCGTGGAGATTCAGTGTTCTTGAAGGCGATCTTTACATCTGGACAAAGGCAAACATGATTGGAGGAGGTCACTGGTTAGATCTTGGAATTGTTCTTTCACATGCATACATAACTGCTTTAGAGTTCTTTAAGAATGTCTCTATAGAAAAGGCTGCCGGGGATCGTTACAGAGTGATAATGAAGTAATCCCTAATGCCAGACCAGATCCTCTACATTTGGAGTGACTTGATGTGCACATTGAGATGGTAGCATCCCCGAGAGGTTTATGCGGGAAGAGCTTTGAAGACTCACAGTACCTCATTTGTTCAACATTCTGAGTGAGTTCAGAACCGCAAGCAAAGTTACCCCAACATCGGCAAATACTGCCCCCCACATGTTCATTAAGCCAAACGCGCCTAGAGCGATAAATGCCATTTTCACTCCGAGGGCTGCTGTAATATTCTGGATGGCATTTCTGTTCGTAGATCTCGATATCTCTATAGCTCTTGCGACTTTAGATAGAGACTCGCCTGAAAGAACAACATCGGCCGTCTCTATAGCTGCGTCGGCTCCAGAGAAGCCCATAGCGATTCCAACATCGGCCCTTGCAATTACCGGTGCATCATTAATACCATCACCGACGAATGCAGTACGCTTCCCGCTTTTGATAGCGTCTTCTACTGCTCTCATCTTATCTTCAGGAGTTGCTTCGGAAATCAGACCGTCAAGGTTCAGTTTGGACGATATAGAACCAGCAATATCATGACTATCACCCGTGAGCATAACTATCTCATGAATTCCGAGTTCTCTAAGCTTGATGATGGCATCGGCAGAATCAACCTTCAGAACGTCGGACAGAGTGAATACTCCCTCTACTCTGCCATCGATGGAAAGAAATATCTTTCCTGATTCGCCTCGCTCTTTATAATCAACTCCGAGATCTTTTAGCAGAGAGGAGTTGCCAATGCCCATTTTCTTGTCGTTGATTTCTGCTGTGATACCTTTCCCGGCGATTTCTGAGTGGTGAGAGATTTTCATGTCTTCGGGAATCTCTGGGATAAAACTTCTAAACGAACTTGCCACTGGATGGGTGGAGTAGCTTTCCATCAGGGCCGCGTATTCCAATAATTCTCTCTTGTCATATCGGCCAGAAGTCTCTATTTGAGAGATCTCTAGCTTTCCCTTGGTCAATGTTCCCGTTTTGTCTATGAAAATCGAATCAATCTTGCCAAGAGATTCCAGATAATTACTCCCCTTGAATAATATTCCCTCTCTTGAGGCCTTTCCAATGCCGACGAAATAGCTTAAGGGAACAGAGATGACTAATGCGCAAGGGCAGGAAATGACAAGAAGGATCAAGGCCTTATGAACCCAATCTGAGAATCCCCCTCCGAACAGCAGAGGGGGAAATACCGCTATTGCGGTAGCAATGGAGACCACAGTGGGAGTGTACAGCTTCGAGAACCTGGTAATGAACCGCTCCCTATTAGATTTTCTAGAAGTTCCCTCTTCAACTAACTCCAGCATTCTGCTAGTGTAAGATTTCTGAAGATTTGTGGATGCAGTGACTTCTATTACACCTGATTTGTTTATGGTTCCGGCAAGAACTATATCGCCTTCTTTTACAGGTACGGGACTACTTTCTCCTGTGAGAAGTGATTTATCTATCCAGGTGCTTCCAGAGTTAACAAGACCGTCTATGGGAATTCTCTCTCCTGGTTTGACAACAAATCTGTCACCCGGCTGGATCTGACTTGCCGGTACAGTCCGAAGTTGTCCGTCAATGATCTGATTTACTTCTTCAGCCCTTAAATCTATCAGTTCCTTCACCGATCTTCTCGATTTTCTCAAGGCGATTGCCTCCAGAAGCTCTCCTAAACTGTAAAAGATCATCACGGCAACAGCTTCAGGCAATTCGTGGATTGCAAATGCACCCATAGTAGCGACGGTCATAAGAAAACTCTCGTCGAACAAGTCCCCCTTGAAGAGATTTCTGAAAGCCTTTAAAACGGTGTTTCCCCCAGCGACAAGATACGCAGTTACAAATAAGCCGTATTCAAGCAACTCATTATTCCCATGAATAAAGGGAGAAAAGACCAAAGCAATGAAAAAAAGGACTCCTGAGAAGAGAAGTTTCACAAGTTCTTTGATGGGTAAATCCTTCTCAACGTCCGGAGATTCCAACAGCGTTATCTCCGGTGAGTGTTTGTGAATAACTTCTTCTACTTCTTCGAAAGTTTGACCATCGATTATTAGTGTCGAAGAAGAGAAATCTATTCTTGCATCAACTCCTGATCTCTTTAGCTGGTCCTCCAGTTTGGCTGCACATTTAGGACAATCAAGTCCTTCTATTCTGTATTTCTTCATTCTAATCGCCCTCCGACAGTTCCTGGAAATGTTCTCTGGCAAGTTTTATGAGCTCAACAACGTGAAAGTCTTCTAAGGAGTAGAAAACAGATTTACCTTCCCTACGGCTTTTCACGAGTCTGTAAGACTTCAGTTGCTTTAGGTGATGGGAAATCGTTGGGAGTGATAGCCGGAGAATCTCTGCAAGATCACATGTACACAGTTCCGTTTCAGACAGAAGAAATACTATTTTCGTTCGCGTCTCGTCGGCGATAACCTTAAAAAGATCCGAGAGACCCGAAACTTCCTTAGCTATCAGTCTATATTTATCTACGTCGACGTGAATTTCTCTACTCGGGCAAAGTTCACTCATAGGATGTCTCCAAATCAATTAGACGGTCATCTAATTGATTGTAACTGCATTCTCTTCTCAAGTCAAGTCATCTGCCCATAACTCTCGCGGATGTCGATATCAAGAGCTCCTTTCCACCAAAGTTGAAAACGCCTTCGAAATAAAACGCGGTTGGGCTTTGAGAGTCAGTTCTTTTGAACTGCATTCTTTGACATGGATCGATTCGAATCTTGTCTTTCGAAAATCTCCATCCGGGGAAGACGATCTGAATAGCCTCAGTTCCTTTAGATTCGCATTTTCTTTTTCCATCAAGGTTCTAACCTTCAACGTTCCTTCTGATTGCTCTTCTACATAACTCATTGAAGAAAGAGGCTTACCTGTGTTCAGGTGATGAATCATTGAACTTATCGCCTGAGAAACTCTGAAGACTTCGACCCCATGTCCTGCCTTTGGAGCATAGACCATTGATGAACAGCCGGGCAGTTCTTCTATGTATTAGTTAGCTGAGTCTATGGGCCATATGGATCATTCGTTCCGACAGCAATTTGCTTTGGAATTACGAGTTGAGATCGATATGTGAAAGATCTATGTACTCTGGCAAATCTAGTTATGCCGAATTATTTAGATCATCAAGGATTCATCTCTGTACATATTCCTCAATGGAGTGACAAAAGCCTCCCCAGAAGTCAAGCTTGTGTTCCATCTGTACAGCAATATTGAGGTTGTCAAAGGCTGTGGGAACGATTCCTTTGACTCTCTTGTGCATCGGGGCAGTTAGCCATGTAGTCCAACCTCGCTTGGAGCCCCCCCGATAAAGTGAAGCCTTCAACTCCGTCCCCCTTGTTCCCTATAAAGTCATTCATGATGTTCATTGAAGCAATAGTGGCTTGAACCATGGGCAATAAGGCGGGTCATGTGTAATCACAACTCTTAAGACATCTTACAAGAGAATAGCTAAGTAACCAGTCCTCTTTGGGACCGCCAAAAAGTGGTTGATTTGGGATGTTGAATAGGACGGCAACGTAAGCTCTATTTGCAAAGCCAGCAGTCCGAATAATGCCAGCTCTTCCTACGAGTATCCGTGGTCACCAGTTATGAACATCACTGCAACTTTTGACTCTATCCTTGGTGGTTTTATGATCATCGGATCGTTTAGCCACTTAATCCTCTGCAATACAACCGAGTCGAAGTTTAACGTATCTATTTCGATAAGCCCCTCTGAAGGCGACTCCACAATCTTGACATTTGCATTATCCATAGTTGATGGAATTGAGTGGAGTTCAGAAAACTATCCACTGTAACCGATGAAAGAGAGGCCGCAACAATCAAGAGCAAGAAAACTGGAATTGCTCTCATCTCAGTCAGCTATTGTCTTCAGAAGATTTTCGGCAACTTTTCTGAGTTCGTCAATGATCTCCTGCGGCCCAATAACCTTGAAGGAGTTCTCAGAAGCCAGGAACATCACCAAATCTCCTATCTCGAAGAAATGGTATTTATGGCGATCGCCACCAAAATCTAGGTCTACTTCGTGGAATTCAGCTTCTCGCGGGAATATTCGGTTCCAGAGCATTGGTTCTTCCAAATACCTCTTGTTCGAAAAGATGACCTTATCAATCTCGTCTGGCCTGACAAATCGGACGTTACCATCCTCTTGAAGACCACAAAATAACTCGCGTCTTTCATCGAAACAGGCGGGATAGAAAATGAATTCTTTGCCTGCTCTTTGAAAAATCTTCACAGCTTTCTTACTAGCTATCGCGTTCAGAAAGACTGAGCTTATTCGATATTCTGTTCTTAGTTGAAATTTCATGCTGTCTTCGAAAAGAGAAGGCAAATGATAGGGTTCGGAATAGAAGTACTCGCCTCTTTTCCTAGAGTATTTCATGGGCGCTCCAAGATTTGCTCTCAGATACTTGAAATCTCTATGGGCCTGTCGGACTGAGATGCCAAACTTCTGAGTGTAGTCTTTCATGGCCGCAAAATCATTCTTTAGCAAGCGATTGTGCAGCCACATAATCCTCATTTCCCTAGACACATTTGCCACCTCCAGTGGCCCAGACGAGAGACATCTGAACATCGCAGAACAGAATTCGAAGGTGCTAGAATTGCAATAGTATTATACAAAAATTCGAAAAGTAAATCTAGAAGATGAAATGGAGACATGATGGTTAGAGGAATCATATTTGACTTGTTTGGAACCATTGTCAGTAACGCGAGGCTCTTCAGACCTGTATGCTCCAAGATGGCAGAAGAGTCGTCAGCTGAAGTGGCGGAAATAGAGAGAGACTTTGTGAATCTCTACGGCCACTACTTCAAGGACTGTCATAAAATGCCCTTTCAGCCGGAGAGATACTATTATTATCTTCTGATAAGCGATTTGATTGACAAGTACGATTTGCCAGGAGACATGGAAGCCTACTGTAACTTCATGTACGATTCCTTCTCTAAGTTCCGCGCCTATCCGGATGCAAGGATCCTAAGGGCGATCGTAAACAAGTATTCCGTTGCAATCCTAACTAATGCCGATAATTCCTTTGCTGAGAAGGTTGTAAAAAGAAATAAAATTCCACATCATTTTCTGCTGACTTCGGAATCGGCAAGATCGTACAAACCATGCGAAGTTATCTTTGAGAAGCTACTGTCTATGATGGAAATCGAGAAGAGGCACGTCATTTTTGTTGGTGACAGCATTCAAGTAGACATGCTTGGCGCTTCTGCAGCCGGAATTAAGGGAATTCTTATCGATCGGTCAAGATCTTACTTAGACTACGCACCAAGAATCGAAAGCTTGGAAGAACTGCCTAGCTTGCTAGAGTCCTTGTAAGAGCACCTTCGAATTCCTCAAGAACTATATCGAGATCTTCTCTGGTAACGTTTAGATTGGTTACGAATCGCCATTCGCCAGCTTCAGGCGGATTTATCTTTATTCCCTTATCGTGAAGAGTTTCAACGATAAACTTTGAACTTGCTTTACCGGTGATTCTGAAGAAAACCATGTTTATGTCGAGACGATCAAAGAAGACTTCGATTTTTGGTAATTTTGAAAGCCCTTCAGCCAGGTATTTAGCATTGTCGTGGTCTATTTGAAGACGATCGATCATTCTCTCGAGTGCGAATACTCCGGCGGCAGCAATAATACCTGCCTGGCGCATAGCTCCTCCCATGATCTTTCTTCCCTTTCGTGCCTTGGCTATGAATTCTCGTTTACCTACCAGCATTGACCCTATCGGTGCACCGAGTCCCTTCGAGAGGCAAAACATAACCGAGTCGGAACAAGAGGCAATTTCTGCGGGGCTAACCCCTTCGGCAATAGCAGCGTTGAATATTCTTGCACCATCAAGATGCAGGGGGACTTTCTGTGCTGAAGCCAGTTCGTAGATCTCCCTGATGTAATTCATGGGGAGGATTCGTCCGCTGGAGTGGGCATTTTCCAGACAGATTAATCCGGTTCTCGGATAATGAAGATCCTCAGATCTGATGGCACTTCTGATTCTTTCGGCTGAAGGTTTGCCATCATCACAGTCAAGAGTTCTCATCTGAACTCCCGCTATCACTGCAGAAGCTCCGGCCTCGTGGACAATGATGTGATTGGACGCTGGAATAATCACCTCATCTCCCCTTAGAGTGTGTGTGAGGATTGAAAGTTGATTCCCGAATGTTCCTGAAGGAACGAAAAGGGCGGCTTCCTTCTTCAAGATGTCTGCTGACATCTCTTCAAGTCTGTTGACTGTCGGATCGTCTCCGTACACATCGTCTCCTACCTCTGCGCTGGCCATAACCCGCCTCATTTCTTCACCGGGGACCGTAACTGTATCACTTCTAATATCTATCCACTTCAAGACAGCACCTCCATAAGGTAAGTTATGAAAACAATTATAAACCAGAATTACTATCAAGAATAACAAGAATAAAAAAAGCCGGATCTAATGATCCGGACTATATGGGGTTCCTATCTAAGGGGGATAGGGGGGTTATAAACTATATTTATTCTAGTTTGTTTGTATGAATATTGCTTTGTGAAAATAGGGCGAAAATATGCAGTGTGCATTACCTATAGATTACCTGTTAAAATAAACATTAACATTAACACACCGGATGCCACATCTCATGAATACTATGGGTTGTTATTTATGGAGCGAGCGGTAACCAGATGCAGTATATCAATGTTACACTTTAAAAAATATCTTATCAGTAAGGAGATACATCAGGACATTTGTTGTATAAGTGACTGCGAGGATAAGTTGCTTGTTATTGTGCTTTACTCCGAGATACGGTAACATTTCTCGTGTATGGAGTCCAATCTTCTTCTAGCATTTGGCAGGGATTTCAAAAATCTTTCCAGCGTTTCTTTCAGATACTTTTCGCAACCCCCGCAGTTTGTGAGATTCCCTTCTCTTCACAACAGAGTTTAAATGTGCACCCGCTGCAGCTGATGTTGGTCGCCAAAATCAAAAAACCAAAATCCTTCGACCACCCATTTGCAGTCTCTCTTCTTAGTGAATTATCATCAGCAATAATGACCCTGTATGTATCGCACTGAGTGCAGCCTATCCCGCAGAATGCTATCATTGTCATGCACCAGGTCTCCAATCAACTAAGGTGTTTGCTCGTCTTTAGAACATAGCATTATTGATTGAACTGCCATATCTTTGGAGGTAGAGCTTTGAAACCTGTGATTACCAAAGAAGTTTACAGAGTCAGATACTACGAACTGGATTGTCAGTGGAAGGCTTCAATTTCTTCACTAATGGATTATTTCAATGACGTAGTGACTCTTCAGACTGTGGAGATGGGTCACGGAGTTGACATCATGAGCAAGGGCGAATACGCTTGGCTTCTTCTTCGTTGGGATGTCAAAGTGAACAGGTATCCTGATTATTTGGAAAACGTGGTTGTTCAGACTATTCCTTATTCAATGGATAGATTTTATGCATATAGGCGTTTCGAGATATTTGATTGTTCAGGTAATGTCATTGTCGACGCGAATTCTCAATGGATTCTGATTGACCAGAGGAAGCGAAGACCAATAAGGATCGGAGACCAGTTCTACGAATTATATGGTATTGACAGTGATTTCCACGAACCTCTTTCTTTTCCAAAGGTCAACGAAAATGAATCTTCTGGTGAAGAGATCACCTTTATAGTAAGCAATTCGGACCTGGATACAAACGGGCATTCTAACAACGTGGCATATGTTAGATGGATTATGGAGACAGTTCCCAGCGAGTTTGTGAAGAGATTCTTGAGGAGACTTACAATCGAGTACAAACGCGAATCTAGAAAGGGCGATGTAATTTCGGTAGAGAGTGTATTTGAGAACGGAGCCGACTTTGCTGAAGGTAAACACAAAATAATCAGTTCTGGAAGGGTACTTTCCCTTGCCAGAACTGAATGGAAGTGAAGGGCTGCTGAAGCCGCCTACTATACAAGTGAGTCTGGATCTACATAATCATCCAACCAATAGGCATCGGGATTCCTGTCGAAAGCCATAAAGAGATCGTACCGTTTTGGATCAGCCGCTCTATGGTATTTCATGTATATCTTCTTCTCATCCAGACCGACATATTCGATTTTGCCGGTTGCGTGCGACATTACGAATCTAGCCCTCTTTGCCAAACCTGAAACTGCGTCTATGGACTTCTTGAAAATCTCATAACCTTTCTCGGCCGGCACTGCATAAGTGTGATTTCCCTTTGTGGGTCTACACTGAAAGACATAGTAAGGCGGAATTCCAATAAATGAAAGTTTCCTGAATAGTTCTGTCATTACGTCGACACTGTCATTCACGCCGCGGATCATTGGCGTCTGATTGCATATAACTGCACCAGCATCTCTCAGAATGTTCAGACCTCTTATTGCTTCATCGGTTAGCTCTCTAGGATGATTGAAATGTGCCATTATATATATCCTTTTCTTTGGGGTGCTGTATTTCTTAACCATATCTGGCAAATCTGGATCGTTAATAATTCTGTAGGGGTTAAAAGCAACCATTTTGCTTCCAAATCTTATTATGCCAACATGGTCAATCTCCCTCAACTGTCGAACAATATCTCCCAGTTTTTCTGTAGATAGTATTAGAGAGTCCCCACCGGTGAGAAGTACGTTCGTGATTTCCTTGTGCTTTCGAATGTACTCAACACCAAGAGTAACGTCATTTACCACTTCTTTGTTTTCTGTGGAGAACAGTCTCTTCCTGAAACAGAATCTGCAGAAGCTTCCGCAAACCTTTGAGACAAGAAGCAAGGCGGTGTCTTTGTACTTATGCTCCATACCGGGAGCAACGGTGTATATATGCTCCTGAGAAGCATCCAGATCCCCCCACTCATCGAGTTCTTCGAAGTCGGGAAGGATAATTCTCTTTATAGGATCGTGCGGATCGTTCCAGTTAATGAGCCCCAGATAGTAATCATTGGCTCTGAAGGGGTAAACATCGGTCACCTTCTTCATTTCAGTTATCTGTTCATCATTTAGCTCTTCGATCTTCTCTACACTAGTAAGATATGTTGGTTTCTGCAAATCTATCACTCCTTTGTTTAATATACAGACTAAAAACATACGAAGCCTGTATTCGATCAATCCGAAGAGGCCTTTGGCAGAGACTGCCCGCAATGGTAATCGACATTGATCCCTTCTAGTGAATCTTCACTTGTTCGCAAATCGATATTTGATCTGAATCAAACGAGTAAGCCGGCATCGCGCAAATACAAGCAATCATGCAGGCACTAACAATAATTAATTATAGCATACTCAAAACTCTGATAAAAATGATGCAGTTAGACTCTCTGAGTTGCTTTTCAAATATGCTTCACAGAAGTATACTCACATAGGGTATTTGGTAAACAGAAAAGCCCCTCTTCTTGGAGGGGCGAATAGACAAAATCTAGCGTTGCAGTTATTCGGTCACTAGTATGATATTTCCCACATAATCTCCGGAGGGAGAGTAGATCTTTCTGTTCAGTGAATCGTCTGTAGAATCGAATATCGCCGTTCCGATTAATGTTTCTTCAGATTCGTTGATCGAATAGAACCGAATCTCATCGAAACTGAATTCCCAGTTGGTTTTGATAACAGCCTGTTTTCGGTCGGATACGATTTCATACTCACCGGCAACAATCCTAACGTTTTCCGAACTAAATAAAGGAAGCGCATATGATACCCTTACAACCTTTTCTGACGCTATGACTTCAAGTCTAAATCCCTTTTTCGTCTTCATACCTAGTTCATCTGAGACTTCTAGAATTACCTCTCTTTCTCCGATGTCGGCTCTTTCCGGAAGGAAAAAGTATCTATCTCCCACGACTTCACCCGGACCAGAAATCAGGTTGAATCTGAGGGCGTCGCCATCTGGATCAGTTGCGAATGCCCGAAGGTACAAAGAGAACTCCTTTCCAGACTCCGCGATGCAATCTGGCAAAAAAACGTCCGGTGGCCTGTTCAGATTTCTTACTTCGATTCTGATTGGAAGACTCTGGCTTGAGCCATTAGAGTCTATGGCTGTGACTGTGGCTGTCTTCTCACCGCTGTCATTAAACCCGGGAGTGTAAATGTAACTATTGGCTGATATGCTCCCGATCCCCTGTAATTCGAATTGAAGATCATCTCCGTCAGGGTCAACGAAAAGACTTCCCAGATCGAGGTCAAGAGTGAAACTTTCCATGATGCTGGTGTTTATCGAGGGTGATAACGTTACGGGCGATCTGTTTACGTTTTCTACCGTGACTTTGAAGAACCCTACGCTTTCAAGTCCTTTATTATCTTTTGCCGTTAGTGTCACTTCATGTATTCCTTCGGAATCGAAGTCAGGAGTGAATAGATAATGGTCATCCTCAATGAAGCCCGGTCCGTCTGCGATTTCGAAGGTGACCTCATCTCCATCGGGATCGAAAATGAAACCCTTCAGGTATATTTTCAACTGCTCTCCCTCTTTCACCGATTGATCGGGAATAGATATTTGAGGAGGTCTGTTGACATCTATTAC
>NZ_AYTV01000001.1:220652-221327 GCF_002752615.1 Mesotoga sp. H07.pep.5.3
CTGAGAACAGGGGTCGAAGATCGATTTTCAAGGAAGAGCCTTCATGTATAGAGGTTTTCATCTCTTCTATTGACGATTCTGGGTTTCTATTCCTGTCTTTGACATCGATTCTGATCACCAAGCTATCTGACAGTCCGTAAGGATCTGTGGCAGTTACAGTTGCAACCTTTTCTCCCTTGTCGTTGTACCCTGGAGAGTACTGATAGCTGTTGTCGACGACTATACCATAGCCTTCCACTTCGAATTGAAGATCATCCCCGTCAGGGTCAACGAAAAGACTTCCCAGATCGAGGTCAAGAGTGAAACTTTCCATGATGCTGGTGTTTATCGAGGGTGATAACGTTACGGGCGATCTGTTTACGTTTTCTACCGTGACTTTGAAGAACCCTACGCTTTCAAGTCCTTTATTATCTTTTGCCGTTAGTGTCACTTCATGTATTCCTTCGGAATCGAAGTCAGGAGTGAATAGATAATGGTCATCCTCAATGAAGCCCAGTCCGTCTGCGATTTCGAAGGTGACCTCATCTCCATCGGGATCGAAAATGAAACCCTTCAGGTATATTTTCAACTGCTCTCCCTCTTTCACCGATTGATCGGGAATAGATATTTGAGGAGGTCTGTTGACATCTATTACAGATATGATTATTGGTAGAGAAAGACTTCCTCCGTTGTTAT
>NZ_AYTV01000002.1:0-225214 GCF_002752615.1 Mesotoga sp. H07.pep.5.3
CCTGGTTCACTTTCGTTCAGTTCCGGACTTTGCCTCGGGCTTCCTTCAGATTCACCGTTACCAGTGACACCCTTGCCTCTGGCTAATGCTTCTTTGACTCCCCGCATTCGGGTCTTTCACCCTATAGTTGTGTATCATGCCGGGCGCACCAGATCCCGAAACAAGTTCGGGATGACCGATTTAGACGTTTTCGGAATAAGCATTCGTTGTCATTCCACGGAGCATGCCCTGAAATGCCTCTCGCTTAGTCATCCCGAACTTGTTTCGGGATCGGGTTCTAAGAACGAACAACCTGGACGCGTAGCGTCGGAACGAAGAACCGTTCTTCTCGGAGGGCGGGTCCTTGCTCTTGGAAGGACCAAGGACAGCTTTTTAAACTGCAAAACGACACATCCTTTTGCGAATCTGCACCTCTCAATGTGACGCCACACCTCTCATTTTGGCGCCTTTCGAGCTTTCTACATGTTACAATTTTAAATGTGATAAAATAGTTACGAAGTATGGAAAACACATCAAATTACGAGGAGGAATGTATATGAGCAGTTATCATGAATCGGTTGACCAGCTAAGCGAAAAGGCAAAGGACATTTCCAGAGCTCTCAACAGCCTTAAGGAAGAGATTGAGGCCGTAGACTGGTACAACCAGAGAGTGGATGTAACTGAAGATGCCGAACTGAAGGCTGTAATGGCGCATAACAGGGACGAGGAGATCGAGCATGCCTCCATGACTCTCGAATGGCTCCGTAGAAATATGGACGGTTGGGATGACGAGCTTAAAACATATCTGTTCACGAAGGCACCAATCACCGAAGTTGAGGAAGCCGGAGCGGGATCGGAAAACAGCGGTCTGAACATCGGAAAGATGTAATAGGGAGGGATTTGAATGGATCTTTTCAAAAGACAACTAGCCCCATTGACGAGCGAGGCGTGGGAAGAAATAAATGAAAGAGCAAAGCATGTTCTGAAGAGCTATCTCTCCGCAAGAAAAGTGGTTAGTGTAGTTGGCCCAAAGGGTTGGGAGTATTCTTTCGTTCCGGAAGGAAGGGTCAAGATTCTCGAAAAAGAAGGAGAGGTCGGTGTAGGTCTTAGAAAGGCGAAGCCCCTTTTAGAGGTGAGAGTTCCCTTCAGGCTGGTCCGCTGGGAGATGGACGATATAGAGAGAGGCGCAAAGGATTCCGATCTGGGACCGCTTGAAGAAGCGGCAAAACAGATAGCGCTCTTCGAGGAAAATGTAATCTACAATGGCTATGAAAAGGCGACCGTCAAAGGAATCGTAGAGTCGGTCGAAAACAAACCGATTCCTCTGGGTTCAAAGCCGAACGAAATCATCGAATCACTTTCGAAGGCTGCTCAGGTTTTGAAGGACAATTTCGTGGATGGATCGTTCGCTCTCATCGTCAATCCCGAAACAATGGCCATTCTCAATTCTCATGTTTCCGGATACCCGCTTGTGAAGCGAATTGAGTCCTTCCTCGGCACGGATATTGTTGTCAGCAGAGTCGTGAAGGACGCACTGCTTCTTCCGAAGGATCATGAAGAACTTGAAATGGTTATCGGCGGAGACTTCGAAATAGGTTATCAGAGTCATACTGATGAAGAAGTCGAGCTCTTCATATCGGAATCATTCACCTTCAGGGTTCTCAATCCGGCGATCATTGTTAAATTGACAGTCTGAATAAATTCTGCATAAAAGAAAAACCGGGAGCATCTGCTCCCGGTTTCTCATATCGCATCAAACTCTTTGAACTCTAATCAAAGTGTCATAACCATTCAAGTTCCACTCTGTCCCAGAGTCGAGACTTTCTTCAAAGACAACGGCATTGGAGAGTGTTTCTTCTTTTATGTATTCTCTGTAAGTATCGATTGCATCAACTACTTCCCTCGGGCCAGAGAAGGAGACATTGATTCTGTCTGTTATCTCAAAATCCGCTTCCTTTCGCATTGTCTGAATCTTTGATACCATCTCTCTTGCGAGCCCTTCTTGAAGAAGCTCCGGAGTGAGCTCGGTATCAAGTATGACAAAGTTTTCATTGCTCATTTCGAAGGTGAAACCTTCAAGTTCCTGGATTCTTATGTCGAGATCTTCTTCGGTGAGTTCGAAAGACTTACCCTCTGCCTCGATCGAGATCTTTCCTTCATGCTTGACCCTGGCAACGACATCGGCCGGCTTCATAGACCTTAGGACATTTCCGATCGCTTTCAGATCTTTACCGAACTTGGGGCCCATAACCCTGAAATTTGGCTTTACCTCGTAATTGACGTAGTCTCCGAGCTCTTCAATATACTCGATGTTCTTGACGTTGATCTCTTCCAGAATCAACTCGCGCATCGATTCAACGATCTTCTTTATCCGCCCGTCAACGAGAATCTTCGGAAGTGGTTGCCTCACCTTGATTTGCACCTTGTTTCTGCATGCCCTGCCCAGGGTTACGATATCCATGACAGCAGCCATTCTCTTTTCGAGATCGGGCTCTATCAAGCTCTCGTCGGCAACAGGATAGAACTCAAGATGGACCGATTCCTTCTCTTTATGCGTAAGGTTCCTGAAAATCTCCTCGGCGGTGAAAGGAGCGATTGGAGCCATAAGTTTGGCTACTGTAAGAAGAACTTCGTACAGGGTTAGATAAGCTGCCTTCTTACTGTTGTCCAGTTCGCTCGTCCAATATCTGTCCCGTGTTCTTCTGACATACCAGTTTGAAACCTCTTCAACCACGAAATCTTGAATGGCCCTCACAGATTTCGTCATATCATAGTGGTTAAGAAGATCTGTTACCTCTCTCACGAGAGTGTTGAGTCTGGATATTATCCATCTGTCCACTTCTTCTCTTTCGGAAACGGGAAGATCAAATTCTCCCGGGTCGACGTTGTCCACATTTGCATACATTGTAAAGAATGAGAAGACGCTGTGAAGCGTTCCAAAGAACTTACTGAACGTATCTTTTACGCCCTCTTCGTCGAACTTGGTTGGCACCCACGGTGGCGAGACTGCAAGTAGATACCATCTCAACGTATCGGCGCCGTATTTCTCTATGATTTTCCAGGGATCGACCGTGTTGCCTTTGGACTTTGACATTTTCTGCCCGTTCTTATCGAGAACGAGATTGTTGACCAGAACGTTCTTGTACGGTGACTGCCCAAAAAGGAAGGTCGAAATCGACATGAGAGAATAGAACCAACCTCTGGTCTGATCAATTCCTTCACAGATGAAGTCAGCCGGGAAAAGATCGCCCATAAAATTGTCTTTGTTTTCAAACGGGTAGTGATGCTGTGCGACTGGCATTGCGCCAGAGTCAAACCAGCAGTCTATGACCTCCGGGGTTCTCGTCATCCTGCCCCCGCATTCACATCTCAGATGAACGTCATCAACATACGGCCGATGAAGCTCTATATCTTCCGAAATGTCTTCTATCGCTCTCTCGACTAGTTCCTTTCTAGAGCCTACCGCTGTCAGTCTCCCACATTCGTCGCACTTCCATACATTTAGAGGCGTTCCCCAATATCTGTCTCTTGAGAGGGCCCAGTCGACCATGTTCTCGAGCCAGTTTCCAAAGCGCCCCTCTCCGACAAATTTTGGATACCAGTTGACGGAGTTGTTCACTTCTATCATTTTGTCTCTATATTCGGTGGTCTTTATGTACCACGATTTTCTTGCGTAATAGAGAAGCGGAGTGTCGCATCTCCAACAGAATGGATAAGAGTGAGTGAGACGCTCCTTTTTGAACAAGAGATTCCTGTCTTTCAAGTATCGGGTGATCAAAGGATCGGCATCTCTTACAAACATTCCAGCCCACGGAGTAACCTCTTCGGTAATCTTCCCTTCTTTATCGACAAGCTGAAGTAAGGGAAGACCGAATTTCCTTCCCAGGATGTTGTCGTCCTCTCCAAAAGCGGGGGCCATATGGACGATGCCGGAACCATCCTCGAGCGAAACGAAGTCGCCATATACTACGTAGAAGGCCTTCTTATCTACTTTTGCAAAGGGTATTAGCTGCTCGTATTCAAGATTTACAAGGTCCATACCCTTGAGTTCTTGGACTATTCTGTAATTGCTCTCTTCGCCAAGAAGCGCGTTCAGCCTTTCCTTAACAAGGTAGTAGTATTCGACCTCACCTCCGTCTACTTTTACTTCGACCTTGACATAGTTAAACTCAGGATTTACCGCAAGAGCGACGTTTGATGGAAGTGTCCATGGAGTCGTAGTCCAAACAATGAAGTATTCGTTGTTCTTGCCTTTAAGGCGGAATTTGACATATATTGAATCAATGGTCTCATCCTTGTAGCCCTGAGCTACCTCGTGAGAGGCGAGCGGGGTTCCACACCTCGGGCAGTAAGGCATAATTTTGTGACCTTCGTAGATATAGCCTTTATCGAAATATTGCTTGAGAATCCACCAGACCGATTCGATGTAATCATTCTCCATGGTGATATATGGATGTTCCATATCGATCCAGTAAGCTATGCGTTCAGTCAATTTCTTCCACTGGCTTTCGTACTTCCATACAGATTCCTTACACTTCTGATTGAATTTCTCTATGCCAAAGTCTTCTATCTCCTGCTTAGAAGAAAAGCCCAGCTGCTTTTCAACTTCGATTTCCACGGGGAGACCATGAGTATCCCAGCCTGCCTTTCGCTTCACCTGGTACCCCTGCATGGTCTTGAAACGGCAGACCGCATCTTTCAACGTTCTTGATATAACATGATGAATTCCAGGCATACCATTGGCAGTCGGGGGACCCTCGAAGAAAACAAACTCGGGGCTTCCTTCCCTTTCCGTTACACTTCTAGTTGCAAGATCATCTTTCCGCCAATAGGAGAGTATCTCTTCTTCTCTCTCTGCTGCAGGACGTTTGAGGTCTACATCTTCAAACCTTGGCATACTTTGTTTCCTCCTGTCTTGAAGTATTCGTCAGATCATATAGTCTAATTATGAATGTTTTCGACAATATTTGCTTTAAGGAAAAAATAACATGAAGCGTGCGAGTGAAGAAAAAGGACAGTCTGTCTGTCCCTGAAGAGCGCTCTAATCTGTAATCCCCGGTTCCGAAGTTGTCTTCAGCACTAGCTCTTCTCCTTCTCAAATGTATCTGTCACTTATAGATAATATGATACATCACATTAGAGACTTGTCAAGCAAAGAAACCCGCTGACGGGAGTTACACCCAGTGAAATTGACAGAATTTGTTCCTCTTTCTGACAGCAAAATTATAATCGCTGGCTTCTTCACCAATCCTTCTTCGCACGCATATATGCAAGATCCATTTCATAGGGCCATTCCCAGAAATCGGTCTCTCCCTTTTCCTTTGCTTTCAAAGCTTTGTAGACTCTCTCTCTGCTGAGGGGATAACTGTGGATCCTCATGCCCGTCGCTTTGAACAGCGCGTTATTAAGTGCCGGAGCCGGAGCGATCATCGAATGCTCTCCAACACCCCGGTTCCCGTAAGGAGAAATCTCTTCAGGTACCTCTTCCCAGAAAGACTCGATCTCTGTAGGAGCATCCATTATCGTGGCGATTTTGTAGTCCGTGAAATCGGGATTGAGCAGTCTGCCACGCTCGTCATACGACAAGCCTTCCATAAGGCATGCAGAAAGACCCTGAACGGTACCGCCTTCTATTTGACCCTTTATGTTTATCGGGGTTATTGCCTTGCCAACATCGTAACCCGCGCAGACTTTGTTTACAAGTATCCTTCCTGTGCCGGGATCGACCTCAATATCTATCCCGACTGCGCCAAGGGTGAAATGGGCAACTACCTTTGAGGACTGCCCCGTATCGGGGTCGGGATAGATCAGATCCGGCGGTGTGAACGAACCGGTGCCGATAATCGGGCCCCCTTTTAGAATACCATCGGGCATCTTGAAACCATTCTGAACTCGTTCGTCTATCCTTTCACTCTTGCCAAGTTTGTGACACTTGACGACTCCGTACTCTATGCTTATTGTTTCGACCGGTGTCTGCCAATACTCTGCAAACAGTGCGAGGAGCTTCTCACTCAATTCGCTGGCAGCTCTTTTCACAGCCATTCCCATTGACCAACAGGATCTGCTAGCAACCGTCTGCCAGTCATAAGGGTGACTCTGAGTATCTGGATAATATACTTTGATCCAGTCGTAAGGAATCCCAAGTTCTTCAGAGACGATCTGTGCAAAGGCGCTGTAAGTACCCTGCCCCATATCCATCGTCGCAGCCAGCACTTCTACGGTCCCGTCTCCGTTTAGCTTGACAATAGCGGACGAAGAGGCGTCGGCAGGAATCGCAGGCGCTTTTATTGCCAGCGCGATCCCCTTTCCTCTCTTCCATCCCTTCCTTGTCGCCGGCTCTTCTTTGTGCAAATCCATCTTCTCTACCACTTTGTCTACGATCTTCTCAAGAGCGTGATCGTGCATCGGCATCCCCGTACAAGTTGTCTGACCCTTCTTGATTAGGTTCTTCTTTCTGAACTCGACCGGATCGATTTTGAGCTTGTGGGCAACGATATCCACAACCACTTCCAGAGCACTCATAAGCTCCGGCAAACCAAAGCCCCTATACGCTCCCCCAAAGGGTTTGTTTGTGTAAACCGCATAACAGTCTGCCCAGACGTTGGGAATGTTGTATGCTCCCATTGAAGTGTACCCGGCGCTCCTAACTGGATTTGCACCATATTCGGCCGATATTCCAGTATCGAACCAGAACGTGTTACGGATTCCCTGCATTAATCCATCGTCGCTTACGGCCATTTCGATTCTTGCAACGAAACCCTGTCGAACCCATGAGCTCAACATAACCTCTTCTCTTGGAATGAAGAGTTTCACAGGTCTTCCTTTGATGTCTTCGTCCATCGCGGCGGCGAGACAGAGAGCCTCGACTGTCATTCCTGCCTTTCCGCCAAAGCCTCCGCCTATCGGAGGAGCAATCACTCGAATCTTATGAAGAGGATAATTAATACCTTTGGCAATAATGTCCCTCACTGTGAAAGGAGACTGCGCGCTTGTCCAGATAGTGATCTCTCCAGACCCAGGATCCTGTTTGCATATCGTACAGAAAGTTTCAATGAAACCGTGAGCGATCTGAGGGCAGGTTATTGTCTCCTCGAAGACATGAGCAGAATTCTTGAATGCTGCCTCCGTGTCCCCTTTTCTAATTCTGAACCAGTTTGCAATATTGGTGTTTGGCTGAGGTGTTATGAAATCAACATGCTCATACTTATGAAGATCCGGATGAACCAATACTGAATTGTTCGTCGCTGCCTTCACGGGGTCAAAGATCGCTTCGAGTTCACTGTAAGTTACTTTGACTTTTCTCGCTGCTTCTGCAGCTGCCTCTTCCGTCTCGGCAACTACAAGAGCGACCGGTTCTCCAACATATCTCGCTCTTCCAATGGCCATGGGGGTTCTGTCCTTCAAATATAGTCCAAAGTGATGGGGGAAATCCTCTCCTAAAAGGACCTTCAACACTCCAGGAATTTTCAGAGCTTCCGAGTCATCGACGTTCAGGATCTCTCCATGAGCCACAGAGGAACGGACAACCGCTGCGTGAAGTAGTTCGGAGCCGAACCTCAGGTCGTCGGCAAACTGAAGTGAACCTTCGGCCTTTTCCAGGTCATACTTCCTCGGCAGCCATTTCCCTATTCCAGTCTTCGTCTTAATAGTCTTCACGCGTCCCACCTCCTCCGTTATTTCCAGAAAGAATCGCGGCGCTCTTTTTGACCGCTCTGATGATTGCAAGGTAACCCGTGCACCTGCAAATGTTTCCCGAGAGGGCTTCCCTAATCTCTTCATCTGAAGGAGAAGGATTTTTCTTCAGCAGTGCGTAAGTAGTCATTACCATTCCGGGAGTGCAGTATCCACACTGGATGGCGCCTTCATCGATGAAGGCCTGCTGAATTGGATGTAGTCTTCCTTTCTTCACAAGTCCTTCGACGGTGAGAATGTCTGCACCCTCGGCTTCTCTGGCAAGAATAAGGCAGGACTTCTGGGGAAGGCCATTCATTATCAAAGTACAGGCTCCACATTCTCCCTCTTCACAACCCCTCTTGAGACTGGTAACGCCTTGCTCTCTTAGGGCATTTAGAAGTGTCGTTCTATCTTCAACAACCAGAGTTGTCTTACGGCCGTTGAGCGTAATTGTTACGCGCTTGTCCTTCATTTGTGAACACCTTCTCCCGCAGGTCTTTCAAGACAACGAGAGATCGCTCTTCTCGTCAGTTCGGCAATCATCTCGACCCTGTATTCTCTGGAGGCTCTCACATCCGTGATGGGATCGACAGCATCGGCCGCTAATTCTGCAGCTTGGTCTATTACCTCGTCATCTACATTGCTGCAGGAGTTAAGCAGCTTTTCAGCCTCAGTCGCTCTAAGGGGTCTAGCAGAAACGGCGCAGAAAGCAATTCTGAACTCTCTGTTATCACCCTTGAAGAGCGTGCAACAGACGGCAGCCTGAGCGATATCTAGAGCCTCTCTTCTTATTGCTTTGAGGTAACAGCCGCTGGTCTCCACTACTGGAAGAACGATCCTTATTCCTGTGACGATCTCATCGGTTCCAAGAGAGGTTCTCTTTGGTCCAGTAATAAACTCCGACACCGGAACCTTTCGACTGCCGTTCGGTCCCGTGATCTCGACTCTCGCGTCATAGCAAACCAGAGGTGCGATCATATCTCCTGAAGGGACTGCGGCACAGACATTTCCGACAACTGTGGCACGATTCCTTATAAGTGGATCCGAGTGTGCCTTGCATGCCTGAACCAAAGCTGGGAAGTAACGATTCAATGAATCGTCTCCGATAACTTCGTTGAGAGTTACCAGCGCTTTCACTTCAACGTTGTCCTCGTTCACAACTATTCCTTTGAGTTGCTCCACAGCCGTCAAGTCAACGATATAGTCGGGTTCCTTAATGGACTTATGCAGCCATACAATAACGTCAGTGCCGCCGCTCTTAACCATGGCCTTATTCCCATGGCGTCGAAGCGCGTCCAGTACCTCCGAAATCGAGCGGGGTCTTTCTAGAACGAAGTCACGCATTCGCTATCGCCACACTTTCAATAAGATTTATTCCTCTTCGTCGAAAGCTACAATTCTGCTTATACACGACTCTCCGCCGACGAACCGCCAGGGGAAGCAACCTATTACCATTCTTTTGTTAAGTATCTTGTCTATCTCTCCGCCGACGTTTTCTGCGTGAATAATGTCATATGGGAAGAGAAGAACATGCATCAACTGGTAGTCTTCGTCAGGAAAGATCTCTTCGAGTGACTTCCCGTATTTCTCATGCATATAGCGATCGCACTCTTTTGCCTGAACCGGCATCCAGTCACGAATCTTCGTGTTCATTGGATGGTCGGCCGAACCACAGTCGACACCTATCCACTTGATCTTCTTCATTTTGCACCACTCTGCGAATTCCCTGGTTGGTCCGGGGTGTTTTATCATGTATCTTACTTCGTCGGCCTCGGGCTGATCGTAAGCATATTTGTGGTATCCAGTGTTGATAATGAGAATATCGCCTTCTTTCACCTCTACTCTCTCTTCGATGTCCTTGGAAGTGTAGATTCCATAGTCTTCTGCGATATCCGAAAGATCAACTATTACTCCGGGCGCAACAAGTTCATTGAGAGGTATGCTCGCGATGTCTCTCCCGTGAGTGCAGAAATGCAACGACCCGTCCAGATGAGTCCCAACATGGTTGGAATGGGTTAGAAGCTGTCCGTTTGCACCGTTTGGGGCAAGCCTCTTGAAAAACTTTATCTGTAGGGGCTCATAGGTTGGCCATGGTGGTGTTAGGTGGCTGATCGGTTGCGATAACTCGTAAATCCTAATCTTGTCCCAGTTCTTCGGTACCATAAACTACCTCCTCTATTTGGAATATTTCTCAACGAATGCTTCAGCTGCCTTGACAAAGGCTTCAGACGGCATCCTCACTATTCCCGCTCCGACCTGTCCTTTGCCGGCCTCTTTGTG
Organism: Mesotoga sp. H07.pep.5.3; assembly: GCF_002752615.1. Classification (NCBI taxonomy): domain Bacteria; kingdom Thermotogati; phylum Thermotogota; class Thermotogae; order Kosmotogales; family Kosmotogaceae; genus Mesotoga; species Mesotoga sp. H07.pep.5.3. Next base: position 9,934 of record NZ_AYTV01000002.1, read on the forward strand.
AGCCGCGCCAGTATCTAGGATCGGAGTGATGCCCGTTTCCACGACTTTGATCAAATCAATTCCCGTAGGAGTTCCGCGAAAGTTCAGTGCGGGAATCGTGAAGTGCTTGTTTTCTCCCACACAGATCTCATACATTTCCTTCGTGTAGTTAACCGCGTCTTGAGGGGTACCTCCGACGAACTGAACGATCGCAGGCGCTGCGGCCAATGCAAATCCGCCAACTCCGTAAGTCTCCATAATTGCGCTGTCTCCTATGTCCCGATTTACATCGTCTTTCGTGAAACCAGGAAATAGCAGGACATCGGGCAAAGCCGCCTGACAGGTAAACCACTCGTTCTCTATTCCGGCAATCTGTATTCCGAAGTCGGTGCCGTTTCGAGCCATGATTGTAATCATGCTGGAACCCTCTACATAACCGACGCTGTCAAGTGCGGCCTTTGCCGCGGCCATTCCAGGATTCAAGAAGAAGTGATCATTGCCTGCCATAAATTTCACAACCCTGGAGAGGTTTTGATTACCCCGTTCCGCGTCTATCAAAGAAGGAACAAGTGTTCTAATCAGAAGTGAAGTGGCTGCCCTGTTGCGATTATGGAGTTCATCTCCCATGTGGAGGGACTGGGAGATCAAACTCTTAAGATTAAGGCCACCATTATCTTCGACGTATTTTCGTACTCCATTTCTCAACACTGGATAAAGAACCTCACGCATCCAGTTCAGTCTTTCTATGACCTCTTCGCTGAAGGCACCCATTCGCAAGACCTTTCCGAGGCCCTCGTTAAGAGTCGCATAGCTTCTCCTTCCCGAATTCTTTTCTTCAACTACCCATACCGGCAGGTTAGGAGATATTATTCCTGCCATAGGGCCGACCGAGTTGTGGTGATGGCAGGGTTCAAAAGTGATTTCTCCTTTCGAAGCCAACTCTCTCGCCTTTTCCGGAGTTTCCGCCCAGCCTTCGTAGAGAATTGCGCCTGTTACGGCACCAATCATAGGGCCCGACATCCTCTCCCAAGTTATGGGCGGACCGGCATGAAGTATCATTTTTTCTCCAAAATTCGGAATAGCATCTTTGGCCATTCCGAGATCAACAATCTGGGGTTCGGCCTTCAGAAGCTTTTCAAACGCTATGGAATTCGCCTTATCGATGTCATTCAACCTCTTCACCTCTCAGTTTCCTCAATCTATCCATCAACGAGCTCCTAGCAAGGGGAGGTCTCCAATTGACTTTCACCGCTGGAATCTTTTGTGCCAGAAGATCGAGATAGAATCTCTCCATCCCAAGGTTTATTACTTTTGGACCACTGTTTAGCAGATCTTTCAACGACAAGATTATCGCTCCCTTCTTGAAATGAGACTCGAGGCCAGAAGCGCAGCCCTGGCGTTACTCTCACAGACTATGACACCTGCATCTTCCAAGAGAGAAATCTGTTTCGCTAGGTCTTGAGGATCTCCCGCTGTACCGCAAACATAAGCCACGTAAACCGGCTTCCTTTCTCTATTTACCGCCCTGATAGCCTCTATCACCTCTTGAGATGGGTTTTCTGCGCACCCATATCCGAGGACTACATCAAAGAGAACAACAGCCACCGAATTGTCTTCCGACTGCTCCTTAAGCTGCTCGGCCCTGAATGAAGGATCTATCATGGGATGCAGTCTCCCCTGAGTGAACTCGTCCTCTCCGTAATCTATGAACGAATGTCCTATGGGTTTCAGGCTGTTCTCTAGCTTGAATTCCTTCCTTAGAGGCGCATTGCTGTAAATAGGGTTGATGTAAGACTGTGCGATGTACTGGGCTTCGTAGCAGAGAGTACCACCGGTGAAAAGGCCCCTGACATATTTCCCCTGAACCTCTTCAATAGGCCTCCAGCCTGAAAGGCCAGCGTACTCGGCTCTCAACTTGTCCCTCGCAGCTGACACCTCTTTGCCATTAAGAATCGCCTCTGCAACGACGGCACATTCCTCGAGCTCTGCCGAATAATGCACTCTATCTTCGTCTTTCCCGCAATCATCCCCCATAAAGCAAATAACACAGTCCTTTCCAGTCTTCTTCAAAGAGTTTAAAATCCTCTCTTTAACCTCCGGATCGGGCGGTTTTCCAACCGCAACAATCAGAGAGATGTCTGGATCATCAGAGAGTTCTCGTATTCCTTTCAGGAAAGATATCCCTCCGACGGATTTCTTAACGTCTCTGCCTCCCGTTCCGATCCCATGCTTAACACCGATGCCGCGCCTATTGAGCTGCACCATTACTTCCTGAAGGCCGGTACCAGAAGCCGCAACGATTCCAACAGGACCCTCTAGACACACATTTGAAAAGCCAAGGCCCTTTCCATTGATGACCGCCGTGCCACAGTCCGGTCCCATGACGATCAGGTCGTTCCTGTCAGCGTACTGCTTCAGCTTTATCTCATCTTCAGTCGTGACGTTGTCTGAGTAAAGCATTACGTTCAAGCCGTTCTTGAGAGCCTTCATCGCCTCGGCTGCCGCGAATCTTCCGGGAAGCGATATCAAGGCAAGATTGGCGTCTCTCAACACAGTGAGAGCACCTTCAAGCGTTCCGGGAGTATACTCGGTGTCATCTTCTTTCTTCTTCCAAGGCGGAGATTCGAGATATGAACGGGCCGTTTCGAAGATCCTATCTATTTCGTCTTTTCTGTAGTCGATTCCGATTAACAGGTCATCCGGAGAAAGGGACCCCGCCTCGATTTCAAAGCCGGCAGCTTTCATAATGTCAATGTTCGCCTCCGTCGCCATGTTCAGTACAGCATCTACGACGCCATTAATTCTCTTAATTTCCTTGGCCACGAGCATCAACGTTACGCTATCGTAGTATTCGCCTCTAACGACCTCGATTTTCTTCATATGAACCTCCAGAAACGATATCGGCAGTTCTAGTAATTATCACTTATCAAATGTTTAATATTCACTCTGACAATTCGATAGACCCTACATAATAACTCTCATTAAAGACATTGAGACCTACTCAGATAAGCTGTGGATCATTTCCTCTCTCAATTCCGTAAGCGAAACCCGCAAGCCATGCTTTTCCAGAGGAGTGTCCCCAGTTAATGATCTTTCCTGCCCTTTCCATGGCTTGAAAGGAGTCGCCTTCATTGAGCGCTCGTGCAAGTTCTATTCCTCGCTTCCAGAATTTTCCGTCAAGTGCATCTCTGATCATCTCAGATGAGAACCACGTAGTTTTTCGACTGAGTGCTTCCTCTATCTCACTTGACAACTTCTTTATGTTTCTCCCTTCCAACTTACAGGCCGTAATCCATCCGACAAGAAAATCATCTCCTGCCGGCGTGAGGCCCGGCCCTAGACCCACTAGTCTGAATGGTTCCTCAAGGTTTTCCAGAATACATTTGAGTTCAGCATTGTCTATTAAGCTTAGCCATTCAAGCCACAATCCCCTAAACTTTCTATCTGGCAGACCGCTTATGGTTGAAGGATCGAATTTCACTAAGGCACCTCTTATATCGATTCCAACTTCGTGACCGCTTGCCATTGGAGGAAGTCCCTCGATCAATGCCGATCGTGGCAGGAAATCGTCACCATCGACTAGAAGTGAGTATCTTCTCCCTTGTTCGTCTCTGAAGTTCACAGATTTGCTGAAGGCCGTCTTCACTGTGAGTCTATATGTACCCTCTTGCCAGTCTGAACTTCTTTCGTAGGGATAGAGGTAAATCATATAATGCCTTTTCTCTTCAGCTCTTCCATTTCCAGATCGCTAAGCCCCAGCATCCCAGCATAAACCTCCCGGTTGTGTTCCCCTAAGAGAGGGGCTGGCCCGGCAATCGAGGCCGGCGTATCCGAGAACTTGATCGGTACACCCGGCATCTTGACATTTCCACATCTGTGGGGAACTTCAACGATCATTTCCCTCGCTCTGATTTGCTCGTCTTCAAATATGTCGGCGATATTGTTAATCTTTCCACTTGGAATATCAAGCTTCCCGAAGACATCCAGCCATTCGTCTGAGGATCTCTTTTCTAGTTCTCGTCCAAGGATTTCCATAAGTTCTTCGAGGTTTCTCACTCTTGCAGGATTATTGACGAATTTCGGGTCGTCACACATTTCAGGTCTTCCAATTGCCTTACAAAATTTCTCCCATAAGACGTCGTTCCCAACTGCGATATTGATAATCCCATCAAGCGTCTTGAAAGATGCAAAAGGCGCGATTGAAGGATGCCTATTTCCTATCGGAACGGGTGACTCGCCGGTTGCGGCGTACCTGGCGATGGCATTTTCCAAAACGGAGACCATGCTGTCAAGCATTGCCACGTCTACCTTCTGTCCTTTGCCGGTGAGATAACGGCTGTGGAGAGCGGCGAGGATTCCGATACAGGCGAAAGTTCCGCAGAAGATGTCTGCAATGGAACTTCCGACCTTTGTCGGACTGTTTTCGTCGGGACCTGTTATGCTCATCATTCCACTCAGACCCTGAATGATAAGATCATAGGCAGTTCTATGACTCATGGGACCGGAGTGCCCAAACCCAGATGAACAAGTGTAGATAAGCCTTGGGTTGATTTCACGCAGTCTTTGGACCGGAAAACCAAGTCTCTCGAATACACCAGGCCTGAAGTTCTCCACAAGTACGTCGAACCTCTCAATAAGCCTTTCAAGGAGCTTCTTTCCTTCAACGGTCTTAAGATTCAATGTGATGCTTTTCTTTCCCCTGTTTATGCTCATGAAGTATGCACTGTCATCACCCACAAAAGGGCTGAACGATCTCGAGTCGTCGCCTCCGTCCGGCCGTTCTACCTTCACAACTGTCGCGCCCATGTCGCATAGAAGCATTGTGCAGAATGGACCTGCAAGAACCCGCGTAAGATCAAGAACGGAAATACCTTCAAGCGGCTTTGACAAGTTTATCTCCTCCTGTATGGAATTCGTTTTGAAGGCTGAAAAGCGCTTTTACCTTCGCTGAGTATTCCCTTGTAGGAATCAAGGTTTCGATCTTCTATGTGGTCGAATATCTGATCTCTTGAAGCGCCCGGAGTTATCTTTCTTATAGGATCGGCCTCAAGCATCGCCGAAACAAACTCCTCACAGCCAGATGCCTGTGCTAGCTTCATCCCCGACGGGTGAACAATCATCGATGAGCCAAAGAAGTATGACCCGCTTGAATCCTTACCGACGAGATTAGATGCAATCCAGTAGACATGATTATCATATGCCCTGGCCCGATTAGTGAGTTCCCATTGGTCGAAGGTTCTCAAAAAAGCAGAAGGACGGCAGATGACTTCTGCCCCCTTGAGTGCCGTAACCCTTGCAAGTTCAGGAAAATCCCCATCGTAGCAAATCACTACACCTATCTTTCCTACCGACGCCGAAACCACAAGAGGATCCGACCCCGGAGTTGTCCAACCTCCCGCCGACAGTCTTTCAGTAGGGAAGGGATGGGTCTTCCTATATACACCAATCATCCCCTCGGGACCGACGATGGCTGCGCTATTGTATATGACACCGCGCTCTTTCCCCCGTTCATAAGTGGGAAAGCAGATGTAAGTATCGAACTCCTGCGCCCATCTCACAGCTTCATCTGTAAGACTACCGGGGACAAAATCCACTACGTCCCAAAGAGACTCTGCATTTCCAGTCGGAGTGAACCCCGTAGTGAAGCTTTCAGGAAGAACCATGAGGGAAGCACCGGTCTCCCTTTTGCAATTTCCTATCAAGTGATATGCTTTTTGAAGATTTACCTTGACGTTCATAGGTTCTGCTTCAAATTGAATGGCTGCCGAGACAAAGTTTTTCATGATGGACTATCCTTTCCTTTAACAAAAAGAGCATCTATATGTCACAATCTAGCACATGACACGCCAATTAAAGATGCGTTATCTACACACCCTACTGTCTGCCGCGGAATTGCTTTCACCATATTGGAAATCTGAAACGAGAAAAAAGCAGGAAAGGGCAATATCTCTGAACCAAAACGTTTTTCTCTGAACCGAGAGAAATTTGGTGGTTGCAGAAACAAAAACAAGTATTCGGCGGTCTTTGCATTTGCTCAATAATACTTCCGATCGCTTTCCTATGATCTATAACTTATCATCGTTAAAAATTCATTGTTCGAAATTCGAAGTATCACCGATCACTTGACTTGTAACATAGTTAGGTTGTATAGTTGATTAATGAAATTCTGTGAGGGATTATTTATGGTCGACAGCGTATATCTAAATAAACTAAATATGTTCTGGTGGTGGAGCAGCCCCTTCAATGGGGGTTAGCCTTTTGCTACCAGGGTAAACCCATACTGAAGGGGCTCTCATGATGGAGAGCCCCTTTTATTTTAAGGAGGTAGTGGCATGAAGAAGAGAACTGTAGTGAATTTGAAGTCGGAGGAGTTGCCGAGAAGCTGGTATAACATAAAGGCTGATTTGCCATTCAAGATGGATCCGCCTTTGAATCCGGCAACAAATGAAGTTATAAACCCCGAAGATATGATGGCGATCTTTCCAAAGTCAATCGTAGAACAAGAGATGACTGAAGAGCGGTTCATTCCAATTCCCGAACCCGTTCTCGACGAATATGCGGTCTTCCGCCCGAGCCCACTGATCAGAGCTACCTTTCTTGAGGAGTACTTAAACACCCCGGCGAGAATATATTACAAGTATGAAGGAAACTCCCCGACTGGCAGCCACAAAACCAATACGGCTATCGCACAGGCCTATTACAACAAGGCCGATGGCATCACCGAGCTCACTACCGAGACCGGAGCCGGTCAGTGGGGTAGCGCCCTCTCTTACGCCGGAAGGAAGTTCGGTCTCACCGTAAGAGTCTTTATGGTCAGAAACAGCTTTCAGTCTAAACCAATGAGACAACACATGATGAGAATGTTCGATGGCACCGTAGAACCAAGTCCGGGAGAGAACACTGAAAGCGGGAGAAACTTCCTGAAAGACAGAAAAAACTTCTCCGGCTCATTGGGAATGGCAATAAGTGAAGCAGTTGAAATTGTTCTCAATTCAAAGACGAAGAAGTACTCCTTGGGAAGCGTTCTCGATCACGTTCTCCTTCATCAGACAATAATCGGACTGGAAGTCGAGAAGCAGCTTGAAATGCTTGGCGAGAAGCCCTCTTCGATTATTGGTTGCCACGGCGGTGGATCGAACTTTGGTGGAACTATCCTCCCATTCGTAAAGAGAACATTTAACGGTGATGATATCGAGTTCATTGCATGCGAACCGGAATCCTGTCCCTCACTCTCAAAAGGTGAGTACAGGTACGACAGTGGAGACTCTGCCGGTTTCACACCTCTGCTTAAAATGTACACGCTAGGAAGAGAATTCGTTCCACCCGCAATTCATGCAGGTGGACTGAGATACCACGGCGCAGCGCCTCTCATCTCAAGACTGGTGAAAGAAGGAATCGTTACTCCGATTGCCTTCCCGCAGGAAGAGACCTTCAGGGCTGGACTTCTCTTCGCAACGACTGAAGGAATCATTCCCGCTCCGGAATCATGTCACGCAATTGCCGGTGCTGTGCGAAAAGCAATCGAAGCCCGAGAAACTGGAGAGGAGAAAGTAATTGTATTTACACTTAGCGGAAATGGCGCGCTTGATTTATCCTCATTTACAAGCACACTCGAGGCGCATAGAGACGTTCTCAACTTCGATAAGCTGCGCGAATCGAGCATCATAGAACAGTAACTCTTTGAAAGTCCTTTTGTTAAACGGTTTCGGTGGATCGGCTGTTGCAATAATCATGTAGAAAATGTTAGAATTGTTTTGTAATGTGAATTCTAGCTAGGGGGTGTACCTGTGAATAAGAAGGAACTTATTGCTGTGCTCGCGGAAAAGACCGGAGCAACCAAGAAACTCGTTGGAGACGTAATGGACGGTTTCATCAATGTGGTTGGAGAAGAGCTATCGAAAAATGAAGAAGTGAAACTTGTCGGTTTCGGGACATTCGAGGTTACCAAGAGAAAGGCAAGAAAGGGAGTTAACCCGAGAACAAAGGAAGCAATCGAAATTCCTGGCGGCAAGGTTCCGAAATTCAGACCCGGAAAAGAACTTAAAGAGAAAGTACAATAGCAATTATCCTAACCAATAGAGAAAAGTGGAGCTCAGTCTCCACTTTTTTCATTTGCCCATTTAGAAACGGCTTCAACGGCCTTGCTGTTTCTGAGAACCGAGTAAAGATCGGCCTCAGAAGCTTCCGCAATGCCCTTGACGCTTCCGAACGCCCTCATTAGCGCCTTCTTCCTTTTTGGACCGATTCCCGGAATGTCATCAATCTTTGAGCTCTGAAATCTTCTTTCTCTGAGTACCCTATGGTAGTTGATAGCAAAACGATGGGCTTCATCGTCAATAGAAATTATCATTCTCAAAACAGGATGCTCTTCTTTCAGCTTCACTCTGTCCCTGTTATCTAAAAAAACAAGCTCATTGAACTCCTTTGCGAGACCAACAATTTCATATTCTTGAATGCCTATCTCTGCAAACGCTTTTTCCACTGCTCTAAGCTGCGGCTCTCCTCCGTCGATTAAGAGAAGGTCGGGAAGCGGGTGCTTTGTATATCTTCTCTTCACAACCGTCGCCATCGCTTCGAAATCGTTTGGTTCTTCCAGTTCGCTTATCCTGTATCTCCTGTATTCCGACTTGTTGGGCTTACCGTTATCAAAAACGACCACAGAAGCAACTGTGTAGAGTCCCTGTGTGTGAGAGATGTCTATTCCCTCTATTCTTGAAGGAAATCGCTTCAAGCCCAGTATTTGCTGGGCCTGCTTAAGCGAATGTGTCGCATTTAGTCTTATCTTCAGTTCTTCATCAATATTCTTGAATGCGATGCTTAGCAACCTTTCTTCCTGTTCATCACGGGGCTCCCCGATATAAGGGAAATCCCTCTTGAACTGTTTAATGTCCTTCTTCTTCAATCCAGTTACGATCAAGGCCTTCGGCATCCTGTTTCCCTTGGCGTAGTAGAACTGCGTGATGAAATCTATCGGAGTTCCCTCTGGAAAATCGAAAATCAGTTTTCCTAGTAGCATGCCGCCCCTCACCTGAAGCAACGCTGCCAGTCCGGCCGAAACGGCCAGAACATCTGCCTTAAGATCCATTGGGGCTTCAACACCCTGGAAGGCATAAAGATCGTCCATTGTCGAAAGAATATCCCTTATTTCCGCAGCTCTTTCAAACTGCAGCGCCTCAGAGAGCACCGCCATTCTCTTCAAGAGAGCTTCCCTTACCTTCAAAGTGTCTCCTTCTAGAAACTCGATCAACGCCGAAAGCTGTTCTCGATACTCCTCGGGGGAGACTTTCTCTACACAGGGCGCCGAACACATCTTCAAGTGATATAAAAAGCAGGGTTTCTTGACTCTGCTTAGGTCATACGTGCAAGTGCGGATCTTGAAAACTTTCTGGAGAAATTCAAGCAGCTTTCTTACGAGGCCTGCGCTGGTATACGGACCGAAATAAGAACCTTCAAGCTCTTTTGTCCTTGTAATCGCTAGATATGGGTATTGATCGGCCGAAATGTAAATATAGGGATAGGTACGCGAGTCTCTGAGCAAGACGTTGAATTTCGGCTTCTTGTTGAAGATTAGATTTGCTTCGAGAAGGAGAGCTTCTCGCTCCGACGTAACCATTATGAAGTCGAGATCTTCCGCCTCTTCTGCAATACACCTCGCCTTTTCATTCTTTGCCCAGGTTGATTCTCTGAAGTATGAGAGGACTCTCCTTTTCAGTTTTTTGGCCTTGCCAACGTAGACAACGTCATCTTTCTCGTTCTTGAATATGTAGACTCCCGGTTCCTCCGGAAGCTGACTGGCTTTGTTGAGTATCTCTTCATTCATTCTCTCTCAGCAACTCTCTGCAGATTATTTTAGTTGAAGAACACTGTTTCTTCTCGAGAAGATTCCAGACTTCTCTTCCCACGGGGTTATCGATCCCACCAAGGTAGCTCGCAAGGTGAAGGTGAAGACACTTCACTTTCTTCAGATTTCTGATTCCCCCGATACCTCTATCAAGAATGAGTCTTCGGCTTTCCTCCGACACAGAGGCTTCACAGAGTATCTTCTCTTTAAGCAGTGTTGTCTCACGATGCGCATCGAAAAAAGCGGTCGCGAAGGATTTGTCGTGCTCAATCCTCTTCTCGAAATGAGAGATCATTCCTTTACTCTCAAGTCTGGAGACCTCTTCTTTCAAGAAAGGGCAGGTAAGCCAGAACAGGGTTGGAAAAGGCCTGCCATCAGAGATAAGCGAGGACTCGATTACTTGAGGGAAACCCCAATCGCAAAGCCTTACAACTATAAAATCATTCTTCACAACTTTTTTGAGTTGAAGCGATATTATTTTCTCTTCAATGTTATTGCTTTCCAATCTCCATCTTCCCTGACGTTCTCAATCGAAAACGCCTCTTCTACGAGGCTCTCTATTTCCCGGTACTTGTCTTTGTAGATCCCCGAAAGGATTACGATCCCATCTTCAGTAAGAAACTTTGGAAGATCCAAAACAAATTTCATCAACAACTCAGCGACCATGTTTGAGACTATGAGATCAAAACACTCTCCCGGCTTCACTGCAGAAAGAAAATCCGACAGTCTTGCTTCTATCGAGACCTCGTTGATTCGCGCGGTTTCGATTGTCTTTTCGATAGAGTGCTCGTCTATATCGAGGGCAATTACAGCTGCAGCACCTTTTCTGGCAGCAATCACTGAGAGAATACCGGTTCCACAGCCAACATCGAGCACTTTTGAACCCTCTCTCACGGTTTCATTGAGAATAGTGGCGGCAAGTCTCGTAGATTCATGTAACCCAGTTCCAAAGGCCATTCCCGGGATAATTCCGATTTTTCCAGAACCGACCATCTTCTCTTCTTCCAGGGGAATGACCTCGAACCCGTCGCATAAGTTGAACGGGACTAAGGTCTCCTTCCACTTTTGAAACCAATCTCGCTCCTCGCTGAAGCCGAGATCTGAAAACTCTATCTCGCGAAGAAAAGCCGGGACTTCCTCTCCTTCTTCAAGAAGAACGTGCAATGAGATTCCAGAACCTTCGATTTCCTCGAAGTATAGATTTGTAAAGCCTTCGTTCCAACTTGTACCCTCGACTGAGTCGCTTTCCTCCGGAGATACAAAAGCAATTAGGTGTCTGTATCTCATTTCTTCTCCCCCGACTTTTTCAGAATCTCAAGGGCGTGCTTAGCCGCCAGTTGTTCAGCAGCCTTCTTCGTGCGCCCCTCTCCTTCGCCCATTAAACTCCCATCAAGAAAGACACCGACTTTGAACCATTTCTCCTGCGGCGGACCTTCGTCGAGAAGAGTCTCATACAAAGGTCTTGAACCAAAACGAGCCTGGGTCAACTCTTGAAGAGAGGTTTTGTAATCAAGAATCAGTTCTCCTTCTACGGCTCTCTCGATGTAATCCGATAGTTTCGATTGAACGAACTCCACCGAAACCTCGAGACCTCCAGTCAGGAAGATTGCAGCAAGGACCGCTTCAAAGGCGTCTGCCAGAATAGAGTCTCGTTCTGCCCCTCCGGTTTGCCTTTCCCCTTTTCCCAGAAAAATGAAGTCGCCTACTCTCATGGCCTTCGCAACACTGGAGAGGACCTTCTCACTTCCTACCATTGCCCTTATTTTCGACATCTCTCCTTCAGTCAGATAATACTCATTGTAGAGAGTCTTGGCAAGGGAGAGTTCGAGAACGGCATCTCCGAGAAACTCCATTCTTTCATTCGATTCAAGGGTTCTCTCCCCATTCTGGGCTAACTCATTTGTGAATGAGGAATGACAGAGAGCCCTAAAAACGAGCTCTCTGTCTGCTTCAATTCCATTGATTCTGCAAAACTTTTCTATCAGCTTTTCTTCTTCGGCGCTTAGCATTATTTAATGATACCCCTGATCCTTTCGACTATCGCTTTGCTAGACAAACCTGAGAGATCATAAAGCAGTTCATTATCACCGGAGAACATGTATCTCTCGACACCGACCTTCTCGAAACTTTTCGGAATGATTCTAGAGCCTACTAGGTAGTCAGCCAGGATTGAACCGAGACCGCTTGCTACATTGTGGTCTTCTAAAGAAATAACAATAGAGGAGAAGAACTCCTTTACGCTCTCAAAATCTGCTCCAAGAGGACAGCTCACGTTTAGAACAGCAACCTCTATTCCGTGAGATCTAAGCTCGTCGGCAGCTCTAACTGCTTGGTGAGTCACCTGACCCGTCGTGACGAGGGTAATATCCTTTCCCTTTCTTATCACATCGACCTTTCCATATTCGAATTCATATTCCTCTCCGAAGAAAGGTGTTCCATTTTCATCGGCCACTGGGTTCATTGTAGATCTTCCCATGGCGATAACGAAGTTCCCTTTCGTCTCGCTCATGAATCTTACGGCTTTGTCAGTCTGATTTGGATCGGCAGGTACTATGAGTTTGAAGCCGTAGAAATTTCTTAGCGCTCCGATGTAATCAAGACAGTGGTGGGTCTTTCCGTCTTCACCCACGTCGATTCCCACGTGAGTCACTCCAATTTTGACGTTTGCCTTGTTTATATCGTTTAGGCGCTGCTGATTATAAGTCTCATCGACACCGAACACTCCAAAGTCTGCGAAGAAGGTTAGGACACCACATACCGAAGCGGCACCGGCCAACGTTGCTGCGTTGTGTTCCTGAACACCAATCTGAACGAAGTTTTCCGGCCAGACTTTTTCAAACTCGCTCACTTTCGTTGAAGGTTTCAGGTCACAGTCTACAACCATCACTGGAAGTCTGCCTTTGTTCAGTCTTCCAATGTCTCCAACCGCCTTTCCGAAAGCAGATCTATTGTCGGTTTTCTTTTCAACTGGATAGACTACAGGATCCCCCGTGAAAGGGTTGACATCTTCGTCTATTGTTTGAACCGGCTCGTGATAAGAGGGGAGACCTTTTCTCATTTGAACGAATCTATCGATATCGTTCTCTAGACCCAGCTCGGCAAGAGCTAAAGCGGCTTTCTCAAAGTCCAGAGGTTTACCATGGTAAGAAACATCGCCTTCCATGAAGGAAACTCCCTTTCCCATGATTGTCTTTCCAATAACTACCATGGGCCTCTTTGAATCTTCCGCCTCGACCAGAGCTTCGTTCAGTTCCAGATAGTCGTGGCCGTCCACCTCAATGACCTTCCATCCATCGGCAAGATAATTGGCCTTTATGTCGACATACATAATGTCGCGGGCTCTCCCCGAGATTTGTGCATTGTTGTAATCTATGACAACGACCAGATTGTCAAGCCCGTACTTCACGGCAGTTCTTCTGGCCTCTCCAACCTGACCCTTCGCCTGCTCGGCATCGCTCATTGCAACAAAGACTCTATTGTTCTTACCGCTCAGCTTCGATGCTAAGGCCATACCGACACCGACCGACAGTCCCTGCCCGAGATTTCCAGTCGTCCATTCTACTCCAGGAATTCCCCTTGTTATGTGACCCTCAAATATCGAGCCTGGATGTCTGAAGCCAGCAATTACTTCATCGATATCAACAAAACCCAGCCTTCCGAGGGTCGAGTAAACACCCGGCGATGTGTGACCGTGACTTACAATAACCCTGTCGCGTTCGGGATCAAATGGTTTATTCGGATCATTCTTTGCAAAATCATAGATCGAGAGGAAGATGTCTATCGATGACATCGAACCACCAGGATGACCTGAGTTTGCTACCGTAGTCATTTTTATGATGTCACCTCTGCATATTCTCCCAAGATCTTCAAGTCTTTTCAATTCTTTTCTCGTTCGTAATCCCGCCATATCCAACCTCCATTCATCCTTCAGTCGTCAATAGAAATATCTTCATCCCTGTTCTTGATAAGCTCATCAGGGTTTGTGTCCTGGATGATTGCTCTCTGACTCTTTCTGAAATCCTCAAACTGAACCTTCAACATCTGTCCGTCATCGGCCACGAGAGTAATGATCTTCATGAAAATATTTACTGTCAAGACCTTGCAGGTCTTTCCTTCATAATCAACAAGAGAACCCTCATCCGGAATATCCTTGAGCTCATTCTCGTAAAGTTCCTGTTCGTACGAAAGGCAGCAAAGCAGCCTTCCGCATCTACCAGAGATCTTTGCAGGATTGATTAACAGTTGCTGCTTTTTCGCATGCTTGAGTGTTATGCTTTCAAACTGCCTGAGGAAACGCACGCAGCACGCCGTCATACCGCAAAGCCCAAGGCTACCCTTCATCTTAACCTCGTCCCGTATACCTACCTGTCTCAGTTCTATTCTCGTTCTGAACGCCCGCGCAAGGTCCTTCACGAGTTCTCTGAAGTCAACCCTGCTGTCGGCGCCAAAATAAAAGACAATCCTCGAACGGTCAAACATGTATCTCGCCTCTAACAGTCTCATTGGAAGCGAGTGTTTCTCTATCAGTTCCTGGCAAGTCTTCATTGCCTCTTTTGCCTCTTCTTTATTCTTAGAGTCCGTTTCCCAGTCCTCGTCAGTCATAACTCTGACAATCGGTTTCAGCTCTTCTTTCGAATCATCAATCCTGGTTTCAACAGGGCCGTACATCACCTTGCCTACATCGAGCCCGAATTCGCTCATTGCTAATACATAGTCGCCCTGCTTCAACAGTCCCTCACTCGATGTGAACTGATAGAGTTTCCCAACAGGGTGGAATTCCACTCCGTACACCGTTCCATATATCTCAGGCATCTCAATTACCTCCATTTTCTCTTCTCAAAAGGCTTCTGGAAAGCGAATTTAGAGCTCTTAAAGCAACTAACGTAGAACTCAGTGAAGATGTCCTCTGTCTCAGAAACCTGTCGCACCAAATGAAATCCGTCATAATTTCCTTTCCCAAATCGAAGTCCACTAGCCATTCTATCAGATCAAGGTTTGTAATCGACTTACTGCTGGGATTTACCGAAGCAATAACCGCGTCGCTCAAAATGCTTCTGACAACCTTCACTAATTCCCGAGCCCTTTCAAATGAGCCGGAACCGGTGAAGACAGAGGAAACCCGTCTGAAAGTCGAGAAAAAACTGTCAGTCGCTATGAAATTTTTACTAAGAGCTACAAATGCTCTTCTTTTTCTCACAGTCGATTCGGAATTCTCCGATACATCCTCCTTAATCAGTTCAACCAGACCGTCGAGATCTGAAGGAACTTCAAAAGAAGCGGACTCGACTGAATCGGGATTCTGCTCTAGAAAGTATCTTAAGATGGTGAAGTTCTCCCTCGAAGCTGCAAAGATTTCCGGAACCCGTTTTCCGTACTTTGCTCTGAGTTCATCCATCAATTCTCTCGGAACCTCGCCCCTCATTGAGACGGTTCTGCTTCTAATTGTCGGCAAAAGGCATTGCCAGGAGGTTGTCGTCATGATGAGGGTTGCAAAACTGGGAGGCTCTTCAAGGATTTTCAGGAAAGCGTTAGCACTCTCATCTGTCATCCTTTCACATTGATGAATGAGCACGTACTTCTTCCCGTCTCCCGACGGTCTATGAAGCATGATTTCTTCTATGTCACGAATTCTATCGATGCCTATGTTTCCGTTTTCAGGCTCGATCAGAAGAAAATCCTCTACGTATCGCCTTTTACTCCATTTCGGATCGCTTTCAACTATCGACGTTGCCAAGACTTTCAGGTATTCGCTGTCCCTGCCCACCAAAGTAATACTTGTACCCGAGCTGCGCGCCAAGAGTCGGGAAAGTTTATCGTTAACTACTCCATCGAACCACTGCATGTTTTAATTATAGCAACGAATATAGTTTTTGAGCGGAGGGAAGTATTGTGGAGAGAACATTCGCATATCTAAAGCCAAACTCGATACAACGAGGTCTTGTCGGCGAAATAATAAGGAGAATCGAAGAAAAGGGCTTCAAAATCGTCGCCCTGAAAATGCTCAGGATCTCAGAATCGAGAGCAAGAGAATTGTATCGAGAACACGCCGGAAAGGAGTTTTATGAACCCCTGCTGGCGTTCGTACAGTCCGGCCCTGTGGTTGCCATGATTCTTGAAGGTGAAGATGCCGTAAAAAGACTTAGAGTTTTGGTCGGAAAGACCGATCCGACAGAGGCATACCCCGGAAGCATTAGAGGTTCGTTTGGTGTTTCAGTTCGAAAGAACCTGATTCATGCTTCTGATTCCGTCGAGAATGCCGAGCGAGAGGCAAGAATATTCTTTGATGAAAGCGAGATCAACGATTACTCACTCGTGATTGAAGGCCAGCTTTAATGTTAATTGCTCGAATAAAAAAAGGAAAGGAAGGAAAGGTCCTTAATTCTTATCCGTGGATCTTCAAAGACGAAATCATGTCACTCGAAGGTTCAACAGACAAAGTATGCGAAGTCAATGTGTTCACAGCCGGTTATAAATTCCTGGGAAAGGGATTCTTCAATCCCTTTTCAAGTCGGGCAATCATGGTTCTCACTAATAGGGACGAGGAACTCGGAGAAGGCTTCTTTAGACGTCTGTTGAGCAATGCCTTACGGAAGAGAGAAAGGCTTTTCAGCAGACCTTTTTACAGACTTGTTCACGGTGAGGGCGACAGGCTTCCCGGACTGGTAATCGATCGATACGGAGAGATTATTGCAATACAGTTCAGGAATCTTGTCATTCAGCAAAAAAGGGAAATGATTTTGAGACTCCTCAGGGACATCGTTAAGCCTAATGGAATCTACGAACGCAGTGACTTCGAAATGGGAGTCGACGAGAAGATTGAGAGACACACGGGCCTGATCTTTGGTGAGGTACCGGATTCAGTCGAAATCGAGGAAAACGGGTTGAAGTATCTTGTAGATGTGAAGAATAGCCAGAAGACCGGTTTTTTCTATGATCAGAGAGACTCAAGAACGTTCTGCAGAACTATAACCAAAGAACTGTCTCTAAAGAAAGGCCTCGACCTGTTTTCCTTCACAGGAGGTTTTGGTCTAAATATGGCGAGTTCTGGAGCCGATGCAATCTGTGTGGACAAGTCGGGAGACGACCTAGAGCAGGGAAGAATGAACTCGGTAGTGAACAAGCTGGATAACAAGCTGCAGTTCGTTCAGAGCGATGTTCTTGACTTCCTTGCTGGATTTGAAAAGAAGGATTATTTTGATATAGTAGTAGTGGACCCGCCATCCTTTGTTAAGCACAGAAGAGAGCTTCCGCATGGAATTTCACTTTTCAAAAGACTTGTAGAGGGCACTCTGCCACTGGTGAAGGATGGGGGAGTGTTGGGGCTGTGCACATGCGCCTATAATATTGGCATCGATCATTTGGTAGAGTCTGTAAGAAGATCGACGGAACGCACAGGTATTACGTTTTCTCATCTGACGATCACGCTGCAATCGCCTGATCATCCTTGGCTTGTAGAGGTTCCTGAGAGTCTTTATTTGAAGTGTCTGTGGGGTTTGGTAGAGAAGGAGTGAATTTTCTTGCCCGGCTTCTGGACTCACATCATGTACGGAAAAGATGTTCTGGAAGAGATAGGACTCGATCTTGAAGCCGACAAAAGAGAGGAGTTCAATCTTGGATGCCTCTTTACGGATCCCGGATTGTATTGCTCCAAAGACGATCCGGAGTTTTCGCTTTGGAGGCTTTCTCATACTATCAGGTGCGACGAATTTGCAAGTGCGCTTTGCGAGCGAGCCGAGGGTATCTCGCGCTTTTACCCACTCGGAGTAATTTGCCATTACTTTCTAGATGCTACCGTAAACCACTATATCGTCGCACGAGCGGGAAACGGCTACAAATATCGTCAGCTTGAGACAATGATTGATAAGGTCATTCTTAAAGATAGAATTGAGGCTGAAATTCTCGATCTCGATCCAAAGGCGGAATTCTCTGAATCCCTTCCTGCAGCGCTTGAAGACCTGTACCGTGATATATCGCTCGAGTTTTATGGAATAAAGGGCTGTTCTTTTCAAAGGGCAGTAGAGTCGATGAATAACTATTTTGAAGGTCTTTACGGAAGGTCAAGATTGGCCTTGATTCTGAAACGATTTAGCATAAGAGAGGGTTCTCCTGAAGAGGCCTTCTTTGAAGATACACATCCCGATCCTTTGAATCTGGCAATGAAGCCCTGGTTCCACAGTTTTGCCGGTTGGGAAAGCAAGAAAACGTTCCATGAATTGTACAAGGAGGCCTTTGACAACGCCGTTCATTTTCTGCAAAATTATCTTGATGGAGTGGGCGACTTTTCTTTGCCACGGGTCTCTCTTATGACAAACCTGCCACTAATGGAATACTGAATGACAAATTCGTACAGAAGGGAGGGAGACCGTATCCAGATCTGGAATACGGTGATCATATGAAAGTTCTCGGCATAATTCTAGCAGGCGGACGGGGTGAGTACTTGACTCCTCTCACTCAGGTTAGGGCCAGTGCTGCGCTGCCAGTTTACGGAAAGTACAGATCCATTGATTTCACGCTCAGCAATATGGTCAACGCTGGGATATCAAAGGTTGGGATAATCACGCAGTACAGTCCGAGAAGCCTAATGGACCATATAGGTTCGGGAAAGGAATGGGACCTAGATAGAAAACAGGGAGGACTTTTCATACTGCAGCCTTATTACTCTCCGTACAATCCTTCCATGGGTTATAAGGGAACTGCAGACGCTCTCTTCCAGAACATAAACATTCTTAGAAGAGGCAATGAGGACTCGGTACTGATCGGCTCAGGAGATCACATCTTCAAGACTGATCTAGCAAAGATCTTCAGATACCATCTTGACACGGCTGCCGATATAACTGTTTTGACAGGCGACAAAGAAGGCGAATGCGGTACGGAAGGAATGGACCGAGTGGTCTGTAGAAACGGAAGAGTTGTCAAGTGGATCGAAAAGGAAAAGATTGCGGAAAACCCGCAAGAAGGCGACTGTGTTGCGCTTGACATATACTTCATAAACAAGTTTTTATTGAGAGAACTGCTCTATTCTGCGGTCCCAAATGGTGAAAATGAGCTTGTGAAAGGGATAATTTCTCCGAATCTTTCTTCATTGAATGTTAGAGAATACAGGTACAATGGTTATTGGCGGGATATTAAACTGAGTAAAAAGTGCTATTTCAGAACGAACCTCGACATACTTAATCCTGAAATAAGGAGGGAGCTCTTCTACGAAAACGGCAGAGTCTTCACCAAATTGAAGGATCTTCCACCTCCAAAGATCACCGGAACTGCATATATGAATAACTCTGTAATTGCCGATGGATGCGTAATAGGTGGAAGAATAGAGGATTCAGTCTTATTCAGAGATACTAGAGTGATGGCGGGCGCAACTGTGAAGAACTCAGTTCTACTTGAGGGTTGCTTGGTTGAAGAGGGAGCTTATATAGAGAACGTCATTATGGACAAGTACTGTACCGTGAGGCTTGGAAGAAGTTTTGTCGGTGAAGCCGAAGATCCCACTGTAATCGAAAAACATGGTGTAATTTAGGCGGGGTGATTGTATGGCCAAGAAGGTTGTTGCATTGATATTAGCCGGCGGACAGGGGACGAGACTCGGTTTGCTCACCGATGAGGTTGCAAAACCGGCAGTGCCTTTCGGCGGGAAGTACAGAATCATTGACTTTTCTTTGAGCAACTGCGTCAACTCCGGTATCACGGCCGTCGGTGTTCTTACTCAGTACAGGCCCCACATTCTTTCCCGGCACATTGGGATTGGTCGTCCGTGGGATCTCGACAGAAAGGACGGTGGAGTTGTAATCCTCCCTCCATTTATAGCTCAAGGAGACTCAAACTGGTACAAGGGAACTGCTAACGCAGTCTTCCAAAACATTGATTTCGTAGATGATTTTGACCCGGAACTTCTGGTAGTACTCTCTGGCGATCATATCTATTCAATGGATTACAACGAGATGATAGATTATCATCTCTCTAAAGGCGCAACTGGAACCGTAGCATGTATGCGCGTCCCGCTTTCTGAGGCACACAGATTCGGGATGATGATTACGGATTTCGAGAACAAGATAACGGATTTCCAGGAGAAGCCCAAGGAACCAAAGTCGGATCTCGCCTCTCTTGGTATCTATGTCTTTGACTGGAAGTTCCTGCGTGAAAGACTTATACAAGACGAGAAGGACCCCGAAAGCGACAACGACTTTGGAAAGAATATCCTGCCAAAAATCGTCCAAGACAACGCCGGGAAACTATTTGCCTTCGTTTTCGAGGGTTACTGGAGGGACGTCGGAACAATTGAATCACTGTGGGAGGCAAATATCGAGCTGACCAGGCCCATCCCTCCATTCAATCTTCACGATCCGTCCTGGAGGTTCTATACTCAAACCGAGGAGTATCTGCCTGCCTACGTTGGCACGAGCTCACACGTAAGAAACTCTTTGATTAACGAAGGTGCGGAAATCTACGGACGGGTCGAAAACTCTGTAATCTTTCAAGGAGTTCAGATTGGCGAGGGCTCGCTCGTGAAAAACTCTGTGGTTATGACAAACTCAAAGATCGGCAGAAACGTTGTTATAGAACGAGGAATAGTCGGTGAAGAAACGTTTGTGAAGGACGGAGTGGTTCTCGGCTATGGAGATGAAGTTCCACACGAGACGCAGCCTCACATCTATAACGCGGGAATCGTAGTCGTCGGATCTGACGTGGTTATTCCACAAAACACAAAGATAGGAAAGAACAGTGCCATTCTCAATCACGTTAGAGAGGAGGATTTTGAGGGAGATGTTGAAGGCGGTAAAACAATTTCTCCCAAAGCGTAAGGGAGTAGCTTCTTTTACACTGCTCATCGCAATTCTGATAGTCTGTACTGCGATGGTTACGGTACTGGCGCCACTGGATACTATAATGGTCTCAAGAAGGTTAAGTTCATGGTACTTCAGACTTGCACTGACTATCAAATCCATATACCTTGCAGAGCCCGAAGAAATGGAAATCAATGGCCTTCAAATGGAGAAAAGTTCAAGGACTGTTTATTCAAATTGCGCAAAAATAGAGATAATAAATTACCATATAATTGAAGGCGAGAAATCCTTCGATTTTGAAATCGTTGGCAATATCACCGATATTTCATAAGGAGGTATGAGTTATGAAGAAAGTTCTGCTTATTACCCTGTTGCTGATCATGGCAGTATTTGTGATGGGCCAGAAGCTTACTATTCTGCACATCAACGACACTCATGGACATATCTGGCCGGAAGGTGATTACGGTGGACTGGCGGCTGTAGCCACCCTGGTAAATCAGGTCAGGGCTGAGAACCCCAACACTCTATTCCTGCATGCCGGAGATATCAACACCGGTGTCCCTGAATCGGATTTGCAGGATGCTGCACCCGACATAGTGGCCCTTAATCTGATGAAGCTAGACGCAATGGCCATCGGTAATCACGAATTCGATAACGATGCTTCTGTACTTGCGAAACAGATGGAAATCGCAAATTTCCCGTTCTTGAGTGCAAATATCTACAAGGATGGCGAACCGGCCTTCCAGGAATATATGATCACGGAAGTCGGTGGAATAAAGGTAGCCATCGTTGGGTTTACGACTCAAGAAACGGAAATCCTTGAGTACCTCTATGCGAAAGACTACGAGTGGAAAGACGTTATTGAAGTTGCGAAAGAGATCATTCCTGAACTCGAGGCTCAGGCGGATATCGTAATTGCACTCACTCACATGGGAAGCAATCCCGTGCTTGTCGGCCCCAATTCCTGGGAACTTGCGAAGGCGGTGGACGGTATCGATGTTATTGTCGACGGTCACAGCCACACTTTCTACGAAAGGCCTGAGATAATCAACGAGACAATAATCGTATCGGCCGGAGAATGGGCGAAGAATCTTGGCAAGCTCGAACTTGAAATCGTTGATGATACGGTCATTTTCGTTTCTTTCAGAAATCTCCCGGTTATCGCCGAAGAGATCGAACCGGACTTCGCCGTGGCAACTGTGCTTGACTACTTCAAGAAGGCCGGCGGAGAAGCTCTCAATATCGTTGTCGGCGAGACCGCGATAAGACTCGAGGGAGATAGAGGAGTAGTAAGGTCACAGGATACGAACCTTGGTTACTTGATATGTGACGCAATGGTATGGAAAACCGGTGCTGATCTAGCCTTGACGAATTCTGGTGGAATCAGAGCCTCAATAGAGGCCGGTCCAATAACGTATCGCGACATTCTTACCGTTCTTCCGTTTGGAAACACGCTGTACGTTTTGGAAGTACCCGGCACTACTCTCAGAGAGCTTCTCCAGTACACGGCAACGAGAGAAGCGGGCCAGGGAGCGATGGCTCAGGTAAGTGGAGTAACTTATGTAATTGAGAACAAAGAAGCAAAGGATATTCTCGTAAACGGAGAACCCATTGATGATAACAAGTTGTACAAACTCGCTACAAATAACTACCTTGCCTCTGGCGGAGACGGTTATGAAATTCTTGCTGGCCTCTCAGGTTACGACACTGGATTCGTTCTCGCCGACGTTGTAGTCGAGTTTGTAGGAGAGATCAGTCCTATAACCTCATACCCAGATAGCGGAAGAATAACCAGAAAGTAGTTTTAGATTAAGTTAAGACTCAAACATTGTACTATAATAGGAGCGGGGCGACCGCTCCTTTTGTTTGTTAATTCCAGTCATTTTTTGAGTCGAAGTTTCTTTCATGATATTCGGGATCCCAGAAAGGCAAACATCTATTGATTAAGGTTGAGAGGTGATAACTAAATGAGGTTGCCTACCTTCAGAGGAGGGGTGCACCCGCCAGAGAAAAAGGAACTGTCTAAAGATTCCCGCCTGAGCGTTCTGCCTCTTCCCGAAACGGTCTATGTGTTTCTTGCAAACCATGCCGGCGTTCCTGCTAAACTTCTTGTGAACGTTGGAGACAGCGTAAAGACAGGTCAATTGATTGCGGAGGCCAGTGGTTTCATTTCCGCAAATCTTCATTCTCCTCTGACAGGTGAAGTCAAGGAGATCGCAAAGTACTACCATCCGACTCTTTCAAAACCTGACGATGCAATTGTTATAGAAAAATCGGGCGAAGAAGAGTGGGAGCTTCTAGAACCTGCAAAGCCTTACGAGCAGTTCGAGCCTGAGGAGATTATCCAGAGGATAAAGGACGCAGGAATTGTTGGATTGGGCGGCGCCATGTTCCCTACGAACGTCAAGCTTTCTCCCCCAAAAGAAAAGAAGATCGACCTTCTCATTCTGAATGGAGCAGAGTGCGAACCCTATCTGACCATAGATTACAGGTACATGCTAGAACGCTCCGAGGGAATAGTTCGAGGCATTCTAGCGATTATGAGAGCGCTTAAGGTTGATAACGCTGTGATTGGTATCGAAGACAATAAGCAAAAGGCCATAGAACAAATGGAGGTGGCGGTGAGGTCTACTCCAATTCAGGTGAAGAGACTGAAAACGAAATATCCGCAAGGTGCCGAGAAGCAGCTTATTTATGCTCTTACGAAGAGGAAGGTGCCTTCAGGAGGACTTCCGCTCGATGTGGGTGTCGTTGTTGACAACATAGGAACAGCATTTGCAGTTTACGAAGCTGTTGAACTTGGCCATCCGCTTGTAGAAAGAGGAGTCACACTGACCGGCGAAGGAATAAAGAAACCAATCAACGTTGTCTCACGAATCGGAGTTATGGCAAACGAGTTGATTGAATTCGCCGGTGGCGCTCAGGAAAGCGTTGAGAGAATTGTCTTTGGTGGCCCTATGATGGGAATCACTGTTCCCAAGATAGACGTCCCTATTGTAAAAGGCACTTCCGGGATCACTTTGCTTGTGAAGAGCGACCCACTTGAAGATTTCCCCTGTATAAGATGCGGAAAGTGTGCAACCGTATGTCCGATGAACCTCCAGCCATTTTTGCTGAATCTCTATGGTACGAATAGACTGTATGACAAGCAGGTAGAGAACGGACTCTTGGACTGTATAGAATGCGGAAGCTGCTCATATGCCTGCCCAGCAAACATAGAACTCGTAAAGAACTTCAAGCTCAACAAGAAAGTCTACAGGAGTCTCAAGGGAGGTGCGAAGAAGTGAAGCTCTCAATGATGGCAGCACCTCACCTCAGATCAGAAGACAGCGTAAGAAAGATTATGCTCGATGTCCTGATCGCCCTCGCTCCAGCGGCTGTATGGGCCGTAGTTTCATTCGGTTTGAAGGCACTTGTCCTGATTGTTGTCTGTACAGCCGGCGCCGAGGTACTTGACTTCTTTGTCATGCGTTTTATCAGACAAAAGAAAAGCTTCAAACCGGATCTCAGCGGTTCCGTTACAGGACTGCTTCTCGCACTGAATCTCTCAGTCGCCGTGGAGTGGTGGCAGGCTCTTATCGGTGTCTTCGTAGCCATCGTAATTGCGAAGGCTGTCTTTGGTGGGCTCGGCAAGAATTTCTTTAATCCCGCCCTAGTTGGCAGGGTCTTTCTCCTGATATCCTTCCCTGTTCAGATGACTACGTGGTTGAGTCCTTTCGATATGCAGACTACAGCAACTCCAATGGCGATATTGAAGCAAGGCGCACCAAGAGTCTTTTCTCTGCAGGAGATGTTTCTAGGAACAATTCCAGGATCACTTGGTGAGGTCAGCACTCTGCTTCTACTCCTTGGTTTTGGATGGCTGCTGCTTAGAAAGAGAGTCTCTCCTTTCATACCAATTGCATACATTGGAACTGTCATTATTATGGCCGCAATTTTCAATGGAGTTAATCCCGCCTTCGGTTCACCCCTTTATCACGTCTTTGGCGGCGGATTAATGCTGGGGGCTCTTTTTATGGCAACCGACATGGTGACCAGTCCCATGTCGATCAAAGGCCACGTGATTTTCGGAGTTGGTTGTGGCGCTGTGACAATGATAATCAGGTTGTTTGGCGGTTATCCTGAAGGAGTCTCTTTTGCGATCCTGGTCATGAATGCTTTTGTACCTCTAATCGATATGGGTACAAAGCCCAGGATATTTGGAAAGCCGAAGAAGGTGAAGAGCAATGCGTGATTACTTGAAGACCGGGATTACTCTGATGGTTATTACGATTATCGCCGCCCTGGTTCTATCGGTAGTCTATACGATAGTTGAAGAACCTATAGCCAACGCAGAGCTTGGCGCAAAGCTAAAGGCGATTCGAGAAGTTCTTACGGATTCAGATACAGATGAGTTGTTAATTGCTGAAGACAGCATACCCGAGACGGCAACCGAGCTCGCAGAGTTCGAGTGGCTTCCCCAAGGATTTTCCGCCTCTGAAGGAATAATCTACAGGGCCGAGGACAATCAGGGAAAGGTTGAAAGCCCTGCCTACAAATTCGTCAAAGAAGATGGCACAGAGATCTTCATTGCGATTGGTATCGCGGTTGGTTACGGAGGCGACGTGAAATCAATGGCGGCCTTTGTAAAGGAACCTGATGGGGTCAAGTTAAATGGAATCAAGGTTCTAGAATACTCTCAGGAGACTCCAGGACTTGGAGCAAATATTGCAAATGCCGATGTCCAGAAGAGGTTCTTTCCTGTAAGTAAAGAGGGACTTGACAAAGGCATAAGGGTTGATAAAGATGCTGGAGTAACCCCTGTGGGTGACCAAATAGATGCAAGAAAGAGGGAAGACGGGATAGTGACAGTCAGCGATGTGATGACCGGTGCAACGATCACTCCAAGAGCGGTCGCATCCTCTCTCAACGCCATCTCCGAATTCCTTGAGAAGGCAGGTGTTAGATGATGGCAGAATCGAAGTTTAACATTCTGGCAAACGGTATCTTGAAACAAAATCCGACCTTCATTCAGGTTCTTGGTATGTGTCCCACTCTCGCAACTACAACAAGCGCTGAGAATGGTTTGGGGATGGGACTCGCAACTACTGCTGTCCTTGCGTTGTCGAATATCACAATATCTCTTGTGAGGAAATTCATTCCCGATAAGATAAGGATTCCCTCTTACATAGTAATAATCGCTTCCTTTGTTACCGTGATCGACATGTTGATGCATGGTTTCATCTACGATCTATGGAAGACGTTGGGACTGTTTATTCCCCTCATAGTCGTTAACTGCATAATTCTTGGAAGGGCCGAAGCCTTTGCTTCGAAGAATAATGTCTTCAATTCTTTCCTAGACGGTTTAGGAATGGGTCTTGGTTTCACGGCCTCTCTGGTTCTTCTGGGATCGGTGAGAGAGTTTCTTGGCAACGGATCGGTTTTCGGCTACCATCTTTCTGATGTGAAAATGTTTGCCATGATCCTCCCCCCAGGTGCCTTCATAGCCCTTGGTATGCTCGCAGCCTTCTTCAACTATTTGGGGATTAGGAGAAGCAAGGCAAAAAAGGCAGAAAAATGAGGAGGAATGACTAATGGCGACCAGATTGGTGTTTATATTTCTATCGGCGATTTTGATAAACAACTTCGTGCTTTCCAGATTCCTGGGAATCTGTCCTTTCCTGGGTGTCTCAAAGAAGACGGACACAGCAGTCGGAATGAGCATCGCCGTTACATTCGTTATGATTCTGGCCTCGATAATCACCTGGATACTCAATATTGCGCTAGATGCTCTTGGGCTACCCTTCTTGCGTACAATTGTCTTCATACTCGTAATCGCGACACTCGTGCAATTTGTTGAGATATTCCTTAAAAAGACTAGCCCGGGGCTTTATGAAGCACTGGGCATCTTCCTACCGCTTATTACAACAAACTGTGCGATTCTTGGCCTTGCTCTCCTGAATGTCCAGCAAAACTACACACTAGTGGAAACGATAGTGAATTCAGCCGGAGCCGGACTGGGGTTCGCTCTAGCTCTAATTCTCTTTTCAACCATTAGAGAAAGGATGGAGCTCTCCGAAATTCCTGAACCCTTCAAGGGGACAGCTATCGCTTTGATCACCGCCGGACTGCTATCGATGGCCTTCATGGGATTCCAGGGCCTGGTAAAACTGTGAGGTGTTTTCGATGACAATAGTCTATTCAGTTCTCTTTATGTCACTACTGGGGGTAGGTGCAGGTATTTTTCTAGCATTCGCTTCGGCAAAATTCGCCGTCAAGAAAGATCCAAGAATAGCGCTTATCGAAGCTTCATTGCCTGGTGCTAATTGCGGTGCCTGCGGCTTCCCAGGATGCGCAGCCTTTGCCAAAGCTGTTGCTGAAGGTAAAGCCTCTATCGAAGGATGCATTCCAGGTAAACGCTCCGGTGTCCCTGAGAAGTTGAAACTCATTCTGGACACAGATATCGACAAACTCATCGCCTTGTTCGACGAAAATGAAGAGGATGCAGAAAAAACTCTTGAGAAGCTACTAGCTTCTTCAGGAAAAGCCGTCAAAGCCGCTCCACCAAAGATTCAAAGGCCAACGCAAGAAGAAATCGATAGTTATAAGGAAAAACTCAAAGAAAATCCAAGGGCAGCCGTTATTTTCGCAGTTCTTCCCAACATCAACTGCGCCTTGTGCGGCTCGCCAGGATGTGCTGCCTTTGCCATTAAGGTTGCCAATAAAGACGAAGATATAGCGAAATGTGTTCCTGGAAAGCCCCAGAATGTCTCGCAAAAGGTTGCCAAGATCATGGCGTTATCTGAAGCTGAACTTCAGAAGATCATCGAAGAGACATCAGGTGAACCGGCCGAGATAAAGAAGAAGTTTGCATTATGAAAAAAAGGCTGGCCATTCTTGGCTCAACCGGATCGATAGGATCACAAACACTCCAAATAGCAAATCGGATCGAGAATATTGAGATTGTGGCCATTTCCTGTGGCCACAATCTTTCTCTTTTTTCGAAGCAGCTTTCTGAATTTCATCCGCCCTTTGCCGCTTCACTAAAGAAAAGCGATAGCCTTACAGATTCCTTTCCCGAAACTTTATTCTTCCACGGGGAAGAGGGGATCGAGAGAATGCTTGAGAAATCGAGACCCGATTATGTTTTGCTGGCTATGAGCGGCGCCGCAGGTCTAAGATTCAGCCTGAAGGCCATCGAAGTCTGTCACAGGCTTTGCCTAGCCAATAAAGAATCTATTGTGTGTGGAGGAGATCTTCTCCTGAAAGAGTGCGCCAGAAAGGGCGTCGAACTGATTCCTGTCGACTCGGAGCACAGCGGCCTTTTTCAGCTCCTCGATGGTTCACGCCGACCGAAAAGAATTATAATAACTGCTTCGGGCGGGGCATTAAGAGATTGGCCCTTAGAAAGGATACAAGATGCAACGATAAGAGATGTTTTGAGGCATCCCGTCTGGTCAATGGGAAACAGGATAACGGTCGACAGTGCCTCCATGGTCAACAAGGGACTTGAAGTGATTGAAGCCAAATACCTCTTTGGATTTGAAACTAATGAAATTGACACATACTTATGCAGAAACAGTTTTATTCATGCTGGTATCCTTTATAGCGATGGCGTCTTGAAGTTACACACTGGCATACCAGACATGAGGATCCCGATCGCCTACTCGCTTACATATCCTGAAAGAATTCAAACCATTCCCGAGCAAAGTATTGTCGATGTCCCCATGATTCTTGAAGAGTTACCAAAAGAGAGGTTCCCTGCTCTAACGCTTGCGAGGGAGATCTGTGGAGTAGTGAGTAAACAGATTGCCTATAATGCTGCAGACGAAGTTGCCGTCGAAGCTTTTATGAATGGCCGGATGCCTTTTGGAGGTATTTACAATATAATTGAAAAGACGGTAGAAAGAACCGCTGATCAAAATCCGGTCGACTACAGTCAAATAATCGAGACTGACAGCGTTGCAAGAAAGTTAGCTCAGGAAGAGGTGGATAGATGTTATTAGCAATAATATACTTTCTTCTAATTCTGACGGGAATAGTAGTTGTCCATGAGCTTGGTCACTACATTTTCTCGAGGCTTTTTGGAGTAAGAGTTCTTGAATTCGCAATAGGAATGGGTCCTAAGCTCTGGTCGAAAAAAGGAAAGAAGACGACCTTCAGGATCAATGCATTTCCAATCGGCGGTTACGTAAGACCTGCAGGTGAAGACTTGGATACTATTGACTCCTCGATTCCGGACAGTGAGCAGATTCAGAACAAACCCGCCTGGCAGAGATTCATTATTTACTTCGCCGGTCCAGCTTTCTCTTTACTTCTGGGCTTTCTAATTCTCTCTCTTGTCGCAGTAATATGGGGCTTTCAAGAGGTCAAGATCGATAAAGTCGAACCTGGTTCTCCTGCAGCAGTTTCCGGAATGATGCCTGGAGATCGAATCGTTTCAGTTAATGGGAAGACTCTCATCGACAATACACGTTTGAGTGAAGCAGTAGCAAAAGGCGAGAGAATAGATCTTGTTGTGAACAGGGAAGGTAAGGAAATCGAGATAGCCATAATACCTGAACTTCTTCCCCAGGAAGCCTTCTTTGTTATCGGAGGTGTTTCAGGAGAACCAGGCGAAGTTCTTTCTTCAATAAACGGCGGAACCTTCAACGGCGACTATGTTGGATATGGAAGCGTTCTTTCACCTGAGAGTTCTATAAAACTCGGGTTCGAAGATGGCTCTACATTGTCGGGAACGCTCCTCACTTATTCGCCTGCCGAGGAACGTTACGCAATGGGCATCTATTACGCGAACTTCAAACCTCAACTTGCCATTGACCACGGACAGTTTAGAGAAGGAGACATACTGCTTTCCGTCAACGGTATGAAGACTGAAACAAGTTATGATCTAACCACGATGAGTCAGTTGCTGTCTCTGAAGCCCGACGAGCTCTTGATTCAGTTCACCGGGAAAGAAATCTCCTTTGCCGAATTTGGCTTTCCCGACGAATTCGTTGTTTCTGTTGAACGGGAAGGTCAATTAATAAATATGACAGTGAGTAAAAACGAGATGATAGCCCTGGTCGAAGAGGCGGGAGCCTTTGCTCAAGGAAGCAGTTATTGGTACCCCGATACTGCATTGGAGGCGGCAGGTCTCGGCATTCAGTGGGCAAACAATCTCTTGATAACTCTGGTTAAGGTAGTAGGAAGCCTCTTCACCGGGGGAGCCAACATAAACGAATTCACCGGCCCCATTGGACTGGTAACCATAGTTGATCAGGCGGTAAGTCTTGGATTAAGAATAGTTCTTTACCTGGCTGGATTCATATCTCTCAACCTGGGAGTAATAAATCTGATTCCCTTTCCGGCACTAGACGGTGGAAGAATGTTGCTTGCCCTCATTGAAATGATTACAAGAAGAAGGCTCGATCCAAAGATAGAGGGTCTGATCAATGTGATCGGATTCATGGTCTTGATGGGGTTCATGATTTACATTACTTTCATTGATATCGGTAGGTGGCTATGAGCGGGGTCGTTCGCGTTGGAGATGTTCTGATAGGTGGAGGAAATCCAATCACGGTCCAATCAATGACAAACACCAAGACTTCGGACGTAAACAAAACTGTTGACCAGATCAAAAGGCTCGAAGATGCAGGTTGTGATCTGGTAAGGGTATCAGTTCCAGACTTTGAGTCGGCATCCGCACTGAAGGAGATCACTTCTCTAAGCAGGATACCTGTCATAGCAGATATTCACTTTGACTATAGACTTGCCGTAGAATCGATCAAAAACGGCGCTGCAAAGGTGAGAATTAACCCCGGAAACATCGGTCAAGATTGGAAAGTCAAAGAAACTGTGAAGATCGCAAAGGAATATGGCGTTCCAATAAGAGTCGGTGCGAACTCCGGTTCTCTTGACAAGAGATTCAGCTCGTACGAAAAACCTATAGCCCTTGCAGAAAGCGCCCTGGCTCAAGTTAAAATACTTGAGAGCGCGGGGTTCGAAGACATTGTGATATCGCTGAAATCCTCTTCAGTTATTGAAACGGTTGAAGCAAACAAATACCTCTACAACAAGACCGACCACCCACTTCATCTAGGTGTTACCGAAGCGGGCTTTGGTTTGGACTCGACGGTCAAGTCGTCAATCGGTATTGGCACGCTTTTGCTCAACAAAATTGGAGATACAATTAGGGTTTCAATGTCTGGCGACCCTGTTCAGGAAATCGAGGTCGGGTTGAGCATTCTCAGGTCGCTGAAACTGAGAAGGGGGGTCGATGTGATTTCCTGTCCAACCTGCGCGAGAACGGAAATAGATGTCGAAGCTCTCGCCAGAAAAGTCAAGAGTTGGGTCGGTAACACAGATGCAGACCTCTCGGTTGCAGTGATGGGCTGTGTGGTCAATGGAATCGGAGAGGGCACTGAAGCAGACATTGGGATCGCTGGAACGGCTTCAGGCGGAGTGATTTTCGTGAAGGGTGAAATCGTTGAAAAAGTAGAAAGGACAGACCTTGAAGTGAGATTCCGTCACTGGTTCAAGACGGTCTTGTCAGGAGGAGTTGGATGAAAGTAACGATAGTCGGAGCCGGTATGGTGGGCTCTTCAATAGCTTATGCGTCCATGATAGAGGGTATTGTGAGAGAGATAGCTCTTGTTGACATAAACAGTGAACTTGCCAAGGGTCAGGCAATGGACTTGAGTCATGGCAATGCCTATGTTAGACCATTGAGAATTCATGGCGGAGATTACGATGTCTCTTCTGACTCGGATGTAGTCGTAATAACGGCCGGTAGACCTCAAAAAGGAGGAGAGAGTCGCCTACAGCTTCTAAAGGACAACGCAAGGATAGTGAAGGAAGCGGTGGCTAAATCTCTTTCCTACAGCAAAGAGCCAGTTTTCATAATCGTGACGAATCCCGTCGACGTTCTTACATGGGTGGCATGGAAAGCATCCGGTTTACCAAGAAACAGGATAATAGGCTCTGGGACGACTCTAGATACGGCAAGGCTCAGACAGAGTATTGCAGACCACTGCCAGCTTGACCCAAGAAACGTACATGCTTATGTTCTTGGTGAGCATGGTGACAGCGAGATCGTCAACTGGTCTCACGCAGACATTGCGGGAATTCCCCTAACCGACTTCTGCAGAAATTGCAGGAGAGACTGCGAGGCTGACCTCTTCAAGAAGCTTTTCGAAGAAACTAAAAATGCTGCTTACAGAATTATAGAAAAGAAGGGTTCAACATTTTACGGAATAGGACTGGCTGTATCAAAAGTGCTTTCAACAATTTTCAACAACCAGCATTCAGTTCTAACAGTTTCCACCGTTCACCCGGAGTTTGAAGGTCTGAAGGA
The DNA here is from genome assembly GCF_002752615.1 of Mesotoga sp. H07.pep.5.3. Lineage (NCBI taxonomy): Bacteria > Thermotogati > Thermotogota > Thermotogae > Kosmotogales > Kosmotogaceae > Mesotoga > Mesotoga sp. H07.pep.5.3. The sequence continues at coordinate 41,852 of NZ_AYTV01000002.1, forward strand.
TGTTCCTTTCAGCGTTCCCACAATACTTGGCAGAGAGGGAGTTGAAAGGATTCTGAAGGTAGGCCTATCGTCAGAGGAATTAAAGGGACTATCAAACTCAGCAGGAGTTATCGCCAATGCCATAAAAAGCCTAAGGGATGAGGAGGGATTAGCGTGAAAAAGGCTTTGCTCTTAGCAATTGTATTCTTAAGTGTTTCTCTTTTTGCAACCTCGGTTTCGTACGATCCACAGGGGCTGATGTTCTTGAGCAGACCAGGGGCGAGTATCAATGTTAACGTGAGTCTGAACAAAGGTATGGGATCAACTTATTATGGCGGTGAATCGCTCGGACTATCTTTTTCAGTAGATAGAAGTGCTTACGTGGCCGTTCTCGACATCGATCCGTCTGGTCAGATTCAGGTTCTATTCCCAAACGTATATGACCAAGACAACTATGTGCAGGGTGGAAGAACCTACACCTTGCCGACCGACAAAGCTACAACGAGGTACAATCTACAGGTCCAGTCACAGAGAGGAAGAGAGACAATCGTAGTCGTTGCTTCCACATCTCCGTTGAACTTCCTGGGCAACGTCTTCTCTCTCTTCGACAGATATCCGTTTCCCTACTTGAGTCAGAGCATCAACAACCTTTCGGTAGTTATCGATCCGGTTTTCAACACAAGCTGGGGATTGGGCTACACCTACTTCTACAACAGCTATGTTCCTTTCACAGTAAGAACAACGATAAGCGCAGACAGAAAGGATGCCAACGTCTACGTCGATGGAATGTTCATGGGCAAATCCCCGGTTACGACAACACTCGAAGCCGGTCCTCATACTGTGTATGTATACACGGAGAGGAACCTTGTTTATGGTCCTGCGACGATAAATGTCCAGCCTGGGTCAAGCGATTTTTATTTCTCACTATTGCCAAATTACGTTTACGGTTATCTGGAAGTCACATCGATTCCCGACGGACAGGTGTACGTAGATGGACAATATGCCGGCGACACTCCATACAAGGATTTCGAGAAAGTGGGGAGTCATACAGTAACCGTTTCCAAATGGGGTTATCATGACTCGAAGCAAAACGTGTACATAAACAAAGATATGGTGACCTCAGTCAGTTTCACTCTAACCGAGAAAACCGAAGAAGAGAAGAAAACCGACAACATTATTCTCTTCTCCGTAATTGGAGTGCTGATAGCGGGAATTGTCATTGCAGTGATACTCGGCGCATCCGATTAAGAGCCCCCCGAAGGGGACGCTTCCAGGTTAGATGAAGCTAAAGTCGAAGGCATACGTAAATCTATTACTCGTAGTAATATTCTGGGGATTGACCTTTCCGGTACAGAAGAACATACTGGAGGGTCTATCCCCGGTATTTTATAATGCGCTTCGTTTTTCGATCGCTCTCTTGGTTCTGATTCCCCTGAGAAAGAAGCTCGGCCTCAAGATCACAAATAAGAGCCTTACTCAAGGTTTGATTTTGGGACTTTTCCTTTCGGGAGGATATGTTTTTCAGACGTGGGGGCTTGTCTACACAACCGCATCCAAGAGCGCTTTTATTACGTCTCTTTACGTTGGTTTGGTCGCAATCATTGGTCCCGTTGTAGACAGGCGAATCCCCAGCCGCTATCAGATTCTTGCTCTGGGGGTATCATTAATCGGCTTGTATTTTCTTACAACACCCGAGACCGGATTCAACTTTGGTGACCTGCTAACCGCTCTTTGCGCAGTTTCTTTCGCCCTGCATGTCGTATTGATCTCTTATTTCACCCAGAAGGAAGATGTCGACGAAATGGAGCTTCTCGTTCCTCAATTTGTCGTAGTGCTTCTTGTCAATATGGCGCTGATTCCTTTCGTCAAAGGAAGTGTGTTTATAAACGGTTCAATACTCTTTGTTGCGCTGTTTTCTGCAGTTTTTGCAACTATCTTCGCGGTTGCAGTGCAGTTGAAATATCAGAGGTTTCTTGGTTCCGTAGGAGCCTCTCTGATCTACGTAGGTGAACCGGCCTTCGCACTGTTCTTTGCAATGATCATACTGAGAGAGATTCCGGGTAAAATGGAAGTGGTGGGTTTGCTTCTCATGACTGCTGGAATGGTATTTGGAGGGATCTCGTCCTTCGTAGTGCGAGATAGGAGTGTGAAGAAGGGTTGAAAGGAAGGATAATGGTCGTTGAAGACGATATACATATTGGAAAATTGCTTCGTATGGAGCTAGGCCATGAAGGATACGAAGTAGAAGTTTTGACCGATGGAAAGGAAGCGCTAAAGCATCTAGAAAAAGAGCTTCCAGATCTTCTTATCCTTGATGTGATGCTTCCCGGTTTGGATGGTTTCTCGGTGCTGGAAGAAATCAGAGAGTATATTTCTACTGATCTTCCCGTAATAATGCTTACCGCTAAAGGTGAAGTTAAGGACAGAATACGAGGTTTGAAGAGCGGTGCAGATGATTACTTGCCGAAACCATTTGTAATTGAGGAACTTCTGGCCAGAATCGAAGCAGTACTTAGACGCAAAGGGAAAGTGGAAAGGATCAGCTACTTCGAAATCACCCTCGATATGCAATCTCGTGAAGCCTTTCTCAATGGAGAACCTCTGCAGTTAAGCAAGACCGAGTTTGATCTGCTAGCAGTTCTGCTATCGAACGCTGGAATTGTGATGTCAAAGGAAAGATTACTCGAAAAGGTTTGGGGAAGCGAGGACTGGGGCAACCCCAATGTTGTGGAAGTATATATTAACTACTTGCGTAAGAAACTGGGAAAGACGGGCGAAAGAATAAAAACGGTGAGGGGCTCTGGCTACGTTGTCAGATAGAAGGAAGTTTTCAACGGCAACTCAGGTAGCCATCTACTCGGTGGTTCTGATCGTATCTATTCTATTTGCCTCGGCCATATTTGTTTATGGAGTCTCAGAAAGTGTCTTCATTCGCAATTACTCCGCGGAGATGAGAAAGATCTTCATGGATTCACCCATGGGCAAAGGGTTTAGGTATGGCGTGGGAAGAATGGCCATAGGCAGAGGAACTACAGAGTTTTACGTGAGCGTTGATGGAAACGTGGTTCAGAATCCAACAGGACTGAGCAGCGTTCCGGATGTTGAGGGATATGTAAAGACGAGGATAGATGGCAGCTCCTATCTTCTCTATGGATTCTTGAACGGAGAGGAAAAAGTGATTCTCGGTGCAAGGATGGACGATCTCGATTTCTTCCTGGATAGTCTCGCCACCACTCTCCTTCTTTCAGTCTTGGTTGGTGTTGTTCTTTCAATCATAGGCGGCTTCTTCCTTGGAAGTAGGGTCTCTAAACCAATCAAAGAAACTTCACGTCTGTTAAAGGAGATAACGCTGGATGATCTTTCAAGAAGACTGGAAAGCGATCCGAAGACTTCCGAACTTGCCGAACTCAAAAAAGCACTGAATAGAGCTCTAGACAGAATTCAAGATGGATACACCAGGCAGGAACAGTTTTCATCAGACATTGCGCATGAGATTCGCTCTCCATTGACTTCAATCCTTGGCTTCTCGAGACTGATTCTTCGCTGGGGTTCTCAGGACCCGGAGGTTGTCAAGGAAGCCGCTGAAAGTATTTCCGACACAGCCACCAAGATGATGACAATTACTGAATCTCTGCTTTTTCTCTCGAGACCCGAGATCGAACTAAACGAAACAAGTTTCAATCTCAGAGAACTGGTACTCGAGATCACCAATAGCGTTCCAGCCGATCAGTCGGCAGAGATGAAGATTGAGATTCCAGATATCGAAGTCCGAACCGATAGAGTTCTGCTTAAGATAATTATAAAAATTCTTGTTGAAAATGCCTTGAAGTTTGGAAAGAATGGCCCGATAGAGATCGATTGGTCAAATGGTACGCTAAGTGTTAGGGATCATGGAATGGGAATCAACGAGGATGAAAAAGAACGAATATTCAACAGATTCTACAGGAGCGACTCTTCAAGAGGTGGTGAAGGTCATGGATTGGGTCTTTCCATTGCCAGCAAGATCTGCAAGGTGTTGAAACTTTCGATTGATGCAGATAATTGTGAGGATGGAGGAGCAGTATTTAAAGTGGAGGGATTAAGATGAGAATAGCGATATCGGTTGCGGAGCTGGCAGTAACCTGGATAATAATTCCCTTTCTCCTCTTTTCCGGAGCACCGTTTTCAGCGGGATTAGGATTGACGATAGTCGGTTCGATTATCGTTATTTTATCTCTTCTTCTAGCGGTCTATTCTGCCCTTGTGGTATATTACTGGTCTGGAAGACTGCCGACCGTTATTTATGGGCCCGAAAAAACCGTTCAAAGCGGCCCATACAGATTTGTTCGCCATCCATTCAACCTGGGTTACATACTTTTCCTTTTTGGTCTTGGATTGTTGAGTGGAAACTATTGGACGCTTCTTTACGTTGCAGTCATAGGCGCAGTGATAGTTGTGTATTCTTTGCTCCAAGAAAAACTCGCTCTGAAAAGAATTGAAGGCTACGAGGACTATAAAGAGAAGATACCTTTCATGATCCCAAATCCCGGAAGAAAGATACCCTTTGATAAATCGACATCAATTCCCTGGCAATTCATCGTGGCATCATTCGTTGTGAAGCTGGTAATTCTGATTGTTCTACCCTCAAAGGTGAAGAATGCAAGGGTACTCAGAGAAAAGAAACCCTTCGTTCTCGCTCTTGCTCACCAAACTCATTTCGACGGTCCTCTTATCTTCTACTCGACATGGCGTTACCTGAGATTCGTAGGCACCGCAATCTACGTTGATAGACTCGGGTTGCTTAACTGGCTCGCCGTAATTCCTGTCAGAAGATATGCTGTCGATACATCCGCCATAAGACAGATGCTTTCGACAATAAAACAGGGAGTTCCACTGGGAATTGCACCTGAAGCAGCACGATCATGGGACGGCAGACTCCTACATACAAAGAGAGAGATATGGAAGCTTTTCAGGATGTTGAAAATCCCGGTAATCCCGGTGAAGTTTTATGGAGTACAGAGACTTTGGCCTAGATGGGCAAAGATTTTTGCATTGGGGACTTCGACCGTAGAATTCGGTGATCCGGTCGAAGCAGATGATCCCCAGCTAGAAGAGAAAGTCATGGGCTTCCTCGCCAAGGAGGATCCAACCTTCAAGCTTCCTTACCGAAACTACAAACGTATAGAAAAGCTGATCTGGCGCTGTCCAAGCTGTGGCGCCGTTGCCTCTATCAAAGGCTTCATAACTGGCTTCTCATGTTCTTCGTGCGGAAAGAGCTGGACCAAGCCAACTGTAAACGAAGTAATTCAAATCCACGACAGGATAATGCCTGGAAGCATGGGCCTTTCCTTCCCCATAAAGGATGAGGTAATATTCAATGGAGAGAGGGTAACGGCAAACATGTACGAGGACCACGCGATGATCGGAGACTACAGGCTGGATTATAGCGTCGTAAAGAACTCCAGTATAGAAAAAAGTATAGAACCGGTTTTTGGGATTGCAAATGAAATGGTTAGTTTCGTCTCTACGACCAGCGCCTTAATGTGGCAGGAAGTGGTAGACTTCCAGATCAAATTCAGACTTAAGAAAGAGAACTATCACACCGATCTCTGGGGATAGCTCGCGCGATGTAATTGCTGATTGCGTGGTTGCGGGTTCGTGGTAGGCGGTCGGAAGAACAAAGAATCAGTTCCAAGTTCCAAGTTGTTAGTTGTAAGACCGTGGTTGGGGGTCGGAGGTCGGGGGTTGGAAAGAGCATAGGACTGATTGACCGTTGAGCGGTTCTCCGTTCTCCGATTAAAAAACCTGTTCTTGGTTCCAGAGCGAAGATCTGTTCTTCGTTCTTGGGCAAGGTGATGATTCAAGAGCGTTTGGACTCCAACCAGTCATGAAAAAACAGCACTCACCGGAAACTCTCTTCTGGTTCTCGAGCTGGTGAAACTGATCTCCACAGCTTAAAGCAGCTTCTAGATGCGAGATCCCGTGCAAAAGCATCACGGGATGACGGAATTGGATCATGAACATAATCCATATTGGCGCAGACTCTACGGGATAAGAGAGCTTGGAAATAACGGGATGATACAACATGATTTAAGGGCAGGGGACTCTCCCTTCTTGTCATCCTGACAATGCTCCTGGTCAGGATCCCTGTCTTTCGCGAAAAACGAGACAGACATGACGAGAATTGTCAGTCCCTATTTTCGCTTTCACAGCGACCAGCGGGGTTTCGTTCTTAGCGTTCAGCGGCTCCTAGCCCGCGAAGCGGAACTGGCCACCGAAGGTGACTGACCTCTGCCGGAGGCAGAGACTGGCCAGGCGGAGCCTGACTGGCTTTCTAATCGCCTCCTGCCAAATGCAGCATCACTTCTGCTCTTGCTAGACCCTAGACCCCACAACCCTAGTCCCGGTTCTTCCGCTCTTCGTTAATTAGACTGCCTACTTTCATTTACTGAGATGTGCTTTTTCTTTCTTAATGAGTCCACATGATTGTAGTAAGATAGTACTGTTTCGAAACATTCTTGGAATCCTCAATTATCTTCAGCATTAGATTCCTACGGTCACGGGTCAATAATTCTATCCGGCGAAAACTGGGCCGGTCAACCTAAATGGAGGTGGAGCTTTTGAACTGGAAGAAAGGAATTCCTGCAGTTGCTATCGTTCTATTTGTTGCTGCGTTAGTGCCTGTAATGGCATTCGGAACGGTAACCGTTCACGAACTAGTCGTTCTGGGCACGACTGATCTTCACGGCTATGTAATGCCTTATGATTATCTTACTGTCGAAGAAGTCAGTGATTACGGCGCTGCAAAGACCTTCACACTGATAAAGTGGGCAAGGGAAATGTACAACAACACTATCCTGATCGACACGGGAGATGCCATTCAGGGTAGCGTTCTCGCAGAACGTGAAGCGAGAATAGATCCAATCAAGATGGGAGATACTCCCTCGATAATCAAAGCCATGAATATCATGGATTATGACGTAGTTGGAATTGGAAATCACGAATTCAATTTTGGTCTCGAATATCTGGACCTGGCCATTGCTTCCGCTGACTTCCCGATGATCTCGGCAAATCTTTACAACGAAGACACGAAAGAGCTAAGGTATGACCCCTATGTGATATTGGAAAGAGAAGTCGACGGAATTCCAATCAAGATTGGCGTTATAGCCTTTCTACCTCCGGAAATAATGATGTGGGACAGAGTCCTCCTCGAAGGAAAAGTCTATGCTGAACCTATAGTAGAGGCAGCTGCCAAGTACGTCCCCAAACTTCGCAAAGAGGGCGTCGATCTGGTGATAGTCTCCCTTCACCAGGGAAGCTCAGACGCTGAAGCAATACTCGAAAACGTTGAAGGAATAGACGGCATCATCATGGGTCACAGCCACGGGAAAATTGCCGACAAAATAGATGGAGTCCCGGTGACAATGGCAGGAAGTTGGGGAAGCTCCTTAGGTCTGATACATTTCCATCTTCTGAACCGTGATGGAGAGTGGGAGGTATTTTCTTCATGCCCGCAGTTGTGGCATGTCGACGAAAAAGTCGAGGCTGCTCCGGAGATAGTTGAAGCAGTCAAAGAACAGCACGAAGCCACTATTGATTACGTAATGGCTCCCGTGGGAACGACAGCCGTACCGATCAAGGGCTATTTCAGCAGGGTAATAGATAATGAAGTCACTCAACTCGTAAACGAAGCCCAGCTTTGGTACGTTAAAGAGTATTTCAAGGGCACTGAATATGAGTCTATGCCTCTCCTTTCAGCTGCGGCTCCGTTTAGAACAAATACCAGTGTAGATGCAGGGGATGTAAGAATTATGAACGCTGCAGATATCTATATATACTCGAACACACTCCATGTCGTGAGGGTAAACGGTCTCGAATTGAAAGGCTGGCTTGAAAAGTGCGCGGAGAATTTCAATCAGATCGATCCTAACAGCACGGAAGAACAGAATTTGCTTGCAAGGTTCTCTTCATACAACTTCGACATAATCGAAGGAATCAACTATCAGATAGATGTTCGAAACCCCGTAGGTCAGAGAATTGTGAATCTCACCTATGAGGGTGAAGAAGTCGAAGACGATATGGAGTTCCTTGTTGTGACAAACAACTACCGCGCAGGTGGCGGCGGCTATCATCTGGTCGATGCCGACATCGTCCTCTCCTCAACAGTCGAGAATCGAAGCGTAATCATCGACTATATTATCGAGAAGGGCACTATCAATCCAACACCATCCTTCAACTGGTCAATAGTTCCGTTCGAGTCTGCCGGAAAGATCACTTTCTCCTCAAGTGATGAAGCGGCAACTCTACCGGAAGAACTTGGAATAAAGGGTATAAAGTACATCGGAGACCGACTCTTTGAAGTAGACCTTATAGAGCTTGCTGAGAACGTTCCTCAGGCGGTTGCCAATTAGGGCCTGAATCAATCAAAGCCGGAGGTCCCAGACCTCCGGTTTTTTTCGACTACAGTAGTTGTCTTCTTGCGTAAGAGATTTCGAATCACGCTCCATCAAGCCAGTAATTCTGTTAGTCCACCTGCAACTACTAAAGTTAAGGCTATTACCATTGCGAATGGGGAATGAACCAAATTTGAACTTGCTTCTACTTATTCCGATACTTCAAAAGGAAAGACATTTTGAAATCTCCATTCTTCACCCAACTTGTGACGAGATGAGAAGAAGTGATGTGAAGAGAACAAATTGCACGTGTCATTTGATCCCTGCTCTCATTCAGTCATTATTTAAATCGAGAACTATTACGGAATCGGACACAATTCTTCTATCAATTGCTCTTTCTCAAAACCTGGTTGAGGGACAGTCTGTTCTCTATTTCGATGCTCGAATTATTTGCCCTCAGAGTGATTAAGAGGCCGTTGCCGCCTTAAGGTTCCCCTTCAAACTTGTAGAAGTCAAGCTGATTTCTGCTACTATAAGATTCTTAATGTTCACACTGCCGATTAACAAAGGATACAGCTATACCAATTAGCAGAAGCCCTATTCCAAGCAATAGATCTGCGATTGCCAACCCCTTGCTTTCACAGGTTCTCCTCTTAGAACAACCCCCAACCGACACTTTTCACGGGATCATTCCGGAAAATATATCATCTACCGATTGGTATTTTGAATTTGTCACAAGTTTCTCAAGTTGGCTCCCGGCTCTTCATCCATCATAAGGCAAATCGAAAATCACATGATCTCCTTTTGGAAATTCGGCGCGGAGTTCTCTGTCGGGTTTTAACGGAAAAACGGCTCATTCCATTTTAGAGGTGTAGCTACGAGCGAACAAAACCTGCAACATGATTCGTAATAGAGGACAAAATGATAAATCGTTAGCTGCGATCGAAGGACATTGAGGTTAAGAAAAGGATCAAAACTTCCTGAAGTGCCTTTTTACATGTTTTACAGGAGTTCCGATTAGTTACTGATCCAAACCTATTTATGCTGCATCTGTTATATGATTGCATTATACAGAATGTAGCAACCTCGTACTTTTAGGTGAGCATCTAGTTTAGAAACCAAAATCAGCGCTTTGTTGATGGACAAGGATTAGGAGGATCAATAATGGCCAAAAAGAAGTACACAATCGAGGAACTGATGGAAAATGAGACAATTGCATCTTTCGCGGTTTCCGCCGATTCAAGGAAAATTCTCTATTCTTCCGACAAGACTGGCAACTATAACGTATTTGAACTAGATCAAGAGAAGGGAAGACACATACAGATTACGTCCCTCGATGAGAACGCATTAGTTTCTTTCATTTTCGAGGACGGAAGCTTCATTTTCGCGATGGATAAAGGTGGCGATGAGCTGCACCATCTCTATCTATTTGCTGATGGAGAGATCAGAGATCTCACCCCTTTCGAAAAAACTAAGTCAGGATTTCACATGAGTGTGGGTGACAAGGTTTACTACTATTCGAACAGGATTGACAAAAGTAGATTCGATCTTTACCGATTCAATCAAGGTGATTTGAAAAGCGAGCTGGTCTTCGAAAACAGGGACCTGTTCGAGCTGGGTCCGATTTCCAGTGATGAGAAGCTTATTGCTCTTCGTAAGCCCCGGACTGCAAACGATTCGGATATTTACCTTTATAACTCTGTAACCGGGGATATAAAACTTCTCTCCCCCCATCAAAGTGAAGGAAATTTCAAACCTCTCTTCTTCTCAAAAGATTCACTAAAGCTGTACTATGTATCGGATTCGGCCGGAGAGTTCATGACGCTCTGGGAAATGAACATTGAAAGCAGTGTCAGTGAAGAGATTCTTGACTTAGACTGGGACATAATTGCAGGAAGGATGTCGGAGGACGGAGAAAGTGCTGTGCTTGTACTGAATAGAGATGGTTTTTTCGAACTCCATGTGATCGAAACGAAAAGTAACTCTCTCAAGATACCACCTATAAAAACCGGCGGTGTCGTTTACGATCAGTGCTTCAGTAAAGATGGTCAGCTTCTGTATTATCTTTGCGATTCGGCGACATCATCTCCCAATATTTTTACGATAAACCTCGAGACAAAAAAGACAAAGAAGCTCACTGATTCAATGAGCCAAAACGTGAACAGCAATGATCTTTCCGAAGCTTCGGTTCTTCGCTTTGTTTCATACGACGGTCTCGAAGTACCAGGGATTTTCTATCCGCCCAAGAACGTACCTGCCGGAGAGAAAGCGCCCGCCGTTGTGTGGGTCCATGGAGGACCTGGCGGCCAGTCTCTACCGAGATACAACCCGGAAATCCAATTCATCGCGAATCATGGCTATGCAATCTACGCGGTGAATAACAGAGGAAGCTCCGGTTATGGAAAGAGCTTCTTCAAAGCGGCAGATCACAAGCACGGAGAAGCCGATCTGGATGACTGCGTGGAGGCCGCCAGATATCTAGGCACACTTGATTCTATCGACGAAGAAAGAATCGCCATAAATGGAGGGAGCTACGGAGGTTTTATGGTGCTCGCAGCTCTGGCCTTTAGACCGAAGGAGTTCAAAGCAGGTATAGATCTTTTCGGTGTTTCAAACTGGGTGAGAACTCTCAGAGAGGTGCCTGCCTGGTGGAAAGCCATTAAAGATCTACTATATACGAAGATTGGAAACCCCTTTGAAGAAGAGGAATACCTCAAGAGCATTTCCCCTCTCTTCCACGCCGAGAGAATTGAAAGACCACTCCTTGTTCTTCAGGGTGTAAATGATCCAAGAGTATTAAAAGTAGAGTCGGACGAAATCGTTGAGAGCCTAAAGAAAAAAGGTGTTCCTGTTGAATACGTTGTATTTGAGGATGAAGGACATGGCTTCAAGAAGAAGGTTAATAGAATCAAAGGGGCTAACGCAATGCTTGCGTTTTTAGATAAATACCTGCGCTAAAGAATTCGTTTAACTCTAAATAGCAGGTGGAAGAAGATCCAAGAGGGCTTCGGTCCATCCACATAAATGAATGAAAAAGAAGGGGAATTGATGTTGCTTCAGCTACTGCTATGAAGGAAATGTCTCTTTTCGTCATAACAATAAACAGAGAAGTAAGCGATTTCGACTTCTCAACTGATTTCAGGGTGTCTAGCACAAACGGTCCGGCTCTTTCACAACGCAAATATGAGCCCACCTTCTCCGGCATAAGTCGCAATGGCAGGCCCCATCTTTCCAATTATGACTTCAGAGTCGGGGGACACGTTTCCTTATCTCTGAAGAAAAGAATTTCGCATCTTCGAGATTGCTAACATGTGTTATGCCAAAGATCTTCTTACCGGTCATTGCAGATTCCTCGATCAGCTCTATAATTGCCGCTCTGAATCTTTTGTTTCCCCTGACTGTCTTGAGAAGTTTGACCTCCCCACTTACTCCATGCAGGATGATCTTCATGATGAGTATGTTGATCACACTCCCCTGGAACTTGCTAAGACGTCCTCATTTGACTATGTTTTCCACAGTTGCTAGCGGAATGATTATTTTCACATTATCTCTGTAGATTCTTAGCACCGATAAAACGTCTTCAACGGTTGCGCCACTTTTCGCCGTTCTCGTCGCTATCAGTACCTGAATTCCATGAGAGATAGACCCCGCAAGAGAGTCGAAAACTATCGCCTTGTTTCCAGTTAGTTCAGCACCCAAAACCGCCGTTGATAGGTACCACTTAGCTTAGATGAAATAGTAATACACAACGGAGTATCGCCGTTCTTCTGAATCTGTTCGAAGATATCTGCAAAGTCTGCCGGGGAGGGTTGAGAGGTTTTCGGAAGCTCGTCGGACCTGCGCATTGACTACCAGAATTCCTCCGGAGTTATGTCTACGTCTTCCTTGAACGTATGATTTTCCATGAAAATGTTCAGGGAAGCAAATGGAATCTCGAGCTCCTCTAAAACTTCATTAGGGAGATCACATGAGCTGTCCGTAACTATTTTGATCACAGTACGCTTCCTCTCGGATCCGATAATTAGATTATAGGTCATAAATAGAGATGATCAATGTTTAATCGGAGTTTTGGAATACTTTTCGATCCCGTTTATTTAAGATCAACCGATCCTTTTATTCCCTCATATCAAAAGGAAAAGAGCGGTTCGCCCGCTCTCTTCTATCTTAGTAAATCGCAACTCTATTTCGCAGAAACAATCTCGTTGAATCTATCAACACTCAAGACTTCAGGAGAATAACTTCCCGCAAGCCTCTCATATTGCTTGAGAAACGCTCTGAGGTGACTCTCCGACCCTCGAAGAAGGTTCTCGTAAACCGTTCTTGTTCTCGAGCCAATCTCTCCTGCAAGAAGTTCTTCGATGTCGGCAATGTCTATCTCTTCTATCAATAAACCTACCTCAACCGCATCCAGTAGGGACTTGCTACCCTTTTCAATTAGCTCGTCGTAAAGCTTTTGAAGCTCCGGATCAGTGAATACACCAATGTCGTTTTCACCGACTGGGTCTTCGAGACCAATCTCACCAATCAGTGAAAGAACAGCATCTGTATGCTGTTGCTCACTTTCGGCGATGTTCTTGAAGACGTTCACGTTCCACATTTCGTAGAGCACTGTATAAACATCACGGGCAAGCTTTTCTTCTTCCCTCATGAATACAATTCCGTCTTCCTCTGCGGTTAGCCCGCTAGCCAGCGCCATTGTACCAATAATAAGAACCATCAATATTGCCGAAAACACTCTCTTCATATTCAATACCTCCATTTTTTGGATCTCGAGTAGATACTAACCTTCCATTCTTAGAATCTCCTGAGAATCCTTGCTTATAGTTCGCTTAGAGTCCCGGCCTTATGCAAAACTGCTATAGGAATTATCTTGGCCTGGCAGTCAAGACGAAGTGTCATCCTCTCCAAAAGAGAGTGACTGAAGGATTAAGATGGTCTCAGTCTTTCTAGGCGGTCGACCATGGAGGTTAAGGATAGAACCTTTACAAGAGAAAGTCTTTTCAGCTAGTCCTCGAATGCCCTTCTGGCCGCTTTTAGCGCGACAGCCCTTGGAACGAGTCTTGATCCAGTTGCAATGACCTTGTTAATCACACCGCTTACCACACTTCTCTTACCTTTCTCAAAGGAATCAAGAGCTCTCCTAACAACTTCCTCGGGACTCATCGAGCCGGGAAGTTTCTTTCTGCCTCCCGAAGCAACGTCAAAGAATTCTGTCTTTGTCGGTCCGGGGGACAAAACCATCACCTTCAATCCTTTTGACTTAAGCTCCTCGCTAATCGCCTCGCTGAAACTCAGCACGAAGGCTTTTGTAGCTGCGTATACGGCCATACCAGGTATGGGAAGATAAGCTGCGGTAGAGGCCACGTTAATGACTCCTCCGCCGACGCCTACTCTGCATAAGGCATATTTCTTAGTCAAGAAGTAGAGTGCACCAACGTTTAACTTGATCATTTGCATCTCTCTATCTGTTTCGAGGTCCTCAAATGGGCCAATCATTCCAAACCCGGCGTTGTTTATCAAAAGGTCAACTCCGCCTAAGAGTCCCGATACTTCTAAGAGATCTCTTTGACATGTTAAGTCAGCCTTTATGGCCTTAGACTCGATTCCATAATCCCTTTCTATTCTGTTCGAAATTGCTTCAAGACGTTCATATCTTCTCGCCACAAGTACTGTTTCAAAGCCTTGTTTGGCCAGTTCATAAGAGAAGATTTCACCGATCCCCGACGATGCTCCCGTGATTAAAGCTTTCTTCAAATTGATCACCCCGGCTATTTAGACTCTTTCCAGCCATTATAGCTCTCTCAATTCCTGTTTGCTTTAACGGAAGAAAGCTGTGTGACTCCTTGCTGAATCTTGGGATGATAATATGATGAGGGTGGCAATGTTATTGTTTCTTGTTCTTGTAGGGAGCGTTTTCGCATCATGGATGCCGTTACAGGACTACTCTACGCTGAAGTACGTCTACAACAAGATAACGTACTTCGAGAACGGAGAGCAGAAGGAAATGATATACGGAGTGACAATAGATCGGGATGAAGATCAATACGTCCTGAATTACGATACTACCTGCTTTCTGCCACTCGAAACAGAACTCACCGCAGACATGATGTTCGGGCAGCAATTCTCTGTGAAGCTATTCACATTCTTGAATCCGATGTTTACTTTCGTGTATGACGCTATCGACCACGACGAGCAGATGAACACAAAGCTCTATGGATTTGGTACCTTGTAGTATGAAGGACAGCATTCCGTTCAGGGAAAGAATGAAACTTACACCGGAACGAAAGTCTCTCTCTATAATGAAGACGGAGAGCTATCAATGTACTGGATAATCGATCCGAATATACCTTTTGCTCTGGAGACTTTTATGGGAGAGGATTACGCGGAAGATTCAACTTTGATTGAACTCTGGAATTACAACACTGAACTGATCTCGGCTTTAGAGAAAGGCGCCTTATAAGGCGCCTTTTTTGTTTATAATTGTGAAGCAACAAAGTAGATTCGTCGTGTGGAAATCCTGGTTATTAAACCTGTTCTCTTCGAATATTCTCTTAATGCAATGTGTAAGGAGTTGTATTCTGAACATCAATGACTAAGATTTCCAGAAGGGGGGCATCAATATGGATTTGATCAGAGTAAGACACAGCCTGCACGAGATACCGGAAATAGGATTCAAAGAGTTTAAGACTCAATCATATATAATGAGTCTTCTGGATCGTCTCGATGTTCCCTACGAGAAGGTATCGGGTACCGGAATTTTGGCGCGTTGGAAGAAATCAAACGGTCCTTTCACTCTTTTCAGAGCCGATATGGACGCTCTACCGGTTTTCGAAGAAACGGGAGTAGAATTCAAGTCTAAGCATGACGGATTCATGCATGCTTGCGGCCATGACGTTCACATGACTATCCTTATTGGCCTGATCGAAAGAGTGGTTGCTGCAAATCTGAAACGAAACCTTTTGTTCCTCTTCCAGCCAGCAGAAGAGGGGGGCGGAGGTGCAGAAAGATGTATACCGGCGCTTGAGCAATACGTGATAGAGGAGGCATGGGCACTTCATGTTAACGATGAATTCCCTGAAGGAACTGTTTACTCAAGACCAGGCGTTCTCTTTGCTTCGGCTTTCGAAACGGACTGCACTTTCACGGGAAGGTCTGCACATGTCGCTTTTTATAGGGAGGGAAGAGACGCTATCGAGGGAGCTATGGATTTCCTGCAGAGAGTTTACTCCATTGAAAGAGGAGACTCCGTTCTCAGGTTCGGCTTAATCGAAGGGGGAAGGGTGAGAAACGTAGTAGCCGATTCTTGCACCCTTTACGGAACTGTGAGAACGAAAGCTTATGAGCTTTCGGAGAAGGCCATCTGCGAGCTCGAAGAGCTCGGTAGAGATGTTGCTTCAAGAAGAGAACTCGAGTTCAATCAGAAGATCGGATCGAAATATCCTCAAGTTCAGGTGGACAAAGACCTTTACGAAAAGCTTTGCGGTCTGGTCGACGTAAATCCTATAGAAATGAAATACGTAGGCGAAGACTTTGGTGTGATTGCTCTGAAGTATCCCTCGGTTCTTTTCTGGTTAGGCACTGGACGAGAGGAACGCCACGGTCTTCATAACTCAAAGTTCCTGCCTCAGGATTCAGTTATAGAAAAGGGAATTGAGATCTTCTGGAAGGTAGCCAGCAGCTGACTCAGATAATTTGAAACCTTCCGTCTGTCAATCTGAGTCTGAACTCTCTATTGCGATAGATAGGATCCGGTTCTGAATCCTCTGCCACCATGAAGACTGCTCCGGTTACTTCCGAAACTCTCAGAGTAGTATCGTCGGTTCTTTCGAACAGGAATACAGGAGTATCCATGTAACTCCTGTAAATTGGAGATACGCACCTCCCTCCAATTTTCATCTGACTGAAGAGCACTTCACTCATTCCCGAGAGTGCAACCGTTGAGATTATTTTGTCGTAAGGAGCGTCGCTTTCATAACCGTACCGTCCGTCACCAATCACAAGGCGAACGTTTTTCATACGATAACGTTCGAAATTTCTCGAAGCGACGAAAGCTACTTCTCTGTCCTTTTCTACGGTGATTACACTTCCATTCTTTGCCATCTTCCCAAGTATGCAGGCACAGAAACCCGTCCCCGTTCCCAGATCCAACACTCTATCTTCATCTCTCATTCCCAACTCCTCGATCATCGTCACGAGAAGCGACGGTTGGGTCGAAGTGGAGCATACTTTGCCAGAACTGCCAAAGCTCAAAAGGGCTATGTCCTCATATGCCCTGTCGCGCACTTCGGAAGAGACGAAATCGGCCCGATCAAGCTCCATCATGGCGGCCTCTATTCGCGGGTCTTTCAAGTATCCCAACTTCTTCAAGTATCTTATAAGATCAATCATCTCTTTTCTCATTCTTTTCCCCCTAAAAGAAGAGATACTTCACGGCATTTAGAATTACAATTGTCAGCAATATCCATCTCACAAAGCCACTTCCTTTTCTAATCGAAAGCTTCACTGCAAAATATGCGCCGATAACGTTCCCGGCAGCAAGAACCAAACCGGGAACCCAATATATCATCCCCTTTGAAAGGAAGACAACGAGAGCAAACACCGTGTAAACAAAAACAATTACTACCTTTGCGAAGTTCGTTTTCACAAGATCATACCCGTACGTGAGAGTTATTGCTCCAATCAAGAAGAAGCCCACACCTGCTTGCAAAAAACCACCATAGAAGCCCACTCCCAAAAAGATCAGCGCTGTAAGTAGTCGAGAAGGTTTCGAAATATTCGGTTTTCCTGGTTTCAGAAACACTAGAACTGCTACTGCAAGAAGCATCAATGCAATGACTTTCTCCAGGAGATCCTTCGGAATACTAGAGACGAACATAGAACCAATTACTGATCCAATTGTAGAAAACACAATCGCCGGAATGATCGAATTCTGAAGTCTGATTCCCGATGAATGAAAGGTCTTCATTCCAATGGCACTTTCGAACAATACTCCCAGTCTGTTTGTTGCATTTGCAACTGGAGGGGGTATTCCAATCCACATAAGCAACGGGAGTGTGACCATGGAGCCACCTCCCGCCATAACGTTCATGAAACCTGCTGCCACACCGGCAAGGTAAATCAAGACGATCTGCATAAATGTCATTTGGGTTTATTTCCTAGTGTGAAGAAGCTTTCGAGTCGTCCATGTCGATCTTCTTCATCAACTTCCTGAGAGAGGCCATAAGCGATGCGAACTCGGCCTCGGAAATATTCACCTGATTCGCAATTCTCAAAGGTATCGAAAGAGCCTTTTCTCTCATCTCTTTACCTTTATTGGTCAATCCAATATTGACGTGTCTTTCATCACCTTGAGATCTTTCTCTTGTTAGTAGGCCAAGTTTTTCCATTCTCTTTAGCAAAGGAGTAAGGGTCCCCGAATCGAGGAAAAGCCTTTCTCCCAGCTCCTTAACTGTAAGCGGTTCCTTTTCCCAAAGGACAAGCATAACCAGATATTGAGGATACGTAATACCAAACTCCGAAAGCACAGGCCTGTACAATCTAGTTATTCCTCGGGAACTGGAATATAGGGCAAAACATAGCTGATTGTCAAGTTTAAGAAGTTCCTCTCCACTGGGATCAGATGAGTTATTCTTCATTCACCTTACCGCCTCCACGATTGCAGAGCGAAATGTCTCTGGTTCCTCTTTTGGTTCGAACCTTCCAATAATCTCACCATTTCTATCTATCAAAAACTTCGTGAAGTTCCACTTCACTTTTCCCGAAAACTCCTTTTTTCCTCCGCCACTTGTCAGGTACTCATAAAGTGGATGAATGTTCTTTCCCTTTACATGAATCTTGGAAAACATGGGAAAGGTGATATTGAAGTTAGTGCTGCAAAACGTCTTTATCTCTTCATCACTTCCGGGCTCCTGACGAAGAAAATCGTTAGAGGGGAAACCCAAAACGACAAAGTCCTTTTCCTTGAATTCTTCATAAAGATGTTGCAGGCCTTCATACTGAGGTGTATATCCACATTTACTCGCAGTATTTACCAGCAGAACAACCTTACCTTTGAAGTCTTCCATAGACTTGTTCCAACCGTCAATAGTAGTTAGTTCAAAGTCATATATACTCATTACTTCACCTCCTATCTTATTGTACACTATTTAGTTGTATCATGCAAGTAATTTGCATAATAAGCCTTCTCAGTCAATTCACCTTTTGAGCCATGAAAAAATTGGTAGCTGCCGGAAAAAGAGTATTGAAAGCTTCTACATCGAAATCTGTAGTTGATCGATTTCTACTGCAGACAAATATAGCTCACATCCGGGTATTCGAGGCAAATGAGTAGGTAAAGTGTTATAAATGAATCATCATATCTGCTTCCTAGATTTTTCTTAAGTAGGTGTTAGTTCTTGATAGATGAGAATACGATTGTAAACAGAATCGAAGAAGCCCTTGTTAAGGCAAACACCATTCTGGATAATCGGGCGAGGGCCTTTCTGAATGACTACACTGGCCCATTTTCGGCTATCCTTCGGGAGAACGCAGTGATTTCGGAGGAGTCGGGACTGCCTTTATGCCAGGACACGGGGTTTATCGAATTCTTTGTATTCATGGGTCATGAAGTGATCCTTGAAAGACCGATCTCAGAAATCCTCGACCGTGCTGTAAGGAATGTATATTCAAGTAATCCTTACAGGTACTCAGTTGTAGCGGACCCTTTTCATCATAGAGAAAATACCGGCGACAATACCCCATCGGTAGTTCACACGTTCATCCAGACGGGGAAGAGACTAGAAATTCGTTTTCTGGTGAAGGGGGGAGGAAGCGAGAACCTGTCCAGGCTCTTCATGCTTAATCCAACGATAACTCAGCAGGAACTTGTAGATACAATTGTACACTCGGTCTTGGAAAACGGAGCAAGGGGCTGCCCTCCGCTGAAGATAGGAATAGGAATCGGTGGAAGCTCCGAAAAGTCGATGATTCTCTCGAAGCTCGCGCTGACAAGAGAGATAAACGCGGCGAATCCCGATCCCTACTATGCTATGCTGGAGGAACGGCTTCTCCGCGAGATAAATAATCTCGGGATCGGTTTTCAAGGCCTTGGCAAAGGTATTACTGCATACTCAGTGAGTATTGAGACTGCACCTACCCACATCGCTACTCTACCAGTTTCACTTGCGGTGGACTGCTATCTCTGCAGAAGGGGAGTGGTGGTCTTTGAAGATTGACCATCTTGTTTGCTGTCAGGAACTATGCTATACAGGCAAGCTACTGGTTATGAGAGATGCGGCCCAGATGCGTTTGAAAGAACTTCACGAACAAGACCGGCCTTTGCCTGTTAAGTTGGAGGGGGCAGTGGTTTTCTACGCCGGTCCGGCAAAGCCAACCAAGGAAAGCTTTGGAGCTATTGGACCTACTACTTCCATAAGGATGGACTGTTTTCTGGAAATGCTTTTTCAACAGGGTGTTCAGGCTACAATAGGTAAGGGAAAGAGATCGGATCTCTCAACCTCGCTGTGCAGAAGATACGGAAGAGCCTACCTTCTTGCACCGAGTGGAGCTGCAGCTTCGCTATCAAAAAGGATCAAATCGTTACGAGTCATCGCATACGAAGATCTGGGAACCGAAGCAATATATGAAATCGAAGTCGAAGACTTTCCGCTAATTGTTGCAACAGACAAGAATGGTCTGGATATCTTTTCTTTAGAATAGAAGGTGATTTAGTGAATGAAAGAGCGCTGAAACTTCACAAGGATCTCAGGGGAAAGCTTGAGGTAAGAAGCAGGGTGAAAGTTGATAGTATGGAGGCATTGTCTTTGGCATACACTCCGGGGGTCGCAGACGTTTGCCGCACAATCGAGAGAAAAAAGGAACTGGCATATGACTACACCAACAAGTGGAACTACGTCGCAGTTGTCTCAGATGGAACGGCGGTTCTGGGCCTCGGAGACATCGGCCCTGAGGCTGGTTTACCTGTAATGGAGGGAAAGGCAGTTCTTTTTAAGGAATTCGCCAATGTCGATGCCTTTCCTCTGTGTATAGATGTCCATACTGCGGAAGAGATCATTTTCTTTGTAAAGGCTCTCGCTCCAACCTTCGGAGGAATTAACCTGGAAGATATAGCTTCCCCGAAGTGTTTCTTCATCGAAAGAGAGCTCCAGAGAAGTCTCGATATTCCTGTCTTTCACGATGATCAACACGGAGCTGCAATAGTAGCAGTTGCCGCATTACGAAACGCGCTTAAAGTAGTTGGAAAAAAGATCGAAGAACTTAAGATCGCGACGGTTGGAGTCGGTGCTGCCGGCGGAGCAACCATCAAAATGCTTTTGGCCGCTGGCGCGAGGAACATTGTTGCTGTCGATAAGAACGGGATTCTCAATAGAAAAGACTCTCATACTCTTCTGAATGAGTTTCACTCAGAGATCGTTCGAGAAATCAACCCCGAAAACCTCAGCGGAGATCTTGAAGATGCAGTCAAGGGCGCCGATCTCTTCATTGGAACCTCCGTAGCAGGCCTTCTTACACCGGAAATGGTAAGACAAATGGCTCCCGATCCGATCGTGTTTGCACTGGCAAATCCTGTACCGGAAATCATGCCAGACCTCGCAAAAGGCGCAGGTGCAGCGATTGTCGCCACTGGCAGATCTGACTTCCCAAACCAGATAAACAATGTACTTGCCTTCCCCGGAATCTTCAGAGGCGCCCTAGATACCAGATCTAGTGAAATAAACGAAGCCATGAAGCTAGCTGCGACCAAAGCTCTCTCTTCAGCAGTACCTGAAGAAAATCTTTCTTCAGACTATATTCTACCGAAACCCTTTGAGCCTGGCATTGCGAGAAGGGTCGCCCTAGCCGTAGCGAAAGCATCGATCGAATCAGGTTGCTCACGATTACCAGGGCACACTGATCTTGATGAGCTAATAGATGGAGGATTGAAGAGGTACTAGCATTGCTCCATTATGAGAACCTCCTGGATCGGCGGGGGATTTTCAAATATGCATTCGATTGCATGTCTGCACGTTTTTGCATGCAATTTCATTCGTAGCTTTTCCACAGATTTCTTAAAATACTCTGTAATATACTTTCAATGAGAGTTTCCACGAGAAGCCGTCAGTTGGCATGTTGTTGCTTGCAATTTAGTAACGAATATAGATAGGGGGTGTACTCGGTGACCGAAAAATTCTCGAAAATCGCACTCAGGATGAAATCCAACGTCATTAGGGAGCTTCTAAAGGTTACTTCAAAACCAGGTATGATTTCTTTTGGAGGAGGCGTACCTGATCCTGACACATTTCCACGTTTTGAAATGGCTGAAATATCTAAAGAGATTCTAGAAAACGAATACAAGCTCACTCTTCAGTACGGATCAACAGAGGGAGACCCTATACTCAGGGAAGAGTATATATCTTTACTAAAGAGAGAGAGTGGAATAGAAGGAATCGACGTTGACAACCTGCTCGTTACAGTGGGCTCTCAAAGTGCGCTCGATCTGATTAGCAAGATCTTACTGGATGAAGATAGCATATATTTCGTCTCTAAGCCTGTTTACCTGGGGGCGGCTAGCGCCTTTTCTCTCAGATCAGATCGCCATGTCTACATGTCATTGCGCGAAGACGGTGCAGATATTGATGAAGTTGAACAAAACCTCCAGGACATAGAGAACAGAGGTGAACTCAACAAGGTTAAGTTTATCTACACCATTTCGAATTTCCACAATCCAGCTGGAGTAACGATGAGTCTTGAAAAGAGAAAGAGACTTGTCGAAATTGCAAATAAGTACGATGTTCTCATAGTTGAGGATGATCCTTACGGTGACTTGCGGTATGAGGGCAAACCAATCGATCCGATCTTCAAGATCGGGGGTCAGGAAAGGGTATTGCTGCTGAAGACATTCAGCAAGATACTGTCACCCGGACTAAGACTTGGCATTGTGGTTGGTAATAAGACTATTGTGAAGAAAATGGTAACTGCAAAGCAGGCTACTGATCTCTGTACTCCTAGTCTCACACAGCGAATAGCTGCGAGATATCTTCAGAGATATGACTTGCTCTCCCAAATAGAACCTACGATAGCCCTTTATAGAGAGAAAAAGGACCTAATGCTTGCTGAGCTGGAAAGAAGCTTTGGGAGTATGGAAGGGTTCCACTGGACCAAACCGGAAGGTGGTCTATTCATATGGTTCACTCTGCCCGAGGGATTCGATACGGCAGAAATGCTTGAAAGAGGAAAGGCAGCAAACATACTCTTTGTCCCGGGAGAGGCCTTCTCGTTGGACAACACATGCAATAATTCGATGCGATTGTCCTTCTGTCTTCCTCCCAGAGAAGATATTATAGAAGGGGTAAGAAGGCTGAAGAAGATCGTTGTGGAGTACGGCAAAGAGAAGAATCTTCTCTAAAGGAGTGAAAAGATGAAGATCCTTGCTATAAACCCCGGCTCAACTTCAACAAAGGTAGCTGTTTTCAATGACGAAGAGGAGATTGTTAGAGGTTCGATTCAGCACTTCTCGTCTCGGAATGATCGAAGTCAAGACATTCAAGATAGAGCAGAGGAAATCCTATCCTTCCTAAATGAAAGCAGTATTTCTTTCGATTTTGACGCCATTGCCTGTAGAGGAGGCATATTGCCACCTATGGAAAGCGGTACATATCTGGTAGACGATAAGATGGTAGATTTTCTCCTTCATCGCTCGGCAATTGATCACCCATCGAATCTTGCGGCTCCCATAGGTTTAAGGCTCTCTGAAGGGAAGATTCCCGTGTTTATAACAGATCCAATCTCCGTCGACGAGTTGTGCGAAGAGGCTCGTTTGTCAGGCCTTCCTCAACTTCCAAGAGTCTCTAGACTTCATGCGCTTAACATGAAAGCTGCCGCGAGACAAATAGCCTTTGATCTTGGGAGAGATGTCCAAAATCTCAATCTGGTAATCGCCCATCTGGGCGGAGGTATCTCTGTTGGCCTGCAGTTGAGAGGGAAGATGGTGGATGTCAACAACGCAACCGATGAGGGACCTTTCAGCCCAAACAGAACTGGGGAGCTTCCAGTAGGTGATGTAGTGGAAAAATGCTTTTCGGGAGAATACTCGGAAAGGGAGCTTCTCAACAGATACTTAAAATTTGGCGGACTTCTCGCCTATCTTGGAACCGACGATCTAAGAAAGGCGCTGGAATTTGCAAAAGAAGATGACGATGCAGCTCTAGTTGTAGACGCAATGGCTTATCAGATTGGGAAAGAGATCGGAGGAATGGTTGCTGTAGCTGGTGGTTCGATCGACGCAATTGTTTTGACCGGTGGGATTGCATACAATACTGAATTCGTCCAAAAGATTAAAGAATACATTGGGAAGTTCGCGCTGGTAGTCATAGAACCTGGCGAAAACGAGCTTCTTTCTCTTGCTCTAGGAGCAAAGAGAGTACTGGAAGGAACTGAAAAGGCAAGAACTTTTGATCCGGAGGTGGCAATGTGATTCCACATCTCTCACAACTCATAGATCAAGCTAAGAATAACCCAAAGACAGTTGCCATTGCAGCAGCTGAGGACTCAATAGTTCTGGCCGCGGCTAAAGAGGCTGCAGAGCATGGCATTGCATCGTTCATTCTATTTGGTCAAAAAAAGAAAATCGAGGAAATAAACAATGAGCTTGGCTTTTCTGAAGGCTTTACAATAGTCCACTGTTCCACAAAAATCGAATCAGTTGAAAAGGCAGTAAAGGCCGTTTCCTTAAAAGATGCAGAGATTCTTATGAAGGGCAATGTCAAGACCGGGGAACTTCTAGGCATCTATTTGAAAGATGAGTTTGGTCTCAAAACCGGAAGAACAATGAATCTAGTAACTGTTTTCGAGATAAAGAGATACCACAAGCTGCTACTTGTAACAGATGCAGGTATGGTTATCGCTCCTGATCTCAATCAAAAAGCCGATTCAATAATCAACTCGGTTTCTGTTGCGCGAGCGCTGGAAAACGAAAGACCGAAGGTTGCAGTTCTCGCGGCAATAGAGACTGTCAACCCAAAAATGCCCGCAACTACTGAGGCCGCGATTCTTTCACAGATGGCAAGGAGGGGGCAGCTTGGATCTGTCGATGTTGATGGCCCTTTTGCTCTAGACAACGCTATCTCACGTGAAGCTGCAGAGCACAAGGGGATTTCCAGTTCAGTGGCGGGCGATGCAGATATCTTGATAATGCCCGACATCGAAGCAGGTAATATCTTCTATAAAGCCATGGCATTTCTTTCTGAATGTCAGTTAGCAAGCACTGTAGTCGGGGGGAAAGCTCCGATAATACTCACTTCGCGTGCAGATTCAGCGGAAACAAAGTTGTACTCGATAGCTCTAAATGTCCTTCTTGCGGGAGTGATATGATGTCGGTTGTCTTGGTTATCAACCCCGGCTCGACTTCAACGAAATTGGCTCTATACAGAGATTCAGAGATGATTGGTGAGCATACGATTAGACACTCGCCTGACGAACTGAGTAAATTTCCTTCATTATACGAGCAGCGTGCATTCAGAAAGGCTTTAATTGTAAGGTTCTTGGAATCAGTGAAACACCCGCTCTCGGAAATCGATGCAATCATCGGGAGAGGTGGGATGCTCCGCCCTCTCGAAGGTGGTACATACGCGGTAAACGAAGAAATGATAGAAGACCTTAGATTGGCAAAATACGGTGAACATGCTTCTAATCTTGGAGCAATACTGGCAAACGAGCTTTCTCTCGAAAGCGGAAAGGGAATCCCGGCTTACATAGCCGATCCGGTTGTAGTAGATGAAATGGAACCTGTCGCGAAATTTTCGGGACATCCGGACTATACGAGGAGATCGATATTTCACGCTTTGAATCAGAAAGCAGTTGCAAGGGAAGTAGCATCGAGGTATGGAAAGAAGTATGAAGAGATGAATTTCGTTGTGGTTCATATGGGCGGCGGGATTTCCATCGGTGCTCACAGAAGGGGAAGGGTGGTCGATGTAAACAACGCTCTAAATGGAGACGGGCCGTTCAGCCCGGAAAGAGCGGGGACTCTCCCTCTCACTGGTTTGATAAAGCTATGTTTCTCTAATGAATATACCAAGGATGAAATCAGAAAATTAATAAAGGGAAAAGGCGGCCTCATGGCTTATACGGGGACCAGTGATTGTCAGAAAGTTCAGCAAGCAATACTAGACGGAGATCGGGAATCTGAACTAGCTTATAAGGCAATGGCATACCAGATTGTTAAGTGGGTAGGAAGAATGGCAGCAGCACTATCCGGCGAAGTGGATGCGATAATAATAACCGGCGGAATAGCTTATGATAGTAGATTTATGGTTCCGTGGTTGACAGAGAAACTGAGCTTTATCGCACCCATAAACGTTGTTCCAGGTGGAAACGAAGAGCTATCTCTTGCCGTCGCGTGTTTGAGAGTACTTGAAGGAAGCGAGAAAGCAAAACAATACAGGGGGAAATCGTGAACTTCACTAAAAAGATCCTTATCTTCATGGGGATGTTTGGAAGCGGAAAGACGGAAATTGCGCTTAACGTATCCAGGCTACTCACAAAAAAGGGAGAACGGGTCGCGCTTGCAGACATTGATACTGTAAGCCCATACTATAGATCTCGCGATATGAGAGACCTCTTTGAACAGCTCGGAATAAAGATCATCGCTCCAAAAGGAAAATTGGCAAACGCGGATTTGCCAATAATTCCTCCGGAGATTTTCGGCTATGTAGAGAACCCAGAGTTCAGGGTTGTCCTTGACGTTGGAGGAAGTGATGACGGTGCCGTCGTCCTATCCTCACTGAGCTCAAGGCTTCCGTATGACAACTGTGAAACATTTTACGTGTTAAATCGTTTTAGGCCATTCAATGACACCGTAGAGAACGCCGCTTCTCACTTTTTCAGACTTCAAGAAAAGTCGAGGATGAAAATTAACTACCTTGTGAACAACACCAACATTGGTCCTGAAACTACCTCAGAGACGATCGACAAGGGTGAGGAGTTCGTGAAACAACTGTCCGAAAAAGTTTCTGTTCCTGTAGCTTTCACGGTTGTCATGAATGGCTTGAATAGAGAACCGCGCTTGTTTGAGCAGCTTGAAATTAAGAAATATATGTTGAATCCATGGGAGGTAGAACAATGAGCAAAAACTTCGTGAAGATTGACGAAGAGCGTTGCAAAGGCTGCGGCCTATGCATCAACTTCTGCCCGAAGAAAGTACTGAGCTTTTCGGACAAATTCAATAGCAAAGGATATCGTCCTGCTCAGCTGCATGATCTCGAAAACTGTATCGGATGCGGATTCTGTTATATGATGTGTCCAGATGCAGCAATAACCGTCTTCAAAGAAACGGCCGAGGTATAGGGGGGAGATTATGGCTGAAAAGATTATGGTAAAAGGGAATGAGGCAATGGCTGAAGCTGCAGTAAGAGCCGGTTGTAGATTGTATTTTGGCTATCCCATTACCCCACAGTCGGAATTTACAGAATACATGGCGAGAAGGATGCCAGAAGTCGATGGCGTCTTCCTTCAATCCGAGAGTGAAGTTGCTGCAGTAAATATGGTCTACGGCGCCGCATGTACGGGTCACAGGGTTATGACATCCACATCCAGTCCGGGTTTTAGTTTAATGCAGGAAGGTGTTTCTTACATTGCCGGGGCGAAGTTGCCGGCTGTGTTTGTAAATGTTGTCAGAGGTGGCCCTGGACTTGGTGATATCCAGCCTGCCCAGAGCGATTACTTCCAGTCCACCAAAGGCGGAGGTCACGGCGATTACCACTTGATTGTTCTAGCGCCGGGGAGTATTCAGGAAGCTGTTGATCTCATGGAAACTGCTTTCAGACTAGCGGACAATTACAGAGTCCCGGTTATGATGCTTGCCGACGGAATGCTTGGTCAGATGATGGAGCCAGTTGTCTTCCCAGAGTTTGTCAAACTCGAGGAAATCAACGATCATTCAAGCTGGGCGTTAAGAGGCGCTGATGGAAGAGAACCTCATAAAGTTACTTCTTTCGATATCGATCCCGTTAGACTCGAAGAGATGAATACTGAAACACACAAGGTCTACGAAAAGATTAGATCAAAAGAAATCCGTTTCGAGACTCATGACCTTGAAGATGCCGATTATATTCTTGTTGGATATGGAACTATGGGAAGGATTCTTGGAAGCGTTGTTAAGACGGCAAGAAAACAGGGCATAAAAGTTGGGCTTTTCAGACCGGTCTCTCTTTGGCCCTTTCCATATGATGAGCTGAAAAAGGCCGCAAGGGGAAAGAAGTTCTGCACAGTTGTAGAGATGTCAACGGGTCAAATGGTAGAGGATGTTCGTCTTTCAGTTGAGGGAAGCTTACCAGTGTATTTCTACGGAAGAACTGGCGGAATGGTCCCGACACCTGACGAAGTCTTCAGGGAACTCGTCAGACTTATAGGATGAGGTGATTATATGGAAAAAGCGACATACAAGAAACCCAAATCGCTTGCTGAGAAGGAATTTTCCTATTGCCCAGGATGTCACCACGGCATTATTCATAGACTCGTAGCGGAAGTCATCGATGAACTGGATATTCAGGGAAAGACTCTTATGGTTGCTCCAGTTGGATGTTCAGTTTTCGCGTACGAGTTCTTCGATATTGACGGTACGGTTGCCCCCCACGGAAGAGCTCCGGCAGTTGCAACTGGAATGAAACGGGCAATGCCGGAGAAAATGGTCTTCACTTACCAGGGCGACGGAGATCTCGCCGCAATTGGAACGGCTGAGATCATTCACGCCGCAAACAGAGGTGAAAAGATCACAACGATCTTCGTTAACAATGCGATATATGGAATGACGGGAGGTCAGATGGCCCCTACTTCCCTCCTTGGAATGAAGACGACAACTTCACCGTACGGAAGAAAAGCTGAGACTGAAGGTTTCCCAATTCATGTCTCGGAGTTACTAAAAGAGACCGCAGGAATAGTCTATCTCGAAAGAGTTTCCGTAAGCTCGCCTCAAGAAGTAATTAAGGCGAAGGCTGCAATAAAGAAGGCGTTCATTGCGCAGAAGAAGGGCCTGGGATTCTCGTTGGTCGAAGTTCTATCAACCTGTCCCACAAATTGGGGGCTTGACCCGATAGAGTCCATCAAATGGCTAAACGAAAACATGAAAAAAGAATACCCAGAAGGTGTATTTGTCGACAAGGTCGGTGATATTAGATGAGTGAACATCTTCTGATAGCAGCGGGATTTGGCGGACAGGGAGTTATGTTGATCGGACAGATTCTGGCAACGGCTGGGATGTTCGACAACAAGCACACAACCTGGCTACCCTCATACGGCCCCGAGATGCGTGGAGGGACGGCCAACTGTACCGTAGTTGTAAGTGATGAACCTATCGCCTCTCCGATAACAAATACGCCAAATGAATTGATTATTATGAATATTCCCTCTCTCATAAAGTTTGAGAAAGAGATCCAGTCTGATGGACTGATGGTGATAAACACATCGGTTGTTGACAGAGATACGATTAGAGATGACATCTCCATAATAAAAGTAGATGCTAATGCTATCGCTGAGAAGTTGGGCAATCTCAAAGTAGCCAATATGGTTGTTCTTGGAGCATATCTCAAAAAGACGGGCGCAGTTACTCTTGAAGGTGTAAAAAAAGCGCTTGAAGAAAAACTTACCGGAAGCAAAGCTGCTCTTGTAAACCTGAACATTAGGGCAATTGAAGAAGGGATGAAATCAGTAAGCTGATCTCATTTAATGGGACGTACCTTAGGGTACGTCCTTATGCTGTTCATATGATTGCTTACGCGATTCAAACATGTTAGTGCGCTGGTTCGCAAAATGGATGTATAATCTTGCTAAGGTATTCTCTGGAGGACTAAAATGGAATCTGAAAACTTCTGGACAGCACTTTTCTTAACTTCTTTTGCGGGCCTCTCCACTGGAATCGGTAGCATTCTTGCAATTTTCACAAAGAAAACCAATACGGGATTTCTTTCAGTTTCACTGGGCTTCTCGGCCGGGATAATGATCTACGTATCCTTCGTGGAGATCTTTGTCAAGAGTGGTGAATCTCTCCAGAAGGCTATGGGAGATGGCATAAGCAACTGGGTCAATGTGATTGCTTTTTTCGGAGGCATAGGTGTTATTGCTCTGATCGACTTTCTCGTGCCTAAGGCAGAGAATCCTCACGAAATGAGAGACGTCGACGAAATGGAAGCAAGCAGTAAGACTCTATTGAGAATGGGCGTCTTCGTTGCCCTTGCAATTGCCATTCATAATTTTCCGGAGGGGCTCGCGACATTTCTAGCTGCCTTAGAAGAGCCTTCTCTTGGAATACCAATAGCGTTCGCCATAGCTATTCACAACATTCCAGAGGGAATAGCTGTAGCTGTTCCGATATACCATGCAACGGGTAGCAGAAAGAAAGCCTTCTTGTATTCGTTTCTCTCCGGTCTTGCAGAACCTGCAGGCGCTTTGATCGGCTTCTCTTTGATTAACATTCTGTTCAACGAGATCGCGTTTGGTGTCGTATTTGCCGGTGTCGCTGGAATCATGGTTTACATTTCCCTTGATGAGCTTTTGCCTTCGGCAGAGAAGTATGGTAAACACCATCTGTCGATTTCGGGATTGATAGCGGGGATGGGTCTTATGGCAATAAGCTTGCTACTACTGTAAATTGCCAATCATATAACTACATCTGGCTATTCTATGAGAAACTGCTTGACGCGGGTTTGTGATCGCTCTGTGATTTGCTCGGTTCAATAAGTGTTACAATAATATGCGAAATTCCCAAGCTTTGGAGGTGCTTCGTTTGAACTGGTTAAACAAAGTGGAAGTTCGGTCAAGTACGGCCTGCGACCTTCTTCACGGTATGTTCAGATTGAACAACAACGACAGATTCCTCGAGCTCTTCGCTTCTCCGCAGTTCAAGGGAAAGTTTGAACCTTACAGGAACATACAGACATGGGTAACAGAAACAAGGGAACTATTGACCTCCGATATTGTAGAAAAACTGAAGGAGTTTTTCGACTGGGAAACATTTCTTGGAATGTGTCTGCTTCCAGATATTACCCATTCAAATCTCGAGAGTGCCAGCCATTTGATCGAATTTGTTCAAGAGATGCCTGAAAGAGTTCTTTTAATTCACTTCATCTATTCGGGTTATGGACCTCGAATGGGCACTGTCGATATGGATACTTTCGACAAAATCATGAAGAATGATAGAGATATGCTTCTCTTCGTATCTAACGATATGTCATTTTCGACCGAAAGGAAGGCTATCCTATTTGAGATGTTGTCTCACCCTGAAAGAACAAAGGAGGATCTACTTTACTTACTGGAGTGGTTCTACGAAAACGTGTTCTCGACAATAGAACCTAGAATAGCAAAGATTCATTCAAAGGCGGTCAATGAAATCGAAAGGGAAATTAGTGCTACTGGTGAGAAATTTCTTAGGACAATCATAAAAAACATCGACTTCACTCGTAGTGAAGTACTTGAGAGGACCGTTATCTGTCCCAGTTATTTCTCGGAATTCCTTATTTCAAACGCCAGTATCCCTTTTGTAAAAGAAGATATGTACACCATCGGCTTTCGCTTCAAAGAAGTAATGGCAGTTCCTAAAGAGGCCCTGGAAATAACAGCGGAAACCTTCGATGCCCTTGCACACGAAAAGAGATTGGCGATAATAAGATACCTCTCGACGGGACGATCTTCAGGGAACGAGTTGGCGAGAGCGCTTAACCTTTCCAACTATGAGGTGGGGGAACATATAGGTATCCTTCGCGAAGCCGGCATGGTGTTAGCCAAAAAAGCGAACCAGGTAACGTATTTTACACTCGACAAAGCAATCGTGAGGCAAGAAATCTCTAGAGCACTTGAAGATCTTCTTGAATCGAGCTAAGACTAGTGATCTTCTTTCAGCTTACGATGCATTATCTCTATCTCGAGCAAGCGGAGCTTCCTGAATGACTTTTCATCTTTTTGGTTCTTGAGAAGCTGTAGAGCAACCTTGGCACCGATCGATGCAAGACTTCCCAGAGTCTTCCCCGTTGTATACCATTGTTTCAACGGAGTCTCTTTGAGAATTATTTCAACCGGTGTCACCGATTCCCCCTTCATTACAACACTATGTGGCCTAAAGCTCTTCTTCTGCCTATCGAGCTTTTTCTCGAGGTTATCGCACATCTTCTTTATGCTGCTCAGTGAAACCAGACTCTCAACCGAATAGTCAGACACAATCCTCGTTTTTAGAGAAAAATCATATAATTCGAGAGCATCTCTAATATCTGCTTTTTCTTCAGCTGCTTCTCTTCTTTCATTTTGAAAGCTGGAATGAAGTTGAATGCCCCGATTCTTAAGTTGAATACGTTTCTCATCGCTCATACTTCTAACGCATCCTTTTCCGTTTCTGTCATGATTCTTGTAACTTCGAACTTCAGATCTTCGTCTATGAGAGAAAAGATATAACCATAAACATAATTAAAATACTGCATGGTAGGGCCATCAAAATACGAAGTGTTGAGAGATCCAATTCTCTCTTTAAGAATCACGGGAAGAGAACTCCCACTTTTGGACAGCTCCTTTTCGTTTTCGGAGAATTCATCAATAAGCTTTTTCAATCTCTCTATAGCCTTCCTATTATACCTGGCGTATCTTGCGCTTCTAAGAGATTCGACTTTTTCTTCAGCCATCCTGTAGAACCCGTTCTTCACTTCTCGATACCTCTCGTTCTGACCTTCATCTAGAATAGATAAGTCGAGCCCGGTCTCCAGTCTTGCCGCATTGTT
Organism: Mesotoga sp. H07.pep.5.3; assembly: GCF_002752615.1. Taxonomy (NCBI): domain Bacteria; kingdom Thermotogati; phylum Thermotogota; class Thermotogae; order Kosmotogales; family Kosmotogaceae; genus Mesotoga; species Mesotoga sp. H07.pep.5.3. The sequence continues at coordinate 73,935 of NZ_AYTV01000002.1, forward strand.
CATTTCATCCCTTATAGCCATTTCATCATTTGAAGCCCTAATTCCTTCCAAAACACTTTCAAGCTCTTTCAGAATCTCCTCATTACGCTCGTACCGCTTACGCTCGAGCTCCATATCCCTTTCCTTTCTCAGAGAGTAGAACTCCTGCTGAGCTTGAACAAGCCTCTTTGAATACTCAGTGACAACTCCTATGGAATTTGTGCTAGAAGCAGCCCCAAACTCCTTCAATAGTCTTTCCCCTCGAAGAAAGACTTCCTCCACTTCCTTCTCGCTCTTAGCATCTCTTAGATCGGAAAACACTTTGTCCATCGCAAGCTTGAAGAACTCCAGATTCTCCGGAAACTTGCTTGTCGCAGCACCGAGGACAAGCCTGCTTTCGAAGTCCTGATTGCGTTGCTGTAGTTCCTTCAAGCGACGCAGATAATCCTCAGGACCCGGCTCCTTTCGAAACTTGATTGCGTAGGGACCTAGAAAGATACCTCCCTCTCTCAATATCAACCTGTATGCAACATAGCCAAGCAAAATCGCCACGACTATCAGCAGAAAAAGCATAGGAATCCCTCCTGTAACATACCTTCAAATAGGATAATACCATTTTTCGATTGTAAGCGGGTCAAACAAGTACTGACAACCACCGACGCTTTTTATGAATACGAGCTGCAACAGTAGGGACACTCGCGAAAAGCCCTCCGATCATTTACCGTGTGTAAGCTTTTCGGGATTTCTTTGCCGTTTTGCGAGGAAACTGCCTGAAAGGGCCGTTATCACTGGCTCTGGAATATACCTTATCATGAGATAAAGAACACCCATGTTGATAATCCAGTAAATGAACCAGAATCTTTCCATGATCTCTATTGGGTCGCCAATCAGATCGAAGAGAGGATAAACGAGAAACCCCGCTGCGATGTGGTAGCCAAGAACAAAAAGCGTTCTCCTGCCAAATAGCGACAGAAAATTTCTCACAGCCTTGCTTCTCTGCAGAATCTGAGAGAGTCCGGAAACGGCGATTATTCCAATAAGGGCAGCAATAACGTAAAGGAATGGCAAAGTGCCGAAATAGTCCTCCATCAGGTAAACTTCATTACAAAAGGCAGAAGTAATTATATAAAGGCTACAGGCTAATGCGGTGAAAAGAAATGAAAGCCTTTTTGAAAAAAGATCGCGGGATCTCACAAACTTACCCAACGCAAAATAAGGAAGGACGGCAAGCGCTACATCGAGTTTGAATGGAAGCGATCCATAAAAAAAGTACATGGAAACAAAACCTATGGTGATCCCAACAATCAGTATTCTAAGCCTTCTCAGAAGCGAGTAGTATATTTCCATGACAAAGACGGTGGGGAGAAACCATAGAGGAATTATGTTCAAAGGAATAATGCCAACCGCCGTCCTAACAGTTAAGATGTTTGCTATCACAGACCCCAAAGTGAAATTCATCTCTTGCCTCGGCACTATTGCTCTTGCTATAAGCCAAATAGCGGTATTTGCTAAAGCCATGGTGTAGTACGGAATCATGATCTGTTTGAATCTCTTAGATATACTATCTTTCAGCGGTATATCCCTAGATATAAGCCCGGAAAGAAAAAAGAAGGTGCATGCTGCAGGGTTAATGAGATTAGCAGCGATCTGCGGAGGGAGCGTATGGTACATAACGACCAGCGCCATCAAAAAGCCTCTGGCAACATCTATCCAGACAACTCTTTCATCACTAGAAGTGAGGCCCTCAATCCGACGTCTCGACAAGAATAAACACCCCGCACAAAATCTCATAGACAGTATAACACAGGCGATATGGATTCATTTAAGGTACTTCTCTTTAGATGCGTGACACGGTTATCGGAAGCCAATCAGTGGCTATCATTTTCCGAAATATTCCCTGTCTTCCTTAATATTGGAGAGAAACAAAAGAAAGGTTAACTGACCCGGTTACAACAATTCCAAAGTCACACAATGCTGAATTATAACGCCGCCATTGATATACTTATCTATATAAGGAATTCGCGGAGTTGAAACTTAGTAAAGCAATACGAATAGTTCTCGAAATAAAAATCCACGAGTTTAGCGGCCAACTGGCAGGAGGTGTGATATATGAAAAAGATCATTCTGATGACGGTAGTGGTTATTTCATGTATAACATTCGCTCAACAATTCGACGAGTTGTTCAACAACCTTTTGTTGAAGAGCGAAGACTTCGTATCTTTTTCAGGAGCGGGTTTCGATGCTCGTTTCGTTCCAACTTATGCTGCTACCGATTCCGAAATTAGATTTTCGGATGGTCAAAATCTGTTGGGCATACTCGTTGTCAGGTCGACCAGAGTGATGGATATCGAAATCAACAACGTTGTAATAATCAACAGTGAAGACGACTCTAGAGTGGCTTTCAAAATCTATAAAGTGGAAGATCTCACCTCTCCCGTGGAACTACCGTTTTCTTTGCCTTCTGGAGGAGTTCTTGTACTCACATCAGAGACACCTCTGCAAGACTACTTCATGGACATAAGAATCCAGCAGATTCTGCTTCCCTGGAGAGTTAAGACATCTGAGCCCGACAGAGTAGTGGAGATGGCTCCAGTAACTTTGGTGGAAACAGCCTCGGAAGTTGACGTGGAAGGAAACGACAACTACGATTCTCTAACCGTTAGCATTTCCGATTTGAACGATAGACTCGACTTCTTGCAGGACAATGTGGAGGGACTTAATCTTCAATTCAGGAGACTGAACACTCTCTTTCTTGACACACAGGTTGCACTTGCCGAATACAAAGCTGCGGTTGATGAAGGCGCTTTTGACACCGAAGAGTTCGCGATGACTATAGAAAACAGATTGACCGCTCTTGAAGAAAGCGTTGTTGATAATCCCATTACCAGGATCGAGTTTGAAGAACTAAGCGAATCGCTTGATCGCTTGTACTCATCATTAGCAGAATGGAGCGACGAGATTTCGAAAATCGAGACACTGGAAGCTTCTCAGACCGGCCTTCAGTTATCTATAGAGAATCTAGAGAACACGGTTAAGAGTCTGCGCGAGATCACACCTCAACAATCCGATTCCGAAGATATTGTTTCGATCAACGATAAGATCGGCGAGATTACTGCGTCGTTATCAGCTGCTGAAAACGAACTGCAAGAAATGAAAAGTTTTATCGGGTTGCAGTCGGAAGAAATCAGCACAGTCAGGAATGAGCTTGGAGATGCACTTGACAGTCTGACAGCTCGCTTGAACTCTGTAGAGCTCTCTGCGAAGACTAGCAGCGAAAGCATCGGCACAAACAATGAGCTGCTCGCCGAAATAACTGCTGAAGTAGATGCACTGTCCGACTACGTGTCAGAACAGGCCCTCTCTCAGATGGAGAAGTTTAGCTCACTATCCGAGGCTTTCTCAGACATTGAGAAGAGGGTAATCGCCGCAGAAACTTCTCTGTCTGATTTTGAAGAGATCAAGGCCAGGCTTTCCGCTTCGGAATCTGCAACTCGCATTCTCTCTGACAGAATAAGTTCACTAGAAGTCTTTTATTCTTCAGCAGAAGATATTATCCCAATACTCGAGGAAAAGGTCGGAAATCTCGAAACCAGTGTCTTTGGAACAGGCAAGATAAATATGGATGAACTTGAAACTGAGATACTCCAGCTCAGGGAAATTGCCGACAGTTTGTCACGGGGCTTTGTAAAATTCAACTCCGAGCTGATAACCTTGAGAGAATCTATTCCTCCCGAAGGAGTATCGATCGAAACCTTCGAAAATTCCATAAATGAGTTATCCGACGCCATCATAAATATCAACGCAGACCTCTCCGAAATAAGGAGTTCAGTAGCTGAGCTGGAACTTTCACTAGGGGTTCTTGAAGACTCTCTTGTCGGAGTATCTGTGGGTCTTGACAGCATGAAGGGAAATTTCGACGGCTCCGTTGCAGCAATAGATAGCAACCTGAAGGCGATTCAAAAGATCGAAAATGACTTGCTGCTTACCCAAGAGGATCTTGCAAAGACCAGAGATCAGCTGTCAACTCTGACGAAAGAACTAAAAAAAACACTGGTCACCCGGGAGGAAATTATCACAATAACTGAAGAAGCAGTAAAACAATCTAGAGAAGCCACGGCGCAAGAGATCTCTTCACTGAGAAGAACAAATAACATCTGGTTGACTGTGGCAGTAATTTCCTCTCTGGCAGCTATCGTGCTGGGAGTGGTAAATATCCTTCCTTAACGGGAAGGGTTTCGCGAGAATGAAACTGAAAAGAGAAATCCTTATTATTGCCACTTCTTGTGTCTTGCTATGCCCGACAAATTTCTCTGCTTATTCATTGTCGGAGATTGGAGAACTTGCAGAGCTTCTTAAGCAATTATTTCTGGCCTCAAGAACGGCCAGAGATTTCTCTCTTGAGAGTCTCAAAGTCGATACCGAAGAATTCCCTGCAGTTGACTTTGTGGTTAAAGAGGATGTCGTTTATTCGGAAGTTGATGGAGAGATACTCACAATGGATGTTTACTATCCTGCCAGAACTACTGCTCCAAGACCTGCAATACTGTATGTTCACGGAGGCGCCTGGATTACTGGAGACAAAAGGAGTGGACCCGGCGTAGTAGTTACCGGTGAGCTTATAAGAGCCGGATTCATCGTATTCTCCATCGACTACCGGCTCGCCCCCAAATGGAAGTTCCCATCGCAGGTCATTGACGTAAAAACGGCAATTCGATTTGTAAGAGAAAATTCCACCGAATTACTGATTGATCCTGAAGCAATCGGAGGCTTCGGAACAAGCGCCGGTGCACATCTTGTAACGCTTGCTGCATTGACGGCAAATACCGGCATGTTTTCTGAAGACAAATACTCAGGTCAGGATGAAAATCTTTTCTGTGTCGCTGATCTCTACGGACCCACCGATCTTGAAGCCCTATTCGAAGGTATTGAGAGAGAGGTAGCGGAGTTGATCTTTGGGAATGAAGAGGGAATACTTAGAAAGGCGAGTCCAATCAACTATGTAAATAAAGATTCCCCACCATTTCTGATAGTTCAGGGTGATAGCGATCTTGTCGTACCGGTCGATCAATCGAAACGCTTCTTCGAAGAGCTCACTGCTGCCGGATGCTATAGCAAACTGGTGGTGGTAGAAAACGCCGGGCACGGGTTGGTGCCCGACGGAGGAGAAATCAAACCTTCACTTATAGATGTCGCAAAAATAGTTGTCGGCTTCTTTCAAAGGCAAATGATTATCCAACAATCTCGGATAAATCTTCTTCTACGGTTCTAATAGGCTTTATATCGAAGTTTTCCACAAGAACTTTCAGAACATTCGGTGAAATGAAAGCTGGCAGTACCGGACCTAAACGAATCCCCTTTACTCCCATATATAGAAGCGCAAGGAGTACAGCTACCGCCTTTTGCTCGTACCAGGCAATATCATACTCGATTGGGAGATCATTTATATCCTCCAGACCGAAAGCCTCTTTAAGCTTCAAGGCAGTCACAACCAACGAGTATGAATCGTTGCACTGCCCTGCGTCTACTACTCTGGGAATGCCTCCTATGTCGCCCAGATCTAGCATGTTATACCTGTATTTTGCACAACCCGCGGTTAATATTACCATGTCTTTAGGCAGCCTCTCGGCCAGGTCCGTGTAGTACTGTCTCTTTTTAGCATGTCCATCGCAACCGCCCATTACCACAAACTTCTTAATTGCACCTGTTTTCACTGCATCAATTATCTTATCGGAGACCTTTGACAGCTGATCGTGGGCCAGCCCAACAACGATTTTCTTGCCTGGTCTAGCTCCGATATCGCCTATTTCAAGAGCCTTTTCGATGATCGGCGTGAAATCCTTCTCTTTCCCGTCAACTCTGTTTGGGATGTGCGATACCTCGGGCCATCCGACAAGACCAGTAGTAAATATCTTGTCCTTATAAGATTCCCTCGGCCTCTGAATACAATTCGTGGTCATTAGAATGGGACCCTTGAATTCTTCGAATTCCTTCTGCTGATTGTACCAGGACGTTCCGAAATTGCCTCTGAGGTGAGAGAACTTTTTCAGTCCGGGATAACCATTCGCAGGAAGCATTTCACCATGAGTATATATATTTATTCCCTTTCCCTCGGTCTGTTTCAGGAGCTCTTCTAGATCAAGAAGATCGTGCCCACTAACCAATATCCCCGGTCCTTCATACGTGCCGGTATAGACTGACGTGATTTCCGGGTTTCCATAGCTGCCGGTGTTTGCTTCGTCCAGTAAAGCCATTGCCTTAACTGCATACTCGCCCGCTTTCAAAACTAGCGCAACGTAGTCTTCAGCTGTCAATGAGTCGTTAAGACAGGAAGCGAGCGCCTCCTGAAGAAAGTCTAGTATAGAATTGTCAGAGTGCTTTAGGATATAGGCGTGATCTGTGTATGCTGCAATTCCTTTTAGGCCGTAGGTGAGAAGCTCCCTCAACGAACGAATATCTTCATCCTGCGTATCAAGAACACCCACTTGAGCACCTTTGGCCTTATAAGACTCCACTCCACGTGATGACTCCCAAGTGCATGCTTCAGGCATCGGTTCGCTGAATTCCTTTCCTTTCTCTTTTCTGTAAGCCTCTTTGAAGATTCTTTCGATTCGTCTTCTTACATTGAGGGCCCTGTCAATCTTCTTACCCAGACTCTCGGGATCAAAATCCACATTTGTAATCGTTGTGAAGAGGCCTTCAGCAACATAAAGACCGGTTTCAGAATCTTTCACTCCCATTTCTTGCGCTTTGACGCCCCACAAGGAAATCCCTTTCAAAATCCATATCAGAAGATCCTGGAGATCGGCTACTTCCGGTTCCTTTCCGCAGATACCTTGGACAGTGCAGCCAGTACCCTTCATCGATTCAGAACACTGAAAACAAAACAATCTAATCCCTCCTTTACTGACAGTAATTATCTTACAGACGCCCAGAGGGAGAATCGGTAACATATGTTACACAGGAGATCGATCAATAATATGTGTACACCCTTGAGTAAATAAATTCTTCGGGAGCGCTTGAGCTATCCAGGAACTCAATTCTCCTAAGTTCCCGAACAGGGTTGCCTTGTTCGTCCGTGAGGAGTATATCGATTCGACTTCTGAACTCCGAAGCCTGTTCCCTGCCTTCCCTTCTAACCCTAACTACTGTCTTCTCGCCCACCAAATGTCCATTGGAATCATAAGTGAATGTGCTTTCCACTACTATGTTAACCTCCATATCTAGTTCAGAAACGTTTTCTCGAATGAGGGAATACCTCTCTGATTTTCTTCCGTTCTCATCGAAGAAGAGAGTATTCGTTGAAACGCCAGTTTCGGTTTCAACAGAAAAGATCAGAGTTCTTTCTTCGCTGTTAATCCAGTAGCGAGTTCTTTCGAGTTCAATACCTGAATCGTCAAAGGCCACGGCATCGTAGTGATCATCTTCATAGAGCACTTCAACCCTCTGGAAAACTGTACCGTCTCGGTTGATGAAGTCCTTTCTTCTCAGTCTGCCGGAGTCGTCATAGAAGTATTCTATCTTCACTTCTTCAGTCTCCCTCGAGATTAGAAAACCCTTTTCATTAAAGGTCAGCGTCTCCGGATCGGAAATCAATAGTTCTGCTCCTAACTTTGCTATCTCTATCTGTACAGTATGTACCTTTCCAGAAAAACCAAACTGTAAAGCAGACAGATCTTCCTCCATAAAAACGGCAAAAAGCGAGCTTAGAAGCACAAAGAAAGACAGTGCAATCACGAATACTTTTCTCATACTCTCGCCTCACTCACTCGAAAATAGAATCTAAGACAATCATAACAAATACTGATCTAGCCGGAATGAAAAAACCGGCAGTGCCTGCAAAGTTTCTATTAAATGTCAATTCTTCTGATATACTGAGAGTGATGATGAACAAGCTTCTCACGGGGTGATCACTGTGACTTTCAAAGAACTGTCTGAGCGAAGTGGTATTAGGTACGAAACGGTACGAAACTATGTGAAAGTCTTAATAGAAGAAGGTCTTATCGACGAAGTAAGCGAAGAAGTTGTCGAGATCGTCAAGAAGATGCCTGACTACACTTCTCAAGGGCTCACAGTAGTCGAAGCCGCACACAGAGCGGTTAGTGGCGAGCAAAAAGATAGCCGCACATCTACCGAGACTCTGAAGCTTAAAGAGAGAATTGCATGTCTTGAAGAAGAAAACAAATTGCTGAAGGCTGAACTTGACAAAGAAAGAGCTGCGACAAAACAGCTTGAGGAGAAAATTCAATCTCTTCAAGGTGGTCACACTAGTTCATCTGGAATAGCAGTTTACAGGGAAGAGGCAAAGACTGCTGCAGAAGCACTTAAAACCACAATAAAATCCGCTGGAAGCGGGTTTGTTCAGTTCCTTCAGTGGTTATTTGACACAGAAGCCGAAAAAGTCGAAGAGAAATCAGAAAAGTAGCGCATTATGTTATCGTTGTGAAAAAAATTCAGGAGACGCCTTAAACGTCTCCTGAATGTTGTTAGTAATACTCACTATAAACTAGAAGTCAAGCGTCGCTAGGATCCCGGTGTACCACTCTGCCCACATAACCGCCTCTTCGTAGTCTGCCAATCCCAGAAGGACAAAGTATTCTCCGGGGCCAAAGAACTCAGCATCATGCGATTCAGAATAGAGGGCCATCCAGCAGAGCTGTCCCGAAAAGTCGAGAGCATAGACGTTCACTACGGACTCGCGATCCACATAACCAGTATAGCTATCCACCAGCTCATAGTCACCGAAACTACCTAGGTACTGATAGACGTATTGATTTAGCACGTCGCTTGTGGAAGCTGACTCTTCCCACTCACCAACGAAGATCTTACCCACAACTATACCCTGTAATCTCAGATCGGCCACTTCGAAGTAATCTGCCAGAATAAACTCCACAGAGAAGTCAGGCGGCATCATGAACCCAAAGTAATCTCCTTCAACTTCTATCCAGTCGTCGATATATATATCGAGGTCTTCTTCGCTCAGCAACGATTCAACCATCCTGACGAAAATATCTGTGTGCTCCTCTTTCTCAGAAGGCAATGCAATGACTTCTTCTTCCTCTTCGGGTTCTTCTTCAGCCGAGATAAGGCTCCCCACGATTCCGGCAATTATCTCCTTAGCATTGTCGAGCTCGCTTCCTGAATAATGAAGGGGCTCAAAAACACACATTGTAACTGCACCGGGCTCAGTTGTCTCTGCCTCTTCCGATGGAGAGTAAACAACTACAAATGGATAATCGACTTCCGGCCTGATTTTAAGAGAAACAAGGAAAGCTATCCGTCCGTCATGCAGTTCAACAGTCTCCTCGTAGCTACTCTCAGTTGTTGCGCCTTCTCCATAGAGAGAACCTACAACGGCACTAATCAGCTCTGACCGGGCGTAAGACTCGAGCTGATACAAAAATAGCCTTCCAAAAAGAAGCCCTTCCTTGTCAAAAATCTGCACATCGTAGTTTAGACCGGTCTTCTCCTGAAAGATTGAGAAATCCTGGGGAATCATTATCTCCGTAGACCCTATCATCTCCACTTTCCAGGAGGGATCGTCGGGAGACGTCCATCCTTCTCTGAAGGAAACAAGCAGAGGATCAATGGTTCTCAGAGAAAGTGTATTCAACTCCTCACTATCGGGTACAATTTCTCCCGTTTCCGACGCATCGGCAGTCTCAGTTGGTTCTGGAGTCAGGGTTCTCAGTCCGAGCTGCCCAAAAAGTCCGACAGCAAATATTACAGTCAGTGCGATGAGCAAGAGTTTCTTCATTATTACACCTCCTGATTCTTCTAGACTCGGATATCGAAACTGGTTCAGAAGAATTGTACTACCAAGAGAAGCTTTATGATACTTTTGTCGAGTGACTCTCCAGAAATTCAGGCCGTCCTGTCAAACCCTTTTGAAGAATAGTAGAATCTCATTCCTACATACTCAAGCGCCTTTCTCAAGGCCGAGTTTATTGAATAAGTTCTCGAGCCCATGTGAGGATCAATTCCCTGTACCCGTTTCAAATAATCTGAGAAGACTGGAATCTCAAGCCCTGAAGAAAATTTCTCGGTGAACCTTTCAACAGAAAGCGGATAGCCCGTTTTTACGTATTTGCAGATCACCGGGGCCACCCGACCCAACCTATCGATTACTCCTGAGAAGCCAAAGAGCCTGCAAATTAGTGGCCTAAAAGCATATTCGGTGCAACCACCTTCATTTCTAATCTCTCCAGAACCTTCGAAGAGAATGCAGCGATCACTGTCAGGAACATCTTCTAGCCTTCGAAGTAAGTCGTCTGCTCTACCCTCGTTCCAGAGTCTCAGCGAAAGAGGAAGAAACTCTGTAATTGTCACCTGAATGGAGTCACCGGATGTCTTACAACACTCTCTACATGAAGGCAGGCATCTTAAACCAGTCTCTATCTGAATATCTCTAATTGTTCTACAGGCATCGTTATAAATCTCTAGAACCTCAGAAGCCTTTTGATACAGATCATCAAACGATAAACCGCTCATCAAAGGTATTACCTCCCGCAAACATACTGAGAAGATCATCCCACCTTGCAGCGAACGAATCAATTCGTCGAAAGTAAATTCTCCATGGATATACCGCGATCGAGAGGTGAATTTATTCCGTCAGAAAGAAGCAAACTTGTTGACATTTTGATTGAAATTTCCTTTGTTGTTCACGGATTTTGAAATCCACAATTCAGTGAACTATGGACCTTAACTGACAACCGGAGACTTCGTCTTTTTCGGCAGTTAGTTTCGAAGGCATTTCAAAGACTTTTGACAGAACTCCAAGAAAAAGTACGTATAATCATGATCTCTAAAGAGGAGAGCTGAAAGCCGCTCAGTATACAACTGTTTTGACTCGATAACAAAGGAACAATCGATCGGAAAGTATGAAAATAAAGTTCAAGCAGTGCAAATAGATTTCTCCGTGCTTCAAAAAGAAGCGAGCAACCAATTATGATTGCTCGCCTTGCTCTCAGAGGGTTAAGATTACTTTCCCGCCGAAATTATCGCCCAGTTCACCAGCCTTTCAAGATACTCCTGATTTGAAGGTTCTGGAAGAGGGTTCTTCTTGTCGATTATGTATTCTTCAAGCGACCTGAAGTCTGCTATGCCTTCGGTGATCTCCTTGCCTACACCCGATTGATAACTCCTGTATCTGTCTTTCAAGAGACTTTCCAGGGTACCTTCGTCGATTAGTTTGGCTGCCGCCTTCAATCCCAGAGCAAATGTGTCCATACCGGCAATGTGTCCGATAAATAGATCCCGCTCATCATAAGAACCTCTTCTCACCTTTGCATCGAAATTCAAGCCTCCTGGATTTAATCCTCCGTTCTTGATTATCTCGTACATCCCAAGGGTCGTCGAATAGAGATCGGTTGGAAATTGATCTGTATCCCACCCCAGAAGAGGGTCACCCTGATTGGCATCAACGCTTCCAAGCAAATCGTTGATTCTTGCAAACCTTAGTTCATGCTGGAAGGTATGACCTGCGAGGGTCGCATGGTTTGCTTCAACATTGAACTTGAAATTCTCTTCTAGACCGAATTTTCTTAAGAAGGCCAGTGCATTCGCAACATCAAAATCATACTGATGCTTGGTCGGTTCCATAGGCTTGGGCTCTATGAGGAACTGCCCAGAAAAACCTATCTCTTTGGCGTAATCTGCTGCCATGTGGAAGAATCTTGCAAGATTTTCCAGTTCTAGACCCATATCAGTGTTGAGTAGAGTCTCATATCCTTCCCTTCCACCCCAGAAGACGTAGTTCTTCCCATCAAGTTCCTTCGTAACCTCGATTGCTTTTTTCACCTGGGCAGCGGCGTACGCAAAGACGTCTGCATCACATGATGTCGCCGCTCCATGCATAAACCTGGGACTCGAGAAGAGATTTGCCGTTCCCCACAGTATACCGACATTACTCGTCCTTAAATGATCGGAAATATGTCTCACAATTTCGTCTAGATTCTTGTTCGTCTCTCTGAGAGTCTCTCCTTCAGGAGCTATGTCTCGATCGTGGAAACAGAAGAAGTCAATACTCAGCTTCTCACAAAGTTCGAAGACGGCATCAACTTTCAATTTTGCTAGATCAATGGGATCCTTGATGGAATCCCAGCTTCTTCTCATTGTGGGCTTCCCAAACATATCAAGCCCATCACCCTGAAAGGTGTGCCAGAAGGCAACCGCGAATCGAAGATACTCTTTCATGGTCTTCCCCATGAACTCCTCTTCTGGATTGTAGAAGCTGAAGGCCATTGGATCTTTGTTATCCGGGCCCTTGTACTGAATCTTTTCTATTTTGTCGAAGACGCTCATTCCCCTTCCTCCTTTCATTTCGTGATACTTTCCTGCAATTTACTTATCTTCTTGTAGCTGTCTCTTATTTTTGGATACAACTCTTTGTATATTGAGAAAACATTGTCATAAACCGCCCTGACATCCCCGTTCGGTCTGAATTCTTTCTTCATCCTTATCCATGATGAAGTGCCTATGCCAAGAGCTTCTGCAGCCAGGCGAGCCGAACCGTAAGCTGCCCCTTCATCCACTTCCGGGAGCCAAATCGTCTTGCCAAGATTGTCGGCAACGATTTGACACCACGTTTCGCTCCTTGAACCGCCGCCAACAATTCTGACGTTATTCATCTCTGATCCGAGACTCTCGATCAGCTCTGCCCCTTCTCTGAGAGCAAAGCCCACTCCTTCATATATGCTCCGAAATACATCGCCTCTGCTGTGAAAAGAGGAAAAGCCGAAAAGCGTTCCTCTTGCGCTGGGATCACGATGAGGCGTTCGCTCCCCATTCAAGTACGGCAAAAAAACCACTCCATCTGATCCTGCGGGTGTCTGTTTAACCATCTCTTCAAGTGATTCAAAAGAAAGGTCGTTTCCAAATCTATCTTTAAACCAGTTTAGCGAATTCGTCGCTGAAAGAATTACCGCCATATGGTAGAAATCCCTACCTGTGACATGTCTAAAAAGATGAATTCCGCCAGATCTATCTGGTATCCCCCGTTTAGTCAAGGCTACCACTGTACCGGAGGTCCCGATGCTTATCATTGCGTCTCCAATCTTCTCGACGCCGCAACCATACGCCGACGAGGCATTATCTGCTCCTCCGTTAACTACCGGGATGCCTTCTAGCTCCGAAAGGGAGGGCGAACTTACTGTCCCCACGATCGTACCTGACCCGACCAATTCGGGATATGAACGAGGATCAATACCGATTATTTCTGGAATTCTCTCATCGAATTCCCCTTCAATATCCAGCATGGAAGTTCCTGAAGCATCGGAGAAGTCAGTTACAACACGTCCTGTCAATTTCATTACGACGTAGTCTTTCGGAAGCATCCATTTCTTGATCTTCTTGAACCTCTCAGGCTCACTCTCTGCCAACCAGAGGATTTTGGGAAGCGTGAATCCTGTCAGTACTGGATTTCCGAAACTTCCTATTACTTTTTCTTCTCCTCCCAACAAGTCCGTAACTTTTGCACACTGGCTTTCAGTTCTCTGATCGCACCAAAGGATCGCCGGATAGACAACCTTCCCTTCTGCATCAACGGCAACAAGGGAATGCATTTGACCGCTGACTGAAATTGCCGATGGCAGTCGACCTCCCTTTGCAACTAGATCTCTCAAAACAACGCAAACTGCGTCCCACCAAATCTCTGGATGTTGCTGTGCCCAACCGGGCTTCGGGGTTTCCATAGGAATAGGTTTTGAAGAAGAAGTCAAGATTTTTCCGCTCTTATCAACCGAGATTCCTTTAACAGAATTTGTTCCTACGTCTATACCGAAAAACGTACCCATGACAAATCTCCTTTATACTAAATCGACCGTCTTACGATCAATTATGTGTAGAGCTGCTCCTATCATTTTCGAGCTTGCCATGCCTTTTTCGTGGAGCATGCTCCTTATTACTTTCACGTTCTGCCCAGTAGCGTATAGAACCCTTGAGTTGACAAAATCGAGCAGATTGCGCAATGATACTTCCGGAAGTATCGAAGCAACTCCGCCAAGAACAACAACTTCCGGATCCAAGGAATTTACGATGTTAACAATTCCTACGCCAAGGCTTCTCTCGATCTCACGAAGAAGTGGTTCATAACTTGCATCTGTTGAGCGCAGACAGTTGAGATACTTCTCGTTGTTACTGGTTCCTTTGAGTTCAAGCCCCAACTCAGTTGCTAGATTGACGATGGCTTCAGTAGAGGCGATAGTTTCCCAGCAACCAAAGTTTCCGCAGTAGCATTTCTTGCCATCAGTCTGAACCGTCATGTGGCCAAATTCGCCGGCAGAATAATCGCGCCCTCTATAAATCTGGCCGTCAAACATAACACCGCACCCGATTCCCTCAGATACATAGACGAAGACAATATCTCTTACTGACACTACATCTGGATTGTTCCACTTCTCAGCAATCAACGAGAGATTTGCTTCATTATCAAGAAAAACCGGATACCGTCGAGAGAGCCGTTCTCTGAGTACGAGATCCTTCCATCCGAGATGAGGCACGTATACGATTCTGGAATTCTCCACATCAACGATTCCCGGAACTGACAACGAGTATCCGAGGAATCTGGATTTTGGAATATTTCTCGAAATCAAGGAAGTCTTTTTAGTTAAGAGATCCATGAACTGATCAAAGTCACGTGGAGTTCTAAATCTACTCACAACTGAAACTGAGCCATCAAAGAATCCCTTACCTATAATTGTCTCTTCGACACCAATATCGATGACTACAGACATGAACGCCTTTCTGTTTAGTCTAAGGACGATTGCCTTTCTCCCAATTCGACCGGTCTCTTCTGCTCTCACTTCCTCGCAAAGACCCATTGATAGAAAATCCTTGATTATTTTCGTCACCGTGCTTGGGTTCAACCCCGATGCTACTGCAAGATCTCTTCGAGTAGTAGCGGGATTCTTTCTAAGCAACTGAAGAATCAGCTTTCTATTTGATCTTCCAATATTCTCTGAATCCAGCTTTTTACCAACCAAGCTGAAATCCCCCTTTCTACTCTAGCTTACTATTAATAAGAGATTTGATTAAATCTAAACAGAACCGTTTAGAGACAGCTGGTGGGGAATATCGCCCATAAGATGATTCTTCCTAATTTATTTATTGCCGCAAACAATTGAAAGAATCTTCTTCGCCCAGACTCTAAAAAACTTTCCGACCAAGCAGCGAAACTCAAGAATAACGGACAAGTGATTCTTACTTGAGGCCTGGACGGATTTGAATCGCTAGTATGATTCTATCAGCTAAATGAATGATGCTAACGATGAAAGTTACTGCCAGTTCCGAGAATTTCCAGAATCTGTCGGTTTTTTGCCGATTATTTTGATTATCGAACCCGAGACTCTTCAAAAGCGGTTTGTTTTATGGTCATTCATTTCTGGCATAAATGGCCTTACTTGTTATCTTTGAATTGAATGATCAACAAGCAGTTCTTTAGTATAATTGTCTCAAGGATTATTACAAGGAGGTCCTGCCTGTGCTTCTCGAACGAATCAAGTATATAGATTGGCCTGCTTATGATTTTCTTCTTTGTCTTATGAGGGTCAACTGTAATGAGATGATAATCGAAGCCTACAAAGAACAAGATTTCAAAGATCAGTTTGTGCCTGACCCAGAGCTCCTTGAATGGGCAAAGGAAACAAAGAAGATTCTTCCTGACGATATAAAAGAGCTTCTCGAGCGATTTTTTGACTGTGAAACGTACTTCGGCGCAGGAACCTTTTCTCTTGTCCAGGAGAGAAATCTACGAGAACCCGAGGAGTTCATCAAAGCTCTCAAGAGCACATCCGAGAAAAGCATACTAGGGCGTTTCCTAAGAACTGGATTTGGAACCGATGTCAAGTCTAGAGACTCTTCTCAATTCGAGGAATTAGTTGAAAGGCTGACGGTAGATGAAAAGGAGATGCTCCTTTTCATAACTGAGAGTACTATTTTCTCGTCTTTTCAAAAGGCAAATCTTCTTGGATTTCTTGAAAACCCGGCTGAAACAAAACAGGATCTGATATATCTCTTTGAATGGTTCCTTGAAAATGTTTTCAACAGAATGCGGGACGAAGTTAGGAGGTCGAACGAGAAGCATCTGAAGAACCTTGAGGAATACATTCGAAAGGGGGGCACATCGTATATTGAAAAATTGAACCTCTTGAGTTTCTTTGACATCCTCGAGACGGTTCAAACTATAGAATTGAGTGTATCGCCATTCCTGGGCCTAGATCAAGCCGGCCTTATGGTTATGAAAGACAGGTACCTCTTTATTCTCGGATATGACAGAATAGAAGTCCCCTTCAGGGAGAAAGATGAGAAACTACAGTGTATCGACGTCTTTAGCGCTCTGGCCCACAAAGAAAGGCTTGCAATACTTAGAGAACTTAGCAGAGAGCCTCATCGACCAGTTTCCCTTGCGAAAAAATTGCGAATCTCCGCCGGCGACCTGAGCAATCATCTCGAAAAGCTCAAAAAGGGGAGGCTCCTTGAAAGCGTTTATAATGGTGAGTATGTTGAATACACAGTCAATGCAAAAGAACTCAAGAGGCTTGTTAGCGAATCGCTTGATAAGCTGCTTGAAGAGCAGAACTAAATCGAACAACGATCAGATCAACCCTATTTAAACAGAAACGGGGCTCTTCAGCCCCGTTTATATTTGAACTGTTTCGCCTATCGCTCGATGAAATCTTCCAGAATCTTCACAAACAACTCCGTGTCCTCAAGAATAACACTGTGTCCGTAGTCAGGAAGCACACGGATTTCAACATCCTGGAGTATTTTCTCGAATCTCCTTGCCATCTCTTCAGTAACAATATTGTCAAGCTTTCCAACTATAACAAGGTGTGGAACCTCAATCTCACTGAGCGCTTCAGTGAAATCGTACTTTTCAAGCGCTCTAGCGTTCTCTACAAAACATCTTCCATCCATCATCAGAGCCTCGTCGACAAGCTGCTCAAGAAACTCGTCTACTTCACGGGTCGGCATTACACCAATCAGAGCCTTTTTAAGAAGCTCTCTATTTCCTCTGTACATCTCCAGATATGGGTAAACCTCTTCTGGAGTCTTTAGACCATCGGGAGGGGCAGGATCCACCAAAATGACTCGATCGATCAGATCAGGCCTCTTAATGACTGCACTCTGAGCAACAGCTCCCCCAAGAGAATGGCCAACAAGAACCACACCATCTAATTCCATCTCAAGTATGAAATTAATCACGTAGTTGGCGTAATTATCGATACTCACCTCTTCAAGTCTGTCAGATCTCCCGAAATTCGGCAGGTCGATTGCATAACCTTTTAATCCACTGGGGAGAATCTTGAGAGCAGGTTCAAACCATTTGCTCGACGCGAAATTACCATGGACGAATACCACGGGAATCTCATCGTCGCCCACTGTTTCAAGATAGAAGATCTTTTTGTCAACTATCCTTACGTACTGTTCGGCTATTGACCTTTCCATTACCAGATCCCTCCTGTCAGACTTGTGTGTTCTGTGTTCCTCACTTCTCATATTAACATTTAAAGCACAGTTCGAGGAAACCTCTTTGGTTTCATAGGCGAAAAGTCTCTCAGTCCGAAAGAAATTTGCTCCAAGTGCGCATATTCCAAAGAAGACTATGAGCAACTTTTCAAGTATACACACTCACCTCTCAAATAATCTCCTTTCTACAAACCCAGGTATGAGCGCTTTACGTGTTCGTTGTGCATCAGGTCATCAGCAGTGCTTTCAATTGCAAGGGTCCCATTTTCTATGACATAGCCCCTATCAATGACTTTTAGGCCCTGTCGAACGTTTTGCTCGGAAAGGATCATGGAAACTCCCTCGGATTTGATCATTGAGAGTTTCTCAAAGAGCTCTGTAACCAAAGTGGGCTGAAGTCCTACTGATGGCTCATCTAGAATTAGAAGCCGTGGGACTGCCATAAGAGATCGTCCAACTGCAAGCATTCTCTGTTGCCCACCGCTCATTGTTCCAGCCAGTTGATAGGCCCGCTCTTTGAGTACTGGGAAAATTTCGAACACAAATTCCAGCCTCTCATTTACTTTGTCTCTAGCTTCCTTTATATAGGATGCACCGATCTTGAGATTCTCTAAAACAGTCATAATTGGGAACAGCTCACCATCCTGAGGCACAACTGAAATCCCTTTTCTTACGATGGAGTGTGTTTCATAAGGAAGCAGCGATTCGCCTTCGAAGAGAATCTCACCCGACCTTGGCTTTACGAGACCAATGATCGAGTTGATCAGAGTTGTCTTTCCTGCACCGTTAGGACCGAAAAGCCCAACAGCTTCCGCTCCGACATTGAAGGAGAAGTCCGTAATTACCTGAATCCTCCCGTATGAGACAAATAGATTCTTGACTTCGAGCATCAGGCATCCTCCCCCAAATAAGCAGTTATGACGTTGTGCTGTTGCGATACTTCACTGTAAGGTCCCTCTGCAAGGATAGTACCCCTATCAAGTACTATGACTCGCTCCGTTATTTCTCTAATTACGCTCATGACGTGCTCTATTATGCATATCGTCACGCCTGTTCCTCTAATCTTTCTTACGGTATCTATCATTTCTCTGGTTTCGTCCATGTTTAATCCCGACATAACCTCGTCAAGAAAGAGGATCTTCGGTTTTGTGGCCATCGCTCTTGCGATCTCTATCTTCTTGATATCAAGAACAGTTATCTTATCAAGAGTTTGGTCGGGCTCTTCAAGTCCTATTGTTTCACAAAGCATAAGAGCGCTCTTTTTGCTCTCCTTAAGCTTTTCACCGTTTCCAAAAAGTCCTCCGACCATTATGTTTTCAACTACTGTGAGGTTCTTTAACGGTCGAGCAATCTGAAAAGTCCTTGCGATCCCAAGGTTGCATCTTTTGTGTGCTGGAAGAAAAGTGATATCGATGCCGTCGAATATAATTTTCCCCTCGCTCACCATATGGACTCCCGATATAAGATTTGTTAGAGTCGTCTTCCCTGCACCGTTTGGTCCAATCAAACCGAGAATTTCACCCTGCTGGATCTCCATAGAGACGTTATCTACGGCGACTAGTCCACCGAAACGTTTTGTGACTTTATCAAGCTTAAGTATACTCATTTTATCGTTCCTCCAGACGGCGTTTTCTGAATCCAGTAACATCTTTGATTGCGCCATACACACCGTTCGGCAAAAAGAGAACTACCACAACTATGATTACACCGTAGATAATCAAATGTCCATAGGGCATTATTAACTTGAGATACTCAGATGAAAGACCCAGAATAATCGCGCCAAGGACTGGGCCAATAGTTGAGTATATTCCTCCCACCAACGCCATGGCTATCGGTAGAAGAAGATAATGAGCTGAAAAACTGCTCTCTGGATAAACAAATCCATACTGAAGTGCATATGTTGAACCTATTACTCCTTGTATTATCGAAGTCACAACAAAAACAAATATCAGATATTTGTAGATATTTACTCCATGAGACTTAGCTACTGTTTCATCGGCTCTAATAGAATCGATCGCAAAATGAACTCTAGTTCTCTGAAACACTTCTGAAACCACAATTGTACCCACTGTAATACCCAACATGAGCCAATAAACTTTGACAGAGTCGTAGTTAAAAAGAGTTGTATAAACTATCTTTCCACTTGGGCCTCCGGTAAGCTTGTTCAAATTCCTTATGATTACCATGAATACGCTTGCGAGAGCCATTGTTGTTATTGCGAAATACAAACCACGCAATCGCAGAATTGCCATACCCAGCAAGAGAGAGACACCTCCAGCCAAAAGACCTCCCAGGATAATCCCTACAAGTGGGTCCACACCGAAGTCAGCGACTGCAATGATACCCGTATAACCACCGAGTCCGAAAAAACCAGCCGTACCAAAAGACAGCTGACCTGTTCTGAGCATCATATCCCAGCTGATCGACAACGTCATGAACGTCAAGATAGTTATGGCAACACTTATGAAGTACGCCTCAGTCACAACGGGAAGAAGAGCAGCCGCGATGAGCAACATGATAATAACAAGTGACTTTGTGATCTTCATAATGATTGCCTCCTTAGGGATCTGATCATTATGACAGCTATCAGAACTCCAAAGAATACTATGTCTGACCAGCCCGCATAACCAGGTATAGATTGCACAATAGCTTCCCCAACTCCAAGAACAATACCACTAACAAGAATTCCGGTAAGATTTCCAAGTCCAGCCATTGCAACTAGACAGAAAGACTTCATTGTAAATGCCGAACCCACAGAAGGAAAGATTGCAAATCTTGGTACCATGACTCCTGCGGCAATTCCCAGAATAGCAATCGATATTCCAAACACAAAGAGATACACGAAACCCGTGTTGATCCCAACAATTTTCGCGCCCTGTGGATTCTGACCGACGGCAAAAGTTGCCTGCCCCAGTCTCGTCTTCTTCAGAAAGAGCTGAAGTGCAATTAGCACTGCGAAAGCAAAAACAACATACAAGAGCTCATAGGTGCCGAATCTTACACCTGCAATTGTTGTAGACGAAGAAGAGTACTCAACGTAGACACTTCTAGGTCTTGATGTCCAGATGACATTCATTGCTTCCAATAAAATCATCGATATCCCAAATGTGAGAAGCAACTGGTTCAAATGTCCTGACTTCATTACTCTCGTAATAGTCAACTTATAGATCACCACTCCGAGCCCAAACAATAGAAAAAAGACTGGGATAATGGACACGAGAGGATCCATTCCTAGGTTTGTGGCAAAAAGATAGACAAAATAAATACCCAGCGAGAGGAAATCGCCGTGGGCAAGGTTCATAATTCCTACAACTCCAAGGGTTAACGAAAGAGGCAAACCGACCAAAGAATATAGGCTTCCTCTTTGGAGTCCATATATGGCGGCGTGAGGCTTCCAAATAGCCACCACGACAATTACAGCAATCAGGAGAAAGAGATTCCTGTGCTTTCTCATGAACGAGATGCTCTCCAAGTCAGTCACCACCCAAGCTACAGCTTATTAGATAGTAAGGTCGGGCACGAGTGCCCGACCTCACACTACTTATCTTCCTTCCCAAGAAGGAAATGGATAAATCGGTTCAGCGGTCTTGAGATTAAGCGGCCAAATAACCTGCTGTTCTCCGCCCTGCCACTGAAGTATTTTCTGGCCAGTGAATCCCTGATGCTTTATTACATTGCTTGGAGACATCTTTAGGACTTCTCCTATCGGTGAAGCGTATTCTACTTCTTCTAGTGCCTTTATCAGTTCTGCCTTGTCCAGAGTTCCCGCGGCTTTGATTCCTTCCGCAAGGAAGTAGATGTTTGTATATCCCAGTGGTGCGAAATAAGTTGCCGGTTCCTCATTGTACTTTTCGATGTAAGCATTCCAGAAGTGCTCTGCAGTTGGACTTACCTTGTTTATTGTTGGTGCCCACATTCCGTAGAGTGTTACCGCTTCTGCTAGAGGAGAATCTCCGAAATGTGCCGGCCAGCCTGGAGGTGCTCCAACAAAGAACTTTGGAGCAAAACCAATTTCCTTAGCCTGCTGAAGCATCGGAAGAGCATCGGCATCGTAACCTGCCCAAACAAAAAGGTCCGGGTCATAGGCCTTAGCCTGCTGAAGCATTGCTCTGTAGTCTCCTCCACCAAGCGCTGCACTCTTGAAGGAGACTCCCATATAGTCTCCCATGACAGCTGCCCACGCACCTTCTCCCTGATTGGCCTGAGATTGAAGCACAAGATAGGATTCATGAGAGGCAGATCCAAAACCGCCTTCTTCATAGGCAAGGAAGATCTTCTCAATTTCGATGTCGGGATAAGCCTCAGCTAATTCTGTCCAACCCAGACCGTAGCTGGCACCCTGCTGGTAGTCCCATGGATGAAGATGAAAATACCAGTCGGCGTCCGGTCCAACTGCATTCTCGCATAGATATGAAGCCGCGCCGCTCCAGATAGTGATCTTCTGATACCTTTTCATTACTGGGATCTGCGCAAGATGGACTGAAGATGCCATACCTCCAACAAAGAAATCAACCTTATCTACTGTAGCAAGTTTCTCAATTGCTGCAGCTCCCTTTTCGGGCTTCAGCTCGCTATCCACTACAATTAGCTCCAGAGGTCTACCAAGTAATCCCCCTGCAGCGTTGATTTCGTCGATAGCAAGCTTCATTGCCTTTGCAGACTGGTCGCCCGTGATATCTCCCAAGGGTACGACGGCACCAATCTTGATTGGAGTGGCGGCAAATGCAACAAAAGCAGTTACAGCTACCACCAATAATACTAACAGTGCTCTTTTCACTTTCCCACCTCCTAAGTAGGTTGTTCAAGATGATTTTTGGTGCACTAGTACATCCAAACCTCATTACGGAAACGCAGTATATGCGATTTGCAAGGGACTAGACTCTCTTTACTACTACTGCGGTTCCCATTCCGCCGCCAATACACAGTGAAGCAAGACCAAACTCGAGATTTCTCTTTTCCATTTCATACAGGAGAGTAACTATTATTCTGTTTCCTGATGCGCCTATCGGGTGGCCAAGAGCAATCGCACCTCCATTGACATTAGTTCTCTCAAGAAGCCATTCCTTTGAAACCCCGTAGATCTCCATGAGACCCTTCAGTACTGACAGAGACTGAGAAGCAAATGCCTCATTAAGCTCTATCAACTCCATATCCTTTATGTTCATTGAAGCCTTCTTGAGTGCCTTCTCGACCGCTGGAACAGGACCAAAACCCATATAGGCGGGGTCAACGCCGGCCTGGGCGTAAGCGACTATTTCTGCTATTGGCTTCAATCCGTATTTTTTCACTGCATCTTCGCTCGCAAGGACTGTTGCACTGGCACCGTCATTTATTCCAGAAGAATTCCCGGCGGTTACTGAACCATCTTTCTTGAAGGCCGGCCTGAGTTTGCCAAGGATTTCCATGCTAGTATCTCTTGGGTGTTCATCGGTATCGAAAACGACGTCTCCCTTTTTTCCCCTTATCACAACCGGGACGATTTCATCTTTGAACCTTCCTGTCGCAATCGCTTCCTTGGCTCTCTTCTGGCTTTGAAGTGCAAATTCGTCCTGCTCGAGCCTGCTTATACCGTATTTCTCGGCCAGATTTTCAGCAGTTACTCCCATGTGGTAGTCATTGAAAACGTCCGTAAGGCCATCTCGTATCATATGATCGACTATAGTACCGCTGCCCATTCTATATCCGAACCTTGCTTTGTCTAGCATGTATGGGGCAATAGACATATTCTCCATACCGCCGGTAAGTACTAGGTCAGCTTCACCTGTGAGAATATCTTGCGCCCCTATCATTGTGGATTTCATTCCTGAACCACAAAGCATATTTACTGAGTATCCGGGGCTCTCAATTGGAACACCTGCACCAATCGATACCTGCCTTCCCGGTCCCATACCCTGGTTTGCAGTTAGAATACAGCCCATTATCGTCTCTTGAATCTTCTTAGGATCGACCTTCGACTGCTCTATTGCGGCTTTTGAAGCAGTAACTCCAAGATCCACGGCCGGTACCTCCTTTAAAGTTCCTCCAAAAGTACCGATTGCAGTCCTTTTTGCACCAACAATGAAGACCTTTTTCATCAAGAAACCTCCTATATTAATCCAATGTCGCGAGCTTGTTTTCTTAGCTCTGATCTGAAGTCCGGATGAGAAATATTCAGCAAGGCCTCTACTCTCTGGAATACGTTGAGACCTTTAAGCCTGGCAATCCCAAACTCGGTTACAACATAATCAGTATCCTGTCTTGGAACGGTAACGGGTGAGCCAAGCGGAAGAAGAGGGACGATTGTAGAAACGGCGCCTTTCTTTGCTGTCGATCTAAGTGCGATGATTCCCTTTCCATTCTTAGCCATGGAGGCACCTCTATGAGTGTCTAGTTGTCCTCCGGTACCGCTATAGTGCCGAGTT
The DNA here is from genome assembly GCF_002752615.1 of Mesotoga sp. H07.pep.5.3. Taxonomy (NCBI): domain Bacteria; kingdom Thermotogati; phylum Thermotogota; class Thermotogae; order Kosmotogales; family Kosmotogaceae; genus Mesotoga; species Mesotoga sp. H07.pep.5.3. The sequence continues at coordinate 97,778 of NZ_AYTV01000002.1, forward strand.
CCAATTGCTTCGGAACATACCTGCCCCGTGAGATCGACAGAGATTGCCGTATTTATAGAGACCATGTTTTCGTTCTGCGAGACAACGTACGGATCGTTGACATAGCTGCCTCTGAGCAGAAGCACACCAGGGTTGTCCTCAATGAAAGAATACATTTCCTTTGTGCCGAGTGCAAAAGTCGCAATAAACTTTCCGGGCCAAAGACTCTTCTTCCTATTTGTTATGGCTCCCTTTTCGAACAAGTGAATCATCGACTCAGTAAACATTTCGGTGTGAATTCCTAAGTCGTGCTTATCCTCCATAAGTCTTGCGACGGCGTTCGGAATCCCTCCGATTCCAATCTGCAAAGTTGCTCCATCTACAACAAGCGAAGAAATATGTCCTGCGATTCTCATTTCAATCTCCGAGGGTTCAGTGTCCGGCAGTTCAGGAATGTCAAAAGAGTTTTCTATCACATAATCGACCTCACTTATGTGAACGTGAGTGTCTCCATGAGTCTTCGGCGCTTTCTCATTTACTTCCAGAATTACCATCTTTGCGTTCTCTACCATATCTCTTTCATATACCGTGGACAATGAAACGGTCATGTATCCATTTCTGTCCATCGGTGAGGCAACACCCCAGAATATATCGGGTTTGTTTGCCACAATACGCTCAATACCTGCAACATGAAGATTGTTCGGGATGTATGTCACTGTCCTAAGGCCGCTGCTGACTGCCTTCCTGGCGCCCACCGAATGGAACCAAGACTCGTTCAGAAATCTGCCTTCATATTCTTTATTAACGAAGAACGGATACTCTCCAATATTCAAACAAGTCGCAACGGCCACATTCTCTACGTCCTCAACTCTGTGGAGGTTCTTTAGAAGACCCTGAGCTTCCATTGCCGCCATGCTTGTCACAATCTTTGTTCCAGACTTAATGTTTCTCAGACCTTCATCAATCGATATCTTCTTCTTTCTGTATTCATCATTCCAGTTCAACTAAAAGCACCTCCATAACCTTTTGCCATAAGAGAAGCCAGTTCCAGCAAATACTCGTTCCATTTTTCGTAGTCTTTCTTCAATTTGAAAAGAAGATCAAGCCCCATGAAGTGTCCAATGCCCATCAGAAAGACGCCGAGATCACGCGAGTCTATCGATCTAATCTCATCCTTCAATCTAGCCTCTTCAAGAGCTCTTATGTAAGAAGTTAATAGCCTTTCATAGTAGAAACGTCCAGTCTCAGGTTGTACAAACTCCGACTCACGAACTATGTTATATAGCTCTTTGTGAACATCCATGAAGAGCAAAAACGCCTTAAAGGACCTAATCTCTTTGTTTAACCTGCCTTCAACACCGGAGACCGCATCTCTCATTGTTCTTCTCAGATTTCTGTTTGCCTGATAAACAAGCTCTTGAAGTAACTTCCCCTTGCTTTCAAAATGAAGATAGAACGTACCCTGTCCGTAGCCCGCCTTACTTGTGATATCATATATCGATGTACCGAAATATCCCTTCTCCCCCATTAGTTTCTCTGCCGCCAAAAGGATGACCTCTTTAGCCTTTCCCTCACCGTTTGCTCTTACTCTATCTAGAGTGAATTCCAGAGACCTTCGATCCAACTCATCAGACTTAACAAAACCATTGAGGGCGAAGTCGACGAGAGATCGCACAGTCGAATCTGGCACCCTTGTATCGTTGTATATGATCCAGTAAATGGCGGCAAACCTGGAGCTTCCAATAAGAAACCACAGTTCAGGCATTGAAAGTGGAGACCTATCGTTTATCACAGTTGAGAGAAGAGCGTCCTTGTAGGTTTTGTCAACGGAGTTTTCCACTTCAGGAAACCTGTATTCAGCCTCATGAAAGGCAATGAACTTTCTCCGCGATTGCCAAAGAATATCAAAGACCTTTCTGTAAAGGTTATACAGCTTCTCCTCTATAGTGTTTCCCATGACCGAAGCAGAGGCGGACTCGAACCTGGTCTTGATATCCTGGACGATTTCTTTGAATACCTGTTCCTTACCAGTGTAATGTCTATAGAATGCTCCATTTGACAGTCCGCAGGTTCTGCATATGTTCGCAACAGAGGTCATCTCGAAACCAAGGCGACTGAACAGCTCTTCAGCCGCCTCTTTAATCTGTAGTCTTGTTCTCTCGCTTCGAGAGACCTTCAAATTACGAGACCCCCGTCAACGCCAATTACCTGACCGGTCAAATAACTCGACTCATCGGAAATCAAGAAGAAGTAGACATTCGCAATTTCCTCAGGGAGTCCAATTCTTTTAAGAGGAATCTTCTCTTCAAGTGCTACCAGTATCTTCTCAGGCATTTTCTCAGTCATAGGCGTCTTTATGAAACCCGGCGCCACAGCGTTTACCCTTATCTTCGCGCCCTTTCTTGTCAACTCTTTAGCCCATGTCTTAGTCATTGCAATAACTCCTCCCTTTGAAGCGGAGTAGTTAGACTGTCCGATATTTCCGTATACGCCGACAATCGATGAAGTATTGACAATCGAACCATAACCCTGATCTATCATCACTGGAGCAACCGCCTGCGTCATGTTGAAAACACCTTTCAAATTGACGTTGATAACCAGGTCCCAATCTTCTTCGGACATTCTCTGAATCAGAGCGTCTCTAGTCACTCCAGCATTATTGATAAGCCCATCGACTCGGCCGAATTCGCTTTTGATTTCACCTATAAGTTCAGTTATTGCGGGCCTATCCGTCACGTTGAGTCTCTTCGGAATTACCTTGCCCGGAAGCTCGGAAAATTCCTTCTTCAGATTATCCAAACCTTCGACGTCCATATCGCAGGCATAGACAATCGCTCCTTCACGGGCAAACTTTTCGACTGCCGCTTTACCCAGTCCACTCGCGCCACCAGTTATGATGACGACTTTACCTTCCAATCTCACCTTTTCGCCTCCTAATTCTTGCCCCATTTTACTGTCGTCGCTGCCCAGACGAAGCCCAATCCGGCACCAACCATTACAACCACGTCACCATCTTTAATCTTTCCCTCCCTCAAACCTAATTCTATCGAGAGAATCTGATCATTCTGCCCAAGATGGCCGTAGTAATCAAGGTAAGTACTCTGATTTTCCTTCAGCCCGAGCTCTTCAAGAACTGCAAAATGAGCCGATCTTTTGAAATGCAAAATAGCTAAATAATCGATATCGCTTTCGGAGAAGCCGCTCTTTCTGAGTGACTCTCTAATCACCCAGTAGAAATTAGGCATTGTAGTCTCTCCGAGGCGTTTCTTGAACTCTGCAGTATCTCCCTGGACGGAGAAATGATAGTTCTGCGTATCTTCGGGGGTCATAGGCCACTTCTTTGTCCCCCCGACCGGGACAACACATAACTCTGAAAATGATCCGTCACCCTTAAAGGCCGAAGATAGGACGACGTTTTCATTATGGCCTTTCTTAAGAACTACAGCGGCCCCGCTGGCTCCTACATCAAGCATGAACGATGTTGATGGTTCAGAAAGATCCATAAGATCAACATTTCTATAGCCGCTTACTAGCAGAACCGTATTGACATCGTCTCTAGCAATCATGAGACTCTTTGCCACGTCAATGCCGGCCATCATAGATCCACACATGGCTTCCATATCGAAAGACCAGGCGTTTACAGCACCGATTTCGTCAGCAACCTTCAGTCCGGCCAGCCAGCAAGGGTAATCTTTATGCTGAGCACCGTTCCAGATTAACAGATCAATGTCTTTGGGATCTATCCCGGCATTCTCAATAGCTTTCCGTGCCGCTTTTATTCCCAAATTACTTGTGGTTTCACCGGGACCTGGAACGAGTCTTCTCTTCACTCCAAATTTCAGTTCGATTACCTCTTGCGGAATACCCGTTGAATCGGCAATTTCCTCTGGAGTCATGAAGGTCTCAGGTATGTATGTCCCGATTCCCGCTATTCCAATTATTGGAACTGAACTCACCAAGATCACCCCTTATAGCTTGCGTGTCATGATTCATCTCTCACATATGAAAGATGAATCATCTCTCACTTTCACAATACACTAAACCGATCCGGTTGCTAAACTCAATTAAAGTAGTTTATTGATGATTATCGACGAAAGAAGATGAATAACTACCAAATTGTCCTTTTTTCTAACAATTCTTAAGTATGAACCCGATGATTGCTGTCATGAATTCTCCTGGTTTTTCGAGGAAAGCTCCGTGACCGGCATCTTTTATGACAAGGAATTCCGAATTTCTGACTCTTTCATGAATTGCTTTCATCTCTTCTATCGGTGTAATGATGTCTCGATCGGCACCAAGTAGCAGAGTCGGGCACTGAATCTTGTCAAGTTCTTCCAAAACATTGAAATCGGGATTTGAAGAAATAAGCCTTATGAACCCTTCAAACCATTCTCCGTTGAGTGTCGATTTGAACATCTTCTGTCTTTCTTTTAGCCACTGCAGATTACGATTGTAGAAGAAATCTGAATAGATGAAGGGTATTGCCAGCTTGAAGAACCGCTCTCCATCTTTAAGTTCTGCAGCTTCTTTCCACGCTTCGCCAAGTTCTGCAAGGTATGGAGAAATTCGGGCGGGAGTATTGGCGAGTACTAGAGAATTTACTCTCTCCGGTCTCTTTATTGCTAACATTTCTGCCACCTGGCCTCCATAGGAGAGACCAACTACGTTTGCGCTAGAAATCTCAAGCGCATCGATCAGGTCGGTTAGGTCGTCAACGTGCATGGAGATGTGATACTGTGAATCCTTTCTTTCAGATCGGCCCTGATCTCTGAAATCCATCAGAATCAATCTGAAGTGCCTTGAAAAGTGGGGAACAAATCCTGCCCACGAGGGGACCGACATCATAATTCCGTTGAGAATAACAACAGGTGGGTTAGATTGATCTCCGTGTACTTCGTAATAGATTTGAGTTCCGTCGCTAGTTCTGAGCAGTGCCATAAATTCACCTCCATCCTTATTATTGCATCGATTTCACTGATTAGTCAAAACCAATCTTTGATGATAGACTTTAAAGTGAATGACACCCCTGGACCGATAGATCATCGAACTTGTCTCACGAAAGGATGAATGATTTGTCAAAATTTCTGGAAGATATGCTTGAGCAATCAGAAGCAGTAAGAACCATTATTTCCACATCTGACGTCGTCTTTGAGAAAGCGAAGTCTCTAAACTTTGAAAGAGTCCTGTTCACAGGCATGGGAGCTTCTCTTCATGCTTCAGAGGTAGCGGCTTCATTTCTAAGATACTCTGGCATCGACGCAGAAAGCTTCGAGATGTCGGAGATCATAACTTACTCATCCCAAGAACTGCTAAAAAGATACTCTACAATCTTTCTCATCAGTCAGTCAGGAGAAAGCGCAGAACTAATCCGATTCATCGAAGAAAACAAAGCGCTTCTGCCTTCTATGACACTTGTAACCAACAACGAAAAGAGCAGCGCGGCAAAGGCTTTCCCTGATGAAAGAGTATTTCCGCTTTTCGCGGGCAGTGAGAGATCTATGGGTGCAACAAAGACCTTCGTGAATAGCATTGTCTTAACTCTGATGATTTCAGCCTTCAAAACCGCAAGAAGATTGAACTTTTCTGATCTGCCCACAAGAATGGACGAAGCTTTGTCACATGATTTATCGTGGCTTGCAGCTATGTTATCTGAGAAAAGGGAGAGGATTCTCGTTGCCAGAGGTTTTGGCATAGGTGTTGGAAAAATGGCGAGGCTAATGTTTGCTGAAGTTGCCAAGCTAAGTCTCATATTCTATTCGGGAGCCTCTTTCAGACACGGTCCCGTCGACTTGCTTGCTGACAAGCCCGTTGTAATCACCATGAATCCCAAGGGAGAGACTTACGACCTAATGCAGGAACTCCACAATGACATTTACGACAAATGCGATTTGATTACCCTGACGAATTCGAGAGAGGGGAATGTGAAATCAATATACGTTTCCGATGGCCTGGAAGAAGTCCTTGCTTTCATTCCCATGATGAATCTTCTTCAGAAAACCGCGGAGGAAATCGCTAGAAATAGGGGATTCGATCCCGGCTCAGGTGTATTCGGAACAAAGGTGACCACCAAAGAATAATCAAAATGCTTTGAAAGCAAAAACAACTTGTTTGGAAGTGGCCTTGAAGATTTACGACCTTACTGGAGCTTGGGACTGCTCAAGGGAAAAAACTTATACCGGTTCTTCCGTTTAGTTGGTACCTGTAGGGTTCTATCTACGAACTGCAGCTGCCCTTATATCTGACGCCTATAATAACCTGCATGGCTTCAACCAAAATCCTCACAAAAAGGTTGTGCTTATCAAGCCCACCAACGGATGAATCTGAACAACTTCAATTTCGTTCGCACCTGAATGCTGGAAAACTTCTTTCATAAATGAAATGCTCGCCGGGTGATCTAATTCGTTGTCGTCGAAATAAACTTCGTCCCACGCATCCCTGTGCTTTCCAGGATCGTCGAACCACATAATATCACCAACAACGATCCTACCGGGCCTCTTTAAAATCTGCGTAAGCTTCGAAATCGCTTCCATCTTCATCGGATCTGTAAGATGGTGAAGAGAGTAGATGGCTACAACCTTGTTTATGTTCATTCTTGATAGGTTCACTTCTTCGCACGGGTTCTCGAAGGAACCCCTAAAGAATTCGACGTTCTCAACACCCGCGCTGGCAATATTTGATCTTGCATCTTCTAACATCCTTCTGCTAATGTCAATACCTATCACCTTTCTGCAGTAAGGACTGGCGGCCACGGCCCACCTTCCTCTGCCGGTTCCGATATCAAGTAATGTATCTCCGGGGTCAAGATCAAGATAATCAAGTGCGAGCGCACCAACCATTGCGATGATATCACCTTTGAACGGATCAATATCTGCAATCGGAGAGGCCTCGGGAAGATTGTCAAATTCTTGCTCAAGTTTTCCACGATCGTAATGCTGCTTCAAATGACTCACCTCGTAACTCTACCTTATCATCTAGATTATACTCCAGGCAACAGTGCGACATGACTGAAATCCGAATCAGTCAGCAGATCTGAATCTCTTGGCCTTCTCTGAAGCTCTTGTAAGCAGCATCAACGACTTTGAGAGCCTCAAGTCCATCTTCTCCTCTTGTGAAAGGATCCTTCCCTGACCTAAGAACCTCAACAAAATCCTCAATCAAAAGGCAATCAAAGTTGTCACCATAAGCTTCCCATCGACTACCCTTTTCGTTGGAATAGACCTCGATCTTTGAGTTGAAGACATCCAGGAAGAGCGTTCCCTCAGTTCCGACTATGTGAAGAGTTACGTCTCCCCAGTAAGGATGGGCCTTCGGTCTCGACCAACTGCAGTCAAGTGTCATGTACTGGCCAGTCGAGAGCCTGAACATCTCCAGTCCGCAGTCTTCGACCGGTATGTCATATATGAGGGTACCGCAAGTTGCGTACACCTGTGTGAATTCGCAGTCAAGAAGCCATCTCACTATATCCACCACGTGCACGGTGTGGTCCATAACGGCACCGCCACCGCCCAGCACCGGGTCTATGAACCAGCCGCCCGGCATTCTCCCGTGGTTTGTTCCCACCAGACTCACCACTTCGCCCAGCAGACCGCCCGCGATGATCTCTCTGGCCTTTCTCACGGAGGCACTGTACCTGACCGGGAAGGCTATTTGAAGCTTCACATTGTTCTCGCGGCAAATCTTAATCATCGCCTCCGCGTCTTCTACGGTCGTCGCGATAGGCTTTTCGCAGAGAATGTGTTTTCCGGCTCCGGCAGCGATCTCGACGAACTCCCTGTGGGTAGAGTTCTCGCTCGTTACTATCACACCGTCGCTCCGAGCGACGAGTTCTTCTGGCTTTTCACAGGGCTTTATGCCCAGGTCTTCGCAGGCTTTGTTCATCCTAGATCTGTCCTCATCGTAAAGCCCCGCTATCTCGATATCATTCATTCTCTTCAAGGCTCTCACATAGCTGTAACCGTGCATATGTGCAATACCTAGGATTGCGATTTTCGCCATCTCAAAACACCTCCGAAAGCTCGACCGGTCTGTGCAGTTTTGCAGACACGTTGGCCGCCAGCGCGACTCTCAACGATTCTATGGCCTCTTGCCCGTTAACGGGGACTTCCCTGTCTTTCTCTACTGAGAGTATGAAAGACTTCAATTCTTCGGTGTACGGATCAAAATAAGCCGGATTCTCCTGCAAGTATCTCGGCTTTCCATCGATCGAAGTTTGCAGACGAAGCGTCGTCTCTCTCTCGTAGCTGTTGGTTATCATTCCCTTAGTGCCGACAAATTCGTAGAACGTTCCAAAATTGACTGGCATCCCGGCCGGTTCGGCCCAGCTGCCTTCGATATGTGCTAAGGCGCCGGATTCGAACCTCAGAATCGCCATACCATGATCGAAAGAGTTTTTCTTCCTCTCCGAGCTCAGCGTTACGGACCTCGCTTCGATGGTCTTCACGGGGCCCAGCAGTTTTCTGAGAAAGTCGAAATCGTGTATGGAGAGATCTACGAAGACGCCGCCGCTCTTTGCAATATCGGCGAACCAGTTGTCTATACCGTGAGAGGGAAAGGAACCTCCCCTGTAAAGTCTTGCCATTACAATTTCACCCACATCTCCGGCGGCAGCTAGTTCCTTCACTCTTATATACTGCGGAAAGAAGCGTACGACGTGGCCCACCATGAATTTTCTGCCGCTCTTTTTGGCCGCCCTGTCCATTGCCCTTGCGTCTTCAAGAGTTAGCGCCACGGGCTTTTCGCAGAAGACGTGCTTGCCGGCCCTGAGCGCCCTGACGGCAAGTTCCCTGTGAGTGAATGTCGGCGTGCAGATATCCACAATGTCTACGCTGCTGTTTTCCAGAATCTCCTCAAAGCTGGCGACGGTTGCTCCGTATTTTTCGGAGATCGCTTTCGCCCTGCTTTCGATTGGATCGACTATCCAGAGGGGATTTCTTTTATCTATGGCCCTGTAGGCCCTCGCGTGGACGTTTCCCATCATCCCCGCTCCAAGTATCGCTATCGAGTGCATCTCGCTCCTCCTTTTCTCTCTTCCGGTTTGAAAATGTCGGCTTCGTTCAATCCGATGCAATTCAACACTCTGGTTATGAACTCTCTCTTCAAAAGCTGTTACGGACCGTGCGAATCGGTCCCGTAAGAGAACCGCACGCCCCTGCATCGGAGGAGATCGATCACCTCAAGCCTGGGCGATGCGGACATTTCGTGAATCTCCACGGCCACGCCGCTCTTTACGAGGGCCGGAGCTATAGAGGCGTACCAGTCGAGGGTGAGATACTTCGCGGCGTAGTAACGCTCGATCTCGCGCCTTTCATCGAAGGTATCGCTGTTCGCTCCAAGAGGCGTCAGGGGAAGGTATCCCTCGACATGGCCGAGAATCTGAAAGCCTCTTTTTTCTATTCCGCACTCTATGTAAGTCCTGTACTCTCTCCAGCAGTCGGATTCGCTTTTGTGCCTCCCGTTTACCCTGTGCACGCTGGCGATCAAGAAATCGAAGGGCGGTACCTTCGCCGGAAGCATCAAGCCGTCGGGCCTTAGCCCCGTTTCGCCGCCCAGAAGAACCTCTATGCCAGACTTTCTCGCTTTCTCTTTGAACCGGTTGAACAGATCCATATAATGGGCCTCCGACACGGCCACCGAATGGGGCAAACCGGTTTCGAAGTGATCGGTTATCCCGCATTTCGACAGACCGGCATTACGGAGCGCAGTCAGAACCTCCTCGAAGGACATCGAACCGTCGGAAAAGACCGTATGAATGTGAAAATCGAAATCAACGCTGATCATCACAGCTCCAGATGTTTTCACCATCGAATTTCCTTTTGCTTTCTATAGAGAGAATCTTCAATGTCATCGGCACGATATCAGCCAGCTTTGCCGCAGGTAATCTGCAGCGTTTCAACATGGTACCCTAGAAAGCGATCACGGTTCCCTCCTCGCCCTCGGTTCCATGATAGCCGAATCCTCCCGTTTTCGGTCGCAAATATAGCCTTGAGTCTTTATCCAAGAGCTCTGAATTCACCAAATGAGGCGACGATGTTCGATAGGGTTGCCTTTCTGTTTGCAAATTCCACGGTCTCGTCTTCTTCGGCATACTCCATCACATTACGGGCCCACGTTTTCCTTATGTTTGCCCTTTCTTCTTCACCTGCACCTGCCATCCATTGGCAATTGCGTTTGTCGTCAGGATTCCTTTGAATTGATCACCATCGTATAAAGGGATCTGAGAATATGATCTCTCAGCAATAATCTTGAGCGCCTTTTCCAGGCTGTCATTTGTGTCTATCTTCGCTACTTTCTCGTATCCAAATACAGAAGTAATCCTTGGCGGATCATTGAGCATACGAGCGATCCGCTCTATGTCTTGAACTACTTCGTCGTGTGGCTCTGCGATAGGTCCGGTATCGGCTGTTACTGTCTGGACTATCACGTTGCGTAACTCTGCATATTCCAGAAGAATGTCGAGAAAGCTCCTGAGAACCTTGTCACTCTTCGACAAACCTCTCAAGGATCTGGAGTATCCATCGATCCGATAATCTTCGTTGAATCTGCTAAAATACCCTTCTGTCGTTGCAAAGGCACGCAAGAATCCCACTGAATTCTCCATGGTCAATCCGCCTGACTTAAGAACACTTGTGCTGAGAAAAAATGAACTACGGTGAGAAACAGAAATGGACTCTCACTTGTGTCTTCATCTTAGTTAAAGTATAACAAAACGGTGGTTTGGGAGAAAACGGGTTTCAGCTAATAGTCCGTGATTAGAGTAGATTGGTGGGTTTCTCTATCGAAGAAGATTAGATTGTTTTAATATGAGCAGATCTGTTCGTAATTTTAGCCTATTCCTGATTATCAAGAAGTCTCTTTCTTCTGGGGTTGTTCAGCTCTTACAATTATGCATCCAATAATTCAAAGAGCAGCCGGGGGAAGGGCTGCTCTTTGATGTAACTAAGCTACACTGCTTTTCTTTTGACCTTGGTCGTGTTGATGGAGCAAGTTGCATTTTGTTGGACGAATCATGTTGAACAGTTACAGAGTTGCCTATTTCATCGGATTTTGTTGCAATATGATTTTTCTCGCTCAGAGAACGGAAAATTGAAGTCCGGGTTCTATCTGAGTTTTTCCAATAGCCTTCTTAGCTTCTTGTATGACTTGCCTTCGAGAGGATATGGCAGGGAAAGCAACCAGTCGTTAATCAGCGCAATAGCCATTGTATATGCCCTGCCATCTTGAATCAAATCCTCAATTTCCTCGTCCTTGAGCAGGTTGCTGTCTAGTATAGCTTCTGCCTTGCTGCATAGAACTTTCTCAGCGTACTCTGACACAAGTTCCTTGATCTGCCTTTTCACTATCTCTTTCTCTTTCTCTCTCAAAGCGATCACCTTTGCATCCTCAAGAACTAAGTTAACGGCCAAGCGTTGTTGACAAAAAGAACCATGCAAAACAATGCCTATGTGGCATTTATCCAAGTTCATAGGTAAGCTCGGCTGTTTACGGTCAGTTCCTTGGAGAAAAAAAGATTGAGCTCAAAGTTTTTGCAGCAAATCAGGGGATCTCAAGACAATAAAAGGTGAAGAAGTCCCTGGCTTTCTGATGATTTATTGCTTCATTTCTTCCAGTTTGGGTGGCAAATGATTCTAGTTTCTCTACACGATAATCGAGACCCGAAGTTGCTTTCCAGAAGAGCTGAGGAGAACGTTCAAAGTGAAAGGATTATTCCACAAGATTTAATCGAAAGAATGATTACTCTTGCTGAACTTTTCTGAAATGAGGACTCAATAACTCCCTTCGAACCAATTATGGTAGCGAACTAGAACGCGTGACTTGTTAATGACAAGGAAGACGGCAATGTGAGCATTAAGCTTCGAGGCTGCGGAAATTAGTTTCCTTAATGCAACTGATTTGTTGAAATCCACTTCTAAGAGAAGCGGCCGATTGACGCGAATATTTTGAGATTCCTGTGAGAACTTTAGTATTCTACACCTCAGCAGGCAAACAAGACTGCGATCGCTTGATTCGAGTTTACAGTTCTCAAATCCGCAGTATCCGTAAATCTCTTTTGAGATTTCTCTGGTCCGTGGTCTTGGCATAAAGTTGCTACGTAATACTAGATCTATCTATCCATCTATCCGTGCTTGGTGGATTTGTAATTTGGATTGAAGACTTCTCTTGAAGGAGGGGTTATTAGCCAATGGAAAGAACAAGAGCCGGTCTTACACTTGTCGAACTTGCAGTGGTTTTGGCTGTTTTTACGATAGTACTTGCTTCTGTGTTGCTTATGTTTACTGACCTCACAAGAAGATCAAGAATAGCTCTTGGAGAGGTGGAAAGATATTCAGAGCTTTTTAGGGTTGATAGTCTGATTCAAGCTGAACTCTCAAAGGCGGGTCCGAATGTTGAAAGAATTGCCTTAGTACGGGAAACTGAAGATGGACCGGCAAAGGGTTTGAGATATATGGTTTCCATTCCTTTCGTAGGGGAAGAAGAAGGGGGAAAAGTGACAAAGCAGTTCTATATTGATGATGGAAGGCTTTTTATCTGGGAAAAACAGGCGGTTCAGGGAGACTTTCCAGCCGACAGTAATGCGGATGTAGTTGAGTCTCTTTACGATAATGAGAACATCGTTTTCTCTTCCAGCTCATTTGACCATGTCGATTTGGAATTTGTGTCTATCAACGGAGGATCGGTTTCGTATAGCATAATGCTTTCTTCGCCCGATGGGAGTAGAACTCACAGATCTTCTGTGAGACTGATGAACGTGAAGTGAGGATGACTATGCAGAAGGGACTTTCTATGATCGAAATGATTATCACAATGGCTGTTGTTGCGATAATGATCGTGACCGTATTTCAGATATTTCTCACAATACATTCGACCCTTAGCAAGTCGAATGCAAGAATGAAGGATTACACAGAAATACGATACGAAATCACTAATCTTTGGAGACCTGGTGGAGTTAACGGTTACGGACTGGAAGTATCTGAAGACGGATCTTTTTTTGACAGGTTAGCTGCGGAGGGTGTCTCTTCTGATCTCCTGGAAAAGCTCGAATCAGCAATCACAATAATGAATGTACAGGACAGTAGCCGTGAAGCAACATTTACTGCAGTAATGCAGAAATGATTGGGAGTGAACCGCATGAGAAAAGGGCTTGTTTTGCCGTTGACACTTATAATAATGATGTCAGTTACAGTAATCTCAGTTGCGCTTCTAAACAGAACTTCTTCAACTACCTCTGAGTTATTTCAGAGGATTAGCAAGGCACAATTGCAGGTGAACGGGGGGAATGCATTCTTCGCGAATTTTGGGTATCTGAAGAGGAAATTTGCTGAAGAAAGCTATCTCAATTTATCAACCGATAATTTTTACATGTCACTTACTTCTACCCCCACAATGTACGATGATTTTCTCGGTCTTTTCGTTACTGATACCCTCGAATACAACGCTTGGAAGGAATTGTTTTCAAAATTTTCTAACGAGCAGTTCTACAGGCCGGGAATTGATTTGACTAAGGTTTTTGACGAAGTGACCGAAGGAACGTTCGACGATATGGTTCTAATCCCTTACAAATCATCTCCAAACACACTTCTCGCGATCGTGAGGACCTCTAAGGGGAATATGAGTGCTTACTTCTGGGGTCTTGTTAGCCCGCGTTTCTTCAGCAATTGGTCGAGATTTGAATTAGAAAGTAACTCAACTGCCCATTGGTATCCTGGATCGGTGATATATGGGCCGACTTTCTTCGGGTCCGTAGGTCAGGGCGGAGCTGGAAATGGCGGTTTCAGAATGAACGCAACGATTCCGCCTGATCCTGACGATATTTCTGGTGATGGACCGATCTTCAATGGTGAGGTTTGGTACGAGAATGCAAACATTGCACTTAATGGGAATTGGAAAGCAGAAAAGACAGTACGCGTTGATACGGATGGCGACGGTGATTACGATGATGAACGGTTCAAGGACAAGCACTATGCAGTACACGTGGAGAATGGCGAAACATGGATATTTCTCGAGGGGTTCAATGAGGTAATTGTTGCAGATTCTTATGAAGAAGATGAAGAAGAAATGAGAGTGAAAGGTTCAGTTATCGACTTTGTAGACAACGCTTCTTCGGGGGATTTCAACAGCCGTTTTTTACCCTGGTTTCTGCGAGCAGGGAGTGTCAAGGTTAGTCAAGAAACTATAAAGGACCTAGAAACGAGATTCGATGAGATGGAAGAATACTATCAAAGCCACTACTCAAATACGACCTCGCTGGAAGATATGTTGAATGCCATTGAAACGGGAGGAACTCTTCCTCAGAATTCTCTAGGTCTATACTTGAAAGACACAGAGAGAAGCTCTGGTTCTCAAGTTAGCGAAACAGAGACGACTGAGTTGATCAGGGATGGAAATACACAATGGCTAAGAAACCTTCTTGTCAATGACGATGATTTTCTAGATCTTTTCAGACAATGGATAATCAATGATAATGAACGAAAGTTGTCTGCAAACAAGATTCTCAACAATGACGATTTAACAAGTAACGATTTCACCGATGATGAATTGAGACAGCTAATCAATAGTAATAAGATAACGCTCTCGGTGAATGAATCCCCGATTATTGAGGAGAGAAGAACGATTACTCAAACTGAAATTACTGGTGGCGTCAGAATACTGGACAATGCGGATAACGTGAATTTATCGTCGGATGTACTTTTGGGATCGTCTCTGAACAGTCTTGTAGGCACTGGCGATTTTGAAAGTTCAGTTCCCTATTCAGTTATCAGATTCAAGTGGGATAGGGAAGTAAGATCATCTGGTAATCAAGTGAGAAGAAGATCTAGAACTATCAGCAGATATCCTCTCGAGTACGAAAATGGTTTGATTAGCTTCACGCTAAGTCTAAAAGGTCGGGAATGGTGGAGGATTTGTGCCTTTGGGTTCTGCTCTGAATGGTATAGAGGTAACGCTAAGTCATGGGGAATGCTAGGAGGAATTAATGGTCCAACAACTGTCTTATCATGGTCCGAATGGCACTACTCTGACTGGTCTGATTGGGACGTGATAAGTGGAAGTGGTGGTAATGGACAAAAGGTGGCAGATGCAGATGTCGACATGTATTTGATAACTCCGTCCGACGGTTTTTCTGAAATGAATTTTGATACTACCGTCATAATGAAAGTCAACTCAAAGAACGAAGAAGACTATCCTTCCTTCACCACCGAGGCGACCTCTTTCTCGAACAAAGGATACTACGTGGTTGAGGAAGATATAGAAACGGGTGGAGCGGGAATACCTGGAGGGGTCGGAACAACGCTGGGCAGAGAAGCAACTGTAATTGACGGAAGATACACAATAAGGTCAAAAGAAGGAAATATCAGGATCTACGGAGATATCTTATATAACGACATGTTGAATGATTCAACTTTCAGAAGCTATGTAGATGAGTCAGGACTTGCTTTTGACCCGAATTACGACCCAAACCTTTCAGCGGCGAACGCCTCTCTGAATGACATGCTGAACCTTGTAGCAACTAACGGGAATATTGTAATGCCTTACCAGAGCAGTCCAAGTGGCAGAGACGCTATTGAGAATATTAAGCTGTTCACTAATCTCTTCGCGTTCGGGAAGAACAGCGGGCATAGCAATACGGGACAGATTCTCATAGATGGCTACGATGACTACAGTGTCGATCTGGGATTCAGGCATCTGTTTGGTACCATGGTTTCTATTGAAGCAGGCCCCGCCGGAACTACTTCAGGCGGTTTCAGAAGCCGCAACTACTACGACGAGAGGCTGTACGGAAACGAGGACCTTCCATTTGCTTCTCCGGAATCAAATATCCTTGAGGTGATGGGCACATCGATGAGATAGTTTAACTGTACGTAGTTCATTGTTTTTGATATAGACCTGTTGAAATCCTTTGCATGAGTCTGAAAAAGAAACCCGGCCTTTTCGCCGGGTTCTGTTTTTCCCACTTGATTTCTTCTCAGTTGTATGATTCTAGACCCATTAGAGGCGTGGGCTCTCTATTTCGTTTGGAAGCCGGCTCCGACGCTGTTCATGAGCTCGTAGAAGCCGGGGAAAGAGACCGAGACGCATTCGGCGTTGCTGACTTCGGTTACTCCTTCGGAGAATAGACCAGCGACTGAGAGAGACATTGCAACCCTATGGTCGTCGTGGCTCTGGACCTTTGCACCCATCAGTTTCTTTCCACCGTGAATGATCATCTCATGGTCTGTGTCCTCGATCGACGCGCCCATTTTTGAGAGTTCTCTCCTCATGACCTCGACTCTGTCGGTTTCTTTTACCCTTATACTTTCAATTCCGGTCAATACTGTGTCTCCCTCAGCGTAGCATGCGGCAACTGAGAGTATGGGCAGAGCATCGGGAATGTCTGAGCAATCTATGGTAATTCCCCTGAGTTTGTTTCCTCCAACTGCCTTCAAAGAGTTGCTGGATCTGTCCAGAGTTATATTTCCGCCCATCTCTTTGAGTATGTCGACAATTACGGCGTCGCCCTGACTGCCCGAGAGATCCAGGTCCTCTATTACTAACTCCGAGTCAGTTACGAGTGCAGCCACCAGTGGAAAAGCGACTGATTCCCAATCGCTGGGAATAGCAGTGTCGACGGGTTTGTAATTCTGAGGGCCTTCCACTTCGAAGAAACTGTAATTCTTCTCATCGTACTTAACTTCTATCCCGTGTTCGCTCATCCAATCCACGGTCATCTGGAGGTAAGGCCTTTCTATGGCCTTCTGAACTTCGATCCTGGTTTTTCCCTCGAGCCTCGCCGATGCCAGGAGCATTCCGGAAATGTACTGTGACATCTTTCCATCGAAAACAATAGTCCCTGCCCTCATTGGTCCTTTTACAATGACGGGAGCCGCATCGCTGTCACTTCTCGTCGTGACGGCGAAGGCGCCCAGTTTTCTCATTGCTTCCAGCAGTTTCACAACGGGTCTTCTACGAATCTGATAATCTCCCGTGAGAACAACGTAGTCGCTTAAAGTTCCTGAAATCGCCGTGGCAAAATAGAAGGTAGTTCCGGAATTCCCGCAGTCAATGACATCGTCGGGAATCTTTAGGCCCTCGGGGTTGCTCTTTATCGTCCATACTCCCTTTTCAATTTTCACATCGGATCCGAATGCCCTGGCAGCTCTCGTCGCCGAAAGACAGTCCTGACTCGGAAGAGGGTTTTTTATGGTTGAGAGTCCCTTTGCCATGGCGGCGATCAGGACCGCCCTTATTGTATGGCTCTTTGAACCGGGCACAGAGAGCTTACCCGAAAGATTATGCTTTGAAGCAAAGGCTATCATTTTCAATTCTCCTTTCCTTTGTCAGACCTTCCGGAGAAGAGTTTTCTCACCCCGGTCCTGACAAACTTAAAATTGGAAAACAGTGAAATAAGAATGAAGACAACAAGAATAATGCTAATGGGTCTTGAGAACATTGAGATTATCAGATTGTCTCCTGCCGAAGCAAGCGATACCGCCCTTCTAAAATTTGCGTCCATCAATGATCCCAGCACAATACCGAGAACCATTGGCGCCACCGAGTATCCCTTCCTTCTCATAACGAAGCCAATCAGACCAAAGGTGGCCATAATAAGGATGTCGAAAACACTTGAGTTTATCGCATAAGCGCCGATTATACACAAGATTGCGACCACAGGAAGGAGGATCTTCTTCGGAATCAGTACCATCCTTGCCATTAGTGGAGCCACACCGATTCCAAGAGCAATTATCGAAAGAGATCCAATTATTCCTGCAGCCAGTATTACGTAGAAGAGGTCGGGAGTCTGCGTGAAAAGCAGAGGACCGGGTCTCAAGCCGTGGACGTACATTGCGGACAGAAGAACGGCAGTAACGGCATCTCCGGGCACAGCGAGTGTCAGCATGGGTATAAGTGCGCCTCCTATGCAGGCATTGTTTGCAGATTCGCTTGCAACTATCCCTTCTACGGCCCCTTCGCCAAACGGAACTTCGGGTTTTCTGACCGTCTTTTTTGCCTGATCGTAAGCAATTAGAGAAGCTACTGGGCCTCCGGTGCCTGGCAGCGCGCCTATCAATGTTCCAATCACAGAGGCCTGTATCGAAAGCGGAAGGTGTCTCAACAGCTCCCGAAAGCCGACCTTCTCTTTCCCCAGCTTACCGGCTATCGGTTCGAGTGAGCGCTGCCCTATCTGAACGAGAATCTCCGAAAAACCGAACAGGCCGATCAGAGCAGCTATCAGCGAAATACCTGCTTGAAGCTTCATCGAGCCGAATGTGAATCTCGGTGTGCCCATAATCGGATCGATTCCAATTAAGCTTATTATTACTCCCAGTGTTGCACTGATCAATCCTTTGAGAAAGTTCTTTGACGTCAGGGATCCAACAGTTGTAAGGCCGAAAAGGGCAAGTAGAAAGTAATCCATAGGCGAGAACTGTAGGGCAATCTTTGTAACTGGTTTTGCGAGTAAGGCCAGCATTATCAGACCAAAAAGAGTACCTACAAAAGAATAGACGGTAGCAACTCGTAAAGCCTTTCTGGCCTGTCCCTTCATGGTCATAGGAAAGCCGTCAAGTGTCGTTGCGACCGATGCGGGAGCTCCTGGGATGTTTATGAGTATCGCGGATATAGCCCCGGAGAAGACTCCGACGACATAAACTCCCATCATAAGAGCCATAGCGTCGTTGACCGTCCACGTGAAGGTTACCGAAACAAGAATCGCGGTGGCCATAGTCACCGAAAGCCCCGGCATGGCGCCTACAACAAGTCCGGCAAAGGCACCGACAAATACCAGGAAAATGAACCTGAGATCTATCGCGGCGAGTATCTGTTCAACCATGTGCACATCACCTTCTCAAGGCAGGTAGACACTCAGTAGAACACCAAAGGCGTAATACAGGCCAAGAGTAGTCCCCACAGAGATTATGCCCAGCAGCCACCAACGCTTCTCTCCAAGTAGGAGCAGCATCGAGGCCAGATAAGGAATTGAAATAGCAATGAAGCCAATCATCGGAAGAAGCCAGACATATATGAACGTAAGTGCCATTGAAATTGTAATTCTGAGCCAATCAACCTTGTCAAAACCACCCGATTTGAAACTCTTGCTTCTTACCGCCTGGAATATTAGAGATATTGCAAGCACTAAAAGTATTACACCCATTATCAATGGAAAGAGACCGGGCGCAAGTGACCAGGAACCGTAAGGGTTCATCCCAGATGAGACTACAATTATGAAGACGCCGATTACAGCAAAGAAGGCTCCTTCGATTATCTGGAAATTGAGACTACCACTCGTTTTTTCTTTCATAATGACCTCCAAAGACGGTAGACACGAAGTCTACCGTCGATAGATCAGAATCTCTCTATTCCGAAGTCTGCAGGACTATTGGGAGCCACTCCAGCGTCATAGAGAAGCCATGCAACGATCGAGGTCCAGCGGTTCCAGTATTCGATAACAGCGTCGCCCTGAACGTCGTGCATTCTGTTGTAGAAGCTTGACTCGGTGAATTCGATCCATCCCGGATCCTGAACTGCCTTCTGAGCGGCTTCGAGAATAACCTGTTTGATCTCGGGCGGAGTTCCTTCCTTTACAAGAATACAGTTCGGGAATGTCAAAGGCAGGTAACGCGCCATTTCGGGAATCGCGTCCGCAATTGGAGGAACATCTGGAATCGCAGGAGATCTCTCTTCCTTTGTGTAGACGGCAAGGGCTCTCAGATCACCGGTTTTCAAGTAATCGAGAACCGTGCCGATGTTGCCAAATGTGAAATCAACCTGACCGCTTATTGTTGCGAGCATGGCAGGGCTGCCGCCGCCGAACGGAGTCATGGAAACATCAAGACCAACCTCTTCCAGCAGAAGTCCCTGGATGTGTCCGCTGGCCCCAGGGCCAGAGTATGACATCTTTATCTTTCCGGGGTTCTCCTTAATTGCGGTAACGAGTTCATCCATAGTCTGGTACGGCGAGTTGCCCGGAACGACTACCACTTTCGTATCTTCCACAAGCATCATAATTCCTTCGAAGTTATCGAAGCCAAGCTTGCCCGTTCCCATAACTCTGAAGACTCCTGGAGTCTCTGCCGAGAGAAGTAGCGTGTACCCATCTGCCGGCTTGGAGTAAGCAAAATCCGTTCCAATTGCTCCGGAAGCGCCCGGTTGGTTCAGAACGACAACGGGAACTCCCAGGTACTTCTCTAGATAAGGTGCAAATGCCCTTCCCACTCTGTCGGTGATCCCGCCGGCCGCCCAAGGAATAACGAGAGTTACTGACCTGTTAGGGTACGATGCAAGAACTGATGCAGCAATAACAAGAACTAGCGAAAACAGAAGAACTTTCTTCACAACAATCCACCTCCTCGAAATCGGAAAACGTTTGCCATTTCAATTAGATAGATTATACTTCATAAGATGGGGAAATTCCAAAAAGCTGAGACAGATATTTGTTTTCACCAAACTCTTAATGTATACTATTTACGAAAAGTAAAGAAGAAAGCTACTGTTCTTTTTACGAGAGTTTTTCACTTAGGCTTCTGTGAGTTTTCAGAGACATAATTCGAATTGTATGGGGGAAAATGGTCCAGTTCCACGATGTTGGGAAAAGCTTTTCCAGATATTGGAGGCAATATATGAGTGAAAGAGAAGCCATGATTTCAAACAATAAGGGTAAGATTCCAATATACTGCCTGCTTGTATCGGCATATTTCTTTTCGTATTTTTTCAGGGTATCCGCTTCTGTAAGCCTTCCTGCGATTTCGACGGAATGGGGAATGAGTGCTTCCCTTGTCGGATTCATTTCCAGTCTGTATTTCTACGCGTACGCATTCATGCAACCGATAAGCGGCGCACTCAACGACAGATTTGGACCGCTTAGGATAGTTTCGCTAGGGATGCTTACAACCGGAATCGGGGCGCTACTTTTCGGTTTCGCTTCGAATCCGACGATGCTAGGTGTAGGTCGTCTTTTAACGGGCTTTGGACTTGCGCCAATGCTTTCCGGAGTGCTTGTTTACCAGTCGCACTCCTTTCACAGAGACAAATACTCATTCTTTTCGGGAATCACTTACACTCTTGGGAACTTTGGCGCGGTGATTTCAGTCGCTCCTCTTGCCTTTGCTCTCGACGAGTTTGGCAGAAGAAATGTCTTCGTCTTTCTCGCTTTTTTGAATTTTGCTCTTGCCGTGTCTCTAATCGCTTTCAGGAGGAGAGATCCTGTGATCTCAATTGTTGGCAAAATTGAAAGAAAAGGTTTTTTAGATAATCTAAAGAATTCATTCCGAAAGATCCTCAGGTCGAGGCAGCTAAAGCTGATGCTTGTCCTTTGGGGAACGTCGTTTGGTGCCCTGATGTCACTGCAAGGTCTCTGGGCTGTCTCCTGGTACCAGACTTCTTACGGTGTTTCGTATGGAACGGCGAGTCTATGGTCGACGCTGATAAGCATAGGAGTGATGGTCGGAAACTTTGTAGGGGCATACATCGCAAGGCCGGCAAGATTGAGACTTCTTGCAATAACCGTTTCATGTGTTTCCTATGGTGCTTCGTGGGTTTTCTTCTGGCTTTCTATGAGAAGCCAGCTGCCGATTCTTATACCGGGACTGGTCGGATTCTTTCTGGGATTCTTTGCCGGTATAACCTACGATCATCTTACTGCAGGTGTCAACGATCTGGCAGCCAGAGGCCGTGGAGGTTCTCTCTTTGGAAGTATGAACCTCTTCACTTTCATCTCTGTAATCATCTTTCAGTCTGGCACGGGATTCCTAATGCAGCGTTTCTCTTCGAGTGGGGGAGCGGAGATTGACCTTGCAGCTTTCAATTCGACCTTTGGCATAGTTACTCTTCTGGTTATAATAAGCTTAGTGGCGTTGCCTTTTCTCAAGTCCTTTTCCGGTCAAGGAGGTGAAGTGCTGTAAGAAAGAGCGACAGGGTTACCATAAAACAGGTTGCTGATTACGCCGGCCTCTCGGCCGCAACGGTTTCTCGAGTCCTAAATGGTTCAAGGCCTGTGCAAGAAGACTTGAAGGTAAAAGTTTGGGATGCAGTCAAAAAGCTCAATTACAAACCAAATGTTGGAGCCAGATTCATGAAGGGCCAGACCACTAATGTCATAGGCATGCTAGTTCCAGATGTTTCCCAACCCTTTTTCAGCGCGATGATTGCGGGAGCCATTCTGAAGGCCGGAGAGATCGATCATGTAATAATTATCTCCACTTCCGACGGAAAGAGGGAAGTCGAAAAAGCTGCGATCGACAGTCTCTCTCGAACGGTTGTAGATGGTCTCATCTACTGCCCGGTTTCCACCGGGGATCCTCTTCCGCAAATAGAGAGTTTCAAGGAGCTCCCGATAGTAGTTGTCGGAAGGCGAAACGTCTTCAAGTCTAAGCCTCATGTTTATACTGACAACGTTAAGGGCGGGTATCTTGCGACAAAGTACTTGATCAGACTGGGAAGGAAGAGGGTTGGCTTCCTCGCCGGCTTCTGGTCCAGCCCATGTACCATAGACACGATTGGTGAAGTGGCTTCGAGCGAGGATGCCGGCAAATACACGACGCTCGATAGGTACACGGGGTACAGAAGGGCTCTCGAAGAGGAAAAAATAGAGTACGACCCGTCGCTCATTGTCATATGTGGATACGATTACGAGGCCGGTTACAGCGGAGCGAGAGAGCTTCTTGAGAGAATGGTTGAAGTAGACTCGGTGATCGCGGCTAACGATCTTGTCGCGGCAGGCGTCATAGGTTTCTTAACTGATCAGGGAATCAACGTCCCTGATGAGGTATCTGTGGTGGGTTATGACAACAACCTCATCGCTCCGATAACGATTCCCACGCTAACATCCGTCGATCAGGATCCCAGAACCCTCGGGTCGGAATCGGTGGTTGCTCTATCAAAGATACTGTCTGGAAAGGAAGTCCCCGATACGATTATCGATGTCAAGCTTACGATAAGGAACTCCACAAGCGTAATGCATAAGTGAAGTGCTCCAATTGAAGGTTTTCAAGGGCCTAACATCGCTGCTTTTTTATGCTCATTGTCTCCTTCGACCGCCTTGATTCTCCTTCCTGAAGGAGCCTGATCATTTGGAATTCATCTGCAAGACTATCTGTAAGAAGGCGCTGTTGAGAAGGGCTCTTTGGCTGACTCTGTGCAAGCAAATAGAATGTTTTGAAAGCTTCTTTAATAACAGAGGCGATCCTTTCCATTGGAACGGAAGAGCATGATCCATTATCCTTCTTCTATAGTCAAAGCTCGAAAGAGGTGATCGATTTGTATGGAAGAGCGATAGAATTTCCGGAGTCTTGCAAGTGGATAAATGTCGAGAGACCTCTGACCCTTGCTGATCTGAAGGGTTATGTGGTTCTACTCGATTTCTGGACATACTGCTGTATAAACTGTATTCATGTCATTCCGGACCTCAAATGGATCGAAAAAAAGTATGAGGATAGCCCATTCGTAGTAATTGGCGTCCATTCGGCGAAATTCGAAAATGAGCATGATGAGCGTAACATAAGAGCGGCAGTCCATCGATATGAGATCCAACATCCGGTGGTAATCGATAATGATTACTTCCTCTGGGAAAGATATGTGATCCGTGCGTGGCCCTCATATGTTCTTATTGGGCCTGATGGAAAGATACTGTCTAAGACATCGGGAGAGGGAAAGCGAGAATACCTTTCACGTGAAATCTCAAAGGCTCTCGAAGAAGGAAAGAGGAAGGGAGTTCTTAGCGAGAAGAGAATTCCGGTTAAGCTAGAGCTTACCAAGAGTGAATCCAATCTCTCTTTCCCCGGGAAGATTGCCTTTGGCGACGGAGAGAATCTATTCATAAGCGATACGAATAACAATCGGATACTCTTAACGGAGCTTTCTACTCCTTTTGTGGCGAAGGCAATAGATCAGATCGGGAGCGGTCAAAGTGGCTTAGAGGACGGGTCTTTCGAAAATGCGCGCCTCAACAAACCTCAAGGAATAGTCTACTGTAATGGCAGACTATACGTTGCCGACACCGAAAACCACGCATTACGTATCGCAGATATGAACCGAAGGTATCTCAGTACACTGTCCGGCGACGGATTTCAGGACTACGATTGGAACTACAATGGAGACGCTTCGAAAGCAAGACTTAACTCGCCCTGGGATCTCCAAACTGATGGCAGATTCTTGTACATTGCAATGGCGGGAATGCACCAAATATGGAGATTGGATCTTGAAAGCAACACTATAAGTGCATTTGCGGGAAGCGGAATAGAGAACGTCGAAGACGGGCGGCTGAAAGACGCTAATTTTGCGCAGCCCAGCGGTTTGTTTCTCGATAGAAACAGCTTATATGTGGCCGACTCTGAAGTCTCTGGAATCAGATTTATAGATCTGGAAGCCGGGACGGTACAAACAGTTGCCGGAAGTGGTCTATTCTCCTTCGGTTATGTGGACGGGATTCTCAAGAGGTCTTTGTTCCAGCATCCTATTGGAATTCACGGTGAAGGCAGATTTCTCTACGTAGCCGACACTTACAATCACGCAATAAGGAAGATCGATCTCGGAATCAGGCGCGTCGAGACGGTAATAAAGAACCTAAGGGAGGGTACATGTACTCTGGACGGCGATAAATGTTCAAACCTCGGCCTGTTCGAACCCAATGACGTCAAGTTTCACAAAGGATTACTGTACATAGCCGATACCAATAACCACTTGATAAGAGTCTTCGACGGCACGGAGCTGAAAGAACTTGTTATAGAGAGCCAAGAAAAATGGACATAGAGTCTCGGAGCTAGGGTATGCCATAGCTAGATGCGATTAGAAAGCCAGTCGGCTCCACCTGGCAAGTTGCAGTTCATGCGGCAGTCTTTGCTTTGCAGAGGCCATTGCCGACTTCGCCGGGCAAAGAGCCGTGAACGCTGATAAAATCACGTTGTTCGTCAACGGTCCACCGTCCTCAGAAATCGATGAACAAAGGCAAAAGTGATGTTATTTACGGCAGGAACCGACGCTCGCTGGCGCGAGGAAGAATAGATTATTGGGCGCAATTTACTGAAGAACATCAATGGACTCAAGGCTATCGTGGTTTCTGTAATAAGGTCGAAGGGTGGAACAATGAGAGAGGTCAGATCTGTGGAGTAGAGGTATAAAGATCAAGATCGTTAAGAGAATCGAACAATGCGTCATCTGAACATGACAGCGTCCTGTGATTCTTAAGAACAAAACATTCCGTCATCTGAACTTGATTCAGAATCTTTTGTTTATTGACTTTGACCAGAAACGAGGAACAGATCCTCGCTGTGGAAGAACGGGGTTTCTCTTTGGAGAACGGAGAACCACTCAACGGCCAACCAGTCTCTCTTGTTCTTCCTATAATGAACCTTCAATCCCCGACGACTGTATTTCAAAGCCCGGATCCCGAAACAAGTTCGAATGACTTTGTTTGTCTAGCTGTAAAACGTCGCATACCATAATCTGAACTTGCTTCACCATCTCAGTCCTTTGTCAAAACTGAAACGGTCAAGTTTTGGTCGAGTTAGTGTCTCCATTTAACCCATTTAGCTGATCTTCACTATTTTCAGGGTTGAGATATCTATCTTTCTTCCCTCGAGACTGTGAAAATACCAGCAGTCAGTGTCTGCGGAGTCGTTTCCGATGTTGTAAATCAGGTCCCAATTTAGCCTCTCAGTAAGTTCTCCCTTTTCAGATGATCCCAGAAAGTTAAAGACAAACTTATAACCATTGTCTGGACTGACTCTGAGAAGTTTACCTGCCGGCTTATAAACAACGCCACCAAATGCACTATTAGCCCAGAAAGAAGCGTCAAGCGAGAGATCTTCAAACCTATAGTCTATGCCGGACTTTCCATCTATCCAATCTCTGGGGTATCGTCCGTGATTCACGAAAAACTCTTGAATAAGAGTTTTCAATCCTTCGCTTATTTCATCGAAGGTAGATCCGAATTCGGTGAGCGGGGCGACGGAATTTTCACCTACCAGACTGTAGTAAATAGTTTCGGAATCAAGTGATTCTCTTCCCAACCCACCGTCGAGAAAAGTGAAGTCGTCTATTCCAAAGGGAATTCCCTGTCTTGAATCGATCAGGACACCCGAGACAGTCTCGAAGTCTACACTGCGATTTGTGAATACGAAGTAGTTGTACTGGCCATCATCGTTCTTCTTCCATGCGGCGCCGAAGGAACGGCCATCAACATTTCTCCCGAGTTCGCCGATAACTTCGGGCAATTCCCCGCCCAGGTAGATCTTACTTGAAAAAACACTGGAAAGCGTCTTAAGATCTTTTGCAACTGAAACAGCGTGTGATTTCCGAAGCGTATTCACCCCTATAGGTGCAATGACAGCGATAAGGCCGGCAAGTACCGCGAGAACAAAAAGCATTTCGATAAGAGAAAACCCTCGTCTTCTAGTGCACATGAAACAACTCACAGTCAAGTTCACTCACTCCCTCACCAATTCTGTCATTATATGCAATGCAATCTCGTGCCAACAGGGGATCTATGATTAGCGATTAAAGCGCCTGCGAGATATTTCTCAGAAGTGCTTTGCATCTTTCTCATCATTGCTTTTCGCGCTATGGCAACCATTGACTTTAATCACCTTTGGCCTGAGATAATCGCCACTCAACGGGAATAATCGGACTTGATTCTTCTTTGAACTCAGCATCGTGTCCTATATAATATTTAGTAAGAGACTATTACTAAATAATCAAATTGAGTTTCAGAGGTGCCCGAAAGTGATAACGAAGCCCGGTGATCTTAGGGAAAAGAACATAGGAAGAGTGATACAGCTTCTGCTCGCAAATTCGGATATTTCAAGAGTTGAAATCGCGAGGAAAACCGAACTCACCAAGACAACAATTTCTGCCATAATTGCCTCGCTTCTGGATCTGAATATTGTCGAAGAAACCCCGGGTTTGAAGACGGGTCTGGTCGGCAAAACACCTATCCCTATGAGAGTTCGGGACGATGCTGCAGCAGCTATTGGAGTGAATCTTGCAAGGGGAAGCACATCTGGAGTGGTCATGACGGCTTGTGGTAAGCTCCTTGAATCGGTGAGCAAAGAAGTCTCTAACCTGACTAGAGCTGATGCTACTGCCCATCTCTTTGAAGTCGTTCAGAGGTTGCTGAACAAATGTTTCAGAAATGGCATTGATGTCGATGTAATTGGTATTGGAGCTCCCTCTCCTCTGGATAAAGATAAAGGAGTGATTTACGCCCCCTACGGTTTGAGCGACTGGAAGGATTTCCCGGTGGGAGAGATTACCCGCGAAAAGTTTGGTCTGCCCGTGTTTCTCGTCAATGATGCCGATGGCGCAGCCTTCGGAATGAAGTGCTTTGGAAAATGCAGAGATATCAGATCGTTCATCAGTATGTATTTTGATGAGGGTGTTGGGGCAGGGATCATATTGAACGACGAGATCTACAGCGGAAGCTCCGGATATTCCGGTCAGATCAGTTACGCTCTTATCAAGAGCTTCTGCAACGGCCAAGTTGAGAATAGCCGGTTTAGTCTGGATACGGTCGTCAGTGACTTGAACAAGGAAATCGGAGTCAACTGCGGGAAAATCGATGATTTCTTGGACAGGAGATTCAACGGTGGGCAAAAAATGAATTCTGTACTGAGGAGAGTGGGTGACGAACTCGGTCGTATCGCAGCTCTTGTTTCAAACATTGTAGGTCCCGAAGCAGTTGTAGTCAATGGGCGGCTTCTAGAGTTTGGAAAAGTTTTCTTCGAAGCACTAAAGGATTCGTTTGAATCTAACCTTTTTTCGAGGGGCAGTGTTCAACTCATAAAAGGTTTTACGAATCAGTTTCGAGCATTCTCTACGGGGGCTGCGAGTTATGCGATTTTCAGTTACTTGATGGATAAAGTGCTTTCAAACTAGCACCAAAAAACTGAGAAAAGGGGGAATTCAAGTGAAAAGGAAAGTAGTTCTTTCGCTACTACTGGTAGTGCTTATCGGAGTCTTCTCGTTTGGCGTAGTTACTCTGAACTTCATCGAGGTTCTCACCAGTCCTGCAAGAACACAGGTAATCAAGGAGATAATTGCAGATTTTGAGGCTAAGAACCCTGATATCAAGATCAACCTGATATCTCCTCCATACGAGCAGGCGGATCAAAGGGCAACTCTCATGCTCAACACGAATCAGCCACTCGACATTATCGAAGTCAGGGATTATACGGTGAAGCAGTTCGTCAACAACGGAAAGCTAGAGAATCTCGAGAGCTACCTTGCCGGTTGGGAGCACAATGATACTCTTACCTTTGTCGCCAATCAGGCCGCAAGAACCGTCGATGACACGGCATTCATTGTTCCTCAGTTTTTCTTCATCAAGGGTTTATTCGTAAGAACCGATATTCTGGAGAAACTCGGCGTAAGCTACATTCCAAAGACTATGAGCGAGCTTGTCGAGCTATGTATCGACATCACTGATCCCGATAAGAACCAGTATGGATTCGGGTTCAGAGGAAAATCATGGGAGTTCAAGTTCTCAGATCTTATAGCCACTTCTTTCCTAAGCGACATCGATGCAACCAATATTTATAAGACGGAATCCGGAGAAGCCTATTTCGATGACCCCAGAGCCATCGAGGGTCTTAAAATGTATGTGAGGCTTTTCGAGGGTGGAGTCCCTGCAGACGGAATCAACTGGGGATTCAACGAACAGGTGAATGCCTTTGTATCGGGTATCACTCCGTTCCTCATTCAGGATCCGGATACGGTCGCCCTTGTGGATGAGATGCTCGGAAGAGAGTATTACACTGTGGTGCCCATCCCGGTAGGTCCCTCCGGCAAGGCCTATATGGACTACGGATTCAGCGGACTCGGAATCCCCTCATATTCCAAGCACAAAGCAGAGGCATGGGAGTTCATAAAGTATATTTCGAGCCCCGAGGTAAACGCATACTTCAGCAAGAGTTACGGTCCGCTTCCAATCCATTCTTCCACATATGAGAATGATCCATACTTCAGTTCCGGCGTCTATACGGCATGGAGTTACATGATGAGTCACCCGGAGAAGTACATCTTCGCGTCCTATCCTCTTGACTCCGAAAAGTGGCCGGGTTGGCCGGAGATTCACCAGCAGGACATGCAATCTCTGCTCCTCGGTGATACCACAGTCGAAGCCGTTGCCGCGAAGTGGGCCGAGTACTGGGAAGACTGATAAGAAACTGAAAGATACTGACTGATTGACGATTCGGCACGGCGCAGAGACAGTTCGAGATTTGCCCGCCGTGCCGTTTTTCTAGAGCAGGCAGAGAGATGTTCTGAGAGGTGTTGATTTTGAGAAAGAATTTCTGGAAGTTTTTCATAATGATGATTCCGGCTTTCATCCTTCTTATAGTTTTTACATACACACCCATTATCCGTGGCGGGGTTATGGCGTTTCAACGCTATAACATGTTTGACCTCTCTGATACTGGATTCATTGGGTTTGGTAACTTCAAAGCGATCATAACCGACAGAAATTTCGACTTCGTAAGAATAGTGATCAACACACTTGTCTGGGTCTTTTTTTCTCTGATTTTCCAGTTCGGCCTTGGCTTCGGACTGGCACTACTAATGAGAAAACCCTTCAAGGGGAGAGGAATCTACTCGGCTCTCGTTTTCTATCCATGGGCGGTGTCGGGATTTGCCATAGGTCTCATATGGGCGTGGATGTTCAACGGTCAGTTTGGGATAATCAATGACATTCTGGTAAGAGTTGGGATTATTAGTAACCCAATAGGTTTTCTGTCAGATCCTAAGTTTGCCATGATGTCGGTGATCATCGCAAATGTTTGGTACGGAATTCCTTACTTCGCAATCATGTTGCTTGCCGCACTCCAGTCCGTTCCGAATGAGCTGTATGAGGCTTCGAGAATAGATGGGGCAAATAGGTTTAAGCAGTTGTTCAAGATCACGATACCGTACATTAGGCCGACAATCGTTAGCACGGTCCTGCTCAGGACGATGTGGATAATGAATTTCCCGGAGATAATCTATGGAATGACCGGCGGTGGGCCGGCCAATTCAACTCAGATACTGGCGACACACATGATAAACAGAATCTATCAGTTCTATGACTACGGTCAGGGAGCCGCGATAGGATTCATAATCATGTCCATGCTGTTACTGTATGCGATTGTTTTCCTGAATATCTCTTCCCGTAAGGAGGTAACTGTATGAAGACACTCATGAAGGTGCTGGGTAAGGTCTTCAAAGTCATCGCTCTGGGGCTGTATCTGATTGCGGCTCTACTACCTCTTTACTGGGTTGTTGTTACATCCCTCAAGGGCCCCAGGGAGATCTACACATTTCCTTTGAAATACCTCCCTTCAAAGCTGTCCTTCGAAAGCTATTCGAAATTATTTGGCTTTGCTAACTTCGGAGTTTACTTTCGAAACAGCGCAATAGTGGCGCTTGCGGCTGCTTTAGCCGCCATGCTAATATCTATGTTCAGTGGATATGCACTGTCGCGAATTCGAGCGAAGAGATTCAGAAACGGTACCTTGTTAGCCATGTATTTCACTCAGATGGTTCCTCCGTTCATTCTGATGGCTCCTCTGTTTGTCATGCTGGCAAACTACGGTATGACCGACAGGCTTTCCACGTTGTTTATCCTATATGTAACTATGGTAATTGCCTTCAGCACGATCATGTCAAAGAGTTTCTTCGACAGGATACCGGTTTCCCTTGAAGAAGCTGCCGTGATCGATGGTTGCAATACTTTGCAGGCGCTCTTCAAAGTGGTTTTCCCGCTAACGAGGCCCGGACTTGCAGCGATTTTCAGTTTCGCCTTCGTGAATATCTGGAATGAGCTTTTTCTGGCATCAATGTTTATCTTCTCCGATGAAAAGATGACTGTTCCGGTAGCGTTGAACTCGTTCATTTCTAAGGCCGGGATAAGCTGGGACGTTTTGAGCGCGGGACTTGTTGTTTCTCTCTTACCAACTATGATAGTTTTCGCCTTCGCACAGAGATATATAATAGCCGGACTTACCGAAGGCGCTGTCAAAGGATAATGATTGGAGGATCTTGAGGATGGAAAAGAAGTACGTAACTGAGATTTTGCATCATCTGGGTGAAGACGATCTACCTTGCGGGGCGGTAAATCCTCCCATATTTCAAACTTCGATCTTCTCCTTCAAGGGCTTTGACGAGTTCTCAACGGCCCTTTCAGACGAGACGAACCACTTTCTGTACACCAGAGGAAACAACCCTACAGTAAATATTCTCGAGGAGAAACTGGCTGCGCTGGAGCACGCGGAGAGGGCAAAGCTTTTCGGATCTGGAGTTGCGGCAATCGTTTCGAGCATTTCCGCTTTTTTGAAGAGCGGTGATCACATAGTAACTGTCAAGGACTGCTACAGCTGGACATCCACCTATGTAACCCAGTATCTGGCCAGATTTGGAGTGGAACATACCTATGTGGAAGGTAACGATGTGAATGAGATCGAGGCAGCTCTTAAAACCAACACGAAGATTATCTATCTCGAAAGTCCCACTACTTTTACTTTTAAGCTGCAAGACTTGACGGAAGTATCTTCACTGGCCAGGATGAGGGGTGTGAAGACGATAATAGACAACACCTGGGCGACTCCCATCTACCAAAATCCGATCGATTTTGGAATAGACCTGGTAGTCCATTCCGCATCCAAGTATCTGGGCGGAAACAGCGATGTCGTAGGAGGAGTTGTAGCTGGATCCGATAAGGACGTCAGAAGAATATTCGAAAAGGAGTTTCTCAACACCGGAGCCGTTCCCGACCCCTTTGCTGCCTGGCTTATTCTGAGGGGGATCCGGACTCTGCATATCCGGATGCCCGTGCATTTCCAGAACGCTATGGAGCTCAGCAGAAGGCTACAGAAGAGTGAAGCCGTTGAATCCGTTTTGTATCCGATGCTCGAGAGCTCGGAGCAATATGCGCTTGCCAAGAAGCAGATGAGGGGAGGATCGGGTCTCTTCTCGTTTAAGCTTAAGACCCGGGATATCGACAGGATAAAGAAATTCGTGAACTCCCTGAGATTTTTCAGGAGAGCCGTCAGCTGGGGCGGATATGAAAGTCTGATCTCTCCGTACGCCGTTTCTCACAGGGACCCCGGTGACAATGTATCTCTGATAAGGATTCATGCCGGTCTAGAAGAAATTGAAGTCCTTTCGGAGGATCTCGATAGCGCCATGAAAGCGCTCGTCTGAACTGGAATTTCGTTAATCGAATACGCGGAAAGATAACTTGTGAAAGACTGGAGGGGGCACCGTGTATCATTCTAGAAATGAGTACTGTACAAGGCTTAGAAAGGAACTAGCTGAGCTTTTCCCGTATACTTTGATCGAGAGAAAAGCGATTGGCGGATGGAGATTCAGTGATTCCGGCGCGGAAAGACCGCCCGAGAAAGGCTGGAAGGAGATCTCCGTGGGCTACCGGTGGGATGAGACAAAATTCCCGGTGTGGTTCAGAACCTCCATAGAGTCAGAAAAACCTGAAGACGGAGAGAGGCTCTACCTTAAAGCGGTTCCCGGAGGAGAGAGTCTGGTCTTGATTGACGGCCGTTCTTTTGGCGAGATAAATGTATATCATCAGTTTCTGGACCTAACAGAGTTTGCTGATGGGAAGAGCCACGTAATTGATATACAGACAGTGCCGAAGGGGCTGTTCGGTACTCACTTGCCCGATCCGGTCTTTGAAGGCGCCGAGCTGCTCCTTCAAGATAGATCCGTATCAAGCACATATCTCGATTTTACGGTCGCGATCGAGGTTCTTGAGGCAACCAGAGATGAATTCCTCTCAGAGAAGCTACTGAAAATCATAAGCGACTGCCTCTCCGAGATCGAGCTTCCTAGATCTACTGATCAGTACTTCAAGACGGCCCCTGACAATCCGACTCTTTTCGGGCACCATACATATGGAAGCGTAAACGAGATCTGGCAATCCCCGAGGTTTGAGAAGTCTGAAGGGAACAGACTGACCGACAATTATCGCCGCACGGTCATGAAGGCCCGTGAGAAACTCGCGAGTAATATAGCCAGCTTGAGAGACAAGCATAGTGCGATGGGCACCGTTCATGTTACCGGTCAGTCACACATTGACTATGCCTGGCTTTGGCCGATAGATGAGACCAAGAGGAAGATCAGAAGGACCTTCGCCAATGCCGTAAGAATGATGGAGAAGTTTCCGGAATTCGTTTATCTTCAGTCTTCAGCTCAAATGTTCATGGATTTGAAGGAGAACGATCGCGATCTCTTCGAGAGGGTAAAGGAGAAGATTTCGCAGGGCAAATGGGAAGCGATCGGCGGAATGTGGGTTGAGAGCGACTGCACCGTCTCCAGCGCCGAATCACTTGCCAGGCAGTTTCTATACGGCCAGATGTTCTTCGAAGAGGAGTTCGGGATGAGATCTTCTGTGGCATGGCTTCCAGATGTCTTTGGCTTCTCCTGGATACTTCCTCAAATCATGAAGGAAGCGGGAATAGAATACTTCTCGACGACCAAGCTGAAGTGGAATGAGAAGAATCGTTTCCCTCTCGACCTCTTCTTGTGGAGGGGGCTGGATGGCAGTGAAGTAGTCTGCCATTTCTTCGATAACCCTCTCGGGGGTTACAACGGAATGCTTAATCCAGAAGCGATTCTTGGCACATGGGAGAACTTCCAGGATAAAAGAGTTTACGATAAGACAATAACCACCTTTGGCTACGGCGACGGCGGCGGCGGTCCGACAGACGAGATGATCGAATACTATGAAAGGCTCAAAGAGTATCCTGGCATGCCGAAACTCGAAATGGCCCCCTTGACGAACTATTTCAAGGAGTTGCCTTCCACTCTGGAACTGCCCGTTTGGGACGACGAGCTGTACTTCGAGCTCCACAGAGGAACATATACTAGCCAGGCAAGAACAAAGAAGCTGCATAAGAATGCTGAAGACGCTCTGTACAGACTGGAAGCCGTCGGTGCTATGGTCTGCAGTAGAGAAAAGTATCCGCTCAAAAAAGTCAGAAAACTGTGGGAGATACTACTTCGTAACGAGTTTCACGACATTCTTCCCGGTTCATCCATAAATGAAGCTCACATCCAGGCCGAAGATGAACTTGGTCAGCTAATCAGAGAGGCAAATGAAATAACCGGTACTCTACTTGACTCTGTTGGCGATGGAAATCCTTCTCTCAAGACCGTAATCAATGTTGGATCTTACCCTCAACAATCAATATTTATTGACGACAATGAAATGAATCTCTATGACCGGGTGGGCAAACTTCTGGCAAGCCAGAGAACATATGACGGAAGGTTTATTTACAGCTCAGATCTGTATATTCAACCGTTTTCGAGCGAGGTTTTCGAGTGTATCGGTGGAGAGGTCGAGGAACACGCTATAGAAAGTGATCCCGTCCTCGAAAACAGCTTTTTGCGTGTTGAAGTAAACCCCGATGGAAGTGTTTCCGTTTTTGATAAGCAACTTCAAAGAGAAGTAACCTCCGGCCCAGGGAACTGTCTCTACGTATACAAGGACATTCCAGTTGCTTGGGATGCGTGGGATATCGATCACGATTACGAGATATCTGGCAAGAGACTGACCGCCCTCGATGTGAGGACGATTGAGAGCGGTCCAGTGAGAAAGGTCGTTCAGGCGAGATACGAGTATGAAGGAAGCTCTATAGTGCAGAGATACATATTGAACGCCTCTTCAAGGAGACTGGATATTGAAAACGATATCGACTGGCACACTAGAAGGACTCTTCTCAAGGCTCACTTTCCCGTCAGCATTCTTTCTAGAGAAGTAAGATGTGATCTCTCCGCGGGATACTCAAGGAGAAGTACGAGGGTTCGAAACACTTTTGAAGATGCCCGATTCGAATTTCCGGCCCATCGCTGGGTCGAGCTGGAAGAGCCAGGTCTTGCCGTAGCTATTCTCAATGACGGAAAGTATGGTCATTCCTGCAACGGTTCAGATATATCTCTTACACTTCTTAGATCGCCCATTTATCCCGATTTCTTTGCAGATGAGGGAAGGCATCGTTTCACCTACTCGTTGTTCTCTCATGATGGAGAGGATGCTGTCAGGGTGGTCGAGGAAGCCGAGGACCTTAACAAGGAGATGATCAAGATTGACGGAAAGATAGATCTTGAAACAGCCGTGTTGCAAATCTCAACGAGAAACCTCAAGGTACTCGCCTTGAAGCATTCCGAGAAGAGCGGTTACATACTCCGGCTCGCTGAAGTAGAAGGGAGGCGGGGAGTAGCAAAGATCAGTACTGCACTGGCCGTTGAACGATGCTGGATTTCGAACGTTCTCGAGGATAAAGTGCGCGAGCTCCCGGTAATTGACGGTAAAGTCGAGCTC
This sequence comes from Mesotoga sp. H07.pep.5.3, assembly GCF_002752615.1. NCBI lineage: Bacteria > Thermotogati > Thermotogota > Thermotogae > Kosmotogales > Kosmotogaceae > Mesotoga > Mesotoga sp. H07.pep.5.3. The sequence goes on from NZ_AYTV01000002.1 coordinate 133,026, forward strand.
CCCTACAGGCAGTTCGGTCTCCACACGCTCAGGTTTGAATGAGGCGAGATCATGAAGGAAAGCGATGGAGTTGATTGAAGAAAGAACCCTCCTTGGCATAGATGTGGGAGGTACGAAAACGGCCGTCGTTCTCGGAGATGAAACTCTCAACATCCTCGCAAGAGCAGAGTTCCTGACCGAACCAGAGCTCGGTTTTCACAGCTTCATCGAGAGGCTCTCTTCCGAAATCATCGGTCTGACAGGAGATTTGATTCCATCCAGGGTGGGAATATCCGTCGGCGGTCCTATGGATTGTAAAACGGGTACTTTGTTCAACCCTCCTCACCTTCGATGGGGAACCGTTAACATAGTTCAACCATTGGTGGAGCGTTTTGGTTTCTCGATCACGATCGAACACGACGGAAGAGCCGGTGCACTTGCCGAAGGCATTCTGGGGGCCGGCAGGGGCTTTCTAAACATTGTCTTTCTGACTCTGGGAACCGGCCTGGGAGCAGGCATAATTATCAATGGGAGTATTTATAGTGGATCTACGGGATTGGCTGGAGAGGTTGGTCATATGAGAGTAGCCGAGGATGGTCCCTCGCTCTTCGGAAAGAACGGTTCATGGGAGTCTTTTTGTGGTGGTACGGGAATTTCACTATATGCGCATTACAGATTTCCTGAACGGTTTGGGCGAGAAATGACTGCTCAGGAAATTTCACGTCTTGCACTGAAGAAGGATCCTAACGCCATCACCGTCCTTGAGGAAAGCGGAGCATACTTCGGGGAAGGTCTCGCCGTACTGCTGGATATTCTCGACCCTGACAGGATAATTCTCGGTAACCTTGCCTGGCGCCTTCCGAAAATCTGGCTTGAGGCTGCTCTAAAGAGGGCAGCGGAGGAAGCGCTTGTCGGCGATGAGGCGAGAAATCGGGTCGTTATTACGGAGCTCAAAGACAGGATTGGTGACTATGCCGCTTTGATTGTGGCAAGCGGAATGGGAAGAAGGAGATAGGAGATGGAGTTTAATCGTGTAGCGCGTATGGCTTTTGAGGAGAGCATACGAGTAAAGAGTGAGTTTATCGACAAGTATGAAGAGCTGATATACGAGGTTGCGCGCGAGATAGCCAGAAGAACAGGGAATGGCGGAACCGTCTACCTGATGGGGAACGGCGGTAGTGCAGCAGATGCAGCACATCTGGCGGCTGAACTCGTAGGAAGGTTATATTTGGAAAGAAGACCGATCAGGGCAGTATCGCTACCCAGTAACGACTCGATTCTCACAGAAATCCCTAACGACTTTGGATATGACCAGGTCTTCTCCAGACAGCTCGAAGCCTTTCTGGGAGAAGAGGATATTGTGATTGCAATTAGCACTAGCGGACAATCGACAAACATTTTAAGGGGACTGAAAGTGGCGATAGAGAGACGTTCGCTGAGAGTTGGATTAACGGGGAAGACTGGCGGCGAGATGCTTGGCTTATGCGACTATCTATTCAAAGTAGACTCTACTGACATTCCAAGGATTCAGGAAACGCACATAACTCTCGGTCACGTATTGTGTCAGCTTATCGAGGCGATTACCGTCGGAAGAAAGTAAATATGGCGTAGTGAGAATGGAAGGTGCGGCGATGAGATACGAGGGTAAGTACACAGTTTTCGATACTTCTAATGTGAAGACGTATTCTTTGTTGAACAGACCTAGTGAGGTGTCGATATCGGATCTGATAGACATGAAGGAAATAGTAAATGAGTCTGATGGCTTCAGGTCACCCGAACTGGAAGAGCTTTCCGAGAAGGTGCTTGAGGCAAAAGAGAAGGGTTTACCCGTTATTGTTTTCAGCGGCGCGCACGTAATCAAGAACGGAATGGGACCGTTGCTTTCGTCGCTTATGCATGAAAAGATCATTACTGCCCTTGGGGTGAACGGGGCCTTTACGATACATGATTTTGAACTGGCTTACTGTGGAAGGACCTCGGAAAGTATTCCGAATGCTCTTTCTAGAGGGCTTTTCGGCTTCGCAGAAGAGACAAATAAGTATATTAACAACGCACTGATTCATGGAAATAAGCTCTTTCTTGGATATGGAGAGTCGATGGGCAGGCTTCTATCGGGAGAAGCCTTTCCAGAGAAGATTGACTGCATGTACCCTGACGTCTCAGTCCAGTACAATGCGTATCGGGATAGTATACCGCTTTGTGTTCACTCAGCAGTGGGAACTGACATATACCACATGACACCATACTTCGACGGTGAGTCTCTTGGAGGATGCTCGGCAAGAGACTTTCTCATATTCGCGAATGAAATTTCAAAGCTTGAAAAGGGCGGGGTGTGTATAGTGATAGGCTCTGCAGTCATTGGCGCTGAAGTTGTTCTGAAGGCAATATCGATGGCGGCAAATGTTGGAAGAGCTCCAAAGTCAATCACAACGGCCAGCTTTGATATAAGAGATGCAGATCTAGATGAGGCTTCGAAAAATAACAAGGAAGTTGCTTCTTATTACTTCAGAGATGTGAAATCGATAGTAACGAGAATCCCGAATGCTTTTGGTGGAAAAGGTTATTACATAAAGGGAAACCATAAAGAGACTCTGCCGTCGTTCTACAGATTGATTATGAAGGGAATGCCATGAATCAAGCTTGGGAAAGGAACGCCAGGGTGCTCGTAGTCGGTGACGTCTTCCTGGATAAGTATGTCTATTACGATCCCAATCTGTCGAGGCCGAGCCTTGAAACCGGCCTTATGACGATCACGGGAGTGAGAGAAGAGTATTCTCCCGGAGCGGCCGGTAATGTGGCTAAAAATCTTGCCACGCTTGATGGGAAAGTGATTCTCCTCGCTCCGGTGGGACTGGACGCTAGGGCTGTCGAACTGGAGAGGGAGCTCGATCGTTATGGGATTTGCACGCAGTTCCTTGTGAAGTCGAAAAGACAGGTTACCCCTCTGTATATGAAATTCATCAATACTTTGACGGGGGAAGAGGATCTGCCAAGGCTTGATATTCCCCCGGTCGGTCTAGCCGAAGAAAACAGACGGGAGATTGTCGAAATGTTAGAATTTCTCGTTCCTCAGGTTGATGCCATAATTGTCCAAGATCAGTCTGAGATTCCTGGGACAGGCTGTATAGACGAAGAGGTAAGAAAAAAACTGATTGTGTTGCGAAAGCTATTCCCTGAGAAATTATTCGTCGCGGATTCGAGAAACTGGCTCGAGGCCTTTTCAGGTTTTCTTCTGAAGCCCAACCTTGGTGAATTTTCTCAGATCCTTGAAAGGGCAGGCCTTGTAGATGACAATAACAGAATTCCTGAGCAAATACTGGTTCAGAAACATCTCGCAGAGGTTTCAAGACTGGTGGGTTCACCCGTTGTAGTAACCGCCAGCGAGGATGGCTCGTTCTGCTTTAATAACGGTATACTGAATCGAATATTCAATCTCGAAGGAGAAGTGAGGGATGTCTGCGGAGCTGGAGATGCATTCATTGCGGCCTTGACTTTGGAGTTGTGCGGTAAGAAAGTCTCGTTATTGGACTCAGCCAAGACGGCCACAAAGGCCGCTTCGCTCTGTGTTTCTCAGAAAGGAACGGGGGTGTTGCTGAGAGAATCAATCTCAAAGCTTGAAGAACCTGATGCTTATAGAGTCGAAGATCCGTCTATCTTCAGGAATACCCGAAGGTTGCCTGGGAAGACGAGGTATGTTCTCTTTGATTTCGACGGTACCATTTCCCTTCTAAGGGAGGGCTGGCAGCCGATTATGGGAGACCTCATGATTCATTTTATTACCGGTGATAGAGACATTGAAGAAAAGACTCGTAAAAAGATAAAAGAAGAAGTGAATGACTTCATAGCCGAAACTACCGGACTCCAGACGATTCTCCAGATGGAAGGCCTTCAAAGACTGGTGATCCACTACGGCTTTGTTTCTGAGAAAGAGATTCTTACTCCTCATCAGTACAAGCAGGTTTACGTTGCGCATCTGAAAGAGATAGTCAGAAAGCGGATCAATGAGGATTCAAGAGACAGGTACCTGGTTTGCGGTTCACTGGAATTTCTAAAATCACTTCATGAAAGGGGAATTACTCTTCTTGTTGCTTCAGGAACCGATCTGGAAGACGTTATAGAAGAGTCGAAATATCTGGGAGTTTATGACTTCATGGGCGGAGGTGTCTATGGAGCTTTGAGCAGCTTCGAGGAGTACTCGAAGAAGAAGGTAATACAGAGACTACTGACGGATAGGAAATTGCAACCCGACGAGCTGATTGTCATAGGAGATGGTCCGGTTGAAATTAGCGTGGGAAAGGAAGCCGGAGCCTTCACCATAGGGGTGGCTTCCGACGAAAGGAAAGGGTTCGGCTGGAACAAAGAGAAGTTTAATAGACTTAAGAGAGCCGGCGCCGACGTTCTTATTCCCGACTTTTCCCCGCTTTCTGCACTCATAGAGCTTATCTTTCCGTAACGGTTCATGACACAGAAACAGCGTGAAAAGGGGATGATCCTCTGTACGCATTTTGGAAGGTTCCGATAGCTGCGACAATCCCTTCTTCAGAACGAACGACTAAAGGATCGTCGTAGATGGCTTTGCTCAGGCTGAAGAGCAGTAGATGAGATAACTGTTCTTTTTTAGCGTATCTCAGATGATCAATTCAGGCTTCCGCAGAAAAGCTCGGAGGAACAGGAGTCTAGGTGTCGTAAATTAGCTTCAGTACAGTCATCATCGATAACTATGCAGGGAGAAATCAGCTTACCGAGAAGTCGATCACAGTTGTCTTAACCTATAAACGGGGGACGTATTCTCAGAACCAATGGCAATTTGATCTCGAATTGACCAGTTCAGATCTGCTTAAGATTCACTACAGTGGATCTTGTTTCAGTTTGCTTCCAAATCTTCCCTTCTCCGGAAAGGTGAAAGAATTTTGGGATGAATCTAACTGGCTTTTAGAGAATAAATAACGGGATCTTTACTCATGAGACAGAAATGGTTTTTGCGAAGAAGTGTCAGAGGTCACTCAGCAAGTCTGCATGCCTCGGTAGATAGTGGTGCTCTGCTGGATCTTTCTTACAGGTAAGCTTCTGTTCTAGGTGTGAGAGTTGATATAATTTAGAAGAGAGGGTAGCGGTCGGAAAGACATAGCTTCGAGGAGGTTCCGTGATGAAGACGAAGGGTGGCCATTCAACTATTGTAGCGATATTCAGTCTTCTTATGGGAGTAATCGCGATTCTGAACTATTTGTTTCCGTTGAATCATATGCCTTTGCCCGACGGCCCCCATAATGTTGGATTTCGTTCCTACGAAGTATCTAATCCTGAACCGATGAGTGTTGCCGGAATCGACTACTCCGATCCTGGTAAGATCCGTCTCGAGGTCTGGTATCCCGCTGGAGATGTTTCCACGGCTCCGAGAAAGGGATGGATAGATAACGATCCTCTGGTCTATCAGGGCTTCGAAATAATGACCGGGTATCCCAAGGAACTCTTCGAACATATATATCAGGTAAAAACGAATTCCTTTATCGATGCGCCTCCCGTGGACGACTCGTCGACCTGGCCGATCATAATCTTGCTTCTTGGATGGTCTTCTATAAGCGAGTTGCATACCTCTCTTGCAGAATCACTGGCAAGCGCCGGCTATCTGGTGGTGGGTATAGAACATCCGGGAGCCTGCGCGGTGGTTTCATTTTCGAACGGGGATGTACACTACTTCCTCGGCAATGATCTTCTTGAGAGATTGCCTGAAGGAACAAGGGAGTCAAAGGTTAGAATGCTTTCCGAATACCTGGCTCGCGATATAAACTATGTTATCGAATACCTTAATGGAATGAACGAAGACCCCTCTTCGGATTTCTTCGAAAGGCTTAATATGAATGAGATCGGACTGTATGGACACTCGGGAGGAGGTGCGGTTGCCATTCAGTATGCACTGGCTAATAAAAACGTTCCCATGGTTCTAGCCGATCCGACTCTCGAGGGATTTTCGGCTCAAGAACTCGACACTGCGTTTTCAAATAGGATCCTGCTTATGTCAACTGAAGAATGGGAGCACGGTATCAGCGAGGAGTACTCTTCAACGATTGCGAAAGATAGAAACGAGTCCTTTTACAATCTTCGCATCTGCGGTATGAGACATGTAGATTTCGCGATGGTCAGAAATCTTTCGCCGCTGACATTTTTCTTCGGCGAAACGGGAAGGTTCATGAACGATGAAGATGCAATTAAATATCTTGACAGCGCGGTAAAGCTCTTCTTTGACAGTGTTTTCTTCGGCGGAGAAATCGAAGAGTTATTTGCTCTTTCCGAGTCCGTTCCGGAGTTTTCTATGTGAGAAGATCGCTCTCTTCTTCACCCTATAAACGTTTGCTGATCAGTAGTTCTGCCATATCGAAGTCGAAAGCGGTCGTAATCTTCGGATTAGGAGCGATCGAGTTTACAGTGATCACCTGTCCACCAGATCTGACGAAAAGCTGTACGTCATCCGTAGACGAAAGTATGTTTTCTTCAACCGCCCTTTTATGGGCCTCCAATATTTCATCATATGGAAAAGTCTGTGGAGTCTCTGCCAGCCTCAAACGGTTCCTGTCCGGTACATCCAAAACTTCGTCGTTCTCTACAAGATAAACTGTGTCGTTTACTCCTTCCGTTACTACCACCCCTTTACCTGGAGCAACAAGCCGAAGGAGCTCTGGAATCTGGTTTCGCGAAAAGAAGGGTCTAGCAGCGTCGTGAATCATTATTGCTTCTAGATTGATTTCTCTGCATGAGAGCAACCCTTTGTATACTGATTCCTGTCTGCTCTCTCCACCGGGGACAACCATCACCGAGTTCATCCCCCTCTTTTGAAGTATTTCCTTTGCTTTGTCAATCCAATCTTTGTGTACAACTAGTACCGTGAAGTGAATAAAATCAGATCCGTGGAATATCTCCACGGATCTGACAAACATCTCTTTTCCACCGAGAGTCATAAACTGCTTTGGAAGGGACGATTTCATCCTTCGTCCGGTTCCGCCTGCAACTATGATTGCCCCGGTCTTCATTTAAGTAAATGAACAACCAGCCCACTTCGCAGTTTTGGCTCGAACCAGGTTGATTTTGGGGGCATGATTTTTCCCTCATCGGCGACGGCGAGAAGCTCTTCCATCGAGGTTGGAAACATTGAAAATGCAACTGCCCAGCCATTGGTTATTCTGTTTTCGAGAGCCTTTAGACCTCGAATGCCTCCAACGAAATCAATCCTCGAGTCCTTTCTCGGATTATCGATTCCGAGAACAGAGCTCAAAAGGTTCTTCTGAAGTATGTCGACGTCCAGACTCGAGACCGGATCATTCTCGTCAAACGTACCCTTTCTGGCGGTGAGCTTGTACCACCTTCCCATAAGGCACATGCCGAACTCATGTCTCATGGCAGGTTCATACGGGTATTTCGGAGCGTCCTCGACTTCAAAGACCTGCTCAACCTTTTCAAGGAACTCGTTTTCGCTCATTCCGTTCAAATCCTGAACTACCCTGTTGTAGGCCATAATCTTCAGATGAGTATGTGGAAAGGCAACTGCCATGAAGAAGTTGTATTCTTCATTTCCGGTATGCCCGGGATTGCTTTCCTTCAGAAGTTCCCTAACTCTAGAGGAAGAGGCCGCCCGGTGATGGCCGTCGGCGATGTACATGCAGTCGATCTCCTTAAATGCCTCTCGAATTTCTTCAACTCCATCCCTCTCTTTCACCGCATAAAGCCTGTGTTCGACATCGTTTTCATCGATAACACGCATGGAAAGAGGCAGTTTTCTGCAATAACTCTGTAGGAGAGTTTCGAGCTTCTCGTTTGATCTGAATGTCAGGAAGACCATTCCAGTATTCGCGTTTACCGTTTTTATGTGTTTTATCCTGTCTTCTTCCTTATCCTGTCTGGTGAGCTCGTGTTTCTTGATCAAGTCTTTCTGATACTCATCAACACTTGCTCCTCCAACTACTCCGATCTGGATATGGTCCTTCATCTTCTGCCAGTATATATAATAGAGTGGCTCTTCTTCCTGTACTAGGACTCCAGTTTGAAGCATCGTTTCAAAGTTCTCTCTTGCCTTCTCGTACACTAGATCGCTGTAATGGTCTGAGTCCACTGGCAGATCGATCTCAGGCCTGATAACATGCATGAAGCTCTCGGAATTTCTTCCGATCTCTCTGGCCTCTTCAAATGAGACAACATCATAAGGGGGGCAATTGACCTTCTGCTCGATTCCTTCAGCGGGTCTCACTGCCCTGAATGGCCTAAAATCAGACAACGTCTATCCCTCCTCAACAAAACGTTTATAGTAATCTCTCTGGAGACTGAATATCTCTTCTCCTTCATCGTCGTACCCCTCGTGCGTGTGGCCGAGGACGTGGAGAACGCCGTGTATCAATATGTAATAGAGCTCTTCTTCAAATGAGTTGCCAAACTCGCCGGCCTGTTCAGAAATTCTCTCAAGCGAGATTACTATATCACCTACTATCTCCTCTTCCAACCCGTACTGGAAAGAGAGGACGTCCGTTGGTTCATCTCTGTGTCTGAATTCTTTGTTTATGCTTCGAATTTCAGAGTCATCTGTGAAAAGGAGATTCAACATTCCTATCTCCCTTTCTCCAAGCTCTGCCTTGACGACCTTTTCTACAATATTAGATATTCTGCTCTCTTCTATCTTCTTCGATGTCTTGTTTTGAATTTGAATCTCCATTGATGGATACCACCTTTTCCGTAGTTTCTTTTGGATACTCGATCCTTGGTTGGTTCATATTCATGAGGACCCGAGTAAAGGCTTCAATGATCTTCTCGAGATCGTTCAGATCAAGGCCGCTCTGGTCAAGCTGCCTCTCGTTGTAGATTCCATTGACAATCTCCTCGACCAGTTCCTGGGTCTTTGCAGGTGTGGGCTTTTTGATGCTCTTGAATGCAGCTTCCACCGAATCGGCCAGCATAATTATCCCCGACTCTTTGAACTGTGGCTTAGGCCCCGGATATCTGAAATCGTCGCTTCTCTCTTCTTGTCCAATGTTTTTAGCTTTGTGAAAGAAGAATTTCTTCACTCTCGTTCCGTGGTGCTCTTTGATAACGTCTTCAACAAGAAGCGGAAGCCTGTACTTTCTTGCCTGCTCGACCCCCTGTTTCACGTGTTCATTTATCACAAGGTTTGACATTGAGGGGGTGAGGTTATCGTGAGGATTCGTTCCCTCCTGCTGATTCTCGGCGAAGTACTGGGGCCGTTTGGACTTTCCGATGTCATGAAAATATGATGCGACTCTGGCCAGAATTGCATTTGCTCCGATTCGCTCGGCCGCCGCTTCTGAAAGGTTTGCAAGAGAGATGCTGTGATAATACGTTCCTGGAGCATAAATCGACAGGTTTTTCAGAAGTGGGTGAGAGAGATTGCCCAGTTCAAGGAGGCCCGTATTCGAGTAGATTCTGCTTGCATACTCAAGATAGGGAATGATTCCGATAGCAATAACTGACGATAATATTGGGTTAGCAAAAGCTATCAGAAGATCCACCGCGTTAATGGACTCACCCTGAAGAGACATCCTGATCGCGTTTATCGCCACGAATATCAAACTGACTTCGAATCCTGCTCTTGCTATTTCAATCCTTCTCTCTATAGCTCTTGTCGTGAGGGCAGTCGCCAATACGACCACTGACAACAATATGAAGGTTTCCAGAGAGTTGTCGAGATTTGCAGATGCAAGAAACGACATGAACAGCCCGCTGCCAATGCCTTCCTGATAGCCTATCAGTATGGTAACCATCGAAACACTCAAGAAGATAGGTGTCATTTCTGGCAGAAGCGCCTCATCTCCCAAAGAAGGAACGAAGGAATTAACGAAAACACCGAAGGACACTACGGAAAAGAACGTTATTCTATATGCGCTGTGAAGGTTGAAGTACCTGTTACTTCTCACGGACCTTTCCGCAAAGATGTACCAAAGAATTGCCGATCCAACGAAATACAGAAAAGGTTTTGAGGGAAGCGAAAGGAACGGCAGTCTGTTTAGTAAAGCAAGGAACACAGGGAAGACTATGAAATTAGTGAGATCCTTTATGTTCAGAAGTCTCTCGAGGGGGAACTGGACCTTTGAGAGATCACTTTTCTTCAGTTTTTTCTTCTCTCTCATATTCATCGTAGGCCTTTATAATGTCCTTCACCAGAGGATTTCTTACTACATCCTGGTCTGTTAAATAGGAGAAGCCGATTGTGGGGACCGATTTCAAGACTCTCTGCACAACGACAAGTCCCGATCCGGAATCCCTTGGAAGATCAATCTGAGTAATGTCTCCGGTGACAACTACCCTCGATCCAAAACCGATTCTTGTCAGGAACATTTTCATCTGTTGATAGGTCGTATTCTGAGCCTCATCTAGAATTATGAACGAGTTGTTCAGAGTTCTTCCCCTCATATATGCAAGCGGAACAACCTCGATTATCGAGCTCTCCCTGTAATAGGAAAGCTTCTCGGCCGGTATCATCTCCATGAGCGCATCGTAAAGGGGTCTCAAGTAGGGATCGACTTTGTCTAGAAGTGTGCCCGGAAGATATCCCAGTTTCTCTCCGGCTTCGACCGCGGGTCGAGTTAGGATTATTCTCTGGACTTTGCCAGACTTCAAAAAGTCAACGGCCATGGCAACGGCAAGATACGTCTTGCCCGTCCCTGCAGGACCGATGGAAAAGACCAGCTCTCTCTCTTTCATTGTCTCCATGTAGTTCTTTTGCCCGATTGTTTTAGGCCTTATTCTATTGGAAAGTAATGTCGTTTCCTTTACTTCGTTGTAGACTCCCTTGAAACTATCATCATCTTCATCGTGCTGCAGGTGTTGATCTACAATGTACTCGAATTCCCTCCACTCGACTAGATGACCGTCTCTGCTCATTTGAACCAGTTCATCAACAATCTTTTCAGCTATGTCAATCCCATTACCGTCTTCACCCTTTATCCAGATTTCGTCACCAATTATAGAGATTCTTACGTCGAGTTTTTTCTGAATATACTTCGCTTTTCGATCGTACTCTCCGAAAAGCTCGGCTACTTCAACTCCCATGGGAAGACTGAGCTTTCGTACTGCCAAAAGAACACCTCCTACTCCAGAGATTATACATTAATATTCTAGGATAAGGAGGTTTTCAAGGATCGCCCTTTCACTCGTCGTCGACTTCAGTAGATTGATCTTTTTTGTAGCTGTTGGCCTCTGCAAGAAGATCTCGTATTCTTCTGGTTGTCAGTCCGAATTCCTTTGAAAGCTCGTTCATGTTGTTTCCAAGGACCTCTGAGCGTTGCACCAAAAGTTCATGCGAAACACTCTTGTACACCTCTTGAAGGAAGTCTTTATATGTTGTGCCATTCAACATTCTTGCCACCATTGCTTCTTCGGCTAGAAGCTTGACGTTTTTCGACATTGAGGAGTTTACTGAAGCCTGAACAACATCGTTTACTGCCAGGTATTCTTCGATCATATTGATCAGTTCTCTCACATTCCCCGGATAGCTGTAGGAAAGGAATCTCTCCTTGAGATCTTGAGGAATGTTCTCAAACTTTACGAGATATCCCTTTTTTTCAAGAATTGCATCAAAGATCTGGGGGATATCGGTCTTCCTCTCCCTCAGGGGCGCTAGGTCGACCTTTACGGCCGATAGTCTGTATCTAAGGTCATTTCTTATAGCAGCATCGTCATACCTGTTGGTCGCGGTGATGAAGCGTACGTCAACTTTTATGGGCTTGGTGGCGCCGATCTTGAAGAACTCTCGGTTCTCGGTTATGGCAAGAATCTTCGCCTGGAGATTTAGAGGCATATCTCCGATCTCGTCCAGAAAAAGTGTTCCGTTATTGGCCTGTTCGATAAGGCCGACCTTCTCGGTTGTTGCACCTGTGAAGGCTCCTTTCTTGTAACCGAACAGCTCGCTCTCAAGGAGATTCTCCGGTATAGCTGCGCAGTTTATAGAGTAGAAAGGTCTGGAGCCCCTCGGGGAGAGCTTTGCAATAATCTCGGCAAGAAGATTCTTACCAGATCCGGTCTCTCCAAGAATCATTATCGAACCGTCGTAGAACATCGAAAGAACGATCATTTTCTTCATCTGCAGAACCCTGTTGCTGTTTCCAATGATCTTATCTAGATTCTCGTCTATATTCTCCGTGATTTCCTGGACTATTTGTCTAGGGCTCTTGTAACTACTGACAACACGGTAATAACCCTTGAATTCCTGACGTTCTTCTGAATAACCTCTAATAATGAAAGCTCTGATTGGATTGTTATTGATGAGAATAATATTGGTAAATGCGAAAATCCAATCATTAAGGACATCTTCGCTGTACTTGCTCGCATCTATGAAGAGAATCGTCGGCATCTCCTTCCCCAGACCGACAAGGTAGTCGAAATCAACGTCAAAAAGGCTTTCGAAGTACATTTCGCACTGCATGGATTCAAGGTTTTCCCCGACCACGATCTTTCTGTAGAGCAAAATCACACCCCCAAATGTGAAGAGTCGTCTCTGAGATTATACAATGCTGGTCGGTGCCAGCAATAGGACCAAACTACTGTGAAAACTGAAAAGGCGAAGAGGATCTTACTAGATGGTATACGCATTTCAACCTTCGCTTCGTTGATATTGATCAAACTGATGCTATATAATTGAATATAGACGAGGAGGTTAAGATGGACCACAGAGACCGTTACAGAAAGTGGCTCGAGAGCCCGACTATCGATGAGCATACTCGCAACGAACTGATATCGATTAAAGACGATGAAACGGAGATAAAGGATCGATTCTACAAAGAGCTCGAGTTTGGAACCGCTGGCTTGAGAGGCAAGTTGGGCGCCGGTGACAACCGGATGAACAAATACACTGTTGCGAGGGCAACACAGGGTCTGGCGAATTTCATTCTTTCAGGAGACCCCGCTTACAGAGAAAAGGGTGTGGTGATTGCCCACGACTCGAGGCATATGTCGAAAGAGTTTGCAGAGATTTCGGCAGCCGTTCTTGCGGGTAATGGAATAAAGGTCTATCTCTTTGATGACATAAGACCCACTCCGCTCCTCTCTTTTTCTGTAGTCCAACTTTCCACTGTAGCGGGGATAATGATTACCGCAAGCCACAACCCTAAGGAATATAATGGTTACAAGCTCTACTGGGATGATGGTGCTCAGGTTCTTCCCGAGATTGCTGATGAAGTCTACACTCAAATACGCAAAACCGAGTTATTCGTGGGGTCAAAGATGATTCCGCTTGAAGTGGCGAGAAAGAAGGGGTTGCTCTTAGAAGTGGGCAAAGAGCTCGATGATCTATACATTTCAAAAGTCCTGTCCCTAACACTGAGAGATTCCGAAGATGAGCTGGATAAGTCAATAAGGATAGTTTACACGCCCTTGAACGGCACTGGGAACATTCCTGTGCGTCGTGTGCTGGATGAGAGAGGTTTCAAGAACGTCTTCGTAGTTCGCGAACAGGAATGGCCCGATCCCGATTTTACAACGGTAGGATACCCAAACCCTGAAGATATAAAGGCCTTCGCGCTCGCCAAGAGACTCGGTCTTGAAAAGGACGCTCATATCCTGCTTGCAACGGATCCCGATGCAGATAGATTGGCAGTAATGGTCAGAGATGACGACGATTATGTCGCTTTGAATGGCAATCAAACCGGAGCGCTGCTGGTCAACTATCTTCTCCTTTCGATGAGTGAGAAGGGCTTGCTTCCGGAAAACGGATTCATTGTGAAATCAATAGTAACGGGAGATATGGCGAAGGTAATTGCCGAAGGATTTAATGTCAGGACCTATGAGGCACTCACCGGCTTCAAAAATATCTGCGGTAGGGCGCTCGATATTGAAGAACGAGGAGAGGGGAGATTCATCTTCGGTTATGAAGAGAGTATCGGATACGTAGCAGGGAACTTCGTAAGAGACAAGGATGCCGTATCTACTTCGATGCTTCTATGTGAAATGGCGGCGTATTACCTTAAGGCTGGAAAGTCCCTTTTGGATGTCCTGGAGGAACTCTTTGCAAAATATGGAGTCTTCTCCGAAAAGCAGATTTCGATCGTTCTTGAAGGAGTTTCGGGACAGAAAAGAGTCGAAAGAATAATGAAGGAGTACCGGAAGAGCTACCCTTCCGAAATCGATGGTTCGAAGCTTACTCACTATCTAGACTTTTTAAGCGGTGTTGATACCGACATTATGAACGGGAATGAATCAGAGACTGGAATCCCCTTTTCGAATGTGATCAAATTCTCTTTCGACGACGGTTCCTGGTATGCCGTTAGACCGTCGGGAACTGAGCCGAAGCTCAAAATATATATCTACTCAAGATCAAAGAATAAAGAGGAAGCTTTGTCAAAGGTAGACAGGATCGAAAGGATTGTTCTTGGCAGAATAGAGTCAGTAGAGTAGACCGGCTTGCCTGAAAACGCCGGATTGGAGGCAGCAAAACTGAAAATTTCTAAAACCCTGATTATGATCTTCCTTGCCCTATGGGCTCTTTCTTACATACTCGGTGTGATTTTAACCGAAGGCTCTATAGCAGAACATGAAGGATATCTCTATCGTGCAGTTTCCCGTAGTCTTCTCTGGCCGATCATCATCGTAATCCATTTTCAGTTTGTTAGAAAGTATGAGAAGGCAGATTTCGACAACGTTTGGCTACTTTCGCTTTACGCTTCTTTCACTTTCTGGATCATCTTTTCGGCAGTTGAAATTAAGAGTATCGCCATGATCCTGGCGATTCCGATCTTGTATCTTTCGGCTCAGTTTCTGAGGCTATCCAAACCCAGTTATGGCAGAATACTGAAGCACATAAAATCGAGCTATCTTGGGAGTATTTCCTTTTCCTTTAGTCTCGTTATACTGGTTTGTAGCCTCTCGTTATTCTTTTCCTCGGAAGCCGCTTCGGTGCTGCTTCTCTTTTTGCTTCTAGTTCCGGCAATTATACTTACCCATTTCAAGGCAGACCTCCTTTCGGGAGGTGTTTTCGCCTGGTTCTCATTTGCTGTGGGATTCGTCAATCTCGAACTTTCAAGTTACATAACGGTCGCCGGTTTTTCCCTGGGAGCGATCTTCCTCCTGCTTGTGAGTTTTTCGATCTTTATCGTAAAGGAAGACCCATCTAGAAAAGTCTTCGCAACCGTTAATCCCGCAGAACCGATAGATGAGGCTGAGCTCAGGATCAAATTAGATCAAGAAGAGACTAGATCGAAATCACGCCCCTGATTACAGTGACTGCCTTTCCCCGAATCAGGATTCTTCTGTCATCTAGCAACTCAGTCTCGAGTTCTCCCTTTCTAGCCGAAAGCTGGCAGGCCTTCAGCTTCTTCTTGTTTAGCTTCTTAGCCCAAAAGGGGCCAAGAACTGTGTGTGCCGATCCAGTAACCGGATCTTCGTCTATACCAACCCACGGAGCAAAGTATCTGGAGTAAAAGTCATATCTCTCGTCACCCGAGCACGTAACGATAAGACCTTTTGATTGTTTACCAAAATCTGTTTTCAGAAGTGTTTTGGTGTCAAACGAAAGTGTCTCAAGCTTATCTTTTGCCGGGATTTCGTAGAGCAGTTTTTCCGTACCTGGCGAATAATAGGCATCGCCTTCAATCCCGATTATCTCCCCGATCCTTCTGTCTAGATCGATTCTTGCGGGATCCTCGGAAGGGAAATCCATCTCAATCATTTCATCGACAAGCCTCACTTTCAATCTCCCGCTGAGTGTTTCGTAAAAGATCTCGCCTTTAATACCCAACTCCGTAAACTGAATCCACGCAGTTGCAAGAGTTGCGTGACCGCACATTTTGACTTCCGTTTTTGGCGTAAACCATTTCAAATTGAAAGTATTACTCGGTCCTTCAGGCCAAACAAATGCAGTCTCTGACAGATTCATTTCCGATGAGATTTTCAGGCAAAGATTTTCATCTATTTGCCCTTCCAAAATACATACTCCGGCGGGATTACCTGAAAAAGGAACAGCAGTGAATGAATCAACCTGATAGATTTTATGCATTAGACCACTCCTCTTTACCTATGTCGAAAACCGAATGTTCTTCAGAGCAAATTTTACACTTTTCGCCTTTACTCCTCAAATGCTTTTATGTTCAGGAGTAAGTAGGAACTAAAAATGCTAAGAGATCAAGTATTCTGTATTTTGCAACTTCTTGGCACACCGAAACTCGCAACCGATCTTCTCGGACAGGGATGAATCGATAACGACCTTCCTTCCTCTCTCTCGCAGGCTAAGCATACGTCTACGCTCTTCACAGAGTAGTCTCAAAGGAATATTGATTGATAAACTTCGAAAAGGATCAAGGGCGGCACTTTCGCCGCAATGAGCAACTGACAAGATCCGTTTGGCTTTGAGCATAAAGAGCTTTCCAAGGGTCAACAATTCAACTGAACGACAAGGGGTAACCAAGTGGAGCCTTGAAAGGCGATCTTCAGAAATTTGTCATAATCGGACCGTGCAGCTGTCAGTGTTTGATGATAAAATGTTGTTGAGACAAATTCTCAATAAGGGTGATGTAGATGGTCGTTCCTCTGTCAAGCATGTGCGAAGGAGAGAAGGGTAAGATAAGAAAACTGGAGCTACCGCCTGTTACAAGAGAGAGGCTGTGCGGTCTGGGTTTCGTCACTGGAGAAGAGATCCAGCTGGTGAAGGTAGCACCTTTCGGAGATCCTAAGGTTTTTAGAATCAAAGGAAGTGATATTACCCTTAGAGACGATATTTCTATGTGGATTCTTGTCGAAACTTCTTCTTTCCCTCTCTCTTACGTTTCAGAGGGCGATTATTGGGTAAGTCTTATTAACGGCGGCATGGGTTTCAGGCAGAGGCTCAGGATGGTCGGTATAGAAGAAGGTATAAAGATTTCGGTGATCGGTAATCTGGGGAAGAGAATTGAAGTTAGCACAAAGGGTATTCGTTCAGCTCTTTCCCGTGGACAGGCAATGAGAATTATTGTTAGGGAGAGATAGACTTAGTCGTGGAAAACCAAGCCGATGCTATTGAGTCAAAGAAAATTAAAGTAGCACTTCTCGGAAATCCTAACGTTGGTAAAACCAGTATATTCAATGGGTTAACAGGTTCACGGCAGATAGTTGCAAACTGGCCGGGTGTTACCGTCGAGAAGAGAACCGGAGTAATGAAGCTCGCCAACCATACGGTTGACGTGGTGGATTTGCCCGGAACATATACTCTTGGGGCTACCAGCCTTGATGAAAGAATAGCGCGAGACTTCCTGATAAATGAAAGGCCTGATGTTGCTCTTGTAATTGGAGATGCCGTTAACCTTGAGAGAAGTCTTTACCTTCTGCTTCAGGTGTTGGAGCTTCGCGGTGATGTAGTACTGGCTGTCAACGCTATCGATGAAGCGAGAAAAGCGGGATTTGAAATAGATAAGCATGAGCTTTCGAAGCAACTCGGTATTCCTGTTGTACTAACTTCCGCCGTTACAGGTGAAGGCATCGAGGAATTAAAAAATACGCTGATTAAGAGCGCAAGGAGCAGCAGTCATGTCCATTATCTCTTCACAGATGAAATAGAGGCCAATCTTAGAAACCTGTCCGATAGAATAAGGGGAAATGCCTCTCTTTCCGCCTTTGACGAGCGTTGGCTTTCCATAAAGCTTTTAGAGAGAGATAGGGAAGTCGAGAAATTAACAGGTATAAGCCTGGACTATGATTATTCGATAGAGATCGCCGAAACGCGTTATAAATACATCAAGAGAATTCTCTCTTCTTCCGTCAAGGGAAAGGAGAAGATCGGCTGGAACCTTTCGGAAGCAATTGACCACGTCATGACCCATAAGTTTCTGGGGATTTTGATCTTCCTCGCAATCATGTATATTGTTTTCCAGTTGACCTTCACTATTTCGGGCCCCCTTTCTATAATGATCGAAAATCTACTTGATGGTCTTGGAAGAGTTGTGGGCGGCTGGATCGCTATAGACTGGCTCAGGTCACTAGTGGTTGACGGCGTAATTGGAGGAGTCGGGGCAATCTTAGTGTTCGTGCCGAACATATTCATACTGTTTCTTGCCCTTGGAGTTCTCGAAGAAACCGGTTATCTACCAAGAGCGGCATTCGTAATAGATAGGCTTATGTATGCAATGAAACTCAGTGGCCGCTCTTTTATATCGCTCCTGCTTGGTTTCGGTTGTAATGTTTCATCAATTATGTCGACAAGGTCCATTTCAGAACCCAAGGAACGTCTCGTAACTATTCTGGTCTCTCCGTTTATATCTTGCAGTGCAAGACTGCCGGTGTACGTACTGATTGCAGGCACGTTCTTCGGAACCAATGCCGGCATAGTGGTCTTCTTCCTTTATCTGCTAAGCATAGTGATAACAGTGCTTTCGGCCCTTCTAATCAACAAGCTCTTTTTCAAAGGCGAACCGTCAACGTTGATTATGGAACTTCCAAGATACAGAAAGCCCAGGCTGACCTCAATAATGCTTTATACATGGAACAAAGGGCGACACTTCCTCGAGAAGGCGGGCACGATAATACTTGCCGCCTCAATAGTGATCTGGATTTTGACATACTTTCCGACGGAAGGAACGGGAAGTTTTGCCGCTACGATAGGAAAAGCCCTTGAACCTCTCTTCGTTCCGCTGGGATACACCTGGGAGATGATAACCAGTCTCGTCTTTGGAATAGCTGCAAAGGAAGTTATAGTTTCTTCTCTTACGACTTTTTTTGGCAATCCCAGCGTGAGCGGCACTTCTTTAGAAATTATGAGAACCATCATTAGTCCAGAGATTGCCTTAAGTTTCCTGGTGTTCGTTCTTCTCTATGTACCATGTATGCCGACACTTGCGGTGATTAAGAATGAAACGGGAAGTTATAAGTTCGTCTTCTTTTCGGCTTTTTACAGTCTTGCGGTCGCATATGCGGTTGCGCTGATCGTAAGAGTTGTTGGAGGGTTGTTATGAAGGGGAGGGTGATAACTTTCTGGCTTTTGTTCGGAGGAACTCTTTTGGCGACTCTTTCTGTAAACTCCTTTTTCGGCCTTCTTCTGACCAAACGTGAGCCTTTTCTGGCAATGATTGCTGGAGTTAACTCAGCAATCTACTTCTTAGGGCTGGCAGAGAAAAGAAGCGACCTTAGAAAGAGGTATTCGCATCTTCTCGTTGGTAGTTTCTTCTCATATGTACTCTCTATTTACCAGGTCCTTGTTTTGTTTAGCATTTGGCTTGAGGGACTACTCACTTCAACTTGCCTTTTGGTATTCGATGAGGTGAATCTCCCTTTAATCATCTCCGGGTTTGCATTATCCTTTCTCTTTGACTTCGCAAAGAGGCAGTTTGAGACGAATAATCTCTAGAGAATTTTGGCTGTGAAAACCATCAAACACTATTCATCTTAATATGGTAATATGATTTGTGTTATGGAGGTGATTGCATGGCACTCGTTTACGTGGTCGATGACGAGCTAAATGTAAGGCGAATCGTCAAAAAGACCATGGAGAACGAAAACAACGAAGTCCATACTTTCGTGACAGCAGAGGAAGCCCTGGAAGAGATCGAGAAACGTAAGCCAGACCTCCTATTTACCGATATTAGTTTGCCCTCGATGAATGGAATTCAGTTTCTAAAAGAACTTAAAAATAGAGGTTATTCAATACCTGTAATAGTAATATCTTCGGATACTTCCCCGGAATCGATGAGGAGCGCTTTCAAAGCAGGAATTGTTGATTTCTTGACCAAACCATTTACGCCGCAGGAGATCAGGGATGCGGCAGAACTTGCGCTTAGAGAAGATGACAGCATCTACAAACGAGCGAGGGAGATCAAGAGACTGATTGAGGAAGGGGAGACGGCGAAGGCGGAGTCCCTAATGGGAAACCTTTTCTCCGACTTTCCGGGTTCACCCTTTCCGCATTTTCTTTACGCTCTTCTTGTGGCCAAAGACAATCCCAGAGTAGCCATAAAACATCTGAAGGCCTCGCTCTCACTCGATGAGGATTTTAAGGACGCTTCCGACGAGCTTAAGAAACTAGAGGAGTAAAAAATGCCTTTCATGAAAGGTGCGATAAAAAAAGATGAATACTATGTAGTGATTTTCGGTTGTGGGCGGCTTGGTTCTAGAATGGCAAACTGGCTCTCCTCCTTGGGGTGCAGCGTCGTCATTGTCGACAGAAATGAATCTTCTTTCGATGCCCTGTCGAACGAATTCACCGGCTTCAATATTCTGGGCGATGCAACGGAGCTCGACGTGCTTAAGGAGGCCAAGCTTGACAAGGCCGATGTTGCCCTTGTGCTTACTACGGATGACAACACAAATCTTATGGTCTCGATGTCGGCAAAAGAGTATTTCGAAGTGCCCCGAGTTGTCGCAAGAGCTTATGATCCTAACAACATCAAGATGTTCTCGGACTTTGGAATAGAAGTGATTTGTCCAACTCTCCTGGCTGTTGAGAGTATTAAGAGCGCATTGTATTTCATCGGCGGTGACGACAAATGAAGATTGTTCTAATTGGCGGTGAGAAGATTGCCTACCATCTCGCAAGAAGATTCTTGACCAAAGGCCACAACGTTATGCTGGTCAACAAGAACGAGAGGTTCTGTGACGAAATGGCAAAGAAGCTCCGTGCCATTATCGTAAGGGGTGATGGAAGCAAGAGGTACGTTCTCGAGCAGCTTGAGCTTGACCCTACCGACCTGTTTGTTGCTCTGACTCCTTACGATCAGGATAATCTCGTCGCCTGTTTAACGGCTTCGCGTGTCTATGGGATCGAGAGACCGGTTGCTATGGTGAATGACCCCGACAACAAAGCGGTTTTCGAAAAAATGGGGATAAAGAGTGTGGTTAGTCCGACTGAAATCCTTGGTGTCGCGCTTGAAGACAGCCTTTTCAGAGAACATATAACGAATCTCCTCCCTTCTTCAGAAAAAGTCTCTATTCTAAGAATAGAGATGACTGATAAGTCGCCTATACTCGGAGAGGCGATTAAGGACATTCCTCTCCCTGATGAAAGTGTTATTGGAGCAATAGTCAGAGAGGATGAAGTTGTTATCCCAAGAGGGAACACTGTGATTGAAACGGGAGATGTTCTTCTAGTTCTTAGCAGTCCAACGGTACAGTCTGCAGTTTTCGAAACTCTCCTGGGAGAGGTGTAAATGTTTCTAAATCTTTTGAAACAGCGATACAGGCTTGTCTTTGGGTACCTGGGGAATCTATTTGTCTTCTTTCCCATTGTGCTGTTGATTCCACTACTGTATTGCATATGGTATCCCGAAGACTTCCTGCAGAGTCTCGCTTTTGTGGAGGCTGCTTCGATCAGTTTTGTGATTGGGATGGCGTTGAAGCTGACTATGAAGGTCCGGCCAGGATCTCCGATAAGTGTTCAGGAAGGGGCCATAGTGGTCTTGTTCTCCTGGGTGATGGCGATAATCCTTTCGGCACTTCCCTTTATTTTTGCCGGATACTTCAATTTTACCCAGGCCGTTTTCGAGTCCACAAGCGGCTGGACTACTACGGGTCTGACTCTCACAGATGTCGAAACGATTCCTGGTAGTTTTCTTCTCTGGAGAAGCATGATGCAGTATCTTGGAGGAGCCGGCATCGCAATAATTATGATGTCCGCGATCTTAGGACCGGCGGGACTTGGACTCTATAAGGCCGAGGGCCGCATGGACAATCTTGTGCCGAATATCAAGAGTTCGACGCGGACAATAGCGGTAATATATGGTTCCTATGCTATAGCAGGGATTATAATGTATAGAATCGCCGGGATGAATCTCTTCGATGCCATAAATCATTCTCTCACCGCCCTGGCGACCGGTGGGTTTTCTACAAAGGCCAGATCGATCGCAGAGTTCAACAGCGTTTCAGTCGAGATTGTGACCATTGTGTTGATGTTGCTTGGAGCTACGGGATTCGGGATTCACTATACTATTTGGAAGAGAAACTTCAGAGCGTTCTGGAAGAACGGCGAGCCGAAGCTGATGTTCGTCATACTGGCGATCTTCACGCCGTTACTGATGACAGGCACGCTGTCCATTTTCTACTCCTCTGCCACGGAGCAGTTCCGCCACAGCGTTTTTCAGGCTGTTTCTGCTTTGACTGGAACCGGTTTCTCTACAGTGGACTTCGTACCATGGAATCATTTCGGGATATATTTGATTATTTTGCTCATGATATTCGGGGGAGATCTCGATTCAACATCTGGAGGTCTGAAGCAGTACAGGCTTTTTGCTCTCATAAAGATTCTATGGCTGGAAATCAGAAAGTACTTCCTTCCGAAAGATGCAATCCTTAAAGAGGAAATCTGGAAGGGTGAAACGAAGAGGTATATAGACAACTCTCTGGTCAAAGAGATTCTGCTTGTCTTCTCCCTGTATTTCCTAACGTATGCCATTGGAACTGGCGTCTTGATGGCTTACGGCCACTCGATGGCTTTTTCAGCATTTGAATATGCGTCTGCCCTTAGCACTGTCGGTCTCTCGGTTGGAATAACAGCTCCTAACGCCCCTGCCGGGTTGATCTGGGCCGAAACAATTGGCATGTTTCTGGGAAGGCTCGAATTTCTAGTCGTAATATATGCTATAACTAAACTGATGAGAGACGGGAGAATCCTATTAAGAAGACGGAGGAATGCATAATATAATGATTACCAGAATTAAGGGTACCCAGGATATAACCTTTGACGATATCGGATACTGGCACTATGTGGAGGAGGCAATTAGAAGTATCTCGCACAGATACTCCTTCACCGAAATACGGACTCCAATCTTCGAAGCTACAGAGCTTTTCAAGAGAAGTGTCGGTGAATCAACGGACGTTGTTCAGAAAGAGATGTATACATTTGAAGACAAGGGTGGCAGATCGATAACCTTGCGGCCGGAAGGCACCGCGAGTGTCGCAAGGGCCTTTATCGAGAATTCCTTAGTGAATCTTGGTGCTCCAATAAAACTCTTTTACAACGGTCCCATGTTCCGTTATGAAAAGCCTCAGGCAGGCAGACTGCGCCAGTTCCATCAGTTTGGCGCGGAGATACTGGGATCCGAGAGTCCGTTGGCAGACTTTGAAATAATCGAGATGGCCTATAGTTTTCTTAAGGAGCTGAAGATAAGCAAGACAAAGCTTTTCATCAATTCGATCGGTTGCCCCAAATGCAGGGAGGATTACAAAACTGCGCTCAGAGATTATTATCGGGACAAACTGCCAGGAATGTGCGCTGATTGTCAGCGAAGATTTGATACAAACGTGTTGAGACTACTCGATTGTAAGATCGATAAAGAGCACGCTAAAAACGCTCCTAGTATTCTTGATTACCTCGATGAAGACTGCAGGAATCATTTTGAGGAACTCCAGTGGTATCTAAGGAAGGCTGACATTGAATATGAAGTCGACCCTCTGCTTGTCCGCGGACTTGATTATTACAGCAGAACGGCCTTCGAAATCCGCTCTTCATCACTGGGTAGTCAGGACCAACTAGTTGGTGGAGGTCGATACGACGGTCTGGTCGAATACATAGGGGGAAACAGCTGCCCGGCAGTTGGATTTGCGATAGGACTAGAAAGAATAGTAATGCTCTTGAAATCCGAAAAGGTAAATGTGAACGTCCCCGAAATCCCTCAGGTTGCAATACTGGCATTTGGCAGAGAGGAAAACATCAGGGGATTCGACTACTCCAGAAGACTTCGTAAGATGGGCATTTCAACTTACGTTGATGTTATGGAGAGAAACATGCGCAACAAAATGAAGCATGCGGCAAGAATCGGCGCAAAGATTTCTTTGATAGTTGGAAGAGAAGAGATTGAGAGAGACATTGTAACTGTCAGGGTTATGAGGGACGGGTCACAGTTTCAGGTAGATAGCGATTATATGTCCGATTATGTGGTCGATAAGTTAAGAGATATTTCGTAAACCTGCCATGTTTTGTTGTCTAATAAAGAAAAATGATAATAATCGCCGTTATTCACCTATAATACCTTGAATTTTCTCCCTTGAGTGTGTTATCATCTACTTTAGTAGGAAATCATGCCCGGGAGGTTTTTCATATGAGCAACGAAGAGATTCTAACTTTCCTTAGTAAAGATCCAACGATTCAGGACCTTCGTCGTTATGCGAAGATGATGGGGATCAACTTGAAGAGAACGATGAGAAAGAAGGATATCACCCGCGCCTTGAAGAAACTTGTTCAAAAGAGCAAACAGACGTCCAGCACTACTACTGCAAAGAGCAGACCCTCAGAAATACTTCGCCCATCTAAGCCGGAAGATGCCCAAATTCCTTCATCATATTCACGCGACTTTGTCGTTATTCACCCGGTCAATCCCTACTGGGTTTACGTGATGTGGGATCTGTCCGAATGGACTGCAAGAAGCATTTCAGATCATTCTTCAAAAAAGCTTCTAGTGAGAGTGAGTGACATTACAAACATTATCTATGACGGGATGAACGCTCACAGATTCAAAGAGGCCAGCATCTCCGCCGATGCCGGAAACTGGTACTTCCAGGTAGATTTCCCCGATGCAGATTACATTGCCGAGATTGGGTATTATATCGGTGGTAACTTCAACAGTGTTTTGAAATCGAGGATTGCCAGAACACCTAGAAACTCACCAAAATTTTCCGATTACGAAATTTGGGTAGATCTCAAGAAGGGGTCGAGGAAAGAGTACAAAACATCTCACGAAGAATTCGTCTTCGAACGCGCGACTAAGTCTTCGGGGCCAACGGGCAATCCATCTTCTGAGGAGTTCATTAAGACTATCTCGAAGAGCAAGAGCGGGAGATGATTGAATGGAAAGAGGCAGACTGATTCTCATGCTCCACGCACACTTGCCCTTCATAAACCATCCTGACTTTCCAAGCTTCATGGAAGAAAGGTGGCTTTTTGAAGCAATTACGGAAACATACATTCCTTTGCTTCAGGTTTTCAGAAGATTGAAAGATGACAGTGTGAACTTCAGAGTGACAATGAGTATAACTCCACCTTTGATGGAGATGCTTGCCAATCAAGATCTGCAGAAGAAGTACATCAATTATCTTGGTTCATCCATCGAATTGGCCGGGAGTGAGATTTCGAGAACGGTCTCGGAGCATCCAGCTGCGAATAGACTAGCCTTGCACTATTTGAAAGAGCTCCAGGAGATAAAAAGAGTCTATGAAGAGTGCAACAGAGACCTTGTTGGAGAGTTTGCCCAACTCCAGGAAAGCGGAGAGTTGGAAATCGTAACGTGTAACGCTACTCATGGTTTTCTCCCCCTTATGACAAACTTTCCGGAGACAATCAATGCTCAAGTTGAAATCGGGGTGCAGTCTTACAAGAGACATGTAGGAAAGGATCCGAGAGGAATCTGGTTGGCGGAGTGTGGTTACGTTCCTGGCTTCGACTCCTACCTGCGCGAACATGGTCTGTCGTTCTTCTTCGTAGATTCGCACAGTTTCTGGTACGGAGATCCCGCTCCAAGATACGGAGTGTACAGGCCAGTGGTTACTCCGGAGAGTGTCTTTGTATTTGCAAGAGACCCGGAATCTAGCCAGCAAGTTTGGAGCGCTGAGGTAGGTTATCCCGGAGATGCCAGATATAGAGAATTTTACAGGGACGTTGGATTCGATCGTGAAGAGGACTATATAAGACCCTACATAGATCCGAGTGGTGAACGGTGCAATACTGGCATCAAGTATTTCAAGATAACGGGAAAGGATGTACCTCTGAACGATAAGAGCTACTACGACATCGATGATGCAAAAAAGGCAACGATCGAGCATGCAAGAGACTTCGCAAATAGAAAGAGAGAACAGGTGAGAAGGCTTTCCAAGCAGTTCGATGGAGAAGAACCCGTCATCGTTGCGCCGTTCGATGCCGAGCTTTTCGGACACTGGTGGTACGAAGGGCCTCTCTTTATTGAAGAGCTATTCAGAGATTTAAATGGAGACGAAACCGTTGTTCCATCGACACCACCCGAAGTGATTGAGTCCATGGAACAGGCGCAGGTTGTAACCCCAAATACATCGACATGGGGAGCGAACGGTTACAATGAAGTTTGGCTGAACGGTAGGAATGACTGGATATACAGGCATCTCGACGAGGGTTCTAGGAGAATGATAGAGCTTGCAAGGAAGTATGAGAGAACTGAAGATCCTCTTAAAATTAGGGCCCTAAATCAGATGGCGAGAGAGCTTCTCCTTGCTCAGTCAAGCGATTGGGCTTTCATAATAACTACCAACACAACCGTAGAATATGCAGTCTTCAGAACAAAGACTCACATCGACAGGTTGCTGACGCTTTACAGAGAGATCGAGAGTGACTCGATCGACGATCACAGGTTGAAGACCCTTGAATGGATTGACTCGATATTCCCATACCTGGATTTCAGGGTTTACGCAAAGCAAGTTGGTTAGTTACATCGGCCATCTTTCTTGATATCGCGCCGATTACAAGAGCATACTTACTATGGTATAATTCGTGAAGCCGGGGGAGGCATAAACCTCCCCCTGTTGGTTGTAGAGTATTAGGTACTTGGAGGGAGTTGAAAACTAAATGCCAAACAGAAAATCGAGAGGAAATTCTAATTTCATGAAATCCATTCAGCGGCCGATTGTGTGGGCCGTGGCCATACTCTTTGGAGTTGGAATAGTCTGGTGGTCGGTTGCCCAGTATCTTGGAGGGGGCTCCCAGGGCAATGAGCAGGGCATCGGTACGGAGATCAGTTTTAGCGAAACTGTCGGAGGGCTTACAAAAGACGGTACCCCTCTCTCAAACTCAGATTACTGGATCACTTATTCAGAATACGAAACGTCTGTGCGCGACACACTTACGAATCTTCGGAGTCAGGGTTACAACTTTGATCCATACTTTGAAACGGAAAACTATCCCAGTGAAATGGGAATCAGATATGATTTGTTCAAGTCATTGATAGATCAGAAGACACTTCTTCTCTACGCGACAGAGAACGATGTCCTTCCAGCTGAGGAACAGGTCGATGCGGAAACGAAGAGAATCGTCGATGAATACGTGGCAGATGAGGAAACAAAATCCGCAATTGTTTATCAGTACGGTTCGGTAGATGCTTTCTCTGAACTGATAAGAGACTATGTGGCAACACAAATGCTTGCAACTAATGTCACGCAGAAAGCTATTCCCGACATGGAAGAGAGATTTGAGAACTACGTCAACGAAAATATGGAAGATCTGAAGATCAACTATGAGAGAGTCGATGCAAACCACATTCTCGTCTCGGATGAAGCAAGTGCGGTTGAGATTAAGTCGATGATAGACAGCGGCGAGATCTCGTTCACAGATGCCGCGACTCAGTTTTCTATCGATACCGGCTCCGCGGTTAACGGCGGGGCCCTTGGTGAATTCGGAAGGGGTCAGATGGTGCAGGAATTTGAAGATGCCTCGTTTGATGCTACGCCCGGTCTTGTAATAGGCCCTGTGGAATCGCAGTTCGGCTACCACTTGATTCAGGTTAACAGCAAAACAACTTTCGACACTTTCGAGGAGTTTGCCAGCACTTCTGCCTATCAGACTGAGCTAGGCCGCTTTGAAAATGAGGAGTTCAATAAATGGATAGCCGACTATCGGCAAGAGAACAATCTCTCATATACAGTCAACGATCCCGATTTGCAGATGTACGCCAGATATGACGAGGCAATTTCCGACCCAGAAAAGTCAAGTGCGCTTCTTGAGGAGCTCGAGAAAGACTACTTCGACGAATCCGGCAATCTCCTGATTGGAGACTCGTATCTTCCCGTTGTTTTCTACACTGAACTCGCCGAAAACGAGATAACGAAGCTTAGAAACCAGATATTTGATCTTGAAGATCTTCAGGATTTATTGCTGACTCTACCTTCTACGGCCACTTCGCTGACGATCGATGAAATTGACAGCCGGCTCGAGACGATCCCATCGACAGATACGGAGGCCAGAAGCGTACTTACCGACGCGAAAAGGGCCAAAGAGTACATGAGTGAATTCAACGTAGAGACTCCTGAAGAAATCGAAGAGGCTCTTACGGAGAAACGTAATTTGCTTGACAGCAAGAACTTGCGATTCGAGAATTCGGTGCGATACCTTTATTCTGTGATGCCAAATTCAACAAGAGTGATTAACTACATGTACCAGATAGACGGTGATAATCCCGAAGTGGTATACATGTACAACGAAACTTCTTATAACGCAAACATAAGGCCTCTTCTCGAAAGCCCCGAGCTACTCGACAGCTATCTTGAATATTATGGACAGTACTTCGGCGCTCAGGCAAGATCACTTCTCCTGGATTCTCCAATTCAGGGAATTGAAAGCGATCTTAACCAGAAGGTTATCAACTCCACCGAAGCAGCTACCGATCTCAAGATGAGCGCTCTATACCTCCTTGTGGATATATATGAAAAGATGGCGAACATGGAGCAGAACGAGCAGATAACGCAGATATACCTTCTCAGTGAAAAGCACTATCTTGAGAAACTTGCCGAACTCTATCCCGAAGACGAAACTATTGGATCGCTCATCGAAACAATAGAATTCCAGATTTCCGAACTTAATTCTCAGAATACCGTCGATGCAACTCCAACGGCTGACGCTACTTCTACTGAAGCCTCAACCGAAACGGTTATCGACACTGAGATAGGTACAGGCGAACTGGAAGTTCCTTTCGGCAATGATGAGCCTTCTTCTGTCGGAGACGTTGATTTAGACGTGAATTTCGATAGCGAAGGGGCTACAGAGACTGTTAACTAGCAGAACGAAGGGTGGCTTACGCCACCCTTTTCTGGCTGGGGCGGCAGGATTCGAACCTACGGATGTCAGAGCCAAAATCTGATGCCTTACCAACTTGGCTACGCCCCACAGCAAATAGATTCTAACATCGACGATTTGTGGTGTCAATGATTTGGAGTGATTCTATGGCTGACCACGAGATTTTTGTAAAGGAATTGGGCAAGAAGATCCATGTGACGAGAGAGACTTCCTTCTTTGAACTT
The DNA here is from genome assembly GCF_002752615.1 of Mesotoga sp. H07.pep.5.3. Taxonomy (NCBI): domain Bacteria; kingdom Thermotogati; phylum Thermotogota; class Thermotogae; order Kosmotogales; family Kosmotogaceae; genus Mesotoga; species Mesotoga sp. H07.pep.5.3. Next base: position 161,916 of record NZ_AYTV01000002.1, read on the forward strand.
TCGAAAATGTGCGGCGAATTCCACAAGGCTCCTATAATGGCTGCTAAATCCGGAAACTCTTTAATAGAGCTTTGTAGAAATGTAAACGGCGAAAAGGAAGTGGAATTTATTGATCTCTTTTCCCTCGATGGAATAAGGATCTATACGAGGGGGACTCTGTTCATACTCTTCATTGCAATCAGGGAGCTGTTCGGTTCGGCACAGTTGAATGTGCATCACTCCAGAGGAACGGGACTAGTCTGCAATATCGAGGGATTAGAAAGTACTTCGGAGAATCTCATTAGAATCGAAGAGAGAATGAGGGAGTTAGTCAAAGAGGATATCGTTTTCGAAAAAGCCACGCTGAGGAAATTCGAGGCAATACGGCTTTTCAGTGAAGATGGACAGAGAGACAAGGCTCTGCTCTTCAAATACAGAAAGAAATCGACCGTCAATATTTACAGATGTAAGGGATTCATGAACTACTTCTACGGTTATATGCCTTACTCGACCGGAGCTATACTAAATTTTTCTCTAATACCCTATGGAGATTATTTCATACTGAATCTCCCCGACACAAAACAGCCTGACAGGCTACCGAAGTTCGTCGATCAGCCAAAGATCTCTGCCATCTTCCTCGAACATGAAAGATGGGGCGAGATCCTCGGAGTGAAGACTATTGGAGAGATAAACGAAATAATAAGTAAGGGCCCAAGAGAGATTCGAGAGATAGTGAATATTACGGAATCCCTCCATGAAAAGAAGATCGGTGCCATCGCAGACCAGATTGCCAAACATAAGGAACCCAGTCTGATTCTTATAGCAGGTCCTTCAAGTTCCGGAAAGACAACCTTCTCAAAGAGGCTGATGCTTCATCTCAAGGTACTCGGTATGAATCCCGTGCAGATATCGATTGACGATTACTTCGTCGACAGAGAAAAAACTCCGCTTGACGAGAACGGTAATTACGATTTCGAATCGATACATGCTCTTAACATCGATCTGTTCAACGAGCAGATCTCGCAACTCTTGGATGGCAAAGAGGTCTTACTTCCCAAATTTGATTTCATGCTTGGCAAGAGCGGCTTCCATGACAAACCCATCAGAATCTCAGAGGGTCAACCGGTGATCATAGAGGGGATTCATGGCCTTAATGAATTGTTAAGCAGCTCCGTTCCAAGGCACAGGAAATTCAAGATATATGTCAGCGCCCTGACGCAAATGAATCTCGATAGTCTGAACAGAATACCAACTACAGACGTCAGATTGCTACGCAGAATAGTGCGTGACAACAGATCGAGAGGACACTCGGCACTGGACACAATGCGTATGTGGCCAAGCGTCCGAAGAGGAGAGGATAAGTATATATTTCCCTTTCAGGAAGAGGCAGATGTCATGTTCAATTCTGCCATAGTGTATGAGCTAGCAGCGTTAAAGGGGTTTGCAGAGCCTCTACTTGTTCAGATTGATGATTCCGTACCAGAATATCTCGAAGCTAAGAGGCTTCTCAGGTTCATTGATTACCTGCTTCCAATGATGAACCTCGAGGATATTCCGAGAACCTCCATTATAAAGGAGTTCATTGGTGGCAGCGTATTCGGTTCCTTATGAGGTGAAGCCATGCAAGGAGTAGACGAAGAAACAAGGAAAGCTGTCCTGAACAGACTGAAAAGAATCGAGGGCCAGATTAGAGGGCTGCAGAAAATGGTTGAAAATGACAGAGTCTGTGGTGATATTCTGACGCAGGTGTCGGCCGTCAACTCTGCACTTTCAAAAGTATCAGAAATGATAGTCAAAGGCTATACGAGGAAGTGCGTAATTGAGGCCAGTAAATCTGGTCAGATCGAAGAGCTTGACACTCTGATCGAGAACATAATTAAACTCAGAGGAGTTTAGATGATTGATTACGGTGACAGCGTTCTGATAATGCTCGAAGACGAAGAAGCGAAATACTTCTCTGAGGTGAAGAGAGGCAGTGTCCTGAAGACACATTATGGAAACCTGATAATGGATTCTCTTGTGGGAAGAGAATTCGGAGAGAAGATCAGATTGGGGCTTCGGGATGCCTTCTTGATAAAACCATCAATGATTGACGGCATCTTCTCTTTGAAGAGGTCAACACAGATAGTGTATCCAAAGGATGTCGCATTTATCTTGTTATACCTCGACATAAAGCCGGGCGATGTTGTTTATGAAGCCGGAACGGGGACGGGTGTAATGACTTCGGTCTTTTCTCGAGCGGTAGGTGAGTCGGGCAAGGTGGTATCATATGAAAAGAGACAGGATTTCTTGGAAAAGGCGCAGAAGAACGTTCGCCATCTTGGCCACATTGAACGAGTGACGTTCGCATCTGGGGATGTTGCGGAATGCGAAGAAAGTCAGAAAGCCGACGCCTTCTTTCTTGATGTTCCCGAACCTTCCGCTTCCCTTGAGAGTGCGGTAGCCATTCTTAAGAAAAGTGGCAGGATCTGCATTCTCTGCCCGACAGCTAATCAGGTTCAGGAAACTTTAACGATTCTTGGAACATTGGGAGTTATTGATATCCAGGTGTGGGAGATACTTGCCAGAAGCTATAAGGCAAACCCCGAAAGATTCAGACCTGAAGATAGGATGGTCGGTCATACTACATACCTGGTGTTTGGCATAAAGGTAGAGGGGAGGAAATTAAATGGAAAAGAATAGAGTCCTAAAGATATTGTTGACTGTCTCAGTCCTGGTTGCAGTTTTCTTTCTGGGCGCACTTTCATCGATGACAGACGATGAAATGTTCGAGAAGTTCAGCCCCGTTTTCGAGATTCTTACGTACATAGATCGCAACTATTACGACATTGAAAAGGTGGATTATGACGCGATTTTAAATGAGACTTTGACAGGCACGATGCGTGGACTCGACGATCCCTTTGCATGGTATTTTGACCCGGTTCAAACTAAGGAAAACGAACTGGATACCACCTCCAAGTACGGTGGGATTGGCTCTACGGTGCAGTACAACATTGAGTTCGATTGTCTAGAAGTGGTGGCCCCGATGGCCGGAAGCCCTTCCGAAAGAGTTGGCCTTAGAGCAGGCGATTTGATTCTCACAATTGACGGAGTGGCGGTATCGGAAGTCGGTTATTACGGTGCAGTGAATATGCTGAGAGGAGACCCCGATACTCAGGTAGTTCTTGAGGTCTATAGAGAATCCGTAGAGGATCCCTTTTTTGTAGAGATCACAAGAGCCTTCATAGAGATTAAGAGTGTCAAGACGGAATTGCTTTCTGTTGAAGATACCGATATTTCTTACATTCAAATAACCGGTTTCAACGCGCCAACTTATGATGAATTCCAGGATGCTCTAAATTTGAGCAGAGAGAGTGAGGCGTTCATTATCGACCTTCGTAACAATCCTGGCGGGCTACTACAGAGCGTTTTGAACATATCATCACTGATGCTTCCAAAGGGCAAGAGAGTAATAACGATAAGATATCGGGACGGTCAGGAAGAGGTTTACAATTCCTGGGGATCGAGATATAATTCCTACTTCACAGACAAGCCGATTGTTGTGCTTGTAAACGATGGCAGTGCTTCTGCATCAGAGATACTCACGGGGGCGCTTAAGGATCACGGACTGGCAACGGTGATAGGAACGACAACTTTCGGGAAGGCAGCAGTTCAGACAGTATTTAATCTCTCGAACGGAGGAGAAATATGGCTTCCAACCGCGCATTATTTTACTCCGAATGGAAGTGATATTCATCTTCAGGGAATAGAACCAGACATAATTGTTGAAGCCGGTGAGGAAGCTCCCAGCGAGGACGGGAGAGAGCTGACGCTTTCAACGGCTACTGTAGATGTGGAACACGATCTTCAACTTTCGAAAGCTATCGAGACTATTCTCGAGAAACTGGGAGTTAAGGTTGTAAATTGAAGATAGCAAGTGTTTCAATACTGATTTCGCTTATCGCGCTGATTTGTGGGCTTCTCGTAATTCTATACATGAATTTTGAAACACTTCAGAATGTCGGGAGCCGGAGAGCGACTCCCGATTTCTTTCTCAGAAACAGCTTTATACCTTTGCTTGAGAGGTTCCGAAATCATCTCGAAGAGACAAAGGAATTCAGCTCTGTTCTCCTGCAACTAGAGAGAGAAGGTGTCGGACCCTGGATCATGTCGGCTGAAAAAGGTATTAGAACATTTACCTGCCCATACAAGGAAGTCTTCTCTAGGTTACAGACTCTCTTCTACATTGAAACGGGGAAGAACGGTACAAGAGAACACGAGACAGTAGAGTTTTTCGGTAGCACGGTAACTAGAATAGAGTCCATCGATTACGGAGCTTTCCGACTTACTTATCTGCCTGGTTACACGCTTGTCATGGAGTCAGACTACAATTCATTGCTGGAAGAAGGATTCAGCTTTTACAGAGTACATTTTATGCACTCTATAAGTCCCGGGAGTTTTGTCTCAGACGTCTTTGCCGGAAGTGGTCCTGTTGTCGTTTTAAGAGAGGGCGGCGCGATCAACCAGTCCTTCATTGAAACTGTGGAACGCTACTCAATACCCTATCTTCCGGTAAGGTATTTTCTGATAAAAGACTGAAGCGTTTAGCGAAAAAGATGTTTCTTCATTTCAAAGTTGGTATACTTGAGATGCTTTTCTAAAGACAAAAATATTCGATGGTGAGTGATGGTTAGTTGTTGAGACTGAGTGAATTTGTCATTAGACACCGTGTTGCCGTCATCGTTTTTTTCGTTATACTCGGCGCCTTCGGTGCATATCTTTCCACGAAGCTGAATATCGATTCAGATTTACTCAAAATACTACCCAAAGACAATCCTGTTGTGAAGCAATACAATCGTTTCATTAGCGGGGATACTTCTGGAGACGTTACATATATCGTACTCCAGACTGATGATAAAACTGAAAAGGGCATAGAGAATCTGATTTCTGCAGGAAGGCAGATTTATGAAACGGCCAATGAAATGAAGAATATCGAATCTTTCGTGAGATTCGATGTTATGTCAGATTTGGGGCCACTCGGGCTTCTTATGGTAGATCCCGCTGAACTCTCTTCAATGAGAAGCCGAGACCAGGACCTCTCTAGAACCGTTCAAAGCCTCGTCAATTACGATTTTTCAGCTGTCCGCAGTATAGGTCAGATGCTTGTTGAATTTGAGGAGCTCAAAGGGCTTCTGGGGAATTCCCCGCAATCCGACGAATTCTGGAATTTTGTAAGGTTGCCGGAAACGATCCCAACGAACGATCCAATGGTCCTGGTAATGGGTATAAGACTTGATGGTCCTTCTTCGGACGTGTCTTATGTAAACAGAGTCATACCCGTTCTGAGACGGTGGGTAGGAGAGATATGCAGATCATATGGTTTGTCCTTCGGCATGGCAGGCGATCACTTTGGGACGTACGATTCAAACAAGCAAGTTAACAGTGACTTCATGCTCACCACGATTATCTCTCTTGTGGGAATATCTCTTCTCTTCTTTTTTGCCTACTCAAGTCTCAAGATTACTCTCTATGTCTTCTTTTCTCTGGCAATTTCCATGTTTATCACTCTAGGGATTTCCTATGTTGTTTTCGGATCCCTCAACATAATAACTACTTTTGTCACTGCGATTACCCTTGGCCTGGGAATAGACTACGGAATTCATATGATCACAAGGCTTTCCGATGGAGCGTCAAAGCAGAAGAACGCGGTCGCTCTGCTGAGAGATACATATGGTGCACTTACCAGACCGCTTCTGGCGAGCATGGTAACGACTGCGCTGGTATTCATAATCCTTGCCGCAATCGACTCGCCCGCCATAAGAGAACTCGGGATTCTTTCATCGATTGGGATCGTAGTCTTCTTTGTTGTAATGATTGTCTTTCTTCCGGCCTTATCAATTAAGACCCTCATGAATTCAACAAAGGTTGCAAACATACATCTCCTTGATCGATTCTTTCAGAAGATTTCCAGAGTAATCATAAAGTTCGGAGTCATCTCGGGAGGAGTTGTTTTTGCGTTGCTCCTCATACTGAGTTATCTAGGATTGAATAACATCAGGAGCTTTTCCTACACGCCTCCGGGTTTGATGTCACCCGACTCTGAGCAAGTGGCGATTCCGAACCTCATCGAAAGGACATTTGGCGGCAGCATAATAAACACGGTTCCTTTCATACTTCCCGATCTTGATTCGTTGAGAAAGGCACACGAGGAGATTGCTCGGAATCCTAACTTCAAAAGCTCATTCTCCATTCTTTCGATTGTTGAAGGAGGAAAGGGAGATTACATGAGTCAGATGGAGCAGGTCGTGAGAGAGATCGACGCACTGCGGGACTCACCGCTTGTTGAAGCGGTATTCAAGAAAGCAAACTACTATGACTTTATCGTCGAGTTGCTCGATAGGGCCGGGACTGTGGAGAGCTCCGATGATCTTATAAGTTTAGTTACTGAAGTCATCCCGGAGAGTCTTAGAGACCAGTTGCTTTACACAGGTGGCGATGGAAAGACTTACTTTCTGTTGAACTCCGAGCCGTCATCGTATATATATAGGAACAATGTTATAAAAATAATATACGACAGTCTAAGTCCGGAACTTAAGGAGACCTTTGGGGGATATCCAAAGGTCTTCTATTATCTGATGGATCTTGTAAGGCGAGTTTCACTTTCCATATGTCTTGTCGCTTTTCTAGCGATCTTTGTAGTTGTAGCGGCGGAGAGAAAGTCCTTAATCGACGGGTTCAAAGTACTCCTTCTTATGATAGGGATTTTGATGTCCATGTTTGGTTTGATGGAGCTGTTGGGCGTTGAAACAACATTTGTCACGGTAATTTCCGCTCCGTTGATAATCGGTATTGGGGTCGACGGTCTTGTGTACGTTATGCATAGTTCTAAAAAGAAAGGAAATTCCGAGCTATCAAAAACCCTTAAATCGATAACCATGTCTTCGGCCACAACGATGCTCACCTTCTTCTCATTTGTTTTTGCAAAGGGAAAGCTTTTGAGCGCGTTCGGTATCAGTCTCGGGGTTGGTGTTTTGGCCGCACTGATTGTTGCAACTTTTCTTGTTCCCGTGCTACCATGGAACAGCAGAGAGAAGATCGGAGGTTGAGACATGCCATTACATCTTTTAGTGGCCTATTATGTAGTTGATCATGCTTTTGTGAATAACAAGAAACTGGCAAAGATGGATGACAAGAAGTTCTGGATGCATTTTGTATGGGTTGTTCTTGTCTTTCTTGCTTTCACTTTCGATGTCTTTTTATCGAATCCGCTTGGAATTCTTATTCTAATACTGTCCATAGGTTTGACGGTCACTCTTGATATGGGACGAAAGAGACTTTCCAATGAACTGATAGAGATAATTGCATTCTTCCTTTTGCTTTTCTTGACATTGCTTGGAAGAAGTTTTTTGATCGAATCCTTCGTTACCGTGGAGTTTTCCTGGTATCTGATGGGAATGCTTCTGACAACGGTTGGACTAACCTATTTTCTTCGGGGAAGGATTATAAAGGAAGAAGCGACTGATTCAATTGGAATTGCCGAGAGAATGTCTATATTCATCTTTATTCTCGCAAATCAATGGACCTGGGTGATAATATCTGTAGCCGCGGGGCTTGCTTTCCGGGCTGTGTTTTCGAAAGAAAAGAAGATTGAATGGATTATCAGTCCCGTTGCAGGAGTGCTTATATCATACTTATGGCAGTTGTTGATGAGGGGCATTCTGGGTTGACCTATGCAATAGGGGATATTCACGGTTGCCTTTCGCCTTTGAAAAGACTCATTAGTGCCCTTGATCTCAAGGATGACGACTCACTTGTTTTCATAGGAGATTATGTGGACCGCGGTCCTAATCCCAGAGGAGTTATAGACTTTCTCATTGCGCTTTCAGCGAATTACGAGTGCCACTTCATTCGCGGCAACCACGAGCAGATGTTCCTAGATTACTTGAATGGCGTTCAGGGTTCCACAATATGGGCATATAACGGAATGGAGACAACGATAAGAAGTTACGGAACCATAAGATCCATTCCCGAATATCACATCGAGTTTCTCAACAACACAGTTCTGTACTATGAAGAGAAGGGCTTCATCTTTGTTCATGCAGGAGTAAGACCGGGAATTCCTCTGAAGAAGCAAGATCCAAAAGATCTCCTTTGGATTAGAGAACCCTTTCTAGAGAGCAGCTACCCGATCAAGGGTCGAACGGTTGTCTATGGCCACACGCCATTAATAAGTGGTCCACTCATTCAGGAGGGCAAGATCGGTATCGACACAGGTTGTGTTTACGGTGGCTTCTTAACGGCTTACAGAGTTGATGACAATTTCTATCTTTCCGAAAGGCTATAAATACTCATCTCAACAAAAGAGCGGAAGAAAGTTCTTCCGCTCGATTAATTTGCTCTCCGTTAAGACTATCAGGGATAGATACCTCTAAGTTTCGTTGCAAGCGCGACTTTCTCTATTGAATCAACGTATGCGGCAGTTCTCATATCGATACTGTATTTGTTCATTGTCGATATTACGGAACCAAAAGCCTCTTTCATTATCTTATGCAAGGCTCTCCTAACATCTTCTACATCCCAGAAGTAATGCTGAAGCCCCTGTACCCATTCGAAGTATGATACCGTTACTCCACCTGCATTTGCCAGGAAGTCCGGAATAACAAAAATGTTGTTTGCAAGAATCATATCTTCGGCTTCAGGGGTCATAGGGCCATTTGCACCCTCAACAACTATCTTCGCCCTGATGTTCCTGGCGTTCTTTTCGGTAATTGCGTTTTCGAGAGCAGCAGGAACAAGGATATCCACGTCGAGACCGAGAAGATCTTCATTGCTGATCTTCTGCCCCTTGGGATAACCTTCGATTACTCCGTTGTTCTGGTCTCTGTAGGCCATCAGATCATCGATATCGAATCCGTCGGGATTGTATAGGCCGCCTGAAACGTCGCTCAAGCCAACCACTCTCGAACCCATCTCTTCAGCAATCAGCTTTGCCGCGTAGGAACCGACGTTTCCGAAGCCCTGAACGGCCACTTTTGCCTTCTTTGGATCCATGTCTTTGTACCTAAGCGCCTCTTCAGCAACAACCCTTACTCCGCGGCCTGTGGCCTCGGTTCTTCCCTTTGACCCTCCGATTTCCAGAGGTTTTCCTGTGACAATTCCCAGTACGGAGTGGCCGATGTTCATGGAGTACGTGTCCATGTACCATGCCATTATCTGTGCATTTGTATTGACATCGGGTGCTGGGATATCTTCTCCTTCACCGATGATTATCTGAATCTCTGAGAAGTATCTCCTGGAGAGTCTCTCAATCTCGTTTATAGAAAGTTCCTGTGGGTTTACACAGACCCCACCCTTTCCTCCCCCATAAGGAATGCCTACAACCGCGCACTTCCATGTCATCCAAAAAGCAAGAGCCTTCACTTCGTCAAGGGTAACGTTCTGATGATACCTGATTCCTCCCTTTGCGGGACCCCTGGCGACGTTATGCTGAACTCTATGCCCTGTGAAAACCTTGATTTCACCGTTATCCATTCTGACAGGAAAGTTTACCGTGAGCTCTCTCTTAGGAAAGGACAGGACCTGCCTCATACTTTGGCTAAGATCCATCACATCGGCTGCCTTATTGAATTGCTTTAACGCATTTTGGAACAAACTAGTTTCGGCCACAAGAATACCTCCTCAATTTAATGATCCTCATATGAATTCTATGATCATCTCGAATTCTTCTCAAACCTAAATATCGGCAAAAGACAGCATCTACGACTAATTAACGTACCCTAGGTAACCTTTTCGGTGCCACTTTCCTGTATGCTAATCGCCAATAAAAAAGGCGAGGATATCCTCGCTTCTGGTACCCCCAGAAGGAATCGAACCTTCATCTGCGGATTAGGAATCCACCGTTCTATCCGTTGAACTATAGGGGCACAACGTGGAAATTATAGCATTACGCTCCATCCTTTTCAATCGCGTTCTGATAAAATTGATTCAAACGGGACGCGTGAAAGCTTTTTTGGAAGTCAGCTTCAATTGACCAGCCCAATCCAGGGATCTTGAAGTAATGAGGTTGAAAACAAAGGGCCTTCCGATGCCTAAATGTCTGAGAGGTGAATGAAGTTGAACAATGTTGTTGCTCTCGAATCAACCGTGATAGCCCACGGTCTTCCAAGGGGTGTCAATTTCGAGACTGCTCTAAGCATGGAGAGGGCAGTCAGAAAAAATGGCGGTGAACCGAAGACTGTTGGAATTCTCAACGGAGAAATAATCGTTGGTCTTCGGGAAGAGCAGATAATAAGGCTGGGAACGGCTCCGGATGTTTTGAAGGTCGGAACGGCTGAAATTCCCTACGCCACAGCGATGAAGAGAGATGCAGCGACCACGGTAAGTGCCACGATGGCAATCGCAAAGAGAGACGGTATTTCGGTCTTCGCTACTGGAGGCATTGGTGGAGTTCATCGTGGTAAAGACTGGGATGTCTCTCAAGACATTATCGAGCTTTCCCGAACCAGTATGATCGTTGTATCGGCTGGTGTAAAGAGCATCCTCGATGTCCCTAAGACTCTTGAGTTTCTCGAGACTTTTGGTGTCACTCTGGTCGGTTACAAAACGGACTCATTCCCACTATTCCATTGCTCCAGAAGTCCCTATAGAATCAACCTTACAATAAATTCACCGGAAGAGGCTCTGCTGATTCTAAAAGAGAAAGAGAGACTGGGGATCGATGGTGCGGTGCTTGTAGCGAACCCTATCCCAGAAACCGATTCGATGGATTACGACGACCTTTCCAGGTTAATAGAGACTGCTCTGTCATCTGCCGAAGCTAAGGGGATATCCGGTAAGGCTCTGACACCGTTTCTCCTAAGCACTATCGCTGAGTTATCAAACGGCAAGACTCTCGACGCGAACATCTCTCTTTTGATAAACAATGCGGCTCTCGCTGGTCGAATTGCTGGGAGCTCGGGAGCCGAACTATAATGGCATATTCACTTAAGGGAGGCAGAGTCTACTCGGTACCCGATGGAAGATACGTCACCCGAGATCTCTACATTAGCGAAGGCCTAATTTCTGAAGTAGAGGCAAAAGATGCGGTAGAAATAGATGTAAGCGGTAAATTCGTCTACCCGGGTTTTGTGGACTCTCACGCTCATCTAATCGGAACTGGAAGAAAGGAGCTTGAAGTCAATCTCGAAAACTGTGACTCGGTAGAAAAGCTTGCAACGGCTCTGAGTGTTGAACGCGATATCGTTCGAGCCCGGGGCTGGGACCAGGAGGTTCTTGGCTTCATGCCCGTAAGAAAGATACTGGACTCAATCATATCTAGACCAGTAATAATTACAAGAAGGTGCGGTCATATCGCCTCTGTGAATTCGGCTTTCATAAAGCTCTTTAGTCTCGAACGACTTCATGGACTGGACGGAACGGACATTGATCTCGGGATCCTTAAAGAGAGAGCACTTGATGAGGTCGAAAGAAACATATTGCTAACTTCTGGAGAAGTAGAGGCTGCAATCGAAGCCGGAGCAAAGGCCTTCTTGAAATACGGCGTGACCTCAGTGCACAGCGATGACTACCACGGGATAGAATACGAACTCCTGATGCAAAGACTCTCAGGCATTGTCGATCTAAGAGTTTACGAGAAATTCTGTGTATCGCGAGACGAAGACATCGAAATGATACTACTCGGCCGACAGTTCGAAAACGAATTCTTTCAATTGAATGCGGCAAAACTCTATCTCGACGGTTCGCTTGGAGCGAGAACGGCGGCTATGATTGAACCGTACTATGATTCTCCCGGGGAAAGAGGCGTTCTTTATAAGAAGGCTGAAGAGATTAGACCGATTGTGAAAAGGGCAGACGGAGAAGGGATTCAGGTTTGCGTTCACGTAATCGGCGATCGTGCCCTCGAAGAAGCACTGAAGGCCTTCGAAGGATCGAAGAGCGAAACGCTTAGGCACAGATTGATTCACGTTCAGATCGCCTCTGAAGAGCAAATCCGAAGGATGGTAGAAGAGAAGCTCACTGCATCTATTCAGCCAGTCTTCGTTGATTCCGACAGGTTGATAGTTCCGGAAAGATTCGGCCCTTCTCGTATGGAGAACGCATATCCATTTGGAAAGATGAGAGATATGGGTGTCCTTCTAGCATTGTCAACGGATTCTCCCGTTGAGAGTACGTCAGTGATTAGAAATCTGAACTCTGCAGACAGATACTTTTCGAGAAGGGAAAGCATAGAAATGTACACTTCGAACGGGCATCTTCTGGCCAATAGTTGCAGAGGCTGCTCACTTGAACCGGGTTACCCGGCAGATCTCTTTGTGATCGATGCTGACTTATTGAAGGCCAATGAAGACAGGCTTTCGGATATGACATTCGTTGGAGGAAGATTGGTCTTTTCATTAAGTGAAATCGGCTGACAAACAAAAACCTATATTGTACATAAATGCTGCCTAAACTTTCTTTACGTTTCATGTCCTGAATGTTAAACATAGGCAAACTCTCTTGAAGAATACCAGCAAAACTGCTAGAATTAATAAAGAAAAAGGCGGCGTAAAGCCGCCACATCTGGTGGGCTCGGGTGGAGTCGAACCACCGACCGCCCGGTTATGAGCCGGAAGCTCTAACCAAACTGAGCTACGAGCCCAGACACAGATTTGATTATAATATTCCTCGTGGCTTGTGTCAAGAGGTTTAGGAGATGGTTTAATGCTAAACAGCAGTTCTGTGGGTCTTCGGATATCTACTGATCCGGTTCAGGAAATGACTGTGAAGTATCCTCGAGTTCTTGTAATAAAGGCCGCATTTTGCCTTCTGAAAGACGGAAAGTCTATTGAACATAGAGATCTGGAGAAAACGTTACAGACCTTGCTATCGGGATAAGCACCGGACATCGTTCGGTGCTCATTTTTCCCCCTCATGTTTGAGATGAAATGAAAGATTCATTATGTCGGAGGGTGTGAGGCCGGGTATTCTCATAGCTTGGCCAATAGATGAAGGTTTGGTCTTCTTCAGCTTTTCTCTTGCTTCGGTTGACAAATTTGATACGTCATCATAGTCCATAGTCGAGGGAATTAAATCCTCCTCGACCTCTTCGAGTCGCTTAACTTCTGCCTTAAGTCGGTCGATGTAGCCGCTGTACTTGACTTCTATTTCAACTTGTCCGATAACATCGTCATCCAATATTGGTTCTGGATCAAACATGGAGATATCCCTGTAACCAATGCCGGCCCTCTTCAGCAGCGAAGAAAACTTCACAGGCGAATCGATTTTTGAACTGCCCTTACGGATGAGCAGCTCGTTCAAGCCCTCCGAAGGTCTGACATTGATCTTCTGGAGCCTTATCAACTGAGTCTTTATTTCTCTGGTCAGACTGTCTACTCTTTCCTTAAACCAGGCAGGCACCAGCCCATATCTATAACCGTACTCGGCAAGCCTAATATGAGCGTTATCGTGCCTGAGAAGTAATCTATACTCTGCCCTGGAAGTCAGCAATCTATATGGTTCATCGACACCTTTTGTCACAAGGTCATCAATCATCACTCCAATATAGGCCTCGGATCGGCTGAGCACAAGCTGCTTCTCTCCCAATAGTTTCGCCGAGGCATTTATTCCTGCGATAAGTCCCTGACCGGCCGCCTCTTCATAACCGCTCGTTCCATTAACCTGGCCGGCAAAGTAAAGATTCTCGACTACTTTACTCTCCAGGGTTGAGTAAAGTTGAGTGGGGTTAATGTAGTCGTATTCAATTGCATAAGCCGGTCGTACTATTTCTGCTCTGCTTAGTCCTGGAATTGTTCTTATCATTTCGAGCTGGGTCTCGTAAGGTAAGCTCGTTGAAAGACCATTCAAATAGTACTCGTTGCTGTAAGCGCTCTCCGGTTCGACGAAAAGTTGATGGCTGTCTTTGGAGGAAAACTTGATTACCTTGTCCTCGATTGATGGACAGTAACGTGGACCTCTCGAATCGATGAGTTTTAAGTCTCCATACAACGGAGAAAAATGCAGATCTCTCTTTATAATGTCATGGGTCTCTTTGTTCGTTCTCGTAAGCCAGCAAGGGTGATCGTCTTCCAGCACGTACGGTTCTGAGAAATGTGAGAAACAAAGCGGAGTTTCGGAGGTTCCCTGACGCTCCATCTCAGCAAAATCGATGGACCTTCCGGCAATTCTTGCCGGTGTGCCGGTTTTGAAACGCCTTACTTCAAAACCGATGGACCGCAATGAGCCGGTCAACTCTGTAGACGGAAACTCTCCAAGTCTGCCGGCTGGAAATTCATGAGGCCCGATAAATATCTTTCCACCAAGAAAAGTGCCGGAAGCCACAATTACTGAGCGAGCAGAGTATCTGAGGCCAAAATTGGTGATGACACCTTTTACGCTCCCCTTTTCAGTTTCTATAGCCTTTACTATTCCGCTCTGTATGAAGAGATTCTCCTGCATTTCCATGCTTCTCTTCATTGTCTGGCTGTACCTAATCTTGTCGACCTGAGCTCTCAACGCCCTAACCGCTGCACCTTTACTGGTGTTCAGAATTCTTATATTTAGTGATGCCTGATCGGTCGACTTTGCTATCTCGCCTCCCAGAACATCTATCTCTCTTACAACTATCCCCTTTGCAGGACCACCCATTGCGGGATTGCATGGCGTCCATCCAACCGTATCAAGGTTGATATTTAGAATAAGAGTTTTCATACCCATTCTGGCTCCGGCAAGAGCCGCTTCAATACCTGCATGGCCGGCGCCTATAACAATTATGTCGAATTCGTAATCTCTTTTATTTGATCGCATAACATCACTCCTCTATCATAGTATAGTACACAGAGAGGAGGCATGAAATTGCGAAAAGTCTGTTTCGTTGATACTACGATGAGAGACGCACACCAGTCACTTCTTGCTACGAGGGTTACTACGGGCGAATTGGCGGAGATAGCTCCTCTTGTTGATCGAGTTGGCTACCACGCAGTTGAGGTGTGGGGCGGGGCTACCTTCGATTCATGTGTCCGATACTTAAACGAGGATCCATGGGAAAGACTTGATATATTGAAGGAAAGATTCAAGGAAACGAAGCTCCAGATGCTATTGAGGGGCCAGAACCTCCTGGGTTACAGAAACTATGCCGATGATGTTGTGGAATTGTTTGTGAGAACCATGGCAAAACACGGAATCGATATAGTGAGAATCTTCGATGCCCTTAATGACTTCCGAAACCTGGAGAAGGCGGCAAAGGCCGTCAAGGAAAGCGGGATGCACCTTCAGATAGCCATGTCTTATACAACAAGCCCAGTTCATAATGTCGAATACTTCGTAGAGATTTCCGACAAAGCGGTAGAACTTGGCGCAGACTCACTCTGTATAAAAGACATGGCCGGCCTCTTGAAACCCGGAACCGCATGGACTCTCGTAAGCGAGATCAAGAAAAGGCACTCCATTCCGCTGGAAGTTCATTCTCACTTCACTACTGGCATTGCCGGTATGACCTATTTGAAGAGCGCCGAAGCCGGCGCAGACATTCTCGATACGGCAACCTCTTCAATGGGCTTTGGAACTTCACAGCCCGGGGTGGAGAGTGTCTGGACGGCGTTGCACGACTTGGGACTTGCAGACAAGCCGGATTACGTACTGCTAAAAGAGATAAACGATTATTTTGTTCGCGTTCGTAAGAACCATAGCGAAACCGATGCCGGTTTCACTATAAACACATCCGTTCTTGAAAATCAAATACCCGGGGGCATGTACTCCAATCTGATCAACCAGCTTAAGGCACAAAATATGAGTGACAGATTCGAGGAGGTACTCGAAGAGGTGCCTAGAGTGCGCGCCGATCTGGGTTATCCGCCCCTGGTTACACCAACCTCTCAAATAGTAGGTGTTCAGGCCGTTCTTAATGTCATGAACAATGAAAGATACAAGACTATAACCAAGGAAGTTGAAAGATACATCAAAGGCTTCTACGGTTCGCCGCCCGCGGAGATCGAAAGCACGTTGAAGACTCGGGTGATGGGTGACGAGAAATCGATTTCGCATAGACCGGGCGACACTCTAGAGCCGGAAGTCGAGAAGGGCAGGAATGAACTAGGTCTCTTGGTCAATAGCGATGAAGATCTGCTTATCTATTTGCTGCTTGGGGAAGTCGGGAAGAGGTTTTTGACTCAAAGATACAATGACTCTCTGAGAGTCGACTTCGATGTCGCTAAGAATTTCAAAGAGGGAATAACAGTATATCCAGTTTAATTCGTAGTATTAACAATTTTTACCTGGAAAGAAGCATCATCATCATCGATTAGGGAAGATCAGGAACGGATGGACGCCTTCACGGAGAATGAAGGCGTCTTCTATCTGTGGTAGACACAGTAACACATCTTAAAATAAACGGAACTTTCTGATACAATTTATTCAGGCAGTACACCTATTCTATCAAAGGAGGGTTTTGAAGATGAAAAAGCTTACAGCTGTTCTTTTTATGCTATTCGTGCTCTTGTCTTTTGCAGGGGCACAACTAGTTATTTGGTCCTCAGAAAACCAGATCCCGGCACTTGAGAAATTGGCGGCTGATTTCGAAAGCGACTACGGTATTCAGGTGGAAATTCAACAAGTGAACTTCGGGGATATAAAGCCTAAGTTCCTAACCGCTGCTCCCGCAGGCGAGGGACCAGACATAATCGTTGGAGCCCACGACTGGGTTGGAGAGCTCGCTCTCAACGGCCTTATTGAACCGATCCCATTCCTTCCAGACTCGGATCAATATTACGAAGTTGCTCTCGATGCCTTCAGCTATGGGGGTAAGCTATACGGTGTTCCCTACACCATTGAAGCGATCGCGATAATTTACAACAAGGACCTGGTATTTGAAGAACCAAAGACAATATCTGAGCTCGAGGAGTTGGCGCTCGAAGCATCAGACGATGAAGTCGTAGGTCTGATTTATACCGCTGGCGACTTCTATCACTCTGCTCCTTTCATACTGGGCAGAGGAGGCTACATTTTCAAGGAAACGGCAGATGGTCTTGACGTAACCGATATAGGACTGAATAACGAAGGCGCAATTGCCGGTGGAAAGTTGATAAAATCATGGTTTGACAAGGGTCTCATTCCCGCAGGACCGAACTACAATCTGATGGACTCGCTTTTCAAAGATGGGCTCGCTGCTTTTATAGTGAACGGTATTTGGGCCACTCCAAGCTATCGTGACGCAGGAATCGACTACGCGATTCTTCCGTTTAGCGAAATCACATTTGACGATGGAACCACTCCGAGGCCGTTCGTTGGAGTTCAGGGATTCATGATTAACGCCAAGTCCAAGAATAAGCTTGAAGCGACCGAGTTTGTGGTAAACTACATAGGTAGCTTCGAAGGCCAGTATAGTATGTTCCTAGGAGAGAGAAGAGGAACGGCCAGAGCGGACGTCTTTTCCTTCATTGAAGCAAATGCTGGGCCAGAGCTCTATGATGTCCTCCAGTTCTCGAAGAGTGCTTCCGTTGGTACCCCAATGCCTAATGTTCCCGAAATGGCGAGCGTTTGGGGAGCGATGGCCGATGCACTTGGCCTAGTCATCAACGGTCAAGACACCGTTGAAAACGCTTTCAATTCGGCGGTTGAAAAGATAAAGACCAGCATCGGAAATTAGTTGCTATATTTGATTTATCCACATCTCTAAATTTTGTTAGGCTGAGCGCGGGTACTTCCCGCGCTCTAGTTCTAATTGCCCGGAGGGATTACCTTGAGTAGAAAACGATTTGTAATCTTTCTCTTTTTTTTAGCCATTCTTGCAATATTCAACGCCTTTTCCTTATGGAGCGTGTATCTGCTTTTTGCAGACGGGAATTTCGGCCTTATGGTTACGATGATTGTGCTAACCTTGTTGATCGATATTATTGCACTGAATCCAAAGGGGTATCCTTACAGGTACATGATTCCCGCGATGATCCTGCTGTTCATTCTTACGCTTTACCCAATGTATTACACGTTCAGAACTGCCTTCACAAACTACGGTACCGGCCATTTATTCACTAGGCAGCAGTCTATACAGAAGCTTCTCAGTGACTACTTCTACATTTCTGAAAGCCCCGAGGAGTTCGAGTTTTCAATCTTCATTGAGCTTGATGACTACAAGCCGACTGATAGGTTCATTACTCTTCTGAAGTCCAAAGAAACCGGTGCTCTATATGCAGCGCCCCGTCCTCAGCCAGTAACGAAAGATGCCGAAGGAAATATCACACTTGCAACTGCCAAGATGGTCCAGGTATCGGCCGACAGTTTTTCCACGGGCGGAGTCAGTTACACACTCTCTCGATCACCAGACGACAAGATTCTTGCAATCAGGGCAACCTCCGGTGAACGGTTTATCTATTTCTACTCTCCTCAGGATGACTCGACGAGACCGAATGCACCCTTTTATTTCAGTGAGATAAGAGGCATTTGGCTTCGGAATGCCGAGTTTACTGACAGCGAAGGAAATCAAGTGAGGCTGTTCCCAAACTCACTTTACACAACATTTGCCACAACCGAGAGGAAGTATGCGTTGAGAACGGAAACTACCTTCGATGCGGGAAGGGCCGTACAGGAGACGGTAGTTTACAACCGTCAGACAAACAGGACTCTCGTGGAAGAGGGCGGCTTCTTCTACGATATCGACGAGAACGGAAATGAGTTCGCCGTAGAGGGTTACATATCGGATGTCGGTTTCTGGAATTTCGTGAGAATGTTCAGGGATCCCAAGATCAGCGGACCGTTCTTCCAAGTATTCGGCTGGACGTTTACCTGGGCTGGTCTTAGCGTTCTTTTTTCCTTCACTATTGGATTGGCTCTTGCCATCACGCTCAATGACAAGAGACTTAGGGGAAAGAAGATATATCGAACTCTGCTCATTATTCCATGGGCGGTTCCCGCATTCATATCTGCTCTAGTCTGGCGAAATGGTTTCTTCAACGAGACCTATGGTGTATTGAACCGATTCATTGTCCAGGGACTCTTCGGCCTTGAACCAATAAAGTGGTTGAACGATGCCTTCTGGGCAAAGGTTTCTGTCCTGCTTGTCAATACATGGCTTGGATTTCCCTACATGATGACCGTCAGTCTGGGGGCTCTTCAAAGCATACCGGAAGAGTTCTATGAGGCCTCTTCAATAGATGGAGCCACGAAATTTCAGAGATTCAGAAAGATCACTTTTCCTCTTCTGATGGTTACCGTTGCTCCTTTACTCGTCGGAAGCTTCGCGTTCAACTTCAACAACTTCACCGGCATCTATCTAGTAACCCAGGGTGGGCCTGCAATCGTGGGAGCTTCAACGCCGGCGGGGGCTACGGATATTCTGATTTCGTATACGTTCAAACTCGCGTTTGAGGGGAGAGGCCAAGACTTCGGTTTCGCGAGCGCCATATCGATACTAATATTCATCATCGTCGCAGGTTTCAGCTGGATAAACTTCAAACTTTCCGGCTCCTTTGAAGAGGTGAGTAGATAATGGCCGTTGAGAGAAGAAAATACTGGATCAGACACTTAATTCTTATTGTCGTTGTTGTTGTAGTTCTTTTCCCGATGGTCTGGCTTGTGAGCACATCTGTTAGGAGAGATCAGGCAGCCTTTTCATCTAATCTTTTTTCAAGCAGGATTACCTTTCAGCACTACAGAAATCTTCTTTTTCCAGAGAGGAGTGTAGGAAGACTGATTCTTGATCTGCAAAGCGCCACATATGCCACTGGTGAATACAGAGGAAGAAGTCAGGAGGACCTCAAGAAGACTGTAGAGAGGTATCTTGTTAAGTTTGAGGAGCTCATGAATGAAAGCGAAGAGATGGTCGCTTCCATCGAGAACGGAACCTCAGCCATAGAAAAAGAGCTGAAAGAAAAAGAGAGTTTGATCATTCGTGAGATGAACGAGGTGAGACTGCGTGATAAAGCGCTGTTTGAAGAGAGATTGCTGGAGATAGGTGAACTAAGCGAAGTGAAGATGGCCTACGCCGTCGGCGAACTCCTCGAGACAACTGCCCCTTCGCTCGAAGGAGTTTATCCCTTCTACATCGATTTGTTAGGTGAAAGAGCGGATCCCATAGTGAAATCTTTGGAGACGTACAGAAAGCTATACGAAGATGTCTTTCTCTATAGGGACGAGACGCTCAACTCAATAAAAGAACTGGAGTTCGAGAATAAAGACGAAGTTGTCAGATCTCTTGAGTCGATAGAGAATTACATATCACTCTCTTCAATCGATTACTCGGAATGGCGAAGAGTAGAGTGGCTCAGGGTAATTAACAGATATTTGCGAGATGTGGAATCAACGATGCCCCAGGCAGAGCAGGATGCGCTGAACGGAGTAAGAACGAAGCTCTACGACTCCTTCAGGGCGGCAGGAGATGCCTGGAAAGAAGTCGAAGCTGCAGCCGAAAAAGTCTCCCAAGACCTGTCTTTGATTGCTGAAGAGGCTTTTGGTCCAGAGTATCATGAGTATGCTTCCGCGACCGAGGAACTTGGCGTAGTAGAAGCAGATGAAGAAGCGGTACAAAAGGCACTGGCAACTTATGAATCTGCATTGGCGGAGCTGGAAGATTCGTTTGAGGTCGCGCTTCCCACAATACTTTCCGAAAAGAGAAAGCTTTCGGCCTTGATTCCCCCTTTGCAGATTGTGATCTCAAAAGGAGTCGAAGAGTTCACGGCTGTTTCAGAAGCTAGGCTTAAGAGTTCACTGGATGAGGTCGACTCAGCAAGAAAGACTATCGGTCTTCTCCAACAGCAGCTCGCGGAGATGCAGAATGTTCAGGAGCTGTCTTCTAGTCTTTCAGAGCTTTTTGGAGAAATGGCCTGGTTTTCCGATAACAAAGAGGCCCTTGCCAATGCCTCGGGAAACTCTGAGGTGTCAAAGGGGATCGATGTAATAAACATCGCTATTTCAAATCTTTCCAGGATTCTTCCAGTTCTCGAGACAAGCATTTCTGAGTACGTCGAAGTTTCGGAAAACACGACCTCTTTGAGGGAAGAACTGAAATCTCTTGAGGAGAGGGGTGAAATACTCAGCAGCAGAATTGCTGAGCTTAAAGAAGAGGCCGATAGAGCACAGACTGAATACTTGATGGCACTTGAATCCATAAGAATAAAATCTACCCTGGCTCTGATTGAAGAAGAAATTGCCTCTCTTGAAGATGGAAGGGCTTATGTCTCAAAGACGACGGATATTCTCGATACGTACTTTGGGATAAGGGCTTCGAATCGTTATAGAACACTTGGTTGGTACGATGACTTCGACAGGGCGAACAAAGAAGCGCGGGATGGAACGGCTTTGTTGAACCAGTTAATTTCAACCATGAGAGATATGAAGGAAGAACTGAGTTCAAAGGTGAACTATTATATCGACCTTAGATTTTTAGGTACGACTGTGACGCTAAACGACTTCGGAACGATGCAGGAAACCTATAATTCGCTCTTTCAGCAGGTCAATGCGAGGTACCAACGTGCTTCCAGGCTAATATCAGACTTGATAGAGAAACCAGCCTCTTACTCGGCATCTTACGATGGAGAATTGAGGGAGATCGACAAAGCCCTTTTCAGGGCCAATCAGATATGGGTCCAGAAGGAGAGCACCTACTTCTATTTCGTGAGGTGGCTTCTGAATTCGGTGATTGTTGCCCTTTCCGTTTCTTTGATAAGTGTCGCCGTTGCCGCTCTCGCGGCCTATCCTTTCAGCAGGATGAGGTTCCGTGGGAGGAAACAGGGTCTTCTAGGGTTGCTCTTGATTCAGATGTTCCCGACGATAATGTTCATGGTCGCACTTTACGCTCTTCTTCAGTTCATTGGGAGCTTGATTCCATTTCTGGGGCTCAACACGCTTGGCGGCCTGATCTTCGCGTATTCCGGTGGGATAGCTTTCAATATCTGGCTTATCAAAGGTTACTACGATACCATCTCGAATTCTCTGGAAGAGGCTGCCATGATAGATGGAGCAACGAAGTTCCAGGCCTTCACAAAGGTAATCCTGCCCCTTGCAAGACCAATTCTTGCTGTAGTTGCAATACTTACATTCATGAATATCTTCAACGAGTATCTGATCGCCAGAATACTGCTGCAGGATATGAATAAGTGGACATACGCAGTTGGTCTCTGGCAGTTTTCTGGAAGATTCGAAACAAGCTGGGGTCCATTTACGGCTGCTGCGCTGATTGGCGCGGTTCCCATGGTAATTTTCTTCCTCGTTCTTCAGGATTACATCGTAGGTGGTCTTACTCAGGGCGGAGTTAAGGAGTAAAGACTGCTTTTTCGATTGTTATTTCATAGATTTCTCAAGGCTATCGCTCTTTCGGAGCCCACCAGCTATATCGAGCGGGGTGGGCTCTTTTGAGAATGAGTCTTTTCGAAAGTTTGTTCAAAGAGGGTTTCGTCTTTTTGTTCGTTGAACAAGTGGTCGTATATAATTTCATTGAGCCGACATTGATGAACAGAATTGACGAATTGTGATGGTTGATAAGGAGTAGGGAGTAGAGATCGCTCCGTACCGGAGTTGTCTACCCTTGATAGAAAGGAGTTTCAATGGAGCTGAACTTTCCTCGATACGACGGGAGCTCGATAGTCAATTTCTCAGCCGCAATTCTGGAACATTTTGACGCCGACATTCCTCAGGGCGTCAATACATACTCTTTGAAGGATAATGGGCTCAGCCTTGAGGGAATAGACAAAGTAGTAGTCTTTATTATTGATGCGGTGGGATACTACAATCTAATTAAGGTACTGGAGAAGAAAAGCTTCAAATATTTCAACCAGAAAGATATCCGAATTTTAACCTCCGTCTTTCCTTCCACAACTGCCACTGCACTTACATCGATATTCACTGCAACACCACCCGGAGAACACGGAGTACTTGGCTATCTTCTGAATGTCCCTGAGTACGGTGGACTGGTCAACATGATTGAGCTAGCCCCGTACACCCAAGACCGAGATAACCTGACCAGACTTGGATTCGATCCCCTGAAGTACAATCCCAACCCCACGATCTTCGAATTGCTCAAAGAAGTCGGAGTAAGAGGTTATCATCTCACTTCGAAAAGCTTTGTCAACACAGGTCTCACAAGGATGCATTCACGGGGCGGCATAGCACGGGGTGTCCACGGCCTCGGCGATATGTTTGAGGAACTGAGAACGGTCCTTCTCTCGGAAGAGATTGCCAGCGTTACACTGGTCTACTGGGGATTAATAGATACTTACGGCCACAGGTACGGACCGAATTCCCTGTCTTACACATCTGAAACTGCCACTGTTATTTCAGCAATAGAAGAGTTTTTCGAAGACATAGCTGAACGCAATACGGCTTTCTTCATTACCGCTGATCACGGCCAAATAGAGACTCCCTGGGAACAAGAAATATGGTGGTCGAAATTCGATGATCTCTTCGAAGAGATGTACTCAATGCCCGGTGGCGAGCAAAGGATGTCATATATCTACTCATATGACGGTGAGAAAACGAAAAGGAAAATGGAGCGGCAGTTTGGTGATGCACTTGAGATTATTGAACCGTCGGGACTCGATGAGATAAAGCTCTTTGGAAAACCTCTCAACAGTGTCTTCAGAAAGAGGAGAGGTGAATTGATAACGGTTTCCAAGGGGAACTCTTCTCTATGCTTCAAGTATACTGGGCAGGAACACTCTCTCAAGGGAAGGCATGGGGGTTTAGCGAAGGAGGAGATGTACGTCCCGCTGATCCTCCTGAGAAAACCCTAAGACTCTTTCTCGTTACTTCGCTTCTCCCAGTTGATTTCGGCTATTGATTTCTGCAGATATATCGGCGCAAGATCCGAACAGCTAACTTGATTACCCGAAGCATACGTGTCCAGAACTATCTCCCTCATTGAAGAGGGATCATAATTCTTCACCAGGCTACATCTGAAGTCTTCAAATGCCGGATCGATCTCGCCGTCAAAGAAAAGCTCCATAGTCGGCAGCTCGATCTTCGATTTGAGCATCCCTGTATTGCTGAATCTAGTCTCACCGACAGGCAATCCCCTTTTGTACTCCCTCCAGTAGTAATGGTCTTCCCTTGCTTTTCTCAAGATCAGATATCTGTCACTATCAACTGTTTTGGCTAGCACATCCAAGGAATTGAATGGTACGGCTGGAATACCGTGGGGAAATGCGAGACCCTTTGCCGTCGAGATTCCCACCCTCAAACCTGTGAGAGAACCGGGGCCTATTCCAACTCCTATAAATTCCAGTTCAGACACATCGATCTTGAGATTTTCAATGGCTTGTCTGATTATTACAGCTAGCATAGAACCGTATCTATCAATGTCACGGCATCTGATATCCATCTCTGCCGCATTGCTGACGGCAGAAAGTAGAAGCGTTCTTGAAGATGTGTCAAAACAGATGTATTTCACAGCATGCCTCAACTGAGATCCTTGAAGCCTTCGCCGAAGACTTCTGAGTTATTCACCACTATCACAAAGGCCCGCCTGTCGGTAGTCTTGACAATGTGCCGCAACTGCCCGATTTCTCTTCGCCTTATCGAAACCATGAGAACCGGTCTATCTTCCCCTGAGAAACCTCCTGTAGCTTTTATCATTGTCGTTCCGCGTTCCATTTCGTTGATCACTTTCTCTTTAATCGCTTCACTTTCTTTGCTAATAACGAATGCCGTTCTAGTGTTTCCAATGCCTTCAATTATCCCGTCTATAGTCTTACTGGTTGTAAAGATGGTGATAATCCCGTACATGGCAGCTATCGGTCCGAAAACCACAACCGCTAGAAGTGTGATAAGTGAATCGCTTATCAGCAAACCGGTGCCGGTGCTGAACCCCAGGTACTTAGAGAGAATCATTGCAACAATGTCGGTACCGCCGGTAGAAGCACCGCGCCACAAGACTAGCCCCATTCCCGCCCCGGCGATTACCCCGCCGTAGATTGCTACGAGCAGAAATCCATCCTGAGTCGAAGAAGCATCAAACACGGGAAAACTCAGTTTCTGCAGCAGATCGACGGTCAATGACATCAGGACGGCCGAGTAGATCGACTTCATCCCAAAACCCACGCCCAGAGTGACAAAGGCCAGCAGAAAGAGAACGATGTTGTAAACAAACATCTGGGCTCCCACCCATAGGCCGAAAACTCTGTAAACGATTATTGCCAGGCCGCTCACCCCACCGGCAATAATGTTATTCGGGACCATAAAGGAAACTATAGACATGGCTGTCAGTATTGAACCGACGGTTATCAGGAAATAATCTATAAAGGTCTTCCTACTCACTTCACTCTACGACCCTCGAATTCTTTACTTTTGCAATCTGCTCAAGAAGTCTCTTCTCCTTGCTTGAAGGCTTGCTTATATTTACTCTGACCGTCACAAGAAGGTCACCTCGTCTTCCGCCAGACACGCTGGGAACACCGAGATTTTTCATCCTGAAGACGGTATTAGGACTCGTTCCCGCCGGGATTCTAAGTATCTCCGTTCCCCCTTCGGGAAGTGAAATCTCTAAAGTAGTTCCAAGTGCTGCCTCAACGTAATCTATCTCCTTGCTCACATAGAGGTCGTTTCCGCTTCGTCTAAACTCCGAAGGCATTTCAACCCTTACACTGACATATAGATCGCCATATGGACCGCCGTTCTGTCCAGCGTTCCCGTGACCACCGATTCTCAGAGTAGCCCCGTTCTCTACGCCTGCGGGAATCGTCACGCTTACCTGGTGCCTTTCTTTTTCATAACCTCTTCCGCCGCACACACTACAGCGCTTGTCGATTATTCTTCCAGAACCATTGCATGTGTTGCAGACATGGGTATTGCTGAACATTCCGAAGAAAGATCTATGTTCCTCTTTGACGTAACCGGTTCCGTTACAGGTTGGACAGGTTTTGAAACTTGTCCCGCCTTCAGCACCGGTTCCTTTGCAGCTTTGGCAGACCTTGTTTCTGTCGTATTCCAGTATTACCTTCTTTCCAAGAATCACATCTTTCAAATCGATCACAACGGAAGCATGAATGTCCTCTCCTCTTACAGCTCTTGGCCCTTGTGTTTTGGAGCTGCCTCCAGACCTGCTTCCTCCGAAAAACACATCGAACACATCCTGGAAATCACCAAAGACATCGTCGAAGCTTCCTCCGGTACTTCCCGGCGTTCTTCCCGAGCCTCGAGGATTTGCAGCGGCGTCACCAACATAGCCAAAGCGATCGAACATGGCCCTCTTTTCCTTGTCGGAGAGGACTTCGTAAGCCTCCTGTATTTCCTTGAATTTTGCTTCGGCATCCTTCTTGTTGCTACCTTTGTAGGCATCGGGATGCCACTCCTTGACAAGTCTCCTGTATGCCTTCCTTATGTCATCGTCAGAGGCATTCCTGGAGACTCCAAGAATCTCATAATAGTCTTTTCTAGATTGAGCCATCTACATCACCACCGAAGGCTCTCATTAAGATTCGGAAGAGTCGTTTACTGCAACAACCACTCTAGCAGGCTTGAGAACCTTGCCATTCAAATTGTATCCTCGTTCTATGACATTATATACGGCCATGTCCGGAACATCATTTGAAGAGATCGTTCCCTCTACTTCGTGAGAAAAGGGATCAAAGGGCTTGCCTACTTCAGGCATAATCACTGAAAGCCCCTCATCAAACATAAGCCGTTCAAGTGACTTGTGGATTAGCTTTATACCGGAAATGAGACTCTTCTTCGAATTGTCGGGGGTTTCCAGCGCGCGGCTCAAATTGTCATAGATCTCTATCAGTCGAACAATAATCTTCTCTCTGTATCTCCTTATGCTTTCCTCCGATTCACGAACCAGAGCATTTCTGTAATTTATAAATTCCGCTCTGAGCCGTGCGTTTTCGTCCTTCAGGTTTTTGATCTCATCTCTCAGAGCTTTTGATTCGTCTATTTCAGATTTCTCAGATTTGTCAAGGACTTCATTATCCTCCATAACTTTTTCTCTCACTTCACTTCCCTCACCGACTTTTTCGCCAGTCCCTGCTCCAGCAGTATTTTCAAGTTCATCAGATTCATGAAGTCTAGCAGCATTTCGTTCTTCTTTGACCCCTTCCTCATTATCGATACTTTCCGGATTCTTCTTGTTCTTCTCATCTATCATTTTGCATTCCTCCTATCTATTCGAAAAAACTTCTGATAATCTATTGATCGAAAAGCTCAAGTATGCGTTTATTTTTTCATAGTAGGTCAACTTTGGTGAAATGACGAAAATATTTCCAATCTTTTCGTCTTTTCTTGAATAGGGAGAGACAAATAGAGCGAAATTCTTGAGTTCGTCTCTGCCCACTTCATCACCTATGAAGACCATGTTTTCGTCAACGTCACCGAAGGAGCTCAGTAGCATCTCAAGATTTTTCGGATTCTCCACGGATCTTACCAAACCCGATACATCGGAAGAATCGAGGTGTTCATTTGCAATGATGAACTCAAGGCCGTATCTGTAGTACTTCTCTTCATTTTCCTTATCGAAAATGCTCTGCAAAAAGCTTATAATATCCTGAAGTCTCTTATCGTGCCATTCGTCATATCTAAGTTCGACGTTCTTGATTCCATTTCTGATTTCACCAATGGTCTTTCCCACAACGGCCAGATTCACATACCTTTGGAAATTATCGATATCGAATTCGGCCGGGCCAACAAAAACTGTTGTATTGAGGCTTACACCAAGATCCGTGACTATCGAAACGTTGAGATAGCCCTTGGTAATCCTTGAAATCGAAACGCTGTTAACTACAAGTTTATCTAACTTAGGCTTTTCGATGACGACAAAGCCCGATACAGCTCGTGCAAGAATCCTCGTCATTCCCTGCAATAGATGCTCGATATCTCCGACAAAGCTGGTGCGCCTTATTGCAATAGCCACATTACTCTCCTGAAGGTCTTCAGTAATAGTCTTGACTGAATCAAGATAAAATCTGAACCCCTTATCTGTCAAAACTCTACCTGACGAAGTATGTGGCTGGTAGATATATCCAAGAAACTCCAGTTTTCGCATGTCATTTCTCACCGTAGCAGAACTAAACTTGAGGTTAGAGTGCTCCAAAACCTGCTTAGAACTAACAGGTTTTCCAGAAGAGATGTATTCTCTTGAGATGCAATAAAGCACTCTTATCTGCCTCGGGTTAAGTTCTGGACCACCCGTACGTCTTCTAGACACTTAGCACTCCCTCCTATAGACTGCTAATAAATGTTACCATATGCCGCCTCTGTTGTCAACTTCAGAAACCGATGATACAATCTTTAAGAGCGAAAGGGGTGTGATCAATGAGGTTATCTCAGGTCATAGAACTCCTCGGCAACAGTGTTCTTCAGGTGGTGAATCCCGGAAATGTCGATCCTGAATTCGATCATATTGAGAGTGATTCCAGGGGTCTAAAGGAGAGAAACCTCTTTATATGCATTAAGGGTACAAATTTCGATTCACACCTAATTGCGAGGGAACTTCAAAGAAAGGGAGCAGTCGCTTTAGTTGCGGAAATGCCCATTGAAGACGAGGAAGTGGTAGTTCCTATCGTTTACGTCAAAAGTTCTCGTCTAGTCGAGGCATTGCTTACCATGGAGGAATACTGTCATCCCTACAGGAAGCTTACCACTATCGGTGTAACAGGCACAAACGGGAAGACTACGATCACAACTCTTATCTATCATGTTTTATCATCATTTGAAAGGAAGGCATCTCTTATCGGTACCGTGAGAAATGTTGTGGGAGAAAACATATATACCAATCCTAAGAACACCACGCCCGGACCGGTCGAGCTTGCAAAGCTTCTTCAACTTTCCACGAAATTGAAAAGCGAGTACTTCATTATGGAAGTCTCGTCACATTCTCTTTCGATGAACAGGGTTGAGGGAATGAGGTTCGATGTAGGGATAATCAGCAATGTCACAAGAGACCATCTGGACTTCCATCCTACCTTCGACGACTATTACAGATCGAAGATGAAACTCTTCTCTTTATTGAAGACCAACGGAATAGCTGTTGTAAATGGTGACAAGATAAATATCGCGGATATCCACATTTCTAGAAACAGAATCACGACCTATGGTTTTGGCGATGAATCGGATTACAGAATCGAGAATCTCGATATCTCAAGAACGGGCATGGATTTCACTATACAAACGCCGTACGGGTCTTCACATAGGATCTACTCTAGATTGATCGGAGAACACAACGCGTACAATATAGCAGCAGCTGTTGCCGCACTCAATTCATTGAATTACGACCTGGATCACATAGCCAAAGCTATCTCATCCTTCGGAGGCGTTCCGGGTAGATTCGAGTTTGTTGAAGAGGCTACGAAGTACGGCTTTGACGTAGTTGTAGACTTTGCCCATACTCCAGATGCGTTGGAAAAACTTTTGAAGACGGCAAGAAGACTCACTCCAGGCAGGTTGATTCTGGTTTTTGGCGCAGGAGGATCTGCCGATAAGGGAAAACGTCCTTTGATGTCTGAAGTCTCTTCAAAATACAGCGATGTAGTTATTCTCACTTCCGATGATCCAAAGCTGGACGATCCCGCAGAGATCCTTCAGGATCTCGAGAGCGGCGTCGATAAATTCAAACCTTATCTCGTTATTCCTGACAGAAGAGAGGCAATATCCGTTGCCCTTACGCTTGCCAATCGTCAGGACATGGTCTTGATAGCTGGGCGAGGCCATGAGGATTTCCAAATCCTTGGTGAAAAGAGAATTCCCTTTAATGATAAACAGGTAGTAAAGGACATTCTGGAGAGCAAGTTCCGGAGGCATATAAAAAAGTGATATCCAAATCATCAGTTGAAGAATTCTTGCTTCAAACGGAAGGCAGAAATATAGTCATCGATTCCAGAAAAGTTTCTGCCGGTGATGTTTTTATTGGGCTGAAAGGGGAAAAAGTCGATGGAAATGACTTTGTCGGAGAGGCGCTTTCCAAAGGGGCCTCTTTGGTATTTTCGGACAAGCCTTTCGACGACCAAAGAGTCTTGAGAGTAGACGACACAAATGAAATACTTATAGAAGCTGCAAAGAGTATACTCTCGAAATCGAAACTTAGTAACAGGATAGGTATTACAGGTTCTAATGGAAAGACTACGACAAAAGAGATAAGCTCCTTTTTTCTCTCGAAACTTGGCAGAGTTTTTAAGACTGCAGGTAACCTCAATACAGAAATTGGATTGCCGTTATCTTTGCTGGAAAATAGGAGAGAGCTTTTTTCAGCTCAGTACGGTGTCTTTGAATTTGGGACGAGTACGAAGGGGGATATTGAAAAACTCGTCGGAATTGTCCAGCCCGACATCGCTGTTCTTCTCAATGTTGGAAGCGCTCACGTTGGAAATTTCAAAGACTTCGACGAGTTACTGCAAGAGAAGCTATCCATATTCAAGTCGAAAAGGCTGTCCAGGGCGGTACTTGGAGGGTGTGATGAGAGACTGAGAGAGTTCTCGAAAGGGCTACCGGTGGAGGTCCTCCTATTTGGAAAAGAAGATGCTGATTTCTCAATAGTAGATTTCGCTTACGATAAAGGCGATACTATGCTTCATTTCTTTTGCGATGGGGACCGGTTTGTCAGACTCAGAGGTATATGGAGCTACGGTCAGCTGATGGATCTTGGCGCTGCCTATCTTGTGGCTCGTCTCGTCGGTGTGGAAGAACCTTCAGTGTTTTTGAACGATTACAAGTTGCCCTTCAGTGACCGGTTTACCGTCAGCATTCTGAAGGGAATCACTGTGATAAGTGACTTCTACAACAGCAGCCTTGAATCATGGGAATCGGCGATCCTATCCATAGAAAAGCTTAAAAGCTCTCGAAAGATCGCTGTAGCCGGCTCTATTCTCGAACAGGGGAGAGAAGAAAAGAGAACTCACGAAAGGCTTGGTGAGTTGTTGTCAAAGTTTGATGAGACAGTTCTCTTTACGAGAGATATGGCGATAAACGCAGCTTCAAAGAACGTGAAGCCCGCGCTTGTGAGTGACAGCGAAGAGGAAATCGCTGCATGGCTCCACCGTAACGTAAGGAGTGGTGATCTCGTTTTCTTCAAAGCCTCGCGTGCGATAGCCCTTGAAGGGGTATACAAATCGTTTATGGAGCTGATCGAAAGTGCATAGAGAAGTATTCACTTTCCTTCTGGCATTCCTTTTGTCTGTTCTAGCTATGGAGCCCTTAAAAAGATACCAGAAAAGGAGAAGGATAGGGCAATACATTCGCGAAGAAGGACCTGACCTCCACAACTATAAAACGGGCACTCCCACTGCTGCAGGAATTGTTTTTATTCCTATCGCCCTGGCAGTTGCATCAATCTTTGCCTTTAGAGCAGAGATCTTGATAGTTGTCCTCGCTGGGATTCTTTTCGGCCTCATAGGACTTGTCGATGACATCTCGAAAATCGTGAAGAGGAATGCATCTGGGCTGAGCGGAAAGAGAAAACTCGCCCTTCAACTTGTCTCGGCTGCCTTCATCGTATTTTTAATTCAGCTTGTCAATCCTCATACACATATAGAGATACCCTTTCTCGGGAAAATCGGTCTCGGCTTCGCTTACTATCCGATTTCTGCTGTGATCATTGCCGGAATGAGCAACGCTGTAAATCTTACCGATGGCGTTGACGGATTGGCGGCCTCAGTGTACATATTTTCCTTGGCCCCTATGCTCGCTCTTCCCGTTTGGCAAAATGGTTTGATCGCTCCGATCAGCGGCGCTTTGGCTGGTTTTCTGTGGTATAACTGGTTTCCCGCTTCTATATTTATGGGCGATACGGGATCGCTCTCGCTTGGAGGAATCATGGCCGTGATTTTTGCTTTAGACGGGAGAGAGGGTTTTCTCATATTTTTTGGTTTGATGTTCCTCGTGGAAATGTTCAGTGTAATCATTCAGGTATTCTCATTCAAGGTTTTTGGTCGGAGAGTCTTCAAGATGTCCCCAATACACCATCACTTTGAACTATCTAACTGGAAAGAAAGTAAAATTGCATTCAGGTTTTCATTGATCGCTTTCATCGGAGCAGTCTTCGGTCTGCTGTCCTGGTAGGTGGGAAAGTTGCTTGAAGGAAGAATCGGTCTTGTTGGATTCGGAGTTTCGAACGAGAAACTCCTTGAAAGATTGGTAAAAGATAGAGATTCCAAATCGCTTTTTGTTTCTGACACCGGTAAAATTAAAGAGGAAGGCAGGACGCTCCTCAAGAAGTTCGATATAGAATACGAGGAGGGCGGCCATACGGATCGCCTCCTTGACTGCGATGCCTTCATTGTATCCCCCGGAGTCTCGCCGTTTTCCGAAGTTGGAGAGAGAATTATCCATTCGGGAAAATACTACACAACCGAGCTTGAAGTATCCCTTGATGAGCTTTGGTCCAGGCCCAGAGGGACGGTGATCGGCGTCACGGGAACAAATGGGAAGTCAACAACCGTTACAATGCTCAAACACATTATTTCCGGAAAGAATCGAAAGGTCTTTCAGGGCGGAAACCTCGGCTACCCTCTCGCCGGTGTGGCCGAAGAGGCTTTTGATTACTACGTGCTCGAAGTCAGTTCCTTCCAGTTAAAGTGGTTTGCGGAAGAACGAGTCCGCTTCCACTTGTCGGCCGTAATAAACCTTGGAGAAGACCATCTAGATTATCACAGAAGCATTGACGACTATTTCAAATCTAAATTGCGGTTGGCAAAGATGACCGAAGGTATTACTGTTGTTCCAAAGGCGGTAGCCGATTGTCAAATAGAGCTTTTGAAAGGCTGTAAGCTCCGTCCGTTTGTAGCACTTGGGGAAGGATTTGACAGTTTTGACAGGGAATATTTGAGAGTGAGAGGCATTGAGTTCAGGACGTCAGATCTTCCATTTACCGGTCTGCACAATTACGAAAACGTTCTGGTAGTGCTATTGATTTCGCAGCTTATAGGTCTATCCGCCGAGGATGTATTTCAGGAACTGAAAAGCTATACCTTTCTCTCTCACAGATTGCAGCTTGTGCGAGAGCTAGAAGGAGTAAAATACTACGACGATTCGAAAGCAACTAATGCACATGCTGTCAGTGCAGCCTTAAGGAGCTTCGAGCCCTCAAAGACGATTCTCATTCTTGGTGGAAAGGAAAAGGACGAAACTTACTCGGAATTGATCGAACAACTCGGTCAACTTAAACACGTGGTCATGCTTGGGAGTTCAATGAAGATATTATCTGCTAAACTTCAGATGAGGGGAATACCGGTGTCCGGCGCGGCAAACATGGCCGACGCGGTAAAAATATGCAGGGGACTTGCCGCAAAAGGCGACAATGTTGTTCTCAGTCCGGCGGGATCCAGCTATGATCTTTACATGAATTATAGCGAGAGAGGAAACCACTTTAGAGAGATAGTAACGGCATTGGAGTGAATATGAAGAGGACCTATTTGGTACTGGCGCTGTACACAAGTGTCTTCGTAATTTTTGGGCTGGTGTTCATTTATAGTGCCGGAATAAGTATGGAGGCGAGACACCCCGACGTGACTGCTTCCGAGTTTCTAGAGAAGCAGCTGATAGCTTATGCAATGGGTCTTGCGGGTGCTCTCATAATGATATATATGAAAGGTTCCTGGCATTTCAAGAACGCCTTTACCATCTATTATCCGCTTACGCTTATCATGCTGGTTGCCGTGCTCTTCTTCCCAGACAGGGGTGGGTCAAACAGATGGATAGATATTGGTAGCTTCTCACTCCAGGTCTCGGAGTTTGCAAAGATCTCTTTGCTTCTAGTTCTTGCAAAATATTTCGGAGGTTTAAAGAAGAGAAATTTCCTGACAACTTTTCTGATCCCTCTAGGAATTCTTACGCCACTTGCCATACTGGTATTTATTGAGCCGGATCTCTCTACCACTGGGATTATCGTTGCAATTGCCTTTGTCATGATGATAATCGGCGGTATCAAAATGCGTTATTTAGCGCTAGCACTTATCTTCGTTGTAATTTTGGTGCTAGTTCTGTACAGTGGCGGATTCATGGAGGATTATCAGATTCAGAGGATAACCTCCTTCTTGACTTCTTTAACCGGCGAGGAACATGAGCAAGTCTCATACGCCCTTATGGCGATTTCTTCGGGCGGTCTCACCGGTAAAGGTCTTGGTATGGGACTTGTCAAATATTACCTGCCCGTAAGCTACTCCGACTTCATTTTTGCAGTTATTGGAGAGGAACTCGGTCTCGTTGGATTGCTTGTGCTAATGCTTGCCTATGTTGGCTTTATAAGAGAGCTTATCGTTGTCGGTCTCAGAGGCTCAAGAACACTCGAAGGCAAGCTCTACATAATTGGATTCGCTCTTTACATAATGATCCAGGCCACGATTAATATTGCCGTAAATTTGGGTCTCTTTCCACCTACTGGTGTCACACTCCCCTTCGTAAGTTCGGGGGGTTCTTCGATAATGTCATTGATGATCGGTTACGGACTGGTCTTCTCAATACTCTTAGAATCTGAAGAAGAAAAAGAAAAGGGACTCCAGAATGAAAAAACTTAAG
Organism: Mesotoga sp. H07.pep.5.3; assembly: GCF_002752615.1. NCBI lineage: Bacteria > Thermotogati > Thermotogota > Thermotogae > Kosmotogales > Kosmotogaceae > Mesotoga > Mesotoga sp. H07.pep.5.3. The sequence goes on from NZ_AYTV01000002.1 coordinate 196,269, forward strand.
GTTGCCTTTTGTGGCGGGGGAACCGGAGGGCACTATTATCCTGCAGTTGCAATTCTGCATGCCCTGAGTCGTGTAAGAGAAATAGAGCTATTGTATTTCACGGTTTGGGGAAAGATAGATGATAGAAGTGTTGAGAGAGATTTCCCCGGGGTAAGGAAGATGTCACTGAAGCTCACTGGACTGAAAAGGCCCCTGTACAGTCCTGCCAATGCCAGTATTTTCTTTTCGCATCTCAGAACTGAAAGGTCTGTAAAGAGACAGCTTGCCGAATTCAGCCCCGATTTCCTTTTTTCAACGGGAGGATACGTTTCCTATCCAGTTGTCAGAGCGGCAAAGACTCTTGAAATACCCATTTACATTCATGAACAAAACTCGATAGTTGGGATAGCAAATAAGAGATTGGCCAAATACGCAAGGCGGTTCTTCATTTCATTTGAGGAGAGTGGAAGAGATCTTGAACTTCCAAAAGAAAGGATTGTTTATTCTGGAAACCCTGTGAGAGAATCGAAGATCACAAGAAATGAAGTAATGAAGAGATTCGATCTTCCGGATAATAAGCCCCTCATTGTAGTGCTCGGCGGAAGTCTTGGATCCGAACTGATAAACAGAGCGTGTGAAGGGCTTTACGAAGAGATTCAGAGCAATGATTGCGAACTCAGTTTTCTTCACTCAACCGGCGATGAAAGCTCGGCAATTTCGCTTAGACGGTTTCCTTTTGTGCGAGCCTTTTCTTACATAGAAGACCTTACAGACGCCATTGCGTGCGCGGATCTAGTTGTGTCAAGAGGAGGAGCTACTACAATCGCCGAGCTACAGTATTTTGGAAGAAAGGGTATAATAATACCGTGGAGCGGCGCGGCAGAAAATCACCAGTTTTACAACGCTCGCTCACTGGAAAGAGTTGGACTTGGTTATGTTATACTGGAAGGGAATTTGACCTCCACAGCTTTGAGAATTGCAATAAATGAAATGTTGCATAGAAAGATCAGCTACAAACCTCCAAGAAGACCAGTTGAGATTGTATTGGATAATATACTCCGGGAGGAATCGATTTGAAATATCACTTTATTGGCATTGGCGGAATTGGTATGAGCGGTCTGGCAATGCACTTAGCATCTGAGGGTGACCAGGTTTATGGATCGAACTATGAAGAAAATGAAAGAGTAGCTTACCTTCGGGGGAAGGGTATTGGTGTTTTTATAGGTCACTCCTATGAGAACTTCGAAAAACCGGATGTCGTTGTAAGAACGACAGCCATAAAACAGGGCAATCCCGAATTGGAAAGAGCTATCTTCGAGAGCGTCCCCACAATTTACAGGATGGAGCTTCTAAAGAGTCTTCTTTTGAGAGATACTTCTGTTTGTATAACCGGAACTGATGGAAAGACGACCACTACTGCAATGGTTTCAAAGATACTGATAGATTCTGGAAGAGATCCCACAGTCTTTCTCGGTGGCATTAATCCCATTTTGAAGGACGGAAACTACAGGAAGGGCAGAGATTTAATCGTCAGCGAACTGGACGAGAGCGACGGTTTCTTTGCTTCTTTCAAGCCTGACTTTGCCGTGATAACAAATGTAAGAGGCGATCACCTCGAGCACTACGACAACTCATTTGACAATCTCAAGAGCCACTTCAGATACTTCTCCAGAAGTGTGGGAAAACTACTGGTGACAAACGCCGATGATCCTGCTTCAGAGAGGATTTTCACGGATACTCTAACGTTTGGTAGAGACAGGGGCTACTACCGCTTCACGGATAGATCAACCGGAATAATGAATCAGACTTTCAGATGTTTTAGAGGTAATGAAGACCTTGGTCTTTTCAAGTTAATGATCCCTGGAGAGTTCAACGTATACAATGCCACAGCAGCCATTGCTTTAACCCATGAAATGGGGGTCCCAACTGAATCCATCAGAAATTCTCTTGAATCATATAGATCTGTGGACAGAAGGTTCACGTTCAGAGGGCTCGACGATTTCAGAAACCTCTTCTTCTTCGATGATTATGCTCATACCCCCGATGAGATAAGCAGTACCATTCGAGGAGCTCGAGAGTTCTTTCCCGGTAAAAATGTCATCGTGGTTTTCCAACCTCACAGGTACTCAAGACTGGTAAGAGAGAACGGCCGTTTCGCTAACTCCCTAAAGGACGCTACGGAAGTTTGTGTTTTTAAGCTCTACGAAGCCTATGAAAAAGGACAGTATGCGATTGACGAGACCGAGGTCTTGAAGGGTCTTAGCAGCTATGGAGTTCCTGCTGTCCACGCAGTTAACTACTCGGAAATACTTGAGTGGTTGGAAAAGAAGAGAGACGCGGTAATCCTTTTTCTTGGTGCGGGAGATATTACCGAAGCCTCAAAGATGAGCGCTCTCAAGCTTTGCGAAGCACATTAGTGACATTTAGAGTCTGACAGACGGCGCAGCCTGTGCAACCCACCCATCTGCAATCGCCGGTCGTCTCTTCTCTTAGGGCTTTTTCATATTCCTCGATAAAAAAGCGTTTTGAAATACCAAGTGAAATGTGGTCCCAGGTGAGTTCATCCTGAGTAGAGTAGCCTTTCATATAGTCTTGTACGTCTACTCCCTCTGCCTTGAAGGCTTCTTGCCATATTGAAGCATCGAATTCCTCGTTCCACTCGTCAAAGATCGCTCCAGACTTGTAAGCCCTTAGTATTGCCCTGCCTACTTTTCTGTCGCCCCTACTTAGCACACCTTCAACTGTACTGCTGGATGGATCGTGGCAGCCGAGCTGTATTCCCCTTCCCGACAGCTTTCTCAAGATTCCAAGCCTTCTTGAAGCCTCTACCTCGCTAATCTGGGGCGAGAACTGGAACGGTGTATGGGGTTTTGGTATGAAGATTGCAGCAGAAACAGATACTTCTTTAAAACCGACAGCCTTCACTTTTCTAGCCAATCTGACTATCTCTTCAAGATCTTCATCCCTCTCGGTAGGCAGACCAATCATAAAATATAGCTTCACTCTTTGCCAGCCACTATTTTTGGCAGCCTTAACGGTAGCCATCAGATCGTCCTCGGAAACATTTTTGTTTATTACATTTCTGAGGCGCTGAGAACCTGCTTCCGGAGCAAATGTTAGGCCGGTCTTTCTTATTGACGCGATTTGTGAGGCTATCTCGACTCCAAAAGAATCTATTCTAGTACTGGGAAGAGAAAGCGCAACTCTCTGCGGCTCAAGTAAAGGCAGGATCTCTTCGGTCAGGACATCTATAGAGGAGTGATCCATTGTCGAGAGTGAGAGAAAGGAGAGCTCATCGTATCCCGTTGCCTTGAGTACCTTCTGCACGGATTCCCTTAGCTCATCGACTCCACGTTCTCTAACAGGCCTGTAAATCATCCCCGCCTGGCAGAATCTGCAGCCGCGATTACAACCCCGCATCACTTCCATGACAGCTCTGTCGTGAACGGTTTTCATGTAAGGAACCAGTGGAGAGGGGTCTATCTCGTAGTCAGAGAGGTCGGCAATAACTGCTTTGACGACCTTTCTTCTTCCTAGTGAAGGAACATAAACTCCCTGAATCTTTGATAACAGTTCCAGAAGTTCCCTTCTTCTGCCAGATCTAAGTAGTTCTATGTTTTCTCTTACTTCACTGCAAATCTGAGGTGTTACGGCCTCTCCGTCTCCAATGACAAAGGCGTCGAAATAGTCGGCCATTGGCTCTGGGTTGGTCGAACATGGACCGCCACCCAACACTATGGGCTCCGTAGTTCTCTCTCTCTGTAGAATGGGAATGCCTGCAAGTTCAAGCAGCGCGAGCACATTACTGTAGCAGAGCTCATACTGAAGCGTTATTCCAACGATGTCGAATTGGGCAGCGGCAGTGTATGTCTCTAATGAATAAAGGGGGATACGAGCGCTGATCATTTCGTCGATCATGTCCTTCCACGGAAGGTAAGCTCTCTCTGCATAGAACTCATCGGTTTTATTGAGCTCTTTATAGAGGATCTTCAGACCTAAATGTGACATACCGACTTCGTATGTGTCTGGAAAGGAGAGAAGGATACGCAGCTTGCCGTCTGGATCCTTAATGACGCGATTCAGTTCCTTGCCGATGTACCGGCTAGGTTTTCCGACTTTGTTTAGCACTCCCGAAGAGACTAGCCATTTCCTAATGTCGTCAGAGTTGATCATCAAACCGTGAATTCAGTGGAAATAAGAAACATCAATCTAACGAGATTGTCGTAGTCTTCCATCGAAATATGTTCCGTTTCGGAATGAAGATACTTAACTGCCATGGCGAGTGGAACCATCTTTGTCCCCTTCTGCTGGAAGGGGATTCCATCTGTTCCTCCGCCGGTTACCCCCACCTGAAGAGGAATATCCCTTTCTCTTGAAAACTCCATAAGTCGTTTTCCGAGACCGTAATCACCCAGTGATGAAGTATCCGACATTCTTAGTACCGGTCCATTCCCGGGCCTAACGTGACCTGTAAGCCTTGAACAGCATGCAAAAGAATCAACGGGAAAAAAGAGATTCGGCTTCAGCCTTTCGGATAGTGCCCTTGCTCCAATCAATCCGATCTCTTCCTGTACAGTCCAAGCAAGAACAATCCGTCTGTCGAGGTCGGTCTCCATAAGCATATCGAGAAGATCCAGAAGGGCAAGACAGCCAGATCTGTCATCAAGGGACCTAACTGCCACATATTTATCGTTAAGTATTGAGATCTGTTTTCTGAATACTGCGTAATCAAGAACCTCTATTCCCAGTGATGCAGTTTCTTCCTTTGATGAAGTGCCAACATCTATTACCTGGTTCTGCCAGGAAAGATCGGTTTTTTCTCGGAGATGGGGAGGTGTCATACCTATCACTCCATCTATGGACTCGCCGGAAGAGGTTATTACATCCAGGTGTCTTCCTACTAGAAGCTCATCGGCAATTCCTCCAACCTTCTTGAAGCTCAATGAACCGTCGGAATTCACACCAGTTACTAACAATCCAATTTCATCCATGTGAGCTGCAAAAGCGATTGTTGAATCTCCGTTGCCTACTTCTAAAACAACGTTTCCCAGATCGTCCACAAAGGGTTCTACGCCCTCGGGAAGCATCTCGATAATCTTTGCTCTAATCATCTCTTCTCTTCCGGTCATGCCCGGAACAAATACAACTTCCGTAAGCCTATCCAAATTCATGAAAACACCTCCCTAACAATTATAGCCTAAGGCCAAGAAGTTAGGAAGTTAGACTCACAAAGACGTTCAGGACAGTTATAATCGAAGATGATAGCATTTGACTGAGGAAAGTAATTGGTCCATCTTAGAACCATTATTCAGATCCTATGAATGGAGGAGATTTTGTGAGCAATCGAGAGAGACTGGAAAAACTCAAAGACGACTGGAAGAGAGAAAGAGTCATACCTCTCCTGAAAAGGTTTCCCGAAAGAAAGAAGGAGTTCAAGACATCATTTGATGGACCGGTTGAGATTCTCTATACACCTAAGGAGAACGAAGATTACGAAGAGAAAATCGGATTCCCCGGCCAGTATCCCTTCACACGGGGAGTTCAACCAACCATGTACCGTGGAAGACTCTGGACAATGAGACAGTATGCGGGTTTTGGAACAGCCGAAGAGTCTAACCAGAGATACAGATATCTTCTCTCTCAGGGACAAACTGGCCTTTCGGTGGCATTTGATCTTCCGACTCAGATTGGATACGACTCAGATGACCCCATGTCGGAAGGCGAAGTAGGAAGGGTTGGAGTCGCGATTGACTCGCTTGAGGACATGGAGACACTTTTTGAAGGAATTCCTCTCGAAAGAGTCAGTACTTCTATGACTATCAACTCTACAGCTGCGATTCTTCTTGCGATGTACATCGCCGTTGGCGAAAAACAAGGTGTGGATCCTTCAAAGCTGACAGGAACGATTCAGAACGATATTCTCAAAGAGTACATAGCCAGGGGAACCTACATTTTTCCACCAGATTCATCTATGAGGTTGATCACGGACATCTTCGAATACTGCTCAAAGAACCTCCCCGACTTCAATACTATAAGCATTAGCGGATATCACATAAGAGAGGCCGGAGCCAATTCAGTCCAGGAGATCGCCTTCACTTTGGCAGACGGTATTGCCTACGTACAGGCGGCCATAGATGCAGGACTCGATCCCAATGTTTTTGGAAAGAGATTGTCCTTCTTCTTCAACTCACATAATGGGTTCCTTGAAGAAATAGCTAAGTTCAGAGCAGCGAGAAGACTTTGGGCCAGAATAATGAAAGAAAGATTCGGTGTAACTGACGAAAAGGCAATGATGCTGAGATTCCACACTCAGACTGGAGGATCTACTCTGACCGCCCAGCAACCCATGAACAATATTGTGAGAGTGGCATTTCAGGCATTAGCGGCCGTTCTTGGAGGCACTCAATCACTTCACACAAATTCGTTCGACGAGGCTCTCGGTTTGCCAACAGAAGACTCCGTCACGATAGCCCTCAGAACGCAGCAAATAATTGCTTCCGAAACCGGCGTTGCAGATACTGTCGATCCACTTGGCGGAGCTTACTTCATAGAGGAGCTTACAGACAGAATGGAAGAACTGGCGATAGACTACATTCAGAAAATCGATGACCTTGGGGGCATGGTTGAGGCCGTCCGCAATGGATTTGTGCAAAAGGAGATCCTTGACAGCGCCTACAAATATCAGGTTTCTATCGAAAACAAAGAACAGATAATCGTAGGTGTAAATGAGTTTGTAAGTGAAGACAAGGAAGTCAAAGATATTCTCAGGCTGGATCCTGCAATCGAAAACAGGCAGAAAAAGAAGATCGAAATCCTCAGAACCAGAAGAGACAATGGCAAAGTCGAGAGTCTGCTTGACGATCTCAGAGAGGCGGCAAGGGGTAGTGATAACCTCATGCCGTTCATACTTAAGGCTGTCAAAGCCTATGCTACTCTGGGAGAGATCGCGAATGCTCTTAGGGACGTTTTCGGAGAATACACCGAAGCCGTTATTCTCTAGAGAGGGGTGGAGACGATGAAGATCAAGGTACTAGTGGCAAAGCCAGGGTTAGATGGACACGATAGGGGAGCAAAGGTTGTTGCTATGGCGCTCAGGGATGCGGGAATGGAAGTGATATACACGGGCCTCAGGCAGTCTCCCGAATCTGTTGTGAAAGCCGCCCTTCAGGAGGATGTCGATGTCGTAGGACTCTCCATACTCTCAGGCGCTCACATGAAGATCTGCAGCAAAGTTCTACAGTTGATGAAAGATTCGGGAATTGGAGACAAGCCCGTCTTTGTTGGTGGAATTATCCCTCCAGAAGACGCCGAAGAGCTTAAGAAGGCAGGGATCTTCGAGGTTTTTGGACCGGGAACTTCCCTGAAATCTATCGCAGAAAAGATTGAGAAAACGGTAAAGAAATGAGATCCATGGAACTAAAGATAGATCAGTTAAAGGTTTCCAGAGTTTTGAGTATAATAGAAAACGACACGGACGAAGCCAGGAAGATAATCGACAAACTACCTCAAAGAGACTACTTCGTAATTGGCGTTACAGGGAGCCCGGGAGCAGGGAAATCATCCTTAACCGACCGCCTTGCATGTATGAGTGCAGTTGAGAAGTCAACGGCCGTTGTTGCGATAGATCCTTCAAGCCCGTTCACAGGAGGAGCCTTTCTTGGGGATAGGATAAGGATGAGAAGGGCTACCGATGATCCCGGGATTTTTGTTAGGTCGATGGCTAGTCGCGGAAATGTTGGTGGACTGAGTCCTTCGATATACAACACGGTTGAGTTTCTCGGTAGAAGCGGTTACGACTGGATTTATGTCGAGACAGTTGGAGCCGGCCAGTCTGAGACGGATATTGCAAATCTCGCCGATATAGTGGTTCTCGTATTGGCACCGGGTCTTGGAGACGATGTACAGACAATGAAGGCCGGTATTATGGAGATCGGTGACATATTTGTTGTAAATAAGAGTGATCTCCCCGGCTCCGATCAGCTGTTTTCGAGAACAAGAGCAATCCTTGAGCTCTCTGGAAAGCAATTACCTGTCGTCCGAACGAATTCCATCAAGGGCAACGGAATTGAAGAGCTTCACAAGAAGATCGGAGAAATTTTGGAAGACTATATAAATTCGGGAAAGCTATCCGAAAAGCGAAGAAAGCGCGACCTTTACAATAACTTGAACAGCGCGTACCAGATTATAAAGGAACACTACGCTGAAAATGCTAAACTTGAAGAGTTGATAAAATATCTTCTAGAGAATATCGGGAGGTAGTCGAAGTGAGATCCGACAAGATAGACCATATAGGCATAGCCGTTAGATCAATCGAGGAAAGACTTTCTGTTTACAGAGATCTGTTGAAGCTCGAACTAACCGGGATCGAAGAGCTTCCCGATCGTGGTTTGAGAGTTGCCTTCGTGAAGGCCGGCGATACGAGAATCGAGCTACTCGAACCGATATCTGAAGACAGCCAGATATCAAAATTCCTCGAAAGCAGGGGAGAGGGAATTCACCACATAGCCTTTCATGTAGACAATGTTGAAGCTGCGATCGAAGAAGCTGTTTCACTGAATTTGAAACCGCTTTCGAAGGAGGCCGAGATTGGGGCAGGAGGAACGAGAGTGGTATTTCTCCACCCAAAGAGCACAGGCGGAGTTCTAATGGAACTTGTCGAAGGACACCACTAGGGGGCGAACGATGTGACCGGTAGACTTGAAGACTTCTTTGAAAAAAACGAAAAGATCACCCTAGGCGGTGGTCAGGACAAGATTGAAAAGCATCACAAATCTGGAAAGCTTACTGCCAGGGAGAGAATCGACGCTCTCTGCGATGAAGGAAGCTTTGAAGAATTCGACAGATTTGTGAAGCACAGGGCCACCAGTTTTGGTCTTGAAAACAAGGAATTTCCCGCCGACGGCGTGATAACCGGCATAGGAACCGTCAACGGGCGAAAAATCGCCGTCTTCTCTCAAGACTTCACGGTACAGGGCGGCTCCCTTGGAGAGATGCACGCGAAAAAGATAATGAAGGTACAGGACATGGCCATGAAGCTCGGCATACCAATCGTCGGCATAAACGATTCCGGTGGTGCGAGAATTCAGGAGGGCGTTGATTCACTGTTTGGCTACGGTGGAATTTTCCACAGAAACACTCTTTCCTCAGGAGTTATCCCGCAAATAACTGTTATCTGTGGTCCATGCGCTGGAGGAGCCGTTTATTCGCCGGCAATTACCGATTTCATTGTAATGACGGACAAACACTCTCAGATGTTCATCACGGGGCCACAGGTTATAAAGGCCGTTACCGGTGAAGAGACCTCTATGGAAGAACTCGGGGGAGCACTCGTACATAACACTAAGAGTGGGAATGCTCATTTCCTAGTACCAGACGATAAGAACGCAATGCTCTTGGTAAGAGAGTTGCTGGAATACCTTCCGCAGAATAACTCGGAAGAGCCTTTGAAGACAGAATCGACCGTCAGTGATCCTGTTCTGGAACTTCGAGAAATAGTCCCGGACAATCCGAAGCAGTCATACGACATAAAGAAAGTTATCTCTCTTGTCGTAGATGATGGTAAATTTCTGGAAGTACACGAACACTACGCCAAGAATATGGTCATAGGTTTTGCAAGAATTGGCGGTAGATCCGTAGGAATTGTGGCAAATCAGCCCTCAGTATTTGCGGGTTCTCTAGATATAAATGCTTCCGACAAAGCCGCAAGATTCATAAGGTTTCTAGATGCTTTCAATTTGCCTATTATCACATTCGTCGACACGCCCGGCTTCCTCCCCGGGATATCTCAGGAACACGGAGGAATAATCCGTCACGGAGCCAAGCTCCTCTATTCTTACAGCGAGGCCTCCGTCCAGAAGATTACGCTAATTCTGCGAAAGGCCTACGGAGGGGCATATATTGCAATGGGCAGTCAGCATCTCGGCGCGGACATCGTTTTTGCTTGGCCTGGGGCAGAAATCGCCGTGATGGGCCCTGAAGGAGCAGCAAATATCATATTCAAGAGAGAAATAGATGCTTCCGACAACCCCGAGAAAACTAGACAGGAAAAGATAACGGAATACAAAGATGTGTTTGCCAATCCCTTTGTCGCCGCCGGGAGAGGCTATATAGAATCGATAATAGACCCGGCTGAAAGTCGAAGGGAGATTATCAGGGCCCTGGAGACACTGGACACGAAGGTCGAAGGCAGACCTTCGAAGAAGCACGGGAATATTCCGCTTTGAGGTGCATCTGATGCCAGATTATGTTCAGATAACCCTCATAGGAGTTGCCATTGTTTTTCTTGTTCTCGCAATGCTGTACGTAATTTTCAATGTTCTAGGGAAACTGCTATCCAGAGAAGAGGGGCACGGAATGAAAGCCGTTAGTGAAAAGACCACTTTCAACTCTGTATTGGCGCCTCTGAGGAGTATAGCGGACGATGAGGAAGAAGTTATTGCGGCGATAGCCGCGGCGGTCAACGCCGTAATCGGTCACAGCGATTTCAGAATTAGAAGTGTCTCTCCGGTTCCCTCGGCCAGAGCTTCGCAGTGGAAACGTAGAGAACCGACCGTCTACTGGAAAGTGAGGAGGAGCAGAAATTGAGAAGATTTATAGTGCGAGTTAACGGTAAGGAATACGACGTCGAGATTGAGGAGCTTTCTTCGGCGGCAGGTTCTAATCCGGTGAGCGCAGCTCAGAAACAGGAGACTGCTCAAAAAGTAGAAGCAGTGGAAAGACCCAAACCTACAGAGACGGTTAGGGAGGCTGAAAAATCGGTTGAACCCGTACAGCATACCAGTGGATCGGGAAAAGGGATCGACATACTTTCTCCGATGTCAGGCACTATACTCGACGTGCTCGTGTCTGTTGGAGATTCGGTCTCCCCAGGTCAGAAAGTTGTGATGCTGGAAGCCATGAAGATGGAGAACAGTGTTCTTTCAGAAGATGCAGGTACTGTGAAAGAGATCAGGGTAAAAAAAGGAGATAACATAGACGCAGGCGAAGTAATGATAGTACTGTCATAGGAGCGGTGATTACCGCTCCTAATGTTTTTGCATGAGCAACTACTTTTCGCAGTTGATTTCGTGCAAGCCGTTCTTCTTCAACAGAAGGGAGATAGGATGGATTCAGCAGACAGAAACCTTGCTACAAAGGCTAGAGAGCTTTCCCTTAGGGCCTTCGGGGTCTTTCCCGACATACCCTTCTCCTTCAACTCCAGACTTAAGAGGGTACTTGGCAGGCTTGTTTACTCTAAGAGCCGTGAGATGCTGACGCCGCTGAGGATCGAAATCTCTTCTTCTATATCCGACAATGAGGAGCTTCTTAAGAAAACCTTGCTTCATGAGCTTTCCCACTTCTATTTGATGATGAACGACAGGGACTTCTCTCATAATTCTCCGGAGTTCCGCAAGCTCTCTCAAGAGTTGGGATTCGATATTGTGGCCGAATATGAAGGACTTCCGGTACACATATGGGTATGCTCTGTATGCAAGAGGACAGTCGCAATTTCCTTCAACCGTAGAAGGAAGAACGGCTTGTCTTCTTGCTGTAAAGCTCCTATAGAACTTCAAGGAAAATAATTCTAACAATACTTGCCTTTTTGGAAATTCATCTGTTATAATTATTTATACCTAATATCTAAGTGGTGATATTTATGGGGACCTATAAGAGGCTTACAAAGGTGCTTGTATATTTTCATGAAGATTATTTTGTTCCGATAAAATTCAGTTATGATGGTATAAAAATAATCGTAAATGCTGTCACTTCTTTTTGGGTAGAGGCTGTGGGAACCCAGAAAGTCTACCATTTTTCCGTATTGACGACACTTGGAGCTTACAATCTTGAATTCGAAGAAGATTCGAAGAAGTGGTACAGCTATACTCTTGGGGGTTGATTGTCTTGAAAGGAATTTCTTATGTATCTCATATAGATATGGATGCGTTTTTCGCAAGTATCGAGCAGGCGGCAAATCCAACTTTAAAGGGCAAACCGATAGCCGTAACGGGAATCGGAAAGAGGCATTCGGTAGTGACTTCGGCGAGTTACGAGGCTAAGAGATTCGGGGTCAAATCTGGAATGGCCTTCTTCGAGGCTGTTAAGCTCTGTCCCGATCTGATAGCTGTTGGAGTACAGTCAAAGAAATACGGCTATGTCTCGAAAGAGATCATGAAGATGTTGACGTCGGTATCGCCCAGGGTAATGGTTGCAAGTGTGGACGAGGCTTATCTAGACCTGAGCTTTCACACCAGGCTGGAGGAATCCATAAATAGATTTATTTCCTTCAAAAGAGATTTGAAAGAGAGATTTGGAATAACGGCCTCCGTTGGAATATCGGTAAACCCGATAATATCTAAAATCGCAAGTGATTATTCAAAGCCAAATGGGTTTGTAGTTGTCAAAGATGGTATGGAAAGAGAGTTTTTGAACGAGATACCCGTGAAAGACGTTCCGGGGATCGGAAGACACACACTAATAAAGTTGGAATCTATGGGGTACAGAACGACAGGGGAGCTTTTAAAAGGGTTGGATGACTCTCCGATGGATCTTTACACAATGTTTGGGAACGCCTTCATGGGTTTTCTCCAGAGCCTTAAAAACAACAGGTTTTCCAGAAAGGAGTTTTTCAAAGAAGAAAGACCAAAATCCGTGGGTCATTCAATGACACTTTCGGGAGACATAAGCGATTTCGATCTCATAGTTAGAGTAACTAATTTCCTGGCGGCAAGGGTAATCTACAGGATGGGAAGATACAAGATGGAAGGTTCCGGTATCAGTCTCTTCTTGAGATATGCAGATAGAAGCTCCAAGGCTCTTTCAAAGAAGTTGAGTTTCACAATTTCATCGATAAAGGATATTACGGAGATCACCCCCTGGCTTATCAGATCAATCTGGAACGGTACATCTGTGAGGGCAATAGGAATATCGTGCTGGGCTCTAAGCGAAAAGAAGAATCAAAGACAGCTCTCTCTCTTTGAAAAAGAAAAAGAACTTCTGGAAACTGTGCTGGAAATAGAGAAGAAGTTTGGGGAATACGCTATATTCCCGGGAAATATACTATTCCTTCCCGACATCAGAAAGCTTGAGAAACCTTCTGATCTCCATTACCAGGGCTTCTGCCGTCGCGAGGTTAGTTGCTAACGGCTTATTGTGAACATCGCACACTCTTAGAAGTGCGCTTACATCCGGTTCATGAGGTTGAGCCGTTAGCGGGTCTCTCAAAAAGATGACGAAATCGATTTCATCGCTGGCAACCAGGGAGCCTATTTGAAGATCTCCCCCCAAGGGGCCTGATTTGAAGGAAGTGAGCTCTAGTTTCACTTTCTCCCTTAGGATGTTACCGGTCGTGCTGGTTGCAAAAAGGGCGCACTTTTTGAAGACATCTACGTGCTCCCTTACGAACATTATCAGATCTATCTTTTTCTTATCGTGAGCTATTAAAGCAATTCGTGGTTTTTCGCTCATGGCTACCTCCGTTATCTGACAAGAAGATGATAACACATTCGGGCCATCGAAATTTCAAGCGGTTAGCTGAGGTGAGTCGATCTGTCCCTTTCATTTAACGAGATAACACTATACGGAGAGGCAATAACAGACCCGGAATCAACTGTCCGGGGAGGATTTTTTAGAGTGATGATCTTCGGTTACAGAAGTGCAAGGGAGACAGAGGAGATCTTCGATATCCGTTTTGACGAAAGGAATTCAAAAAGAGTCTTTGCCGAGATATATAAAGGTTGCTATCTGTTGATCAGAGGTGAGGTAAGGGTAAGAAAGAGCGTATATATAAGGCTCAGAGATTTCACTGTAACAACCAGACCCCACGACAGAGACCTAGACATAGACATTCCAAGAATACTGATACATATAAGGAGCGATTACTTCTGAAAGGTTTCGTAGTATTTACTTCTGAGTTCAGTGAATATCGATCTATCGACTACAGTCTTGAACTCCTCTATTTCGATGAGAAGATACTCGTCGCCTACCCTGTCGGTTATTTTCACGTACTCTATTTTCGGAAAGTAGCCTTCTTTTCTCAGCAAAGAGACGTGGATATGCATAAGATTTGGAAGATAACCCCCACCACCGAGAAGGCCGAGAACTTTCAGCCTTTGCTCGGAAGGATCGATCATATAAATCCTTCTCTCCTCTTCGGTACTTACTGTCCAGGTGAAGTTTCTCGAATCAAGGAGACCGCTGAAGAAATCCTCAATTAACTTCGCAATAAAATCCGTCTGGTAAGTAGATTTGTACTGCTTCCAGGGGTCGCCGTCCACAACGCTGAAGACCACTTCCTCCCTGATAAGATAAACCAGAGCTATCTTACTCAGTTCGTCCGGCTCGAAAAACTCTATGTAAAAATCCTCACCGCCGACCATGATAATTCTTGCCTTCAAATCTAGGTCTCTGTATCCTGAATCGGCACTTTCAGTATCGGCTAAATGAAAGTGAATCCCAACCAGTGCGTCTATATCGCCCGCTTCAACGACTTGCTGGATAAACAGGGTCAGGTCATCGTATACACTTTCAGAAGCGAGCAACGATGCTCCGACAAGCAAAGAAAAAGCGATGACGAGTACCAAGCAATGTTTCATCTTGTCCACCTCTTCGCGAGATTATAACATGCCAGGAGAAAGAGAAAAATGATAAGATCTGATTTAGGGGTGATGATTTGAAAGTAGCGTTTCCCGACCAAATGAGGAAAATAGATAAAACTATAATAGACAGCGGAGTGCCTTCATTACTTCTAATGGAAGAAGCAGCTCGCAGTGTCTTCGAAGAGATTAGAAGATTCAGCTTGAGTAACGCAGTCGTCCTATGCGGCGGAGGTAATAACGGGGGAGACGGATACACAGTTGCAAGGTTGCTTCTATGTGCTGGAATTCGTGTAAAGGTTGTTCAGTGCTATGTTCCCTCGACGGTTGACTGTAAAGCGAACGCAACTTTGTACAGTTCGCTTGGCGGCCAGATCATAGTAATCGGAGAGAAGACCGACGTGGAGGAACTCCTTTCAAAAGCTGACATAGTAATCGACGCAGTCTTTGGGACTGGGTTTCACGGAGACCTCGAATCAGGAGTCGCACAGATATTTGATTTTGTTAATCGACTGGACGTAATCAGGCTGGCCGTGGACATTCCCTCCGGAGTGTCTGGATTCGATGGCAGCATTTCAAAATCCTGCTTCAGGGCTCACAAAACGGTTACCTTTGGATTGGCCAAGACAGGCCATTTTCTCTATCCGGGGCGCGAGTTCTGCGGCGATATAGTGGTAGGAAGTGCAGGCTTTCCAAAGAATGTGATGGATTCTCTTGCTGAGCCAGAAATCATTGATGATGAGATGGTTTCAAAACTCATTCCGGAAAGAGCTCCTAACAGTTACAAAGGCACGTTCGGTTCCGTGCTTGTTGTAGGGGGAAGCAACATTTATACAGGTGCTCCGTATCTCTCCGCTCTAGGGGCGTTCCGATCTGGTTGTGGAATGGTCTACACATACACCCCTAAGGGATCTGCAACCGTTATAAGAAACAACCTTCCCGAGGCCATCGCTTATGAAAGTCGGGGGGACTTCCTCATCCCAGGAGATATCGAGCTACTTCCAAAAATCATGGAAAAAATCGACTCGATTGTTGTTGGTCCGGGTGCTGGAAGAGAAAAAGAAAGTATTGAGTTCATTCTTAAATTGCTCCAGAGTTTCCCGGATAGAAATTTCGTCGTAGACGCAGATGGACTTTACGCTCTCTCAAAGGATCTCTCGGTCCTCGCCCGATCTGAAAGAATCATAATAACGCCGCACATTGGTGAGTTTGCGCGGATGAACGAAGGTAAGACTGATCTCAAATCCTTCATTCAGTTTTGCGTTGGTAACAGAACAACTGCCATTCTGAAGGGGGCTTCGTCTGTACTATGTGATGACAAAGGAAAGATAACCATAAATACGACGGGGAATACCGGTCTCGCAAAGGCAGGGAGCGGTGACCTTCTTTCAGGAACTATTGCCGGTTTCGCTTCACAAACGGGCGAACTGACCAAATCGGCGATACTTGCTATGTATTTCATGGGCAGAGCTGCAGAGCTATCGATTGTTTCAGAGCCCTGCAACTCAGCTTCTCAAATAGCCGATTTTTACTCACTGGTTTTTAAGGAACTGGAACAGAAGTGAAGGGGAAGAATTAATGGAACTCAATCATAATGTCTCTCAACGTCTCGAACAAAAACTCGGACTTTCTCTCAAAGCTCAGCAGGCTTTGAAGCTCCTTCAACTGAATTCAATGGAAATTACGGCCGAGTTAGAAGAGATAGTTCAAGCCAACCCGCTTCTTGAAATGAAGAGAGAGGATTATGAGCTAATAGAAGGGAAAAGCGATCTGGAAAGCTCTCCAGAAGACGAGGAAAATACAGAAGATGGAGATCTTTACTCACTTCCCGAAAACAACTCGATCTACATGAAACCTGAAAGTACTGACAGGGATGGATGGGACTTCGACCGGATTGAAGCACAGCAACCAACGTTCAGAGAAATACTCAGAGATTTCGCTTTCTATATCCTTGACGATGATCTTTTCTCCCTTTTCGAAATACTCCTTGATTACATGGACGATCTAGGAATGCTTACTGAGGATCTGGAAAAGATTGCTCGCGAGAATCACTGTTCCGTCGATGGGCTTTGCTGTGTCATCTCGACTATGAGGGACGGGGGTTTCGACGGCATCTTTGCATCTTCAAGGGAAGAGATAGAGGCCCTGTTGGGACCGGGTCTCTTCCCTTCTTCGGGATACAGTGACGGCGCTTTTGTAAGATACGTTGAACCAGATCTCTATATAGAGTTTATCGATGAGAAGTTCATTGTTACGGTAAGGGACTATTCACTTGTACTTAGTGTTGACGAGTCGTATGAGGAGATCATGGAACACGGCGAAAAAACAGCAAAGAAATATCTTGAAGAGAAACTCGAGGAAGCAAAGTTCTACATAAGCGCTCTCGAAAGGAGAAAGGCAACGCTGATAACAATTGGCAACGAAATAGTGATAAGGAACGCGCCATTTCTACTTAAGACCAGCGAAAAGATAAGACCGTTGAAGATGAATTCAGTTGCCGACAAGATAGGAGTTGTAGTTTCAACGGTAAGCAGAGCTGTTAAGGATAAGTTCGTTCAGACTCCTGTAGGGACTTTTCCGATCAGGTACTTCTTTGGAAATTTGCAGGAGAAGGAACAGGCTCTTGAGGTGATTGCCGAAATTGTCAGAGGCAACCCAGACATTTCAGATGCAGAGCTTGTTATCGTGCTTAACAACAGAGATATCAGCATAGCCAGAAGAACCGTCAATAAATATAGAAATCAGTTAGGACTGGGGAAGTCGAAATGAAGACGAAGGCCCTGCTGTTTGTAGGTGGACAATACATATCTACTATTGAGTTCTATTTCAGAAAACTCAATGAGACATCATTTGTTTCGGCCGCCGATTCAGGGGCAGAAATGCTTAAAAGCCTGGGGAGACATCCCGATCTCCTTGTAGGCGATATGGATTCCGTAAGCCAGGAGACCCTCCAGTGGTGCAGAGGAAGAGGATCGCTTGTGTTAATTTATCCACCCGAGAAGGATGACACAGACACCCAAATCGCGCTTCAAGCCCTTGAGGAGCGTGGTTTTTCAAATGTAGAAATCTTTGGCGCAACGGGTCTCCGGCTAGATCATTTCATGGGGACCTTAGCGTCTATATATGGTCTAAGACACACTCTCAAAGCTACTATTATCGAAGAGAACGTCGAAATCGGTATGGTCTCTAGAGAAATGACCCTCTTTGTAAATCGAGGTGAGATCTGGTCCCTCTTTCCATATGGCGGCCAGCAGACAATAGTCTCTCTTGAAGGTTTCAAATTTCCACTAACCGACGCATCTCTCGATTATGGAAAGCCGCTTGGCGTTTCAAATGAAACCGTTGATGAAGAAATACAGATTTCCTGCAAGGGAGGCACTGCCTTATATTTCAGATGGTTGAAAAGGTACTAGTGCTGTCCGATACTCACGGTGCTTTATCGCCTTTGACGAGAATACTTGAAGAAGTAGGTCAAAATACTTTGATCATGCATAGTGGTGATTTCCTATATCACGGTCCAAGGAATCCTTTGCCTGAAGGATACGATCCAAAAGGACTTGCAACTCTTCTAGCAAAGTTCAGCGGCAGAATTGTAGGCGTCAGAGGTAACTGCGACAGCGAGATAGACCTCGAACTTGTCGGATTGGAAAATGCGGCGAGCGCACTCACATTGCTGATAAACG
Organism: Mesotoga sp. H07.pep.5.3; assembly: GCF_002752615.1. Taxonomy (NCBI): domain Bacteria; kingdom Thermotogati; phylum Thermotogota; class Thermotogae; order Kosmotogales; family Kosmotogaceae; genus Mesotoga; species Mesotoga sp. H07.pep.5.3. The sequence goes on from NZ_AYTV01000002.1 coordinate 214,501, forward strand.
ATTTAGGAATCTTCATTTCGCATGGCCACATGAAACACGAGGTGCCTTTCGAACGTGGAATTGTAATTTCCGGTCATACCCACATTTCCCTCCTCAGAAGAGATAATGGGATCATCTTCATGAATCCGGGCAGCCTTTCTCTGCCTAAAGACCAGACCGGTGGCTCCTGCGGGACAATCGACTTCAAAAAGGGGATCATATCTCTCAGGAACAGCAATGGCTTTGAGCTCAAGGCTTTGGCTCTCTAGCGGCGCTTGCTTTCGATAAACATGTGACTGAACCCATGATATAATAAATATCTGGGTGATGAATATGGTTTTGAGATGGCATGGACATTCGTGTTTTTCGCTTGAGTGCGATGGAAAGACTCTTTTGATCGATCCCTTCGATGAAGGCGTCGGTTATGAGTTGCCCGAGGTTAAGCCGGACATTATTCTGGAATCTCATCAGCACCACGACCACAATGCACACAACCGATTTGAGTCAGGGTACATACTTGTGAATCAGCCGGTGAGCGAGAAAGTTTACGGTTTCATTATCAAAGGCCATCCCACATTTCATGATGATGTTGAAGGAAAGAAACGCGGTAAGAATATCATCTTCGAGGTGACAACTCCCGACGGATTCAGAGTTGTTCACTGCGGCGATCTTGGCCACCGACTGGGCCCAGACTTAACAGAGACATTGAAGAGTCCTGATATTCTCCTTGTTCCTGTCGGTGGAGTGTATACGATTGATGCAGGGTTAGCTCGAGAGCTTACTAGAGATCTAGCTCCCTCTTACGTCGTGCCGATGCACTTCAAGACGAAGGACCTCACTTTCCAGCTTGCGGGAGTTGAAGACTTTCTTGCCGGAGAGCCCTTTGAACAGTGTGAAAAGCTGGAACTGAAAGAAAAGGCGAATGTGGGAACCAGAGTAGTAGTCCTCAAATATCGTTGATCGAGGGCATAAAATGGATGAAAAGAGAGTTTTATCTCTCCTAGGAATAGGTAGAAGGGCAAACAAGGTTGTGTTTGGTAAAGAACAACTAAGAAGTTACTTGAGGCAGCCATTCAAGAGGAAATCTTTGATTCTGGCTAGCGATACCAGCGATTCGATAAAGGAAGACTGGGTAAAGAGGTGCAAGAGCCATGGGGCAAGCTGTATCCTCCTCAAAGAACACGACCGCGTCGCTCTGGGAAGGGCCATCGGCAAGGACAACATATCTGCAGTGGCAATTGCCGATGACGGCCTTGCAGACGAAATCTCAAAGATAATCACACAGGCGGGAGGTGACTGAGCTATGCCAAAAGCCAGAGTGTACGAGCTTGCTAAGAGACTTAATATAACGGCAAGAGAGCTGCTGGATGAACTTGAGGAGCTCGGTGTTACCGTCAAGAACCATATGTCAGTTCTTGACGAAGAGACCGTGAATATTATCGTCGGTCTCTATGAGGAAGAAAAGAAAGAGACTCTGAGGAAGGCCGAAAAGGCGAAGAGCAAGATTCAGGAAAAAGAGGCAAAAAAACTTGAAAAGAAACTGGTCTCCATAGAGGAGCCGCCAACCGAGAAGAAAATACCGGTTGAACATAAAGCAAGGACAATCAAGCTAAAGAGTAATGAATTCAAGCTCGATGTACTCGCGAAGAAAATGAACGTTCCTATTTCTAAGGTGATCAAGGATCAGTTTATGAACGGCATAATACTTCGTCCCGGTCAGATACTTTCTCTTGAAGACGCGATGAACATTGCTAAGAACTACGAATGGGAAGTGGAACTGATACATGAACAGGAGATCAATCCTTTTGATGCTATTGTAAGTGCATACTCCGATGCTTATAAGGAGAGCTCCAGACTTGTTCAGAGACCACCTGTTGTGACTGTAATGGGGCACGTCGATCATGGTAAGACCACCCTTCTTGACAGAATAAGGAAGGCAAAAGTTGCTGAAGACGAGATCGGTGGAATTACACAGACGATCGGTGCCTACCAGGTCGAAATAAGAAATAAGAAGATAACATTCATCGACACGCCAGGGCACGAAGCTTTTACCGAAATGAGAGCTAGAGGCGCTCAGGCGACGGATATCGTAGTTCTTGTTGTCGCGGCGGACGATGGAGTTATGCCACAGACCATAGAGGCATATAACCACGCCAAGACAGCGAACGTTCCCATAATAGTTGCAATAAACAAGATCGATAAACCGAACGCCAATGTTGACCTCACAAAACAGCAGCTTGCTTCAAAGCTTGGACTTGTTCCAGAAGACTGGGGAGGAGACACAGTAATGGTTCCCGTATCTGCCAAGACTGGAAAGGGCGTGGAAGATGTCCTCGAAATGATACTCCTGGTTGCCGAAGTAGCCGATATCAAATGCATCCCGGAAGGAAATGCAAGAGGTATTATAATAGATTCCAGGCTGGACAAGGCAGTGGGCCCGCTAGCTACTCTGGTGATCAAAGATGGGGTGCTGAAACCGGGAAGCTATGTTGTTGCGGGCTCGGCTTCAGGCAGAGTAAAAGCGCTGATAAACGAATATGGAAAGCGTGTTAAGGAGGCTAATCCATCCGACCCGGTACAGATCATTGGTTTTGATGAGGTGCCAGATGTACATAGCATAGTATACGCAGTTGATGATCTCGATACCTCCAGGTCTCTGGCGGACTTTGCGAGAAGTCAAGCCCAGAAAGAGAAATCTGTCACCACCAAACGCCACGTCAGACTCGAAGAGTTCCTGTCAATGACCGGAACCACCGATGAGAAAAAGGAACTTAAGCTTATATTAAAGGCAGATTCTTTTGGCACTGTCGAAGCCTTGAAACAGGCAATGGCTAAGCTTGAGAACAGTGACGTGAAGATTGAAGTAGTTCATTCCGGTATAGGTTCAGTGAATTCAAGTGACGTGATGCTTGCATCTGCATCCGACGCAGTTATAATGGGGTTTAAGGTAAAACCCGATGCAATGGCGAGAAAGCAGGCCGAAGTTGAAGGAGTTCAGATAAAGGTCTACGAGATAATCTTCAATCTGATAGACGATTTGAAGAAAGCTCTTGAGGGGCTTTTAGAACCGGAAGAAGTCGATGAAGTAATCGGTCATGGCCATATAAAGCAGCTTTTCAAAATTAGTAAGGTTGGGACCATTGCAGGTGTACAGATCAACGACGGATATGTATTGAAAAAGGGCAAGATGAGAGTTTACAGAAGAAACGAGGAAGTGGCAGACCTTGCAATAGAAGTCTTAAAACACTACAAGGATGATGTAAGCCGAGTCGACGCCCCAAAAGAGTGCGGAATCAAGGCGGTAGGCTTCGATGATTTCCAGGAAGAAGATCAGTTAGAGTTTCACAGCAAAAAGAGCGTAAAGAGAACAATAGATTTCACCGAATAAGTCCCCGTTAGATGAAAGAGGTCCCTTTATGGGGCCACTTTTTTTCGGATGAGAGGCCTGGACAAAGTGGCATCGGTTTCAGAAGAGAAAACTCTTATCAACAGAGCGGATCTTAGGTCCCGAGTCTGAATCTGGCGAGCAGAAGCGCTGCACCGTTCATGATTCTCAGTTTTACCGAGCACATCGAACATCCGTAACTTTCCGTAACACATTCACTATGTCATCAGATTTATTCCAGGATCTGGAGTTGTAAGACCGTGGTCGGAGGTCGGGGGTTCGTAAGAGCAAGAGAGACTCGTTGACCGTTGAGAGGTTCCCCGTTCGCCGAGAACAGCGTATGACCACAGATGGGAAAGAAGTACCACAAGTGGGAGAGGGGCGGAGCCCCTCGTTCTCTCACAGAAAGGTGCGTACGGGCCGAGTACACGGCTCATGGATCAAGTATCGAATATTTCGACAGGGGATGATGGTATTTTGTCATATCGAGGTTCTGTCTCTTTTTTTGTGTAAACCCCTTTTTTGTTATGGGTTTAAGAATCAGCTTATATACTTAGCTAATCTTTCATACTTTATCACAAGTTGAGTAAGGATCCTGGACCAATCAAGAGTTCTTACTGTCCATTTCTTTGTTATGTTTATTATTGCTAGATAAGCCATCTTTAAGAGAGAATTGTCTGTTGGAAAAACTCCTTTGTTCTTCGTTACCTTTCTGAGTTGTCTATTAACTGATTCAATGGGATTAGTTGTATAAACCAGTCTTCTCAGTTCCTCTGGATATTGAAAGAAGGTTGATAGAGTTTCCCAGTTATCCTTCCAGCTTTTTATTGACAAGAGGTATTTGTTCCCCCATTTCTCTTCGAGTGCAAGTAATGCATTCCATCCCGCCTCTCTTGTAGGCGCCTGATAAACTGTCTTTAGATCAAGTGCAAGAGGTTTACGATCCCTCAAGGTAACATATCTCATGGTGTTCCTTATCTGGTGAACTATGCACTTCTGAACCTCAGAAAAGGAGCTTTGTCGATTTCTGTGCAGCCCTAACCTTCCGCTGCATATCGGGAAGCGACGACTGACATCTCCCGCGGGAAAATTCACAAGAATGAAATTGCGCCTGTCCATTGCTCTTGCAACGGAACTGTCTACTTGAGCGTTTTTCATCTCGGGACGACCGGCAAAATCTTGCCAGCGGGTGTTATCTCTGCAACCTGGCGTTAGAAAAGTCTGGACCTTCTTCCATTGAAGAAGAAGGAACACGAAACTCCTTTCTTGTATCAGTTGTCAGGAGCTGCTTGAAGTCTTCAGGGCTAAGAACCTTGCCCGGTGTAATGGAGGGTCTCACTGACTCAATAATGGGATTGATTCTAGAAAATCTCTCGTGATACTTGACTGGAGGCACGAATCTAAGACATCCGAAATGCGTAACTGGAAAAATACTGAATTCTTCGTCTACAAAGCTTTTCATAAGCTGGATTTCCCCCTCGCCTCTGCGGCAGCAGAAGAGAACGATGCTGTGTTCGGAGATTCTGACTATTTCGCTTCCACTTCAGCAGGCGACCAGGGGGTTAAATCCAGTAATCACTAGTCTCATCAGCTTCCTACTGTCGATGATTCGATTCTTTAGGAGTCGGTAGTTTTTTGTTCGACATCACTTAGCATCTCCTTCCACTTAGAAGTGACTACCTCATCCTCACGAAGAATCTGCATTCCTTCTCTGGGAGCAAACTCTTCGATTGTGACAATGCCTTCGTAGATTTTCGCAAGATTTTAAGAACCGAGAAGAAATCGTATTAACCCCTTAGCAATGGAGTATGTACCTTTGCCAATGTAGCATTGCTTAGCTGGACAATGTATATCTTCCTAAGTCCTTCGCATTTAATTAATGATCATCCTATTTAAGGCTTCTCCATCCACAAGATTCTTCAAACAGGTTGTCAAATGTGCTATGTCGAAAGCAGTTTCGATACAGTCGAGGTCAATGTACTCGAGAAGCGAGTCAAGGTGTTCATGCTCAGCAATGATCTCCACTGGCTTCTTTTCCATTACTTCAGCTGCAAATTTCAAATCTAGATCTCTACCCTTTCTGGCGATCCTGTGAAAACTCTCAAGATTCGCTTCGAAACAACGCACGAACCTATCCTTCTAGGTGGACATGCGTCCGGGATGAATAGTTACAACAGTAGCTTCAAGTTGCGCTGCAATTTCCAGAGCTTATATGCTCTGTTGCATGGATTCCCTTCGTATTCGGGGATTTGAAGAGGTAATATTTACATCCCTGCTTGGAGAATTAACGGTCCGCTTAAGACCGAGGTCGTCCAGCGTTTCTCCTGTAGCCTGCAAATCTCTCTTTCCTTTCCAGAGATGTCGGCGCAGATCTCGACACCTGTTACCTTCTCATTTGCGAAAATCTTCAGGGCCTTCTTAACCGGGAAATCAAAGAGAATGTCAGAAATGAAAAGAAACTCAACTCACCAGATACTGCAAATGCTGCATTGAGAACTGACTGTCAGAAACTAATGAAGTTATTGCTTCGCCCTAGAAATACCGTTTAAGTTAGCGAGAAGAGAGGCTCCCAAGAGAGTGATTTCGTTATGCATCAAGATCTCTCATTAAGATCACTCTTTTGGAAGATCCAGTAAGCGTCTTTTTTAAAATGGTGCTGATGGATTTCGTTTCTCACGGTAGGTGATCTATGGCCTCAAACAATTCGATGGCTATGAGACGCATCTGAAGCTAATTGAAAGGGCAATACTACTTCCTTGGCTTCGAGATGATGATATAATTTCTAACGTCACCATGGGAATTCAGGAGGATTCAAGTTGAGCATGAAAAACGTTTTTCTTTACGTCATTGGAGCGGTTGTGTTTGGGTATGTGCTATTCACGTTCATCGATGCTTCGGTAAACGATCAAAGCACAATAAAAGGAAGAGTGATCGAAATAATCAGTTTCGATGAAACTGGTGGCTACTCGGCAAAGGGACTACAGACTCTCAGAGTTAAGGTACTGACTGGGACCTATGCCGGAGAAGAAGTTGTGATCGAGAATCACTTCACAGATAATCCGGCGATGGATATCCGAGTTGAAAAGGGCGATACTGTGGTGCTGTATATGGATGAGAGGGGTGAGGTGACCTTTCATATTATCGACTTTGTTAGGCAAAGATACGTCTTCGTGATCGTTCTGGTTTTCATTTGTCTGCTTCTTCTTATCGGGAGGCTCTCTGGACTCAAGTCCTTCATTACTCTTACTCTCACGGGCTTGATAGTAATCAAAGTGATGCTGCCTTTGATTCTTAAGGGGTTCAACCCCATTGGTGCTTCTTCGCTGTCAGCGGCAGTGATCACTATTCTTACCTTTGCAATCGTTGCCGGAGTGAACACAAAGTCCCTATCAGCGATCTTCGGTACGTTATGTGGTGTGCTTTCTGCAAGCTTAATAGCATATGTAACCGGTTCGCTGGCGAACCTTACCGGCCTAAGCAGCGATGAAGCAACAATGCTTGTCTACATACCCCAGAATATTGAATTCGATTTTATGGGCCTGCTCTTCGCAGGGATAATTATTGGAACGCTCGGTGCCGTTATGGATGTTGCCATGTCTATCTCTTCGGCAATGTACGAGATGAAATCCATCAACCCAGAAATGACAACTGGCAAACTCGTGAAATCCGGCTTCAATATTGGCAGGGACATAATGGGAACCATGACTAACACCCTTATTCTCGCCTATACGGGAAGTTCAATTTTCCTCATGCTCGTCTTTCTTGCGTATGAGACGACAGTCATAAGGATAATCAACATGGATGTAATTGCAACGGAGATTATTAGAGCCGTTTCCGGAAGCATAGGAATAATACTCTCAATACCTGCCACTGTTCTTCTTTCGGCCTTTCTTCTTAATAAGTACGGAGGTAGAAACGGTTCAACGACCGGAAAGCAATGATTTTCGTACGCATCGTTTTCTTGCGCACAAACACTACTGTGTTCTCAGGCTTATAATGGTAAACTTTCAACCTATACTGTCAACCATTTTCATTATCTCTAGAGAGGCTCCTGATAATCGTTTTTATCGATTGATCATATGTAAATACAGGTCACAACAATCTTCTAATTCAACGAAAAAAAGTGCGATTTGCAATCAGTAATAATTTTCGAAAATCAAAGGCCGCCCACTAGGGACGGCCTCTTTTGAACAACCTTTAATACGAAAGGAGTGCTATGAGACGCTATTTTGCTTTGTAACCGTCATCTCCGAAGATGTGACCTTCGTCGTATCCAACTGCATCAAGCCACCAGTCAGGATATCCTGCCGAAGAACCAACATTCGGAATGTTTATGTACCCATCTCTGTACTTCGTAATTAGATATTCGTTGAAATCCCATACCTGGTCCATAACATCATTAGTGATACCGGCAACGTAATCTGTGAGGAACTCCTTACAGAGTTCGGGATCAACTTCGTAAAGCTTGAGTGCAGCAGCCTCTATTGCAGGCTGAACCGCGAAGAGCTTGTCTTCAATCTTCTGTTGAAGGGCCTGTATCTCAGGATAAATGTAGCTGAATTTTAGTTCTGCCCAGTTGCCCATGAAGTTCATTGCCCAACCGGCTACATTACGATCGAATTCATGGAGATTTCCGTGATCAAATGCGTAGGGGACGTCGTTGATACCACAGTATAGAGGAACTAGTATCGATTCGTGCGGTGCAGCTGCGCCGAACCATATTACTCCACCGATTGGATCGGGAAGCCAGCTTCTTACCTGTGAAACAAAGACATAATCACATCTGAATATTGAAATCGCCCTTTCCCAGCTGCCCTTTATTAGCTTACTGGAGCCTGCGTAGCGATTTGGATTGCCAAAAGGTCCTGCTGCGAGTCCTTCGGTAAGATCAAATTCCGTACCCTCGTAGAAATCCCTGAACAGAGAAATCACGTCGGCAACAGAGAGTTTTTCATCGGGGACAACGGAGAACGGGTAATCAGTTGTAAAGCCGTCTTCTACCCATGGAGAAAACTCTTTTGAAGGAGCCACTCTGTCAAGAACTCTCCAGATTCTTCTCAAACTGTAATATGGCTGAGAATATTCACCTGTGCTAACTGTTGCCATCCAGTCGATAGGACCCGTGCTAGGATCATACCAGCCTGCTTCCGTTGCAACTTCGATCAGATTTGGAGAGAACATCATATCTGGATTTTCCGGATCTAGCTCTCTAATTCTGAAGATGTTGGCCTCGACGAAGACTTCACCATCGGGAACCTTTTTGGCTGCCCATAGTGCACTCTTCTTGTCCGGTGATGCACAGACTTCGAAGACCCATGCTTCGTTAGGATCTGTCACTGTAAGAGTTTCTCCCCATCCGTAATAACCGTATTCAACGGCGAGATCTCCCATGAGCTTGACTGCATCTCTGGCGGTTGTACATCTCTCAAGAGCTACCTTTGAAAGAGCCGAAATATCAAAGATACACTCGTTTGCTACGGGCTGAGCGTAGACCTTTGCTGAGCAGGTACATTCGCCGATGGCAACCTGATGTTCGTTGATAACTCCGTAAGCAGCTTCGTAATAGGCGAAAGTGTGCTCGACTTGATCAATGTAGCCAAGTGGTTCGTAAGGTGAGAAGTTAGGATCATCGTATGTTGGACCCATATCCTTACCAATATATCGAGGATACGGTTCGTGGAACGGGTAAACCGGTCTCTTTGAACCTGCCTCGAAATCGGCCGCTGGAATGTAAACATACCTGAAATCGCACTCTCCACAGTCGCATGAATGACTCGTCATTACTGAGCCATCAACAGATGCACCCTTGGTCACAACTACAGTTGTGCATGCCCAACCAAGACTTACGATTGCGGCAACCACAATCAGGACTAACAACGTTTTGCGCAAATGAAACCCCTCCTACAAAATGTATTTATGGGGAACATCCCCAGTTTAGAGGCCTTTGACCTCTTAAAGCACATGAAAAAACCTCGCCATGTGACTACGTCAAGAAAACACAGCCCATTAGCTGTTTCATAAGAATTGAGGTGTATCATCTCTTTCCTAGAGAATTGCGTCGTTTGAAAGGCGCAAGTAAGAATCATTGTGAGACAAGTCCGTTTTACAAAATTCGATGCTTTGATGAGATAGTATACAGGTACTCCACAGCAATGCAAGGATAAATCGCTCTATTGTCTCAGAAGCATTTTGTCTAGGATTGCCTGCAATGAGATCTCTCAACCACATTATAACAGGAAATACTGTGACAAGCTAACTTTTTTGGAATTTGAAACAGAAGTTTTAAATAGGATATATTTGCTCCGATCTAAAGTGTGGAAAATGAGGAGAAGCAGACTCGATTTGTTCGAATATGAGATAGCGGAATAAAATGCACTGAAGTGCATCCGTGAAGGCGAAGCTGGAACGAATTCTCCAGGTGACAATTATAACTTCGTAGGGAGTCGATTCGAACCTGGTCTGCCGACGCAGAATAAGAAACGAATTTCGCTGCTCGTTTAACGCTTCGAAAAGACGTCCTCCGCCGTCCAAAATCAATGATTTGCTTTCCGATTGGATCAAAATCGTTAGGGAAGAAAGAGGCATGAGAACAGAGGCACGAAGATGGAGATCAAACGACGCAATCCGACATACTGAAAGATCAGTCGTAAGTTCTCAGTTCCTAGTTGGAGGTTAAAGACCCGAAAGCAAAAACACAACAGCCCGTCATTCTGAACTTGTTTTAGAATCTCGATCCTTAGAGACGCTGATCGATGTGAAGAGCCATCCCAAAAAAGAGCAGTTCTTCGTTCCGACGCTACGCGTCCAGGTTCTTGGTCTTCGTCAGGGATTCCGTCTGAACTTGTTTCGGGATCTTTGGAGACAATTACAACGAATGAATATATAAGTGGAAGGATGACACAGCAAAGAACTGAATGTAGTGTTTTTACTTTTGGCACACCGCAGTTTGCAACTGCTCTTCATGAAAAACCAAGGACGGCTCTTCACAGCGCTTAGCAACTCTCAGCAAGTGCCCAGCGGCTCTCAAAACCGTAATGCTGAAACGAGCATGACGCGATTAGACGTTTTCAGAAAGCCCGCCGGGATGCTGAAACAAGTTCATGATGTGACATATTCGCAGTCACAACATTGTCATCCCGAACTTGTTTCGGGATCTCTTCGATCCAATCGAAGGACCGGCTTTCTGAGCATGGTGGAACTCTTGAAATGAACGTGGACGCGGAGCGTTCACCGGCCAGCGGGTTTTTGTTCTTAAGCGCACAGCGGCTCTTTCAAAGGACGGGACCATGCTCCTGGACGATGGGCTTCTACTATGTCAACAGTTATAAAAAAGGCAGACTGAAAGGATCA
>NZ_AYTV01000003.1:0-39730 GCF_002752615.1 Mesotoga sp. H07.pep.5.3
TCATTCTTTTGAAACTCGCTGGATTGCTATCCATTTTTCAATGACCCTTTCTCCTCGCTCGCCTTTCCCGCTAACGCTAACTTCGCGTCAGCAATTCCTATACTACCAGTACCACTTCCTATTGTCAAGTTACAGGTTCGTTTCCTCTGGTCCCTTCTTCGAGCGAATCCATGCGGATTAACTCAAATTTCGAAGTGTTCTTCTGTCAAGAATGTGGAGTTCTGCATTTGTTCAGGGAGAAGTAGCGATACATTCCAGGGGCCGGCGATATGTCTCTTGATGGAGTCGTTTATATCATCAATGGTAAGGGCTTCTATTCTTGCGATCAAGTCCTCCAGAGAGTCCGGTTTTCCACAAATAACTACGTCATCCAGGAATCTGCTCAGCGTCTGCAGTGTTCCTTCGGTAGACATCAATAGTTTTCCTTTTGCCCTTTCCTTTCCATAATTGAACTGAGCTTCGGTTACGCCCCGGCTTATGAGGTTCCCTATTTCCTTTTTCAGCGAAGCCACCAGATTGTCAAGGTTCTTCGGGCCGGTGGTTGCATTTATCATGAATGCGCCGGAATCTGCATAAGAGACGAATTCAGAACTGATGTTGTATACCATTCCAAGTTGTTCTCGGATATTATGGAACAGAATGGAACTCATTCCGCTTCCAAAGAGAGTGTTGAATATCTTGAAGGCATCGAAATCATCCTTGTTTCTTCTGCCCGGGGCGTCTCTAGTCAATAGAAGATGAACCTGCTGAAGGTCCTTTCTTCTTTCAACAATCCACAGTGGTCTTTGTGAAATCACGGGAGATTTGGCAACGGGTTTAGAACCGTTGACTCTCATGGAAAGAAGTTTTCTCTCGGTATTCTTCAGGAGATCCTCGTTATAGTTTCCCGAAACGGCAAAAATAACGTTGTTTGCGACATATTTGTGATCGTAGAAGTTGGTGAGCTTTTCCTTCTCCAAATTTCCGACTGTATCCTGGTAGCCGAGAATCGGCCTGCCAAAATCTCTGTCCCAAACCTTCTCAATGGTCATGTCGTATATTCTGTCGTAGGGGTCGTCTTCAGCCGCGGCGATCTCCTCCATAATGACCCCTCTTTCGAGTTCCAGAGAGGTTTCGTCAAAACGCGGGGAGGTTATCAAATCGAATAGGATCTCCAGAGCCTCAGAAGCATAAGTGTCGGGAACCTTTGCATAGTAAACAGTTGAGACTCTTCCCGTATAGGCGTTAAGACTACCGCCTATTCTCTCGATCGGTTCCTTTATTTCGAAAGCATTTCTTCTAAGAGTTCCCTTGAAAAGAGCGTGTTCAATAAAATGAGAAACGCCGCTGATGGAATCTTCCTCATCAGCGGAACCCACCTTCATCGCGAAAGCCATCGAGACCGTTCTCGTCTCTTCTTTTCGCTCACCTATAATAACTGCGCCGTTCGGCAGCTCAATATAATGATTATTCATCAATTACCTACTTTCTGTTTCTGTCTCCTCGGTTTCTGTCGTTTCTGTCGTTCCTATGGTATGGCCTTTTATTGTCTCGCTTACTGTCCTCTTTAACCTCGACACCTTCGAGCTTCAGACTTATCTTTCCCATCTGATCAGTTCCTGCCACTTCGACGGCAATCGTGTCTCCGACTTTGTGCTCTCTAAGGAAATCCTTGCCGCTGGCACCCATCTTCGAAATATGCAGGAGCCCGGTCTTTCCTGGCGCAATCTCTACGAAGAATCCATAGGCCTCCGCTCTCGAGATCTTTCCTTCGAAAAGCTGTCCGGGTTTCACTTCAGAGATTATCGCATCTATTACTTTTTCCAGCTGATCGAGTTTTTCTCGATTGCTTCCAACGATCTTAGCCTGAGATCTCTCGTCATCTATGAAGATCGTTGAATCATACTCGCTTGAAAGTTTCTTTATGACCTTTCCGCCGGGTCCGATAATCTCCCCAATCTTCTCGTAAGGGAGATTGATCGTCCTTATAATAGGTGCATAGTCGGAGACAAACTTTCTCGGTTCGGGAATGGCTTCGTACATAAGATCAAGTATCTTGAGTCTTGCCAGTCTTGCTTGCTCAAGTGCTTTTGTCATTATCTCACTTGATACGCCGGAAACCTTCACATCCATCTGAAAAGCGGTTATACCGTCACGAGTTCCTGTAACCTTGAAATCCATGTCACCCATGTGATCTTCGTTTCCCAGAATATCTGTGAGAACGACGGTCTTTTCCGGTTCTTGAATCATGCCCATGGCAACACCCGCCACGTGCTTCTCCATCGGAACTCCAGCCGCCATTAATGAGAGCGATCCGGAGCATACGGTTGCCATTGAAGAGGAGCCGTTGGATTCAAGAACTTCAGATACGACTCTTATTGTATATGGGAAAGATTCGCCGTTAGGCACAATGTTCTTCAGAGATCGCTCGGCAAGATGACCGTGTCCAATTTCTCTTCTGCCTGGCCCCCTAAGCCTCTTCACTTCCCCGGTGCTGAAAGGCGGGAAGTTGTAGTGAAGCATAAACGACTTCGAACCCTCTTCAAACATCGTATCGACTATCTGTTCGTCCATCGTTGCCCCGAGAGTGACAATTCCCAGACTCTGGGTCTCGCCCCTGGTGAAAAGAGCCGAACCGTGTGCTCTTGGCAGGAGATCAAGTTCAATGTTGATCGGACGGATTTCGTTGTGCTTACGCCCGTCCATCCTTACATCGTCTTCTATTACTCGCCTTCTCATTACTTTCTTCTCTATGTCGTGGTAGAAGTCCTTCACGAAACCAATGTTGTCTTCGATTTCCTCTTCGGACCATCTTTCTTTTGCTTTTTCTATAAACTGCTCGATTAGCTCGTCCCTGTATGTTTTCAAGGCTTTGTCCTTGTTCTTCTTACCGGGAGTGAGCATTATCTCGGCGAGCTTATTTCTGTCAACCAGTGTTTCGAATGATTCGAGAAATCCTTCTGGCGCAGTCGGTATCTCGAGCTCCCACTTCTCAGTCTGGAACTCACTGATTATTTCCTTCTGGAAGGCTACGAGCGATTTAATAGCTTCGTGGGCCGCTTCAAGCGCTCCGACCATGACTTCTTCAGAGACTTCTTTTGCCTCCCCTTCTACCATTGCAACTGCGTCTTCCGTCCCTGCAACAACTATATCGAGTTCAGATCTTTCGAGTTCGTCGGCAGAGGGAAACACGACGTATTTTCCATCGACATATCCTACCTGGACGCCGGCGACGATCCCTTCGAAGGGAATCGGAGAAATATTTAATGCAAGTGACGATGCCATTATCCCCCAGATGTCGGGCGGGTTGTCTGGATCGGCAGACAGGACAGTCACGATAACCTGAATCTCATTTCTCATCCCGTCTGGGAAGAGAGGCCTGATAGGTCTATCTATTATTCTTGCAGAGAGAACGGCATTATCGCTCGGTCTGCTTTCTCTTTTAAGAAAACCACCCGGTATCTTTCCCGCCGCATAGAACTTTTCCTGATACTCAACGGTAAGAGGAAGAAAATCAGTTCCCGGCACTGCCTGTTCATTTCCATTCACCGTAGTTAGCAGGACTGAATCGGCATACCTGAGTACAACGGCTCCATCAGCCTGTTTTGCCATCTTCCCGTTTTCTATGACGAGCTTCTGGCCAAAGAATTCCCTTTCCCATCTCCTATAACTCACAATAACACCTCTTTTTCTCATTTCATCAAATAATCAATTATATCAGCTGAGTAAAACCCACGCAAAAAAGGAGCGGTAAACCGCTCCAGACGATTTCTACTTCTATCAACCTCTCAGCCCGAGTTTGTTTATCAGTTCGAGGTAGACTTCAGGCTTCTTGGTCTTGATGTATCTCAACATCTTTCTTCTTCTTCCGACCAACTTTAGAAGACCCCTTCTAGTATGGAAATCCTTGGGGTGTTTCTTGAGATGCTCAGTGAGATGCCTGATTCTCGCGGTGAGAATTGCGATCTGAACTTCGGTCGAACCCGAATCGTTGTCGTGAATCTGATATTCCTTAACTAGTTCTTGCTTGTTAACTTCCATGTATCTGCCTCCCAATATAATCCTCTATCCAAGAAAGGGCTATGCCTCAAACCGAGAATAGGGCAAGGCAATTTTAAACCGATTAGACCTTCCTGTCAACTCCACTCAGGAAGTCTGCCACCATCTTCTTTGCAGTCGGAGTGATCGCGATCCCTCCTCTTGCCGTTTCCTTGAGTTCTTCGGGTAATCTTCTCCCAACTCTTCCGAGAGAGTCGGCAACTTCTTCAAAGGGGATGGCCGACTTAATTCCGGCAAGCGCAAGTTCTGCCGCTGTGAATGCAATGGATACACCAAACGCATTTCTTTTGACGCAGGGGATTTCAACGAAACCTCCAACGGGGTCACACACAAGTCCCATTAGGGACTTCAACGCGAGCGCCGGGGCATTCTCAAGCGCACTGTATTCTTCGGGATGCGTAGCGTAGACTATGGCAACTGAAGCCATCGCCGTAGCGGTACCTATCTCTGCCTGGCAGCCTGACACGGCACCGGAAATCGACGCCCTTTTCCTGATCCTCTCGCCTACAGCTCCAGAAACCAACAATGCGTTTCCAAGTGTTTCAAGGTCAATATTTCTATTGAAGTGAAGAGAAAGGAGGGCTCCCGGAACGACACCACATGCACCCGCAGTAGGACACGCAACTATTTTCCCCATGCTTGCATTGTGCTCAGACATCGAGAGGGCAACTCCAACTCCTGAATAGACCAGCGGACTGAGAAACTCAGGAGCGTGATTTCTCGCCTTTTCATCGTTATCTCCGACCCAGCCAGTAAGAGATTTCTCGGGTTTTTCGAGCCTGCTGCGGTAAGAACTCATCATCTCTCCGACCAGTTCCTTTGCGGTATCTTCGGCAACTTTCGGATCATTTCCAGTACTCATCATGTACCAGTCAGACACGACTTTATGAAGCGGAGTCTTCGAGTCTCTTGCGGCTCTTACCAGGTCTTCAAACTTCATTATCATACCAGTGAATCCAGCCTTTCGAGATAGGATACTTTCTTCACGACTTCAAGCCTTTTTATAGCACTAAGCAGATGCTCGTCCGGTTCATTATCCAGTTCGACTACGCATAGAGCCTCGTGCCTGAACGGGTCTACTCTTGAAAGAAAGAGATTGCTGATGTTCATATCGCTCGAAGAAATCGCCCCTACAATCTTTGAAAGAGCCCCGGGAATATCTGCGTTTAGTATCACTAGCGAGGGATACTTTCCAGTAACGTCGGTTTCAAAATCATCTATCGCAGTAATCCTTATCGAACCGCCACCAACCGATGCTCCTGTCACTGTCAAGAAGGACTCTCCGGAGCTCCCATTGATTTTAACTGTGTTTGGATGAAAGTCACCCATGTCTTCTTCTTCGAAAGTGAAATAGATGCCCTTGTCTTTTGCTATTTGGAAGGAGTCTCTCAGAATGGGATCGGATTCCTTGATCCCCATTATTCCGCCGACGAGAGCTCTATCTGAACCGTGGCCCCTGAAAGTTGCGAAGAGCGGTGAGTTGAGCACAAATCGCACTTCGTTAGGCGTTTTGGCAAAGAGTGACCGAAAGGCCCTGCCTAACCTTGCCATGCCGGCGGTATGGGAGCTCGACGGCCCCACAATTGCCGGACCAATGATGTCTAGCAGCATCTTTCTTCCTCCAATGAAAACGCGGAACCTTACAGGCCCCGCGCTACAATGATTATCAGTTAAAGATTATAGAAGGATTCCCTTCCTCTGAACTGTGCCTGTTCTCCGAGTTCTTCTTCGATTCTCAGAAGCTCGTTATACTTCGCGATTCTGTCAGTCCTTGATGCAGAACCTGTCTTTATCATGCCTGTATTAGCGGCTACGGCAAGGTGAGAAATAAAAGTATCTTCAGTCTCTCCAGATCTGTGTGAGATTACACAGGTCATTCCGTGCTTTTGCGCATACTCGATCGTGTTGAGAGTCTCAGTGACAGAACCGATCTGGTTGAGCTTGATTAGAATAGAATTGGCCGATTTCTTCTCGATGCCTTTTTTGAGTCTCTTTATATTGGTAACGAAAAGATCGTCTCCAACAATCTGAATAGTGTCTCCAATCTCTCTCGTGAACTTTGCAAAGCTTTCCCAGTCCTCTTCGGCAAATGGGTCTTCAATTGAGATTATTGGGTATCTCTTCGTGAGATTCGAGTAGTATTCGATCAGCTGATCTGGAGTGAGCTCTTTCCCGTCGATGTTATAGAGGCCCTTGTCTTCGTTGTAGAATTCGTTTGCTGCACAATCAAGGGCAATCATGATCTCTTCTCCTGCCTTGTAACCGGCCGCGTCTATAGCGTTTATGATGTATTTCAACGCAGCCTCGTTGTTTTCAAAACTCGGAGCAAATCCGCCTTCGTCACCTACTGCAGTGACGTGACCGCTATCCTTCAAGAGCTTCTTCAGATTATGGAAGACTTCTACTCCGGCTCTAAGGGCATCCCTAAAATGCTTGAAGCCGGCGGGCACTATCATGAACTCCTGGATATCCAGGTTGTTGTCTGCGTGTTTTCCACCATTTACGATGTTCATAAACGGTACAGGAAGAGCCTTTGCGTTGACTCCGCCTAGATATTTGTACAGCGGTGTATCGATACTATCGGCCGCGGCACGTGCAACTGCCATTGAGACGGCAAGAATTGCATTGGCACCAAGCTTGTCCTTGTTTTCAGTTCCATCAAGCTCAAGAAGGGCCGCATCAAGAGTTATCTGGTCAAAGGCATTCATGCCTATGATCTCAGGAGCGATCACTTCGTTTATATTTTCAACCGCCTTCAGCGTGCCCTTTCCGAGAAATCTCTTCTTATCTCCATCTCTTAGTTCAAGAGCCTCGAACTTCCCGGTTGAAGCTCCTGAAGGGACTATTGCTCTACCATGACCACCGTCGTCAAGCCATACCTCGGCCTCAACTGTTGGGGTCCCCCTTGAATCAAGTACCTCCCTGGCTACTAAATCAACGATTTGAGCGTACATTTCTCCACCTCCAATTAATCAGGTAAAACTACCGTGCCTGTTTTCCCGCCTATTATAGCATCGAACAGGTTACCCTTGTTGAAGAAGTCTATAACTCTAACGGATAATCCATACCTCTGACAAATCGAGAAGGCTTCTATATCCATGATGCCTAATCCCTTCTCGATAGCCTCAGAGAAGGTTGTTCTGTCAATCTTGGTAGCGTCTTCATTCGTCTTAGGATCTTTGTCATATACTCCATCAACCTTCGTGCCCTTTATCAAAACATCTGCGCCGATTTCGACTGCCCTCACTGCGGCAGCTGTGTCCGTCGTAAAAAAAGGCAGATATGTCCCGCCGCCAAAAACGACTATCTTTCCCTCATTTAGAGCATCTTCAATGGTATCGTATCTGTGCTCAACTAGAGAAGAAATACCGGCAATCGAGGAGACTGCTATCGTCTCGAAACCGTTCACGCAGAGTGCTTCCTTCAAATAAAGGGCGTTCATAATGGTGCCAAGTATCCCAAGCTCATCGGCTCTTGATCCTCTCATATTCGACAGTTCACGACCCCTTATAAGATTTCCCGCACCGATCACTATTGCAAGTTGAATTTCCTTTTCAATAACCGGGCGGAGTTCTTCGATGAGAAAGGAAGTTCTCTCTGAATCAAATCCTCTCGCGCCTTCTCCGCTCAAAACCTCACCGCTGAGTTTCAAGAGCACTCTCTTATACATAAGCACCTCCGAAAAAAAGGTGAGCACCAGGCTCACCTTTCAGACTCAGTTCTCAGACTCTCCAACTTGCCAGCGGACGAATCTGCTGATTTTAATGTTCTCGCCGGTCTTCGCAATCAGTTCGACAAGGAGATCGTTTATCGTCTTGCCGCTTTCAAAAACGTATTCCTGCTCGATAAGGCAATTGT
This sequence comes from Mesotoga sp. H07.pep.5.3, assembly GCF_002752615.1. Classification (NCBI taxonomy): domain Bacteria; kingdom Thermotogati; phylum Thermotogota; class Thermotogae; order Kosmotogales; family Kosmotogaceae; genus Mesotoga; species Mesotoga sp. H07.pep.5.3. The sequence continues at coordinate 7,897 of NZ_AYTV01000003.1, forward strand.
CCTTGTAGAAACTCTCGAGCTTGCTTTCAACGATTCTCTCTATTATGTTTGCTGGCTTTCCGCTATCTTTCATCTGTTCAGTGTATATTTCCTTCTCTTTATCTATGATCTCCTGAGGCACGTGTTCGCGGGAGATAAATCTAGCTCCCATAGCAGCCAACTGCAGAGCGATCTTGTGAGCAAGCTCTTTGAATTCTTCCATTCTCGCCACAAAGTCGGTGACACAGTTGAGCTCGAGAAGTACCCCGAGTTTGTCGTTGTGATGAATATAAGAATAAACAAGTCCTTCGGCCGTCTCTCTTCCCGAAACCTTGTCTGCCTTCAGTATCCCCTTCTTCCTGAGATAGTCCTTTGCCTGATCGAAATCTCCATCGGTTTCGACCAACGCCTTTTTACAATCCATCATGCCCGCTTGAGTGGCATCACGGAGTTTCTTTACCATGCCGCTGGTGATATTTGCCATTTTTCATGTCCTCCTCCATTAAAATTCCAAGAAAAATTATAACCCAGTTGTACAGTTAATATTTTCCGTGATGTTAAGTCATTTCCCAAGCTTTCTTCTGAATTCTTCCTGTACGCAAGGCGGAACCCATTTGGAAATGTCTCCCCCAAATGCCGCTATTTCACGGACCATAGAAGAAGAAATGAAAGAGTTGGAAGTGTCTGTCATTAGAAAAAGCGTTTCCAGCTCTTGAAGCATAGCCTTATTGGCGTGAGCCATTTGAAGCTCGAGCTCAAAGTCTGATACGGCTCTGAGACCACGAATTATGATCTTAACATCATTGGCTTTGGCGAAATCAACTAGAAGCCCGCTGTAAGTTATGATCGTAACGTTCTCCAGATGAGACACGCCACACCTTACCATTTCAATTCTCTCTTCATGACTAAAAAAATGTTTCTTGTTTACGTTTTCCATGACGAGCACCAGAACCTCGTCAAAGATTTTGCTGCATCTTTCGACCAAATCTATGTGACCGTATGTTATCGGATCAAAGGAACCTGGATAAACGGCTTTCATTTTATTCGACGCCAACGACTCTTTGTTTGTCGGTCAGGCGCCCCTCCTTTCAAAGTCTTCTACTCGAGATTATCCTTCATCTCATTTGATTCCAAGGGGTTCTGAGCAATTTTATCGCCGTATTCAAGCAGATTCTCGAGAGTCATAGAACCGAGTTCTCTCATCATTGCGTTGTATAGTTTGAACCATACATACTTAACAGTACAATTCGGGTCTTCAAGACACTTTCCGTTCTGCTGAAGACACGGATATGAATTCATAGGTTTATCGAGCTTCAGTATAACGTCTCTCAGTAGTATCTCGTTTGCAGGTCTCGCCAGACAGTATCCGCCATACCTGCCTCTTACGGCTTTTATTATCCCCGCCTGTCTCAGTTCACCGAAGATCTTCTCCAGAAAATCTCTCGGAATCTCATTTCCCTGGACGATCTCGACGAGCGAGAGCTTATCCTTTCCTTCGCGGGTCGACTTTGCCATTTTATAAAGTGCTCTCAAAGCATAACTGCTTTTAAGCGTAAAACCCATTTCTAAGCCTCCTCTGAACCCTCTTCCCCGGTAGACAAAAGAGCGTTCACGAATTCCCTGCTGTCAAAGGGTTTCAAATCATCTTCCTTTTCTCCTACGCCTATATATCTCACCGGTATCCCAAGTTCCTTTACAATAGCGAAAATAATACCACCTTTAGCGGTACCATCAAGCTTCGTCAGTACGATCCCGGTGACATCGACAGCTTCTTTGAATTTTTTGGCCTGTACCAGACCATTCTGTCCCGTAGTTGCATCAATTACAAGCAATACTTCATTAGGAGCTCCGGGCGATGCTTTGCCGATTACTCTATGTACTTTCTTCAGTTCTTCCATCAGGTTGCTTCGGGTGTGCAATCTGCCTGCCGTGTCGACAATCACTACATCCTTTCCCTTACTTACTGCGTGGCTTACAGCGTCAAAGGCCACTGCTGCGGAATCGGCGCCCTGACCCTGGCTTATGAAGTCAACGTTCGCTCTTTCACTCCAAATTCTAAGTTGTTCTACTGCGGCTGCCCTAAAAGTGTCACAGGCAGCGAGAACCACTTTGTTTCCATTGCTCGAGTAGAGTTTGGAAAGCTTGCCTATTGTGGTTGTCTTTCCGGTGCCGTTAACGCCGACCACCGAAACTACGTAAGGTCTCGATTGTGGCACCTCAAAGGGTATGTCAAGTATCTCGACAAGGACTTCTTTCAGTACCTCAACGGGTTCCTTCCCTTTATCCATTCTATCTTTCAAAGCTTCGATGACTTCCTCAGCCGTTTCGGAACCCATATCGGACAATATCAGGAGCTCCTCGATTTCTTCAAGTGAGTCAGAATCAAGCGATTCAAAAGAGAGAAGTTTTCTTACCCTCTTGAAGAAGCCTTCTCTGGTCCTCTTCAAACCATCGTTAAGTCTAGAAAAAACTCCCATTATTCGGCCTCCATCTTGCTGACAGGTCTGTAATTAGAGAGCTCTTTCTTGATCTCTTCCAAAAGGGTATCGAATCCATCTACAATACTAACTTCAAGTGGTTTCTTCTCCGTTCTTGGTTTCACTTCGACTATACCTTGGGCAAGCTTCTTGCCGAGCGTTATTCTTACGGGAATCCCTATAAGGTCTGCGTCTTTGAACTTCATTCCGGGAGATATCTCTCTATCGTCGAGGAGAACGTCGAAGCCCGCGTCACTTAAAATATCGTATAGTTGTATGGATTTCTCTGAGACGATAGGATCCTTTATGTTGACCGCAGTTACGATGATGTCGAACGGAGCTACAGCTAGCGGCCAGATGATACCATTTTCATCATGAAGCTGCTCAACTATGGCGCTAATAGTTCTAGACACACCCCAGCCGTAACAGCCCATAATATAATGAATACTATTACCTTTTTCGTCGGTCACGTATCCGTTCATCTTTTCCGAATATTTCGTCCCGAGTTTGAAAATATGTCCTACTTCGATGCCCTTTGCCGATTTCATAGGTGCCCCGCATTTAGGACAGGGATCTCCTTCAGTAACCATTTTGAGATCGTGCCAGGAATCAATTTTGAAGTCGCGTCCGGGAAGAACACCGGAATAATGATACCCCTCTTTCAGTGCACCACAAACCGCGTTTTTCAAACCTTCTATTGTATGATCTGCAATGATTGTGACTTCTTTTGGAAGGCCAATTGGACCGACAAAACCGATCGGAACTCCCAGTAAATCCAGAACCTCCTGAGGGGTTGCCATAACGAGAGTCTGGTCCTCTAGAGCGGCCTTCAGTTTTGATTCGTTCAACTCTTCGTTTCCGCGAATCAGAGCCATATAGTAGCCCTTTCTACCTTTATATATTAGGGACTTCACAATATCCCTCGAGGTCACTTCAAGGAAAGCCGAAACCTCATCTACCGTCCTGGAATTCGGCGTAGGAACTATCTTTAAGTCAGCAACAGCCCCTTCTTGAGATTCTTCTTGCAACAGATACTCCGCTTTTTCATCGGAGGCCGCGTAGCCACAGTCGCAATAGAGCAGAGTGGATTCACCGTAATCGGCTAGAACGTTGAATTCGTGAGACTCATTACCGCCAATGGCCCCGGAATCAGCTTCCACAACGAGAAATTCCAGTCCTATCCTTTGGAGAATCTTACTGTATGCACCATAGAACTGCTTGTAGGTCTCATCTAATGAGGACCATGAACCATGAAAACTGTATGCGTCCTTCATAAGAAATTCTCTTGATCTCATGAGTCCGAATCTGGGGCGAATCTCGTCTCTGTATTTCATAGCTATCTGATAAAGCGAAACGGGAAGCTGCTTGTATGAATTAAGCTCGTTTCTTAGAAGATGGGTAATGATCTCTTCATGGGTAGGCCCTAGCGTGAAGAACCGCTCATGCCTATCCTGCATTCTCATCATTTCCGGTCCATAGTCGTCCCATCTGCCAGTCTCGTGCCATAACTCAGCCGGCTGAATGATCGGCATAAGAATTTCTTGAGAACCAATAGCGTTCATCTCCTGACGGACGATATCCTCAATCTTCTTCAGAACACGAAAACCGAGCGGAAGAAAGGAATAGATGCCTGCCGCTACTTTTCTCACAAATCCACCACGAACGAGTAGTTTGATACTTATCAAGTCGGCGTCGGCGGGAGCTTCTTTCAATGTTGGGGCGTAAAGCTGTGAAAACCTCATTAGATCTCTCCTCTCGAAAATAAGCTAATCAGGACTAATTCAGTGAGATTATAGCATAGTTCCAGCAAGCTGTTTGACGTTTTGATATAATGAAGTATATGTCTTATAAGGAGGACGAGCATGAGTATTTCCTTGCTTCAGGAAGAGCTTAGGGACTATGTAGAAAATGTCAAAAGAGCCGCTCACTTCATAGAAAAGGAAGTCGATTTGCAGCCTAAAGTTGCGGTAATTCTTGGCAGCGGTCTTGGAGACGTGTCGAAGAGCCTTGAAAATGCCGTTTCAATTCCTTACGATGAGATCCCCGGCTTCCCGTTGTCTACCGCTCCGGGTCATAAGGGCGAACTGATTTTCGGAAATGCCCTCCATCATAGTGTAATGCTTATGAATGGTCGCTTCCACTTTTATGAAGGTTACTCAATGAGAACCGTCACCTTTCCCATAAGAATAATGCAGGAACTGGGTGTGGAGGTTCTCCTGATTACAAACGCTTCCGGTGGCCTGAATCCGGACTTTGAAGTAGGTAGAGTCATGCTTATAAGGGATATTATCAATTTCATGGGCGACAACCCTCTAATAGGTCAGAATGTTGACGAATGGGGCCCGCGTTTCCCCGATATGAGCGAGCCAGTCGACAGAGACCTCTTGAGCAAGGCTCTTCTTTCTGCGAAAGAACTTGGAATCGGAGTGTATGAAGGTGTATATGTTGGAGTGGCCGGGCCAAACTTCGAGACTCCAGCAGAGCTGAGAATGCTGCGACGGTTCGGTGCGGATGCCGTGGGTATGTCGACAGTTCCGGAGGTCATCGTTGCCCGGCATGCAGGTATTAGAGTATTGGGACTATCGGCGATTTCCGACAGGGCAGTAGCCGAGGATCTGAAGCCGCTAACTGCCGAAGAAGTTCTGGAAATGGCAAAAAAAGCTGGCAACGATATAAGCAAATTGATACTTAAGACTCTAGAAAAAATATAGGGAGAGCTACACTCTCCCCTTTGGTGGGTGCGGTAGGGATTGAACCTACGGCCTCTTCCTCGTCAAGGAAGCGCTCTTCCACTGAGCTACGCACCCGAACAAGATTGATTCTACCATCGTCTTAAGAGCGTTGTCAAGAACAAGTGAAAATGCTTTGGCTTCCGAAATAATACGTACAGGTTAACGGTATTTTGAATTTGGAGGCTCCATAGATTATAATTGTAGTATCACACTCATCTCTATTTTGAAAGGGGGCAACATTAGTGAGAAAGATTTTACTGGTAACACTTACTGTACTTTTTTTGTCGTTAGTTGCGTTTGCTAGTGACCCAGACACATTTGTAAGTCTCGGTATTGGTGAACCGGAAACTCTCGATCCGCTTCACTCTTATGATACGGCCAGTGGTGAGGTAATATTGAATCTGTATGACAACTTGATTCAGTACGACGGTGAGTCTGTTACTGACTACCTGCCGATGATTTCTACAGAAGTACCTTCTGTGGAGAACGGCCTGATCAATCCAGAGGGGACCGTATACACATTCCCGATAAGGGAAGGGGTCAAATTCCACACTGGAAACGTTCTTACTCCTGAGGACGTCAAGTATTCGTTCCATAGGTACATTCTTGGTGACCCATCTGGTGGACCTCAGTGGATGATCATCGAAGCTCTAACCGGTGGTGCTCACGCAAGCGTTGAAAGCTGGTTCGAAGCTTACTCAGGTATGCCATATTCAGAAGCAGTTGATGCCGACAAGAACGTCGTTTCTGATGAGGCAAGGCAGAAACTGATTTCCTTCTATGAGGAAGTTGTAAGCCCGAAGGTCAAGATAGAGGGAAACAGTGTTGTATTTACTCTTGATGCTCCTTGGGGTCCTTTCTTGAACACGATAGCTCATTTTGGTTCTTGGGCAGCTATAACTGATTCCAAGTGGGGAATCGAAAATGGAGCATGGGACGGCAAAGCAGACGGCTGGTGGAAGTGGCATGATCTCGAGCCGCAGGAGAGCCCGTACCATAATGCGGAAGCTGGTTCAGGACCATTCAAGCTTGTAGAATGGGACTCTGCAGAAATGAAAGTAATTCTAGAGAGATTTGACGACTACTGGGCAGGCCCTGCGACGATCAAGAACGTCGTGATCTGGGGAATTGACGAATTCTCAACCAGAAAAGCGATATTTGAAGCAGGAGATGCAGATATTGCATACTTTGGCGCTCCATATCTAGATCAGGCTGAGGCTCTTGCAGCAGAGGGGAAAGCAGTTGTCACGAAGGGTTATCCGACAGCAAGTATTACTTCCCTTCACTTTAACTGGCTCGTTGCAGAGGGCAGTGAATATCTTGGAAGTGGAAAGCTAGATGGAAACGGAGTGCCAAGAGATTTCTTCTCTGATATCCATGTTAGAAGAGGATTTGCCTACTGCTACGATGGAGCCACTTTTGTAGACGAGGTATTGAATGGCCTTGGAGAGCTTGTTCCATCAGACCTTCCCAAAGGTTTCCTCGGATATGACGAAACGCTACCCCTGCCAGAGTTCAATCTCGCAAAGGCTGCTGAAGAGTTCAAGAAGGCCTGGGGCGGAGAAGTCTGGGAGAAAGGTTTCAAGATTCAGCTTCTCTATAACACAGGTAACGATGCTAGACAGACTATTGCTGAGATGCTCGCTTACTTTGTGAACTCGATCAATCCGAAGTTCAAGGTTGAGCCGCTTGGTGTACAGTGGCCGACATATCTGGCGGCTCAGAGAAACGGTTTCCTTCCGTTGTTCACAATAGGCTGGTTGGCTGACTATCCAGACCCGCATAATTTCATCGCGACCTACTATGCAAGTTACGGTGTATACGCTTCCAGACAGGGAGTTCCTTTCCAGGAATGGGCAGCTGAAAATGTTGATGCTGAAATAAGTGCAGCTGCTGTCTCTATTGACAACCAAGAGCGTATAAAGCTTTATAGAAGCATTCAGGAAAAGGTAATTGATGCTGCAATCGGTATTCCTCTGTATATGCCAACAGGTCTCAACGTTAGAGCACCTTGGGTTGAGGGCTGGTATCCTCATCTTGTAAGGTCTGGATTCTACTATTACCAGCTTTCCAAGAATCAGTAATTGAAATATCCCGTAGAGAGCCGGGTTTTTCTTGCCCGGCTCTTTTTTTGACTAGAGATATAGATTATAATAAACTATTGCCTTTGTTTTGAAGAAAGAGTGGTGATTTTCGGGTGACTGCTTACATAATCAGGAGACTTCTTCTACTGCCATTGATAATGATAGGTGTTACTCTGATTATTTTCTCTATGATCTGGGCCCTTGGCCCCGATAGGCTTCTTGCCTCTTACGTAAAGAGTCCTGAAGCTTTGAAGACTCCAGATGCGGCAGAGAGACTGATCAAGAAATACGGTCTTGATGAACCAATGCCTGTTCAATACTTGAAATGGCTTGGAAATATCCTACAAGGTGATTTTGGATACTCCATGGTTGGGAAAAAGGGAGTACTCCCGTCGATGCTTGAGCGATTCCCGTATACACTGGAGTTGACAATCTATGCAATTGTTCCTGTAATTCTTGTTGCAATATGGTTGGGAGTGATTTCTGCCGTTAACCAGAACAAATTTACAGATCAATTCATAAGGGTCTTTGCCCTTGTGGGTTGGTCTCTTCCTGATTTTGTTTTTGGGCTTTTGCTCCTTCTTGTCTTCTACTCAATTCTTGGTTGGTTTCCCCCGGGTATGGTAAGCACGGAGTTTGATCTGGTCATGAGATCAGATGAATGGAGAACAATAACAAGTATGCCAACATTTGATGCATTACTGAATGGGAGACTTGACATATTCATCGATGCATTGAGACACATTATACTTCCTGTCCTCACCCTTGCGTACCTTTGGTGGGCTTATCTACTAAGGATTACGCGTTCGAGCATGCTTGAAGTGCTGAGGAAGGACTATATACGGACGGCAAGAGCAAAAGGCGTGCCCGAAAGAACGGTTATCAAAAAGCATGCCAAGAGAAACGCTATGATTCCAGTCATTACGGTTGCTGGAGGATCGGTTATGGGGTTGTTGGGAGGAACAGTCTTTGTAGAGACGATCTTCTCCCGCGTCGGAATGGGAAGATTCCTTGCCGATGCAGCAAGTCTTCTGGATTACTGGTCGATTATAGGTGGAGCATTGTTCTTCTCCTTCATAATGGTTGTTGGAAACCTGATCGTAGACGTTTCTTACGCTCTGGTTGATCCCAGAATAAGGCTTGAATGAGGGGGAAAATGCAGATGCCGGCAAAGAGAAAGAGTGAATTTAGAAAGATCATGAAGAAATACTGGACAAACGGAACCGCGGTTCTTGGTACTTGTCTGTTGATCTTCTTCATAATCATTGCAATATTTGCCCCTCAGATAGCAGGCGTCAATGAGATGGGTGATAACTACCAGATTCCAAGAGCTTCCTGGTCATCAAAACCAATAGCGCCTTCTGCAGAACATCCCTTCGGAGTAATCGGTGGGAGGGATGTCTTCTACGGTGTAATCTGGGGGACTAGAACGGCTTTTAGACTGGGTTTGATAATTACCAGTATGGCTGCCCTTATTGGGGTGATTGTTGGCTCAATATCCGCGTATTTCGGAGGATGGGTTGACGAAATCCTAATGAGGATAACGGACATATTCTTGTCAATCCCCTTCCTCGTTGCAGCTATGGTAATGACTACGGTTTTGGGAAAGGGGCTAGATAAAGTCATAATCGCGCTGATAATCTTCGGCTGGATGAGCACTGCACGTCTCATTAGGGGAAACATTCTTCAAGCAAGAGAGGAACAATATGTTCTCGCTGCCAAGGCTCTGGGGCAGAAAGACTGGAAGATTATTATTAAACATATCCTTCCCAACACGATTTTTCCGGTCGTTGTTCAGATGTCAATGAGAATTGGATCTTATGTCATAACTGCAGCAGGACTGAGCTTTCTAGGAGTTGGTGCAGAACCGGGTTATGCCGACTGGGGAACAATACTTTCTTATTCAAGGAACTGGATGACTATGCTCGACCAGTCGTGGTTTGCCATTGTTTTCCCCGGTACTGCCATGGTGCTCTTCGTTCTTGCGTGGAATCTTGTTGGAGATGCCCTTAGGGACATCTTTGACCCGAGAATGAGAAGCTGAGGAGGTTTGAGTCATGAATGAAAGGAAAGCACTGCTGCAGGTTGAGGATTTAAGAACTTATTTCCACACAGAAGATGGAATCGTGAAAGCCGTCGATGGAGTCACATTCGACGTCTTTCCGGGTGAGACTCTCGGAATAGTCGGAGAATCGGGTTGCGGAAAGAGCGTGACATCGCTCTCTATTATGAGACTTCTTGACGAAAAGGGTGAGATAGCAGGTGGCAAGATCATCTTCGACGGCGAAGACGTCATGGCAATTCCTGAATCGAAGATGATGAAGATCAGAGGGAACGAGATGGCCATGATCTTTCAGGAACCCATGACTGCGCTCAATCCAGTCTTTACAATAGGATTCCAGATAATGGAGGCGATTCTGCTTCATCAGGATGTAGATGAAAAGAAGGCCCGGCAAATGGCCATAGATATGCTCAAGAAAGTCGGGATTCCTGAACCGGAGAAAAGGATAGATGAATACCCTCATGAGCTTTCCGGAGGAATGCGCCAGAGAGCGATGATTGCAATGGCTTTGTCCTGCAATCCTAAACTGCTCTTTGCCGACGAACCTACCACGGCTCTGGATGTGACAATTCAGGCTCAGATTCTCGAGCTGATGAAGTCTTTACAAGATCAATATGGCATGGCACTCGTGATGATTACTCACGATCTCGGGGTAATAGCCGAGATGGCTCAGAGAGTGGTGGTTATGTATGCTGGAAAGGTCGTTGAATACGCCGATGTACACACTTTGTTCAAAAATCCAAGGCATCCTTACACATGGGGGCTTATGAACGCGATCCCCAGGCTGGATGAGGACAAAGAGGTTCTCTATAATATTCCCGGTGTAGTCCCCGACCCTCTAGATTTTCCCGATGGATGCAGATTCAACACAAGATGTCCTCTCGCAACGGAAAAATGTCGAAAGGAAGAACCACCGTTGGTTGAGATAGAAAATGATCATACAGCTGCCTGCTGGCACATAGATAAACTTATCGAAACGATCAAAGTGGCAAGGGCAGGTGAGAGCGCATGAGCAACGATAACAAAAGCAAACTTCTCCTCAGAACGGATAATTTAGTGAAGTACTTTCCGGTGAAGGCAGGTGTTTTTAGAAGAGTCGTTGCTCAGGTCAAAGCTGTCGATGACGTAAGCTTCAGTGTTTACGAAAAGGAGACTCTTGGACTGGTCGGTGAATCCGGCTGCGGAAAGACCACAGCCGGTATGACTGTTCTCAGGCTTTACGAGCCGACTTCGGGAAGAATAATTGTGGGCGACGAAGACACTACCCATTTCTTTATGCCTTCTCTCAAAGCCAGAAAGTATATTAAGCAAACTTACATCGAGAAGTTTTCTGACCTTAAAGAGAAGTCGGGATCGGTCGAAGGCGCTATCAGCTCCATCGAAGACGGCTTTGACAAAAAAATGGCAGAGAAGTACTTCAAAGAATTCAACGAGGACGCCGGGGAATTCGTAAAGAGTCTTCTGGGAAACAGAGAGGAAAAGAGAAAAGCATTCAGAAGAGATGCTCAGATAATTTTCCAGGATCCCTTCTCTTCATTAAATCCCAGGATGAGAGTCAAGAATATTATTGGCGAGGGTGCGAGAATTCACGGACTCGCTACCGGCAGAGATGTTATGGACAAAGTGGCCGACATTATGACAAAAGTCGGTCTGTCAAAGGATCACATGTCTAGATTCCCCCACGAGTTCAGCGGTGGTCAGAGGCAACGTATAGGCGTTGCCAGAGCTCTCATTTTGAATCCCAGGCTCATTGTCTGTGACGAAGCCGTCTCGGCTCTCGACGTATCGATTCAGGCTCAGATTCTTAATCTCCTCAGCGATCTGCAAAAGGATTTTGGCCTCACGTATCTCTTCATTGCCCACGACCTCGGTGTCGTGAAGCACGTAAGCAAACGAGTGGCCGTCATGTATCTTGGGAAAATAGCCGAACTTGCAGACAAAAAGAAGCTTTTCGATAACCCACTTCATCCTTATACTGTCTCTCTAATGTCGGCAATTCCAGAGGCCAACCCCGAGAAAAAGAAGCAGAGAATTCTTCTTGAAGGGGATGTGCCAAGTCCCATAAACCCGCCAACCGGTTGCAGATTCCATCCGAGATGTCCAATTGCAAAGGATATCTGCTCCAAAGAAGAGCCTAAGCTGCAAGATATTGGCGGAGGTCATTACGTTTCCTGCTTTTTCCCAGGAGAACTGAAAAGAGGGTTTTAAGACTATATAATTCCGCCGATTCCGTTTATTATTATCTGGACATCGGCGGGATGTCTCTTTTGGATCTTTTCGAGGAATCCGCAATCACTATCTGAAGGAAGTTTTATCGTTATCTTCATTCTGTACGAGTTTTTAAGCTTCGAAAGCAGTGGTGTGAGAGGGCCGAAGACCTCTATTGTATCGAGTCTTTCTGCTTTGACTTCACTTAGAATCCTCTCTGCCAGCTCACCGCTCTTGTCTTCCGTATCACCGTAGCATATGATTTCTGCGATCTTAGCGAATGGCGGATTGTTTAGCTCCTTCCTGAGAGCTATCTCATCTTTGTAGAAGGCTTCGTAGTCTCTCTCGAATGCTGCTTTGATTATCCTGTTCTTCGGGTTGAAACTCTGAATGAAGGCTTTCCCTATGCCGGCTCTGCCGGAGCGTCCGCTGACTTGAGATATGTGCTGGAATGCAGTCTCGGGGCTGTCGTAACTCGGGAAACTCATCAGCCTGTCTGCATCGACCACGAGAACCATTTCAACATCTGGAAAGTCAAGACCTTTGGTGATCATCTTGGTTCCAACGATTATCTGAGACTCCTTCTTTGAGATCTCAAGAAGGGCTTTTTCATAAGCCACTGGGTTATCGATAGTCTCCCTGTCCATCCGCATAATCTTCGCTGAAGGAAAGTATTTTTGAAGATCGTGTTCGACTCTCTCTGTTCCAAAGCCCCTTGCAGAAAGCGTCATTGATCCGCAGCTGGGACAGGTTTTTGGAATAGGCTCCTTATAACCGCAGTAGTGACACTTCAGTGAATTGTCGGCCTTATGGTAGGTCATTGAAACCGAACAGTGTGGACAGGTAATCGTATTTCCGCACGTAAAGCAAACAACGTAATTTGAATAGCCCTTTCTATGAACGAAGACGAAGACCTGCTTCCCTGCCGCAATCGTTTTCTTAATCTCTTCAAGAGCCCTCTTGCTGATTATGGGATTCTTTTCTTCCTTCATATCGATAAGCTCAATTATTGGGAAGGAACCGACGGGTCTTTCGGTGAGGCTGAGAAGAATCAGTTTTCCAGATTCCGTCAAGTGATAGTGACTCACTCTTGGAGTTGCCGAGCCAAGAATTATGGGAACATTCAGCAGCTCGGCCTTCTTCATAGCGGCTTCAACTCCATCATAGTAAGGCACGCTCTGCTGATAGAAACTTGTGTCATGCTCTTCGTCAACGACTATTAGACCGGTGTTCTTCATCGGTACCCAAAGTGAACTTCTAGTACCGACAAGGATGTCAACATTTCCTTCAACTGCGTCTAGCCATATTTGCTGTCTCAAGCCTTTAGCCATATAGCTGTGGTATTGTCTTACATCTCTGCCTGGAAAAGCACCTCTTATTCTCGCGAGAAGCTGTGGTGTTAGAGAGACTTCAGGGACGAGATATAGGACTTGTCTGCCCTTATTCAACAAGTACTCCATAACTTTAAAATAGACTTCAGTTTTTCCCGTCCCGGTAAGTCCATGGAGCAGAAAGGCTTTCGATCCGCTCTCCATTATGCTCTTGTAGACCTCTTTCTGCTTACCGTTAAGTTCCGTCACTGCGGGAATCACCCAGTGAGAATCGTCTTCTTCCGTCTCCTCTTCAGTTAGAATTCCCTTAGAAATCAAGGTTTCAATCGGACTTCTGCTTTTGAGCTGCAGCTTTTTTTCAAGTTCGGAAACTTCGGCAGATTCAACGGAAAGAAGATAGTCGACTATCGTTTGCCAGAGTGGAGTAAGGTTCTGCTTCAAAAGGTCTGTTTTCAAAGAGAGCGATATGCGTCTAATTTTGCGTTTTTTCGGAGTTCTCCTTTCGAAGCTATGCATGATCTTGACGTCACGCAATGAAAGAAGCTCTGTAAGTTTTTCCTCTCCATATTGCTTAATAAACTTATCTTTCTTGGTTGGAGAGAATCCCAGCTCGTCGGAAAGCGGTACGACAAAGTCATCTACAGATAGGAGTTTTCCAGGCGGGAAGAAGAGATCGAAGACCTTTCCAGGAGGCGCGATATATTCTTTCATGACGAACTCCGCCAGTTCGAGATCCTTAGATGAGAGAAATGGCCTACCGTCCAATCTCTTGTTTATACTCTTTATCCTGTATCTCCCAGTCTTACCTTCCAGCGATACAACATAACCCACAGTATTTCGCCCAGAGAAGTTCACTTCAACCCTTTCACCTGGGTCGACTGGAGAATCAGTTCTATAAGTGTATGTGTCATAAAGTGGGGAATTCGATATCGCAACCTGGATAAGCACTGGTTAAGAATCCTCCTCATTGTATATGACTCTCGATAATAGGTCGGAGCATCTCGATCTGCTTTCGGGATATTTGAAAAGGCTTGCGTAGAACCTAACGGCTGCAAAATCCCTTTCTAGCTGAGCCTCTAAAAGATCTGCATCTATTTTCATTTCCTTCTTCAATGCTCCGTCCACGACTTTTCTCCATAGAGAAGCCGTAGTTATTATTGGAATCTTCATTGAGTGCTTTATGTTCGAAAGATGATTTCTTCCCTTTTCATTGAAGCCCAGTACTCGAATGTATTGGGGGCCGAATTCGTTGCTTTTTCTTATAAGATTATCGGTGAATCTGAAGACGGGATAATACATAAGTCTTCTTATTCTGGACAGAGTAAACCGCTTCGACTTGACGCAGTGGAGAAACTCTTCAAGGCTTCCTGAAAGGGAACACTCTCGAAATCTAGCATCCAGGCCTTCAACGAATCCGTAATAACTATTATAGTCGTCCCTTGACAAAAGTCTGTAAAATGAGATGAAAAACGATTCTACGTCCTCCTTGAATACAGGACCTCTTCCGCTTCTGATTTCCCGCAAGATTATGTCAAACGACTCTTTGGGGATAGCTTGAGAAGCGCTTTCAATGTTGCCTTTCTGAATGAGTTTTCTTATTGCCGTTGCCGATGAGAACTTGCCTCTGTGTTCTTCATCCGTATAAGAAGAGCCCACTCTCTTGATCGAGAGAGGTGCGATCTTGCTGCCAATCTCGTTAATTGCCCTTAGATATTCGACGCCAAGGATATTGTTGGACGAACCAATCTCTTCTATTCTGTGAGAAAGATTTTTATCTTCAATATGTATGAAATCCCTGAGAGCGTACTTCCTTGCGTTGGGGAACGAGTGGCCCTTCTTCAAATGCTTTTTAAGTAGATCTCTATAGTATTCCGGTTCTTCGATTAGGATTTTCGAAACTTTTTTCAGCAGTTCCGTATCATCTGTTTCGCTGCCGAAAACTATGTCCGTCACTCCAATGTGGTCAAGAGTCCAGATAGCTCCCGTGGCAAATCCACCAGCATCCTGCAAAGAATAGACCACAGGAAGCTCAACAACGAGATCGATACCCTGCTTTAGGGCTGCTTCCGCTCTTGCAAACTTCTCGACGATGGCCGGTTCGCCTCGCTGGACGAAGTTTCCGCTCATCACCGCAACGGTCACGTCGGGCTTCACAAGGTCCTTTGACTTCTCGAGGTGGTAGAGATGTCCATAGTGAAAGGGGTTGTATTCAACTACGAGACCGAGTACTTTCATATATGAACCTCCCATATACAGCGCTCGCCGGCAGCGATTCTATTCAACTACATGTTCTGCAAGGTGCAAGCTTCAAGAAGGACTACCGACTCCATCAAGAATATGAACTCCAAAAGTTCTTACCCGTCCTTCGAGCAAAGCCCAGATCCCGGATCAAGTCCGGGATGACAGTGTTAGGCGATTGCGAGAAAGTCACATTCCGTCATGCTGAATCAGAAGCCGTCCTTGGTCCTTCGTCCAGGATCGTGAACCCGTCCTTCGAAAGAGCCGCTTCACGCTTAAGAGCAAAAACCCGCTAATCGCTGCACGTCCAAGTTTTCGGTTCTTTGTCGAGGATCCCGTCATGCTGAACTTGTTTCAGCATCCCGGCGGGGCTTACGAAAACATCACATCGCGTCATTCTGAACTTGATTCAGAATCTCGCTCTCTTGTTGATGTCAGTAACGAGCTTACTTCATCGCCATTTAGAAAAAGGTCTTCTTCTTACAACTTACATCTTGGAACTTGCAACCGTTCTTTTCTGAGGACGGAGAAACGCTTAACGATCAACCAGTTTCTCTTGTTCTTTCGAATTTCTCTTGTTCTTTCGAACCCCCTACCTGCTACCACGGACCACGGTCTTCAAGAACCCAGATCCCGGATCAAGTCCGGGATGACAGTGTTAGGTAATTACGAGTACGTTACATTCCATCATGCTGAATCAGTAGCCGTCCTTGATCCTTCGTCCAGCATCATGGACCCGTCCTTCGAAAGAGCCGCTGCACGCTTAAGAGCAAGAACCCGCTGAGCGCTGCAAAGAGCCGTCCTTGGTCCTTCGTCCCAAACCATGAACCCGTCCTTCGGGAAGAACGGTTCTTCGTTTCGACGCTGCGCGTTTAGGTTTTTCGTTCTTGGTTCCTGAACCCACTCTTTCTAGGGACGATAGAGATGCCGGATCGGGATTCATCGTGACAGTAAAGAAGAAAAACTGTCATCCCGTAATGTTCCTATACGGGATCTCAGTCTTGCCAGACTCCAGACTCCAGATTCCTCTTAATCCCGTCATGCTGAACTTGTTTCAGCATCCCGGCGGGGCTTACGAAAACATCACATCGCGTCATTCTGAACTTGATTCAGAATCTCGCTCTCTTGTTGATGTCAGTAACGAGCTTACTTCATCGCCATTTAGAAAAAGGTCTTCTTCTTACAACTTGCATCTTGGAACTTGCATCTTGCAACTGATCCTTTGCTTTTTCTAACCTCTGACCACCGACCTCTAACCTCGTTCCCCTCCGCCGCCTTCACACGTCTATTTGACCATCACTCCATATAAAGGTCCTGCGGATACCCTTTCTATTCTGATCTTAACAGGTTGACCGATCAGATCAGCTTCGGCCTCGTATATTACTATCTTGTTGTTCATTGTTCTTCCGTAGATTTTGCCATTCCCTTTTACCTTGCCTTCTCCAATGACATCGATTGTTTCATTAAGATACTTTTCGTTCTCTTCCCTATTAATGTGTTTCTGAATTGCAAGGAGATCGTTTAATCTTCTCGTCTTAACTTCTTGAGGCACATCATCTTTCATCTTCTTTGCAGAGAGGGTGCCTTCTCTTGGCGAATACATAGCGAGATTGACGCGCTCAAACCTAACTTCTTTTACTAGCGACACTGTCTCTTCGTACTCTTCATCAGTCTCTCCGGGAAACCCGATAATCAAATCAGTACTGAGAGTAGCTCCTTGAATCCTATTCTTGACCCTGCCTAGTAGGTCTAAATAGTACTCCCTAGTGTAACCTCTATTCATATCTTTCAGAACTCTGTTGCTTCCAGATTGAACCGGCAAATGAATCGCGCGAGACACTTTTTCCGAGGATGCTATCACATCTATCAGTTCGTCACTGAAATCCCTGGGATAAGATGTCAAGAACCAGATTCTCTCAATTCCGTCAATCTTAACTGTCTCTCTAATCAGCTTTGCCAGGGAAGTGCCATCTCCAAGGTCCTTTCCGTATGAGTCCACATTCTGTCCGAGATATGTGATTTCTCTGTAGCCATTTACGGCAAGTTCTCTCGCTTCCGAAAGTATATCATTCATATTTCTGCTCTTTTCCCTGCCTCTGGTGTAGGGTACTATGCAGTATGAGCAGAACTTGTTGCATCCGAATATTATGGTTATCCATGCGTGATGCGCGCTTGTCCTGATTCTAGGAGTGGTTGAATCGAGTTCGTCGATAAAATCACCCATCTCAATGAATCTCTCACCTGATTCCGCTCTGCCAAGCAGTTCATCTACTCTAGTGATTGCACGAGTCCCAAATACAAAGTCAACCTCTTTATGTGTCAGCAACTCTACCGCATTTTTTTCTGCCACGCACCCACAGACTCCCACAAGAAGTCTTCCTTTCCTCTTCTTCATTGCTTTCAACTGTCCGAGTTTGCCGTATAACTTGTCTTCGGACTTTGCCCTAACTGCGCAAGTATTTACGATGACGGCGTCAGCCTCTTCCTCACTGGCAGCAATTTCGCGACCGGCTTTCGATAGAACGCCCATCATTGCTTCTGTGTCGTTGATATTCATCTGACAACCAAAGGTTCTAAAGGCTACTTTCAAAAGATCACTCCTATTCCGATATCATTGCTCAGCTAAATTGTACCTCATTAGTCGGGGGCGAGTAACCACGTTGTGTTACCATTCTAATAGGAAGAATTCACTGTCAGCATGAATCATAAATGCTGCCCAAGAGTTAGAAGGGATGAGAAATTCGGCGAATGCTATTGGAGGTGCAACATGTTTTCAGAAGCTTTTAGAATCGCGAGTCAGTTCACTAGACCTGTAGTAGTACTTACAAGAAATGGAGCGGGAGAGGTCGTCGCAAATTGCGGATCATTCATTGTGTTGAACAGAGAAGGATGGATAGTGACAATGGCCCACCTATGGCATTCTTATTTCATGTTCAAGCAACAGCACAACCAGAATAACATAGAGCCTGCGAAAAGAATCGAGAATCATTCTTTCTGGTGGGGTGGAGATGGAAAGATCCTTAAGGAGATCAGGCCATTTCCCGAGGATGATCTGGTTGTGGGAAAGCTTGAACCCTTTGATCCGGATGAGATAGTTGAGTACCCTGCTTTTGTGACACAAGATGAAATGAAGATTGGGACAAGTCTTTGCAGGGTGGGATACCCCTTTTCCAGAATTCGTGCTTCCTTTGATGAAAAGAACTCTAGATTCATCATGGATGGTAAGAGTCTGCCCTCACTTTACCCAATCGATGGAATTTACACCAGAACAGTTGAAGCACCGGCTTTCAAAGGGGCTAAAAATATGACGAAGTTCATCGAGACTTCTTCTCCCGGCCTTCTCGGTCAAAGTGGAGGTCCCATATTAGATACGAAAGGAAGAGTGTGGGGCGTCCAAAGCAGAACGGTGCATCTGCCACTCGGTTTCAGTCCGAAGGTGAGAAGAGACGGTCGGGAAATCGAAGAAAACCAGTTCTTGAATGCCGGTTGGGGAGTTCATGCGGAAAGGATAAGAGATGCCCTTGGCTCGTCTGGCAGAACTGAATGATTGCAGAAACAAACAAGAGTTAATCTCACTTTGCTTTTTGAATCAGACGGCAACATGGTAGAATATCGTAATAGCAGATATTCTTAAATTAAATATTTCCTTCAAGGAGTAGATTTCTGTGAAAAGGATTTCATCATTTGCACTGGCTATTTTGCTTGTTCTTATGCTTTTTGCCACTCAAGGTTGCTTTCTTTTTAGAAATGTAACTATTTCACTGGAGAGCGAATCACTCACGATCGGCGTTGGCGAATCAATACAGATAGAGTTCAAAGTGAAGCCAGAAGACGCGACGGTAAAATTCTCTTCGAGCGATGAGTCGGTTGCTTCAGTCTCATCGACAGGCGTTGTAATTGGTATATCTGCGGGAAAGGCAGAGATAACTATTGAAGGAACAAAGGACAAGTACAAGACTGCCGTAAAGAAGGTAAGCGTTCAAGTCGTTGGCGAGGATTATTATTCCGTAACGTTCACAGTCAGCGACTCTGGTGGAGTCATTCAGGGTGCGGAAGTGTCCTTCAATAGTGACGCGAAAACGACCGACTCTGAAGGGAAGGCACTTTTCACAGATGTGCTTGCCGGTAGTAAGGATTACTCTGTTAGCAAAGCTGGATATGATGATGCAACTGGAACAGTCAATGTAGATAGCGACGAGAGTGTCAATGTCACACTTACTAAGAAGACTTACACAATTACGGCTAGCGCAGGGAACGGTGGAAGCATAAGTCCCTCGGGTGAAGTGATCGTTGAACATGGATCAAGCAAGACATTCACTATGAGTCCTTCAGAGGATTACAGTGTGGAGGATGTTCTTGTGGACGGTGAATCCGTCGGGCCAAGAGATACTTATACCTTCAACAACATAACTTCAAACCATACAATATCTGTTAGTTTCACGACACTGCCGCCTGAGACGTATACAGTAACCTTCAATGTCACAGACTCAGAAGGAACTTTGCAGGGGGCAGAGGTATCCTTCAACGGCGAGTCGAAAACCACGGATGTTCAGGGGAAGGCCGTTTTTGTCAATGTCCTTTCAGGCAGCAAAGCATATACTGTCAGTAAAGAAGGCTACAACAATGAAACTGGAACAGTCAACGTAGATAGTGACAAAAGTGTTGATGTCACACTTACTAAGAAGACCTATACAATAACGGCCAGCGCAGGGACGGGTGGAAGCATCGATCCTTCAGGTGAAGTCATCGTCGAGCACGGATCGAGCAAGACATTCACTATGAGTCCTTCAGAGGGTTACAGTGTGGAGGATGTACTTGTGGATGGCGAATCCGTTGGCCCAAGAGCTACTTACAGCTTCAACAATGTAACTGCAAATCATACGATATCTGTTAGTTTTTCGACAATGCCGCCCGAGACGTACACAGTAACCTTCAATGTGAGTGATTCATCTGGAGCCCTCCAAGGAGCGGACGTCACTTTCAATGGCGAAAGCAAAATCACAAATGCCCAGGGGACGGCTGCCTTTACCGGCGTACTTGCTGGAAGCAAGCCGTACACAGTCAGCAAAGAAGGTTACAACAACTCAACTGAAACCGTTAACGTTGATAGTGACGAGACCGTCGACGTAACACTCACCAAGAAAACATACACCCTCACAGTGAATACTGTCGGCGAGGGGACTGTCACTAAGAATCCCGACAAGGCGACATACACTCACGGAGAAGTCGTGCAGCTCACCGCCAATCCTGCGGATAACTGGAATTTCACAGGTTGGAGCGGAGATCTTGCCGGTTCGGCCAATCCGGAGAGCATCACAATGAATTCTGACAAAACGGTGACTGCGAACTTCTCAATAGTACAGTACACGATTACCGCTTCTGCAGGAACAGGAGGTACCATAAGCCCTTCGGGACAAGTGAAGGTCAATCATGGATCGAATCAGAGCTTCAGCATAAGTGCCAATATAGGCTATGATATACAAGACGTAAAGGTCGACGGAGTTTCTGAGGGAGCCATCGAGTCATATACATTTACTAACGTGACAAGTGATCATACAATTGCTGCAACCTTCAAGATAAATACCTACACGGTAAGCGTCTCTTCAGACCCCGCGGAAGGGGGAAGTGTTAATGGAGGCGGAACATATAATCATGGTGCTCAGGTAAGTTGTCAGGCGACCGCAAATGAAGGATACAAATTTGTCAACTGGACTGAAGGCGGAGTGGTCGTGAGCGATAACTCTACGTATACTTTCAACATCACTTCCAACAGAAATCTGGTTGCCAATTTCGTCAGGGTCTATTCCGTGACATTCACAGTTAGCGATTCCGACGGAGTCGTTCAAGGTGCAGGAGTGTCCTTCAACAGTGAGGCGAAAACGACCGACTCGCAAGGGAAGGCAGTTTTCACAGATGTGCTGCCTGGAAGCAAGGACTACTCTATTAGCAAAGACGGATATGAGGATGCAACCGGGACAGTCAACGTAGATAGCGACGAGAGTGTCGATGTCACTCTGATGAAGAAGACTTACACTCTTTCAGTGAGTACGATTGGCCAGGGAACGGTAACGAAGAATCCCGACAAGGCAACCTACACACATGGTGAAGTTGTTCAACTGACTGCTAATCCGGACTCTGGCTGGAATTTCGATTCTTGGAGCGGAGATCTGACAGGATCGACTAATCCGGTAAACATAACAATGGATGAGAATAAGTCAATAACTGCTAATTTCACAATTAAACAGTACACAATTACTGCAACGGCTGGCACTGGTGGAAGTATAGACCCCTCAGGAGATGTGAAGGTTAATCACGGATCAAATCAGTCATTCACGATCACACCTTCAGTGGGGTACGATATTGAAGATGTTGAAGTTGACGGAGTTACGGTCGGTGCAGTAACTAACCATACATTCACTAATGTGACGTCGAACCATACAATATCAGCTACCTTCAAACTGAAGAGATATACAATTTCCGTATCCGCGAATCCATCTGGAGGTGGGTCGGTTTCCGGCGGTGGAACATTTGACCATGGTCAGCAGGTGAACCTGTTAGCTACTCCGAATACCGGATATGAGTTTTCAAATTGGACTGAAGGTGGTTTGGTTGTTAGTACAGACGCAGATTACTCTTTCACGGCTACAGGGGATAGAACTCTGATAGCAAATTTCGGTTTGATCAAGGGCACTATTGAAATAAGCAACTCAACTATCGACGGTTTTGGCACAATAGATATCTATGCTGAAGACTTTGGATTCAATGTAGGGGCCATTGAATATGTTTTGAGCTATGATCCTGCAAAGCTTTCAATACTTGCTATGGCAAACAATCCGGAGCTAAACTGGACTCTTCAAAACCTTTTCAAATCCACCGACGGAATCATACATTTTGTTGGTGGAGGTCAACCGGTGGATCTCTCCACAAGAAAGAAAATAGCTACGATTACCGTTTCGGAAGTCTCTACCGGATCGACTATGATCGGTTTCACAAAATACATTTACAATGACGTTGAAGTTGAAACGTCAGTTACTAACGATAGTCAGCCACCCCAGGAAATTCGAAGCCCTGATATAATACTGGTTCCGGGTAGTATCACTATTAACTAGGCAGGTGATCCGAATGAAAAGAGTAGCATACATTTCCTTTGTTCTGCTTTTGCTTGTCGTTCTTACTGGCTGTCCTCGCGTAAACAAGAAGCCAGTAGCGTCGAATGTTAGGATCACCGGGCAGAACAAAAGCGGGCAAATGCTGCATGGAGAGTATGACTTCTACGATCCAGAACAGGATCAAGAAGGAGCTTCAAAGTATAACTGGTATCGTTCAGAAAAAGCTGACGGTACAGGGCTATCATCTATTGTTCAGGCTACTTCTAGTGACTATAAACTTACAGTTCAAGATGTGGGTAAATACATTTATTTCGAAGTCACCCCAGTCGACATCAAGGGAAAGATTGGAGATCCGGTAATCAGCCAGGCATCATCCAAAATCGTTACTGGACCTTCATTCGAGATATTAGACGTTACGGTAAACAATGGAAGTCTTGCAGGCATAACTGTAAAGGGTCACAATCTAGGCAATATTGATGCTTTCGAGGTAGTTATCGAATTTGATAATAGTTATCTGACTTGCACGGGAACTGCTCAGTCTTTAGTAGGCGGATTAATGATAACAAGACAACCTGAGGACACAATAATTCACGTGGCCGTTGCCGGGTTGGAGGACATAGAAGTTCAAGACACTGAGCTCTTAAGAATCTTTTTCAACGTTCTGGACAAAGTGGGTAAGACAGAGATTGAGTTTTCCGAATATCTGAGCGAAGGTAGCGTTAGATTTAGTACAGATGTAATTCCCGAGGTTGAAGGACTAGATCTTTCTGACACCGGGATAGTAACTGTAGAGTAAGGGGGTAGAAATGAAGAGAACATTAATGATTTCCACAATCCTTATATTATTAGCAATGTTTCTGGCCTCGTGCATGAACACAAGTGTCTCAAATAGTGATGGCGTTTTTGAATTGATCAAGCGGGCGAATTACTGTGAACTTTTCGTTGCAGCGGGAATCGATGCTTTTGAGATTACGTTTTCCTCTTTTGATTTGAGCCTTGAAGATATTTCACCCCTTCAGAATATTCTGATCATTATAGGTCAGGATTCCGACAAAACCAGAATTGCCCTCTCAAGGTTTGCAGACGTTGATTTTGGAAAACCAGTCCTTAGAATCTCAAACAATAGTGCTGACATGATAACAGTTTCAGAGTTTGATACCGTTACCTTGGAGAAGAAACTTATCACATTTTCATTGCAAGAAGCTGTTTCACCTTCACTGATAGGTGATTACAACGGTGACGGGTTCATCACTCTTTCAGACTTTGCATCATTTGCACCGTCCTATGGATTCTCGACTGGTTCAGGCAAATACGACGAAAAATATGACATTGGGGCTTCTCAGAAGCAATTTATGGGCATATGGCAGAAGATATTTTCTGATCTTGGACTACCAGATGGATCGATAACTCTTGCCGATTTTGCAGTATTCGCCAACAATTACGGTTTTGCGAATCCATATCTTGGAACATGGACGTTTACCGGAGCCATTGACTACAATAGCTCTTCCTTTGGCCAGGTGGATGCAACTGGAAACGGTACTGCCACTATTGAATCACTGAACTACAACTTTACAGGCAACGTAACGATGTCATTCGAGGCGGATTACGAAGACGAAAGCGGAAATCCACTTCATTCAGAGATGACAACAACGATCAACAATGTCAGTTTTGATTTCGATAATCTTGTTATGACAATTGATGCAACCGTTGAGGATCCAACTGGTTCAGGCAGTTGGTACGACGTGCGGTTGAGAGGTGCGCTAAAAACTGTTGGGGATGCGGTTTATGCCCAAGTCCCTTCTGGGGATATCTATCTTCTGAATCCCGAAAGAAGAATCGGAACCTGGTCTGGAAGCAAACAATAAACTTCATCAAAGAAGGTGGAGGTTTTGAAGCGACTAATTTTCACAATACTAATTATCACTTTAGTTTTGCTATCTGGATGTGTTTTCAAGTCTAACCCTGCCGGGTTTGTTGAGATTGCAGGTACTTGGGCATTAGCCGGAAGAGTCGTTTACGGTAGCACAGATGTCTCTGGCACTGGAACCCTTTATATCACCAGGCAGGAGGGAAGCGATTTCAGTGGAACGGGTTGGTACTTTCTTCTGAGCGCTCCTGTGGAGGGAACGGTATCTGAAAGGCCGGAAAATTACCTAGTTATGCATGCAACTGTTAACTATGGGGGGAATGAAAGAACTGTCCTTTTCACAGGGCATGTCCTGGAGGCTGACGATGGAGTGTCAGTAGAAGATGGAGAGATCTTTCTTGATGACCTTACGAAGAAAATTGGTACATGGACTGGCGAGTGGACGCCACCTCCAGGGGAATAGACTCTGAGCTTAAAATCTAGGACACAAGACACAGCAAGTAAATCTGTTCTTTTGTTGCCAGGCTTTTCCGACTTCCATTTTTGACAAAGAACGATCAGATTTGATCGCATTATTGCAAGTATTGGAAATAGCACAAGGTGTTGAAAGGCTAGCTGTCTATAAAAGCGAAGCAGTCGATGTCTGTTTAGAAAATTCATTCCTCTAATTCCATTCATTTTGGGGCGCAAGCAGTCAACTGGGAACCAAACTTTCCTGTGTACAAGCGTATCTAATTATTCCTTTCAAAGAATTTCGCAGATCTCATGTGTGCATTCTCTGTGTGAAATCAAAAGAATGCTATATAAAATTGCCTACTCCATACAGCAAATTCATCATACTTCCTTGTTTTTGATGACAATCTAGAGTTCTTAGGAGTTAAATAATGGATGTTATAAGTATGTAAATTCAGAGTAAATAATTCTATATTTACTAAATTTGAATCTTCCCAGAAAATCATTCGTACGTCCTCCTAAAAATTATTAGTTCCTATGATCCCCTCAATAATGTGTATCTTACTTAGAATGTATTGAAATATATCGAATTTCGTATTCTTAAAACCTAATCATATGACTACATCATAAGAATAGATCAAATTGATAATACTTATGAATAAATCGTATATAATATTCCTGTACACCCGGTTTTTCCTAAACCGTCCGGAGGAGATCTTATGAGGAGATACAGGAATACAATTCTAATAAGCGTTTTACTTTTCATAGCCTTGATCTTCAGCAGTTGCGTTCCCAGAGTGAACCTATTCACTGTGGAGGTTGTTTCGAAGCCCGATGCAATTTCGATTGCCCTTCTAAAAGACATCGAACAGGCGAGTTATGAAGCTTCAGATATCCAGAAAACCCCGCTGGTTCTCAACCTTAAACCTCAGGAGACTGTCGTCGTAAAAGTTATAGATGAAGAACCACTTGAAGAAACTGATGTTCTTCATGTTTTCGATAGCTGGGCTGACGGATCTAAGGCGAATCCAAGAGCAATTACGGCCGATTCGAATAAGAAACTGGAAATCAAGACAGTGAAGAATGTTAGGGTCTCAATATCAACGAGCCCCAGAAATCTTGTCGAAATCGTTGGAAGCGGTTTTTATCCAGTTGATACGGAGCTTGATTTGACCGCACCTTCTGAAGTTGGAGATTATCACTTCGCTTATTGGAATATTGATGGAAGTAGAGAATACAATCAGGAGCTCTCTTTGAAACTCGATGGACCAACGAAGATTGAAGCTGTCTATGAGAACAGACCTCTAAGAACTCTCGAGATTGATTCACAACCCACCGGACTGAATATGAGTGTGGATGGCCAGGAAATTCTCACCCCCTACTCTATCAAGTCTGAAGAAGGGGAATCACACACAGTTGCCTTTCTTCCTCAGGAAAGGGATCTTAGTAATCTCGTGAACGGTACAGACACTAGATACTCCTTCAAATCCTGGAGCGATGCTAGTACAAGTAATCCCCGTACGGTATTGCTGAATAGTGATCTGTCTTTGAATGCAATCACCGGAATTGAATATCTCACTGTGACTTCTACGGTTCCAGAAGGAATAGGTGAGTTTTCTAGTGCAGCCTGGAAGACGGCTGGTTCTTCAGTCTCTTACGTTGCTCCCGAAGTCCCGGACTACGTCTTTTCACACTGGGAAGTCGATGGCGAAGATGTGCTAACTAAAGAGCTTTCTTTGATCGTTGATTCACCGAAGAGTATTGTTGCTAACTACAGCCTCGTAGGACATGTGCTTTCTTTAGATACCGACCCCTCGGGACTGGAAATTCTTATAAACGATAAGACTTTTACTGCGCCCGCTTCTCTGTCTGGCAGTTATGGTGACCTTTTTACTGTCGAAATACCCGAACCTCAAACAAGAGATGAATCGGAGTTCGTTACAGGAATAGACGCGCGTTACACATTTGGCAGATGGAACGATTCGATAGAGACTAACAAGAGAACGATAAAGCTCGACTCAGACAAGTCATATACGGCGACAATGGAAATCGAATACCTCGTTGAAACGGATACAATGCCTGAAGGACTTTCAGAAATCCCAGGGGCAGGATGGAAAGCCAAAGGCTCTTTTATTTCTTACGAGTCAAATGATTTAATCGAATACACTTTTTCGCACTGGGAAGTTAACGGAGAACGTGTAGACGGAGAGATTCTTGATCTGGTGGTTGAGAGACCAATGAAGATCATAGCTGTCTACAAGAGCAGGGAAGAATCGACTCTTGAGGTAGCGTCCAATCCCGAAGGTCTTGTGTTTAGCCTTAACAACGAAGCCTATTTCGCTCCGAAGAGTTTTGTCTTCGAAAGCGGGACCTCCATCGATGTTTCCTTCCCAGCTTCACAGGAGAAAGACAACAGTGAACAGGTATCGGGAAATGATACAAGATTCCTTTTCTCAAAATGGGCAGATGGATTGGCTAAAAATACCAGAACTGTTGAATTAACCGAAGATACCAGACTTGAAGCAATTGCAAATACAGAGTATCTAGTGCAGGTGTCATCGGAAACCGCTCAAATCGGAGGAACTGGTTGGTACAGAAAGGGCTACTCTCTTAATATAACTGCGCCAGAGGTTTTAGGATATAGATTTGTTTCCTGGAGTGTTAATGGAACCAAAGCAGTCGGAAATCCCTTATCTGTAACCGTTGATTCTCCGAAGAAGATTGTTGCAGTCTACGAAGAAGCAGTTGTCAGCAACAAGACTCTGACTGTTTCAACTACCCCTGAAGGACTGCTTGTCAAGATTGATGGCAACCAAATGGTTTCCCCATGCCAGATCACTGCTGTAGAAGGATCCTCACACTCGATATCCATGATTACTCCTCAAGAGAAGGACATTTCAACACAGATTGCTGGTAACGATGCCAGATATGTCTTCTCCGGGTGGAATGACGGAAGTACTGTAACTACAAGAACTATAGAACTGAACTCCAACCTTTCTTTTGTTGCGGCTTTCGGTGAAGAATTCAAACTCGAGGCAGTGACCCAACCCTTCGGTATAGTTCAGATTGGTGGCGCAGGATGGTATCGCGATGGCGAGAAAGTTTTGTTGAATGCTGCAGCGGTGGAAGACTACAACTTCCTTCACTGGTCGGTGAACGGAGTGAAGGCAGGAGAGAGCTCAACTCTGGAGTTCATCATTGATGAGCCGACGGTAGCACAGGCAGTTTACAATTCACTTCCAACGATTTCCCTTGAAGATCGAGAGGTTTTCAAAGGCGGAGTATTGGAGTTGCTGCTAAGCGAACATTCGGCAGATGCGGATGGTGATACGCTCTCTTACTCGCTATTATCCGGTCCTGGAAGTATTACGGGCGGAATCTATTCAGTTGACACGAGTGAACTGAATGCGGGAGTTCACGAGATCACAATAGAGGTTAGCGATGGCAGAGGCGGGTATGCAGCGGATGGATTTACGATAACTGTGACAGAGCAGAACAACCCGCCAGCCGTTCCGGGTTCACCATCGCCCGCAAGTGGCTCTGTCGATCAGGAGTTATCCATAGAGCTTTCCTGGACTTGTTCAGATTCAGACGGCGATGCTCTTGTCTTTGACATTTATTTCGGTTCTTCTTCAAGTCCGGAAAAAGTTGCATCAGATATCGTAGCCAATAACTGGCAGTCTACGAACCTCAGTGAAGGGGTCACATACTACTGGAAGATCGTTGCAAAGGACAGCAAGGGAGCTACTTCCGAAAGCTCCGTATGGAGCTTCTCGACGAAGAATTCCCTTCCGGCTGACGGGGTCGACAAGGTAGGGCCCGTTTACTTGGGCAATTTATTGCTTATAAGCAACGAAAACCCAGATTGCTATTCTTACGAAAATACGGGTTCCCTGTCTGAGGATTTCGTTCAAACAGCTTCTTTACCGGACGACCTTCCTCTGGAAGCTTATGCTATGAATCCAATCCTTCCGGAGCCAGAGGGTTTGACACTTGATAAGCTTGTAAAACTCGGGGACAATTTTGAGATTGCAGCGGTTGGAAGCACATCGGAATTCTGGGTCTATAACTTCAAGACTAATACCACCGAGAAACTAACTGCAACTCTTCAGTATTCTGGATCTAAGTCTGAGATTTGGGTTGAGAATACGGAAGAGATAGGTCAGCAACAAGCCCAGCAGCTTGGTAGCGAGTTTGACGATAGTATATATCCACTTATTGCTAATTACTTCTACAGTCCTTCAGATCTTGACGGAAACGGTAAAGTGAAGATCCTTTGCTTCGATATACAAGATAATTTTGAGACGACTGGCTCGTATTATGCCGGTTACTTTAGCTCGGGTGACCTGTTTAATCATTCAACATCAAACATGGGTGAAATTTTCTACGTTGATACTTATCCGTCAATGCACTATCCTAAGACAAACCCAATTGATGTTTCCAGATCTTTCTCCACAATTGCACATGAGTTTCAACACATGGTGAACTACAACAGAAATGTTCTTGTTGAAAAGGGTTCCACAATGCCAACATGGCTAAACGAAGGGTTATCTTTGGCTGCTGAACATCTTAACTCTGGTGTTCTTTCCAGAAGGATCTCGTACTTCAATAGTTCTCCTAGGATCCGAGACGGACACTCAGTTCTGTATTGGGGTGACAATGGAGATACTCTATCCAGCTATGCTTTATCATATATCTTCCTTCAATACATAAGAGCTCAGGCAGGCAATGATGCAATATTCAGAGATATTCTTCTTAGCAATGACAATTCATCAAATGTGATAGCTTTTGCGTTAACTAAGTATGGTGTCACGAAATCCTTAGGCGAAATTCTTACTGATTTCAGGATTGCTCTGGTTCTCAAAAACGGCTCAGGACCCTATGGCTTCCGAGGCGACGGTGATTTCAACTCAATAGCGGTTCAGTTCTATTCTGGAGGATCAAAGGATCTCAGAGGGGGAAGTGCTGTTTACAAGTCAATCAACCCGAGTTTTACCGATCCGGAGAATTCAGGCGATTCTATAGCATATGTAGGGATAACGAAATAGAGTTTAGATTGATTATTATGACTAGCAAAAAAAAGAGGGCTAGTTCTAGCCCTCTTTTTGCTTTTGCAGCTAACCTACGGCAGTCTCAAGAACCCATTATCATGTGTGCCGTCAACATAGTTCTGATTAATTGCGTCAAGAACATCATTCAGTTGTGAAGCGGTAAATGAACTTCCTAACCCAGCCAAATACCTGTTAGCCTCGGCAAGGACCTCAGCAACTGTCCAGTCTTTGAATGTTCCAGTCACAATAACCAAATCCTTAAGATTATAGGAGCTGGTACAGAAATTCGGGTCGTACAAATCAAATCCTACACTGAGAGTCAAAGCAACTGCCTGACCTGCAAGAACTCCTGCACTAGTTTCTGGTGGGTCTTTATAATTCTGATCTAGCGACCCTGATGTTCCGCCCGCAGGCAAGAAGTTCTCAATCGATGCTGAAGTTGTGAAAATAGCTTTATAACCAGTTGCATCACCAATTACCAGTCCACTGGGGAATGCATGAGAGAAATTCGCATCCCTATAAGCTCCAGGATTATTTCCTGAGGCGGATGAACCCCACCCACCTTGAGTTTGTGTCCTGAAACCTCCTTCGGTAGGTGTGTAGATTGTCACTGTAGCATCATCTGTTGCGTAATAAACGTTTCCCGTGTCTTCTTTGTATAGTGTCGCAATATTGTGAAGAAAATACGGTGAATTTTCGAAGTCTGCTGAGTAATTAGTTATATCGACTGGATAGTTAAAAGCTGCTTCGCCATTACCATCTAAATCGCTGCTATCGATATGTACTCTCCAGTTAAGAGGCGTGCTCACAACAGTAAACCCGTGTAGCTCGAATTCGCTTAGATTAGTGAACTCATCCCCAAGATATGCACTTTCATTAAGATAATCTGTGGAAGTTGGGCTTTCGGGAATATCAGATGTACTGCTGTCTGTGTCTGAGTAATCAGTCACAGCTGTTCCGGTAGCGATTACAGTTACTGATACTGGACTGCTCAAAGAGGATCTAACAAAGGTGAATGTTCTATCAACTGATTCGCCCAGGTTTAGACTGACTGAATCTGAGGCTGAAATCAATGTCTTTGTTTCCCCGTCAAATTCAACCTCCAGAAGCACTTCAGTAAGAGGAAAATCACCAACATTTGTAGCAGTAGCAATGCCAGTGATAGTGTAAGTGGCGGTTCCTGTTGTTTGACCTTCTATACGGGAAACAATTAACGAATAATCGAAACTGGCAGTTTGGCCATCTGCAAGAGTTGCATGTTCCGGGTAAACTGATTTTTCCAGATCCCATTCATATGGAATCTCGTTTGTCCAAAGAACTTCATGAGTTACTGATGCGTCTATCGAACCGGTTTCTACACTTGGATCCGGAACAATTATTACTACAGTTTGTGAGTCGTCTTTTTTCTCCTTTGTATCTTTCTCAGTGAGTGTAGCATTGTTTGTCAAGAAATAAGTGCCTTGATCCGCTTCGATATTTTCTATCCTAATGCTGTAAACGTATTTAGTGTTGGTACTTATATCTGTGGGCCAAGAGGGGTGACTCACAATATCAGTTATGCTAAAACCGGGTACTGGATTTCCGCTAGCATCTTCGATATTGTCCAAAAGATCATCTACATTTGCTTCTTCATCGTACTTCTTTGTGATGTTTGGATAATGAGATCCCGAATGATCACTCGTGTCCTGCGTGGGGAAAGGGCCATCTGCTTTGACATAAGCGGTGACCCTGTAGAACTTGCCTTCTATCGGTGTAAAACCAGGTATTGAGAAAGGATATGTATGTTCTTCACCACTAGAGAAAGAGTTCTTGGAAGAAGTGTCAACCGAGACTGTAGCTCCTTCTGTACTCCAATCGCTACCATTAATACTTGATTCAAGCTGCACATGGATTTTCAGGTTATTAGCCATAGTAATTCCCGTGCTGGTAAACAAGACTTCCACCTCTCCGGTTAGGCTATGAACATCAGAGCCTGAAGCGACGGGAGTCTCAAGCCTTGTGGCGGAAAGTGTATAGACAAATGTCTGAGAAGCTCCTTGAGTAAGCGTCACGCTATCAGGAAGAACACGCTTTTCGAGCTCCCAATCATACTCAATTTCCCTGTTCCATACAATTTCGTGCGTTGTGGTGGCTTGAAGGGTTCCTGAATCCTCACTTCCCCCAATCACGATAATCTGCACTATGGCATCGTCAACTCTCTCATCTTTTGTGTCTGATTCGGTAAGAGTTGCCGTGTTTGTCAA
>NZ_AYTV01000004.1:0-154024 GCF_002752615.1 Mesotoga sp. H07.pep.5.3
GAGTAGTAGTTTTTTCCTTATGAATATGATAAGGTCCCTTTTTCGCGAGAGACAGGGATCCTGACCAGGAGCATTGCCAGGATGGCATAAAAGGCTGAAAGAAGATCGCTTTGAGAAGGGGATGGCACTTATCATTGGCCTTGCTAAAAACGCTGGGTTCCTCTTCTTGCAACTTGCATCGGGGAAGTTGCAACGATGCCCTCTTCGGGCGAACAGCCGTTCGCCCCTACAAGAAGAATATGATTCTGAATATGATCACACATCAGGAAGATCGGTAAGCGGCTCTTCGCTTTGTTCCTGGCGCGTAAGCGCCAGCATCACTTCCCGATGCAGTCGGCCTCACTTCCCCGGATGATCCTACGGGCATCACTTCCTCGCGCCAGCGAGCCTCACTTCTGCTCTTGCGATACCCTAGACCCAAAACCCGAGACCCGCTGCAGATTTTCCTCTTCTCTCCCTTTCTCTCTCCCCATTTCTCTCCCTCTCTCTTTTTTTCTCTCTCTTTCGAAGGACGGTTCTTTCCGCTCCGCAACGAAGATCCACATTACTGGAATGTAAATAATGGAGTCCGTCCCCAAAGGGCCGAAAGGGCAACTCGCGGGCGATTCGAACTCTCAAAACTGCTATTTCTCGTGGTCTTCAGAGCATACTTTTTGGCAGAATAGAATGAACAATATAGAGTGGCTTAAAACGCTTTCAATGACTCTCTATGAGTATAGTCGGAATAGAGGTTTGTTTGTCTTGAATGTACAATACTAAACACGGACTGCAATCTTGGAGGTGCATAATGCAGGAATTGCTGATGAAGTACAGTGGGAAAATCGATTTCATCGATTTGAAGGTTGTGGACATTAACGGAAGACTTCGGCATGTAATGCTTCCGGGAGACCGCCTTGACGATAGCCTCTTTTCAGAGGGAGTCGGCTTCGACGCTTCGAACTTCGGTTATGCCGCAGTGGAAGACAGCGATATGATAATGGTCCCCGATCCCGATACCGCTTTCATCGATCCCTTT
The DNA here is from genome assembly GCF_002752615.1 of Mesotoga sp. H07.pep.5.3. Taxonomy (NCBI): domain Bacteria; kingdom Thermotogati; phylum Thermotogota; class Thermotogae; order Kosmotogales; family Kosmotogaceae; genus Mesotoga; species Mesotoga sp. H07.pep.5.3. The sequence goes on from NZ_AYTV01000004.1 coordinate 1,016, forward strand.
TACGAAGCCAGCACATTATCGTTTCTCTGTGATTTGATCAAGACAAGCGATGGGAAGCCCTTTATGCAGTATCCCAGGAATGTTCTCAAGAGCGCCGTTGGCAAACTGGAATCGATAGGCGCGGCCGAAGCTATCTTCGGACCAGAACTGGAATTTCACATCTTTGAAGGGGTTTCATACGACGTTGCCACCAATGGCGCCGGATATAGAGTCGAAGTTTCTGAAGGTTACTGGAATAGCGGGATTCTTTCAAATGAGACGAGAGTCGATCAAAAGGCCGGTTACCACCGATGCCCCCCGGCCGACTCAATGGCGGAGTTCCGCAACGAGGTTGTCTTGACTCTTCATAAGCTGGGTGTTCCGGTAAAGTACCACCACCACGAAGTCAGCTCAGCACAGCACGAGATAGAGTTGCTGTTCCAGAAAGCAGTAAGCAGCGCAGATTCTATCGTGATTTCAAAGTATGTTTTGCAGAATCTAGCATATCGTCACGGACTTACCGTTACGTTTATGCCCAAACCTCTCTTTGCAGAGGCCGGTAACGGCATGCACGTACATCAGTTTCTCAGAGATAGTTCGGAAAGGAATCTGTTCAGCGGAGATGAATACTTTGGACTAAGTTCTATGGCTCTTTCCTACACGGCCGGGATACTGTTTCATTCTCTGTCTGGTTCACTTCTGGCTTTCGGAAACCCTTCCACGAATTCTTACAGGCGACTCGTTCCCGGTTTTGAAGCACCAATCTGTGCGGTCTTCGCTAGGGGCAACAGGAGTGCAGCTGTGAGGATACCCGGATACGTCAAGGATCCCGCCAAGGCAAGAATCGAATACAGAACTATTGATGCCAGCTGCAACCCCTATTATGGAATGGCCGCTATGCTCTGCGCCGGCATAGACGGCGTGAAACAGAAGATGAATCCCTCCGAAATGGGCTTTGGTCCGATCGAATCGAATATCTACAATCTGTCCGAGGAGGAAAGGAAGAGCATAAGATTCTTCCCGTCTGATTTGAAGGCGGCGATTAACGGGCTAGTTGAAGACAACATTTATCTTGAAGATACTTTCCCGGGGGATCTGATCAGCAGATGGACGGTTCTGAAGGAGAAGGAGATCAAATACGTTAACAGTGTTCCCTCGCCAGCCGAGTTCAAGCTTTACTACGACCTTTAGGAGTGTAAAGCGAGCCACTGTAAGAGCGCCTCTTTTTCTTTCTTAATCAAATCGAGGGCCTTCAGGAAGTTTCGGGAAACTTCATCGGGTTCAAGAGCTTCGCCATCGACAAGGGAGTTAAGCCTTATCATTATGGGTTCACTTAGATAGATTGAAAGTGGTCTAAGTATATCTGCGATTTCCAGGTTCTTATCGAGCACGTCTTTTCTGACGTTACAGCCAGATTATAGAAGGAAAAGAAATTCTTTGCAAAACATAGAGTCTGGCCCTATTATCAAAGGCAAGCCACGAACAATTGCACTCCAAACAGAACAAGTTCCGCATCTAAGTAGATTCCCCAGAAGAAGAAACGAAAGAAAACCAACAACGGAATCCTACCACTTGAAGTCTCTTTAATAGCAATCGCCGCGAAAAGTACTGTAATGTCAAGAACGGAGACACTATAGGGAAAAAAGCTTCCGGCACTGGTACAAAGAGCAAAGTTACTGGAATGTAAATAATAGAGTCTGTCCCGAAGATGTTGTCTGTCCCGAAGATGCGAAGATGCGTAATAGACTCTGTCCCGAAGATGTGAATCTTCCAGATGCGAAACGCCCCAAGTTGAATTTCCAGAACCATCACCTGATGTTATGGGGAAAAACCTTCCATTTTCCTGTTCTTAATTTGCTCGCTATAAGATTCCCTGTTTTTATTCTCTTCTTCACAGCGGTTTCAGAGATTCCTAATACTTCTGCTACCTGGCTGACGTCGAGTAGTTTAGAACTGTCGCTTGCGATAATAATACATCTATCCATGGCATCCAAGAGTGCTGAATAGATAAGATCTTCCAGCGCTGAGAAGTCACCGGTCTCAATTAATGCTACCTTTTCTTCAAAGGACTCGTCCGCATTCGTACTGAACATCTTCTCTATCCCAGAATCTGCCATCTCAATAGCCTCATAGTATTTCATTCTATCTTGTTCGTTCAACCCCTTAATCGAGATATTGCAGTACCCGTTCACGATCAGTATGAAATTCACCAGAAGTCTGCCAACTCTCCCATTTCCATCACAGAAAGGATGAATTGACTCGAATAGAGTGTGAATTCTGGCTACGGCACCATAGATCGGGAATTTCTCCAGAGCATAATCGATATACTGGACAAACATGTCTATCCACAATCTCGGGTCAAAAGGAGGAGTTGTTCTTGCATTCAGGATTTCAACACCGCTCGTACGGAACTCACCCGTAGGATAAGGCGACTTCACGTTTCTAAACATCTGGCTATGGAGTGTTCTGATTACGTGAATGTAATGAGGCTTCACGTAATCATTTCTGTATTGTAGAGCTAGATCGTAGACAAACTGAGCTGCCCTGAAGTAGTTTATAATTTCACTCTGCACGCTGCTTGAGGAAGCATTTCTTTCTATAACCGCATCAAGGTCTTCTTCAGAACTGAATATGCCTTCTATCGCGACTGAGTGCCTCGTCTCCTCTCCGAGCATATAAAGCCACTCTTTGTTTGAAATATCGATCTGTTTCAGATCCAGAAGTTTCTTTCTTTCATCAAGGTATTTGATCCTCATATGGCCTCCACAGGTTGCGGACAAATTAGCAATAAACCTTATAACACCTTATTATACAATAACAAAAGTAGGTTGCGTTTTCTGGAAAAAGGCACACTCGCAACCATATTAAACCATATGTCGTATGTACGTAACAATGTGTGAATCTAACCCAGAAGCCGAATCTTCTAAGACACTAAACAAAAATTTCGACAGCGGTTGCTTAAAAATGAAGTCTGATCCTATTCTGACCAACACAACTAAATAGCAGAATAGGACAGATTCAATCCATTAGACCCGCTGTACGCTTAAAAACGAAGACCCGCTGAGCGCTGTAAGCGAAAAATAGGGACTGACCGTTCCTATGGTCCCCATTTTTCGCGTAAAAGGCAGAGATTCCAACCAGGACCTCTTTCGGGCGAACGGCCGTTCGCCCCTACAAGAGAACTGCACTATCATCTGAAATTGTCATCGCGTAAAGCCTGCCCTGAAGCCTCAGTTTGTCATCCCGTGATGCTTTTGCACGGGATCTCGTCCTTCAAAACTCGGTTCTAATAACCCGCTCCTAGTTACCCGTATTTCCTTACCCGCTCTTCTAACCCGATCCTTCGTTTTCCACAGCGTGCAGCCTTCAACGTTCTTACCAAGCGGCTCTTTCCCCGCGAAGCGGAACTGGCCTCACTGAAGACGAGACTGACCTCCGAAGGTGACTGGCATGCGTCAGCAGAGAGGCACTGAAGATCTTCCAAATATAATATGCTCTTATCGGAGGACAGTGGACCGTTGACGGTTGACCTGAGAGGCTTCCTCGCACCAGCGAGCCTCACTTCCCCGGATGTTTCTCCGGGCATCACTTCCTGCGCAGCAGCCTCACTTCTTGAATTAACCCTCGCCGTTTCGGTGTTTCACGGACCTGCAAGCAAGAGTATGCAAATTCTTGAGCAAATGCTCAGTGACACTCACGTGTGTTAATTCGTCATAGTGATTGATATAATTTATGTTGAGTAAGAGGAGGTATTTTGTTGAAAGAACATCGTGCCATTTTTGAAATCGTTGACCTGAATTCGTGGAGGGAATTAGGGGTGGCCGCGCCCGGAAGGAATGAGAAGTACTGGTTTGTCAATCATTTTGGCGAGGAGTGGCTCTTTAAGATACCGAAAGTGGGAACAACAGAACATGTATCTGAGAAACTGGCTTATGAAATTGCTAAGCTTGTTGGAATTGAAGCTGCGGAGACTGAGTTTGCAGCATATAAGGGGAGACTCGGTACAGTTAGTAAGAACTTCGTAGAAGTCGATAAGGGAGAGAACCTGATAGAGATGTTGGATCTGATTCAAAAGATGCAACCAGGATATGATCCCGAATTAATGAAAGATACGTTGACAGGTAGAGAGTATTCTCTGGAGCTTGTAATAGACGTAATCCGGGCAACAAGGGAAGCACTTACAACCAACGTTATGCAGTATTTAATTTTTGATGCTTTGATAGGCAACAGCGATAGACACCATGGGAACTGGGGAATAATATATAGTGGTCTCGGAGAAACGAGAATGGCACCTTCATATGATCACAGTGCATCGCTTGGTTCGAAGATAAGGGAAGAGGACATTGAGAATATTCTGAAGGACAGGAGACGCTTCATGGCAAATGTTGAAACGAAGGCAAAGTCACTATTGGTATTCTCTGGAAAAAGAAAAGTCACACACAAAGAATTGCTCACTCACATAAGAGACAATTTTGCTGACAGTGAGTTAGTTAGTACAATACTTGGCATGGCAAGCAAGATTAACAGAACCAACGTGAATGATATAATAGATCAAGTGCCCTGCGAGATGCTCAGCAGAAAATCGAAATACTTCTTGCTGGAACTGATTATCGCAAAAAGGCAATTGTTAGAGGAAGTGTTTGGATGAGAAAAGCAGTACTTTATTATAGAGCAAAACCAGACAGGAAGATTCCCATTGGATTCTTGGTTTTTGATGGGAAACATTATTCATTCGAATATGATGAGACTGCTCTGAAGAACTCAGAGACTTCAAGCTTGATCGACATCCTACCGTTTAGTAGGCAGACTGTCACATATAGCAACAAGCTTTTTCCTTTCTTTTCGAGACGTTTACCAGATAAGAAGAGAAGGGACTACCATACCATTCTTGATAGATTTGGGATCAGGAACAATGCTGAGCTTGAGCTTCTATTTGTTAACAACGGCAGATTACCGACCGATAACTTCGAGATTACCGAGATCAGATAGTCTTCAAAAGAACCTTCTGTTCTGACAATGTGCTGTTCGCTTAACCAAAATTCTCGACGCGCATCATCGGAACGAAAGATCCGCGCTAAGCTTAAGAATCACGAACCGCTGATCTTTTGGAAACAACCTTGTCCGTCAACGGTCCTCCGTCCTCCGAATAAGCCCATAAAATCGTCTTAACTTGTCTCAGCATCCTTCTCTTCAACAAACGGTTCTGATAACCCGCTCAAAAAGATCCGCTCTACGCTTAAGAACAAAGACCCGCTGTTCGCTGCAAAGAGCCGAAAAAAGGCATTACGAGAGTTCGCTGCGCTCACGAGAAGACGAGAGCGACCGTCTCGCCCTGTTTCCTTATCTCGTGGGACTTCTCTCTTTTCTTTTGGCCTCCTGGTGCGAAAGCGCCAGCATCACTTCCCTGGATGCTCCTCCGGGCATCACTTCCCCGGATGCTCCTCCGGGCATCACTTCCTACCGAAGCCAGCCGTGCGTCCGCCGATGTTCCTCAGTGCATTGCGTCCCGGCACGCCTTTGCCGGCAATGCGTCCAATGTTCTATAAGACATCACTTCAGCTCTTGCGATACCCTAGACCCAAAACCTGAGACCCGCTGTTGATTTTCCTTTTTTCTCCCTTTCTCTCTCTTTCTCTCCCTCTCTCTTTTTTCTTTCTCTTTCGAAGGATGGTTCTTTCCCCTCCGCACCGAAGAACGACATTACTCCAATGGAATAATAGAGTTTGTCTCTATTTTTGTCCTTTCTAAATTTTTTATGAGAGTCTGACTTCAAATGCTTGCGGTGCTATAATTCAGGCAAAGGGGAGGTGAATTATGATAAGAATAGCTCAGGCAGTAGCTACTGAGGGACTGAAGTTAAGACTCACCTTTGAAAATGGAGTATCTGGAACTGTGGATTTTTCTGAACTGGCCAAATCTACTCTTTTTGCTCCTCTCACGAATGATGAGTTTTTTAAAAGCGTTAGTATTATCAGGGACGGCAGAGCTTTAGCATGGGGAGAAGAGCTTGAGATCTGCGCCGATTCTCTTTTTCTGAGAATAACGGGAAAGAAGCCAGAAGATATCTTCCCTAAAGCAAAGGCCGCGTTGTGAATGCCTGAAATAAGTCGATTCTATGGAATAATAATCTACATGTACTACGAAGATCATCTTCCTTCACACTTTCATGCTCACTATGGTGAACATGAAGCTATCATAGAAATAGAGTCATTGGCAGTAATCGCAGGTTCCCTACCTCACAGAGCCCTGGGACTGGTAATTGAATGGGCTTCAATGCACCAGAAAGATCTTTCTGCAGCATGGGAAGATGCAAAGGCGCTGCAACCTTTGAGAAAGATAGCACCGCTGAAATAGAGACTCCGTCGCTCTTTCCAGACTACATATTTTATGAATCACTCATACCTTTCTGGGCTTCACTATGCGTGACTACTGACGCTCTTCAGAACTACGGATGGCTTCGGCGAAAATAGGAACTGACCGGTTTCTATGGTCCCATTTTTCGTGCCTCTTCGGTCATCCCGTAGAGCCTGCCCTGAAAAGATTCTGTTCAGGGGACCTGCACGGGATCTCATACCCATGAACCGCTATGCGCTGACAAGATCAAAACCGGATCCCGAAACAAGTTCGGGATGACATGGAGAGGGACTTTCAAAAAGCCATGAAGGGTATGACAGCGTTTGCTGATTCTGAAAACACCATAATTTGTCATTCTGAACTTGATTCAGAATCTCGTTCTAAGACCCGCAGTGCGCTGACAAGATCAACACCGGATCCCGAAACGAGTTCGGGATGACTTGGAGAGGGACTTCCAAGAAGTCACGACGGGTTTGACAGCGTTTGCTAATTCTGAAAACACGATAATTTGTCATGCTGAACTTGTTTCAGCATCCCGTTCTAAGAACCGCTATGCGCTAAAAAACGAAAACCCGCTCATCGCTGTAAGCGAAAATAGGGACTGACCGGGTCCTAGGGTCTGTCCCTTTTTCGCGAAAGGCAGGGATCCTGACCAGGAACATTGTCAGGATGACGAGAGGCGGTATCATCCCGTGATTCCCCCATGCTGTTATCCCGTAATGCTCCTGTACGGGATCTCCCATCAAAGACCCGCTTTTCGCTGATCGCTGCTCGCTGAACGCTTACAAGAGCCGAGAAAGCGTATGTTCGAGAGTTCGCCTCGCTCACGAGAAAGCGAGAGCGAAAATGGGGACTGACGATTCTCCTCGTGTCTGTCCCGTTTTTCGCGAGGGACACGGATCCTGACCAGGAGCATTGTCAGGACGACGTTTAGGGGTGTCATCCCCTAATGCCCCCCTGCTGTCATCCCGTAATGCTCCTGTACGGGATCTCATGTCTTCAGTTTCTCTCTTTCTGTCTTTTCTCTCCCTTTCTCTCTCTTCCTCTCTTCTTTTCTCTCCTTTTCTCTCTTTCGTGAAAAATGAAGCCCGTAAAGGCGCGCATACCTCTGGCGTCTTACTTCTTTTTTATTTAGCAAGGTTATTGAATCATATATTTGTGGCAAAAAAGCGGACCCGGTTATCGCGGGTCCACCACAGAAGATCGACTAGAAATCAGAAAATAAGGGCAGTCTTGATCACGAGTTCTTCACGATGCCGTACAGCGCTGCGTAAAGTCCGCTCATAAGCTGAATCTGCACCAGTTTCTTTATCGGTATAACGACATAGTCGAGTTCCCCTTCGAGGCTATCGCTCATTTCTTTCATCTGTTTGTACACTTTTTCCGCGGCCTCTTTGAATTCTGACTCGCCAGTCTTGTCGAAGTTGAGGAGCAGGATCCTTCTCAGCATACCCCACATAAGCATCTTGTAAGTCTTGGAGACAGGTCCGTTGTCGAAGGCTTCGGCGACCGTTGCCCTAGCGTCTAGCTCCTTGGCCGTCTTTGCCCAGTTTTCCTGTACGGGCAGATGTTTGTCAGCCGACTCGATAAAGTGATCGAGGGCCGTTTTCAGCGGAGATTCTATAACTATCCTCTCCCTCAGTGGGAAGTATATGTCTTTGATCTTCTGATAGTTGGATTTCATATTCTCCAGGTTTGCCAGAACGAGGTCGCGCCGTACGAACTCTGTCGGAGACAGGTCTTCTATCTTCGGATTGTAGTAGTAGGGGACTTCGCAGACCAGTTCGAAGACCTTCTCGTTGAAGAGCCTCCCGTAATCGTAACTGCAAGTCCCGGACTTACCAATGATCTCGGCCGGGTCTTTATCGGAGTTGGCGGCGTAGAATTCATAGGTGTCAACGGTCGTCGGCATCTTGTAGACGGCGTCGGCGAATTTGACCGCGTAGGGCATCTCCGGTTCCCCGAGGGCCGCGGGGATGTTCAGATCCGTGTAGGCCTTTTCGAATATCGGGTAGAGAATTGGGGCGTCTTCCGAGATGTAGTTATAAACCCCTCCGAAACCGGCATTATGCAAACTGTAAATGAAGATCGGTTTTTCTTCCTCAATGATCTTCATAAGCGCCTTCGTTTCAGGGATCGGGTCGTTGTTGTCGAGCGTCTTGTATTTTATGGGGAAGGTCCACTCTACCTGCTGGTAACCAGCCGGCCTGTAAAAGTTCAGCGCGTAATTGAGGGGCGTGTACGGTCCCTTGAACCAGCCCTCGTTCAGCTTTGCACCGTCGTTGTCGGCGGCCTTGACTATGTACCAGCTGACATCCCCGAACTTATTCCTGAAAGCCTCGTTCTCGGCCAGCTGCCAGGAGAGATAATCCAGCATCATACTGCCTATCGGTTCGTTAGGGTGTGGAAAGCCATACATAAGTATCGCCTTCGAGCCCTTCCCGATCTTCAAACAGTAGATTGGATCGCCGGCCATCGAGTTACCGATCTGATAGAAACTTGCGATATCTGGGTACTTCTCGGCCAGTTCCCTGCTCGATTCGTTCAGTTCATCAACCGTCTTGAAAAAACTGTACTCCGGTACATTCTTGATTACTTCCTTAATAGTGTCCATAATGACCTCCATTCACACGAAATGACATGCGACCAGTCTATCCTTACCAACATACCTCAGTTCAGGCTCTCTTTCGGTACACTCCCTCCTGGCCATGGGGCATCTGGAGGCGAACCGGCAGCCCGGGGGCGGGTTGATCGGAGTCACAACCTCTCCGGTAATGGTGTATCTCATCTTCTCTTCCTTGCTTATAGTGGGCGAGTAGGAAACGAGCGCCTTCGAGTAGGGGTGGAGCGGGTTTTTGAGGATATCTTCGCTCGAACCTATCTCCATGATCTTTCCGGCGTACAGGACCATGATCCTCTGAGAGATGTAAGTCGCAACGGAGATATCATGCGTAATGAAAAGCATCGAAGATTTCAATTCTTCTTGAATCGTTAGAAGCAAATTCAAAACGCCAGCCCTGACGGAAACATCGAGCATCGAGACGCACTCGTCGGCGACTATGAACTTCGGATTGAGGAGCATCGACCGTATTATGGATATCCTCTGCAGCTGGCCCCCGCTTAACTCGTGCGGGTACCTGGTGAGGAGACTCTCGGCAGGTGTCAATTTGGCGTGGTTCATAGTCTCAATTATCCTCTCCAGCCTCTTTTTACCATCGCGTTCGATGCCGTTTATCTTCATGGGCAGGTCCATGCTCTTGTATATTATCACCCGCGGATCGAAGGAGTCGTAGGGGTTCTGAAATATCATCTGCATCTTTCTTCTGAAGTTCCGGTCTCTCTTGTAATCTTTGCCGGAAATCGTCTCGCCCATGAACTCGATCGTTCCGCTCTGCTCGTGTTCCAGTCTGTTAATCACGCGCCCAAGCGTCGTCTTTCCACAGCCACTCTCACCCAGGACGCCGAATATCTCGCCGTCCTTTATCGAAAAATTGAGACCGTCGACGGCCTTCACATACTGTTTCTTCCCGAACTTTCTAACGGGGAAGTACTTGACCAGGTCCTTAACTTGCAGAATGTCTTTATCCATTCAACTCACCGGCCCTAAAACACTTCACTTTCCTGTCGTTTAAATCCCTCAACTCTGGCTTCTCTTCTCTGCAGCGATCCAACCTGTAGGTGCACCTGTCGTAGAAGATACACCCCTCCGGCGGGTTCGAAAGATCGGGGAGCGTACCGGGAATACCTCTGAGTCCGCCGTGCGGGTTTAGATCCGGATGGGACTCTACAAGCGCCCTGGTGTAGGGGTTGAGGGGCCGGAAGATGACATCCTTCACGTCGCCATATTCAAGGAGCTCGCCGGCATAGACGATCGCTATCTTCGTGCAGAGCTCGTTTACAACTCCTATATCGTGAGTGATCATCATGACCGTCAGGCCAAACTCTTTTACCAATCTCTTGATTTCATCCAGAAGCTGACCCTGGGTTATGACGTCCAGCGCAGTGGTCACCTCGTCCAGTATCACTAATTTCGGGTTGAATATAAGGCCCAGAGATATCATAACCCTCTGCATCATTCCCCCGCTAAGTTCGTGCGGGTACATATTGAGCGTCTTGCGGGGCAGATTGACGACCGACAGCAGCCCTTCTAGCTTCTTGATCGCATCTTCTTTTCTCGTCTCGGGTTCATGGGCGAGAATGGCGTCGTACATCTGGTCGAAAATCTTGTGCACCGGGCTGAGGGCGCTCATGGCTTTCTGGAAGACGATGGACATCTCCACCCAGCGCAACTGCCTGAACTCGTTATCGGACATGTTCAGGATATCCCTGCCGTTAAAAGTGATCGTTGACGCCTCCATGTAACCATTCCCGGGGAGAATGCGCATCAGACCGTGCGCGAGCGTGCTCTTCCCAGATCCCGATTCGCCTATCACCCCAAGTATGTCACCCTCGTTTATATCCAGTGTGAAGTCGCGCACGGCCCTCACCAGTCTGTTCTTCAATCTGTAATTTATATTCACGTTCTCCATCCGAAGCAAAGGCATATCATTCACCCTTCCTATTTTTGGGATTGAACGTGAACTGGAGGCCGTCGCCTATAAAAGAGAAGGCAAGCACGGCCAGAACGACGAAGATCCCCGGGATGATAACCATCCAGGGCGCAAAAGTCATGTAAGGTCTTCCCTGAAAGATCAGTTTTCCCCAGCTTGTGAGGTTTGGATCTCCCAGACCGAGAAAGCTCAACGAGGCCTCGGTAAGTATGGCTCCCCCCATCTGGAGCGCCGAGTTGGCTATCACCGGAAAAATGCCGTTCGGTATAACGTGACCGAACAGTATTCTGATCCTTGATTCGCCGGTCGATCTGGCCACCATGATGAAGGTCCTCTCCCTTATCGACAGCGCCTGAGCTCTCATGAGCCTGGCGTTTCCCGGCCAGGTGGTCAGTCCTATCACGAACATTATGTAGAGTATGTTGCTTCCGAAGATCGAGACGATTATCAGGATCAAAAAGAAGGACGGAATCATCAGGAAGGTATCTACTATCTTGCTCACTACATCGTCGGTAATTCCTCCGTAAAAGCCCGAGAAAGAGCCGATCAAAACGCCGATTATGGCCGAAAGGCCAGCCGCCACGAAGCCCACCGAAAGCGAGATCCTCGTCCCAAACACGACGCGGCTGTAAATATCCCTTCCCAGGTGATCGGTTCCGAAGAGATGTTCGGCCGACGGCGGTTTAAGAACGTCGTCGGTCATCTCGTCGGGGGTGTAAGGTGTGATCACAGGGGCAAAGAATGCCATGAAGATAAAGAGAAGCAGCAGCGAGAACCCTATTATCCCCTTACCGCTGGAAAAGTAACTCCTTGCGTATTTAAGTAATTTATTTTCTCTTCTGCTCAACGAGATCTGATTTTCGACCACCATAACAAAGCCCCTCTACTGATACCTTATTCTGGGATCTACAAACGCGTAAACCACATCGGTGAGAAGGATGGCAACGCAGATACAAATGGCCATCACTAAGTAGATACCGAGCAACAGATTGTAGTCCCTTCTGAAGACTGCATCCAGCATCAATCTGCCCATCCCAGGCCACGCAAAGACGATCTCCACGAGGGCCGCACCGGCTATTGAATAGCCGAGGGTCAAGCCGAAGATCGTGATTCCCGGAAGAATGGCGTTCTTGAGAACGTACTTTCTGAATATCTTCTTCCGCGAAAGGCCAATAGCGGTAAACGTCGTAATGTACTCGTCCTGATTGACCTGGTCTATCGAGGATCTTGTCACCCTGAAGAAAACGGGAATCTGGATCAAGACAAGGGTCAGGCAGGGAAGAAAAAGGTGGTGCAGGACGTCCCATAGCTTGGCCCAGCCTTCGTAACTGGCCCTGACGTCGAACATCCCCGAAGTCGGAAACACCTTGAAGGTCGATGAAAAGAGGAGTATCAAAACGAGCGCCAGCCAGAAGGAAGGCATGGCGTAGAACACGTAGGAAAAAACGGAGAAGATCGAGTCCAGTATCCTGGTCTTTCTTCGACCTGCAAGAACCGCGAGCAGCGTTCCGAGAGCGAAGGCTATCACCGCCGCCGAAACCGTGAGCAGTATGGTGGCTCCTATCCTTTCCGCTATCAGCCCGTTGACGCTGGTACCGTATATGAAAGAATAACCGAGGTCGCCCTGGAAAATATTCTTGTAGTACAGACCCAGCTGGACCACGAGCGGCTTGTCTAGACCGTACTGCTTCTCGAGAGCCTTCACCACTTCTACTGAGGGCTGTTCGAGACCGGAGATGAGCTGCGCGGGGTTACCGGGCGCCAGGTGGATTATGAAGAAATTTAAAGCCACGATCAGGAGAACCATGGGAACAATGCTAAGAGTTCTCCTTATGATATATCTTGCAAAGGAAGACAAAGTACCACCTCCAGAAAAAACAGGCGGGGCGATCCCTCCGGACCGCGGAAGACCGCCCCTGAAAGTTCAGCCTGCTAGAAATTGAGCTTGGTCAATGCGTAACTTCCGGTACCTATCTTTCCCGGATTGTGTATATCCAGTCCTTCGACGTAAGTCTTGAAAATGTAGACGTAAGAGACCTCGGCCAACGGAACGAAAGGAACATCGGCCGCCAGCTGCGCCTGAACTGCGTAATAGTATGGCTTCCTCAACTCGATATCCGAGATCTTTGCGGCCTCCTTGAGGTTCGAGTCGACGAGTTCGTTAGAATAGCCCATAATATTCAAACCACCGTCTGTGGCGACTCTTAGCGTCAGGTTCTCAGGGTCTGGACCCTGGAATCCATTGAGAAGGGCTATATCGTAGTTGTGTGCGTTCAATACCTTCTCGATCCACGTGGCGATCTCGTACTCACCCAGGTTGACCTTTATGCCGACTTTTTCCAGGTTTTCCTTGATCACGGCAGCCATGTCCGTCCAGTCGGCGCCCTGGAAGTAGAGAAGATCCATCTCAAATCTCCAGCCGTCGCTGCCTCTGGGGTAACCGGCTTCGTCCAGAAGCTGATCGGCTCTGGCCGGGTCGTAAACGGCCGCCTTAACATTCGTATCGATTGCCCAGGGAATGGCCGGCGTGTAGAAGTATTCGCCGATTCCTCCGAAACCGCCGAGAACCTTATCGACGATCGCCTGCTTGTTTATCGCACAGGAGATAGCCTCCCTGACTTTGAGATTGGTCGACGGTCTTGCTGGATCGGTGAGGTTGAAACCAAGATAGTATCTGCTCGGAGAAGGATTGATCACAACGTTGACTTCGGGATTCAACTTGAGGGTCGAAAGCGTGTTGAAACCCGGCCTGTTCTGGTTGATATCGGCTTCTCCGTTAAGGAACGCCTGCAGAGCGGTGTTTGGATCGGGGATGATCTTGAAGATCAGCCTATCTACGTAAGGTCCCTCGCCCCAATACTCCTCGTTCTTGGTGAGAGTCACATGGTCTCCCTTGACCCACTCGACGAACTTGAATGGGCCAGTACCAACGGGTGCCTGGTTGGCCGGATTGTCGTTCCAGTCAGTTCCCTCGTACAGATGGGCCGGCATTATCTGCGTTCCGTACCACGCAAGAAAGGGAATGAACGGAGCGTACGGATCCTGCAACTTGACCACGACGGTGTAATCGTCTAGACATACCACTTCCGTGATCATCGACACGTTGTTGTAAGCGGCACCCTTGTTGTTGACGATAGACTCCAGCGTATACTTGACGTCTCTCGAAGTGAAGAGTTCTCCATCGTGCCACTTGACACCCTTTCTCAGGTGAAACGTGTACTCTTTGCCGTCTTCGGAAACTTCCCAGCTGGTCGCCAGCTGGGGAACCAGATCGTAGTTTACATCCTGCGCAACTAGCTGATCGAAGATGTTTCTGTGAATACCCGCGCCGTAGTCGTCGGTTTTAGCGCATGGATTGAACGAAATAGGATCACCCATGTAGGCGACCACCAGCGTTTGAGACGCGAGCGCAAAAGCCGCGAAGAAAGAGATGGAAAATAGCAGAAGCATAGACAACTTTCTCATAAAGCACCTCCCCTTTGGTAGAAATGATGTGGCAAAAGTCCTAAAGAAAAATCCCAGTTGTGCTAATTGTATTGATGGTATCACAATAATGACCGACCGGATCATGTGTAATTATAAGGTTATGAAATCGTAATTGTAGGTGAGTAATGAAAAGTAAATCCATGAAAGAAGATCATAAACAGCTTTGACAGGAGAATATCGTCCCACAGGCTCGAATCTTACAAATCGGTGTATCATATTGTCATGAGAAGAAGATTAGAAAGACCGCTGAACTGGACACTCGTCCTGCTTTTAGAGATCTCACTCATAAGTCCGTTAATGGCGCTGTATCCGCAGTCTCTGGCCAGCGCGGTTCATACTTTCGACATCATCGGCAGGGGCGCCTATCTCTATCGGAAAGACGGGACCGTGACCGTCATCTGTCATCCGGTCGACGAAGAGTTCTTTTCCTGGATGATGAACACCAACGGTTCGGCTGCCCAGCAGGATCACTCCAGATCTCTCTATAAAGACCGGTTCGTCGTTGCGAACGGAAGTTATCCCGTTTTCGTAATGAACGTCACAAACAACACGGACCGCACGATCATCTTCGGCCCCTCCGACATAACAATAAACGAAATGAAAGTCTCGATTCTCGAACTCAGGAACGAAAGGTTTGAAATCGCCGAAACTATTATTGTTCCCGGCAACTCCGAAACCAAGGTCTTCATATACACCGACGAGACAACGGTAAAAACCCGCTCCGAGCTCGAGAAGCTGATAGTTAATTTCAGGCAATTCTCCTTCGACTTTCGGAACAACCCCGCCTGGGACTTTCTCAAAAACGACGTAGTGATATACCTGAAATACTAAACGGATTCTCTAACTGATGCGCTTGTGAAAACTCCATAGGTCCTCTTTTGACTCGTACTCAGTTGTTCACCAAAGAAATAGACTGTCTTTCCCTGGAAAGACCCGTCCTTCGTCGCCCGTCCAAGCTCATGGACCCGTCCTTGGATAAAATCAAAACCGGATCCCGAAACGAGTTCGGGATGACATGGAGAGGGAGTTTCAAAAAGTCATGACGGGTTTGACAGCGTTTGTTAATTCTGAAAACACGATAATTTGTCATGCTGAACTTGTTTCAGCATCCCGTTCTAAGAACCGCTATGCGCTAAAAAACGAAAACCCGCTCATCGCTGTAAGCGAAAATAGGGACTGACCGGGTCCTAGGGTCTGTCCCTTTTTCGCGCCTCTTCGGTCATCCCGTGATGCTTTTGCACGGGATCTGGTCTCGAAAACACGGCAAAGACCGAGATCCTGACCAGGAACATTGTCAGGATGACATATAGGGGTGTCATCCCGTAATGCCCCCTTGCTGTCATCCCGTAATGCTCCTATACGGGATCTCTTCTCCCACGAAGCGTAACCGGCCTCGCCGAAGGCGAGACTGGCCACCGAAGGTGACTGGCCAGGCGGAGCCTGACTGGCCTGCGTTAGCAGACTGGCTCCCAAATGCCCCTATCGTCTGTCCCATTTTTCGCGGGGATCCTGACCAAAAGCATTGTCAGGATGACATAAAAGGCTGAAAGAAGATGACTTTGAGAAGGGGATGGCACTTATCATTGCCCTTGCTAAAAAGGCTGGGTTCCTCTTCTTGCAACTTGCATCGCGGAACCTGCAACGATGCCCTCTTCGGGCGAACAGCCGTTCGCCCCTACAAGAAGAATATGATTCTGAATATGATTCTAGATCAGGAAGATCGGTAACCGGCTCTTCGCTTTGTTCCTGGCGCGAAAGCGCCAGCATCACTTCCCCGGATGCTCCTCCGGGCCTCACTTCGCGACGAAGTCGGCATCACTTCCTACGCAGCAGCATCACTTCTTCAAAGGTTCTTTACGGGCCTTGCGTCCACTGATGTTCCTCAGTGCATTGCGTCCCGGCACGGCCTTTGCCGGCAATGCGTCCAATGTTCTATAAGGCATCACTGCTGCTCTTGCGATACCCTAGACCCAAAACCCGAGACCCGCTGCTGTTTTTCCTCTTCTCTCTCTTTCTCTCTCCCCTTCTCGCTCTATCCAAGGCCTGGTTCATGTTCCCGGACGAACGATCGAGGACGGTTCTTGTTGCTATTCCGGACTCATGTTTCCGTTTCGTATGGAAACGAATCTATGCTACTATAGTTTCAGTGTGAAACGATGGGAGATGGTCTTATGGATGCGGACGAGCTAGTTCAGTCACTCGAAGAGGTGCAAAAGAGGAAGCAAATGGAGCTCCCGTCGAGACTGAGGCCTTACTTCGACAAAATAGAGATGAAGAACAGGGCAGTCCTTGTCTTCGGGCCAAGAGGGGTTGGAAAAACCACTTTCCTTCTGAGCAGATTTACGGAGAGAAAAGTACTCTACGTCTCGGCCGACAACCCGCTTGTTTCTACTAGCGACCTCTGGACTATAGCAAAGACGGCCTTTGTAAGGGGTTATGAGGGAATAGTTGTAGATGAAGCTCACTACGCAAAAGACTGGAGCATCCATCTTGAGGCCCTCTACGATTCCTATCCAGGAAAGCTTGTAATAGCCAGCGATAGCAGCAGCCTGGTATTAAGACAGGGGATCGCAGATCTTTCAAGAAGATTCTCTAGGGTTCAGATCCCTCTAATGTCTTTGAGAGAATACATATATCTTAGAGACGGAATATTGCTGCCGGAACTAGAACCATTCTCTCCCGAACCTTCGGCAGTTAAAGAGATAATGAACGGTACAAACGTACTCTCTGCTTTTGAAGAGTATCTTGAGCGAGGATTCAGGCCGTCTTACATGGAATGGGACTTTCGAGAGCAACTAGAACACATTATCGAAAAAACACTACATGGAGATGTTCCCTTCTTCGTTCCCCAAATCTCAGATATCCACTTCAGGCTAATGAATGCCGTTGTTGGGTTCTTGGCGATTTCAAAAGTACCAACACTGAACATTGAGAGAATGTGTAGAGACTGGGGTATAGGGAAGAGAAAGCTTTATGAACTTCTTACTGTGATGAACGCAACAGGAGTAATCAGAATAGTGTATAGAGAAAACGATAATCGAACCTTCTCCAAGGGTGAAAAAATATTCTTTGGCGACCCTGCTTTCTACTCAATTGGTACAGGAAATATTGGAACAAGAAGAGAAGCCTTTGTTGCACAATCCTTCGAAGATGCAGGTAGAAGAGTCTTTGCATGTGCGGATGAGCGAAACGGAGATTTCTTTGTGGATGGGAAGATAATTGAAGTGAGAGGAACGAGCAAAAAACCAAAGAAAGCGGAGTTCGTAATAAGAGACGACACTGATCTGCCCCATTCAAACTCGATTCCGATGTGGACACTTGGCTTTCAATACTGACATTAACTCGTAGTTACCCTGCCGACTCTCTCTAAGATCCGCTTTACGCTGGAAAGAGCCGTCCTTCGTCGCCCGTCCAAGATCATGGACCCGTCCTTGGATAAGATTAACACCAAGATCCCGAAACAAGTTCGGGATGACAAGGAGAGGGAGTTTCAAAAAGTCATGACGGGAATGACAGCGTTTGCTGATTCTCAAAGCGTAATAATTTGTCATGAACTTGTTTCAGCATCCCGTTCTACGATCCGCTAATCGCCGAAAGCGAAAATAGGGACTGACCGGGTCCTATGGTCTGTCCCTTTTTCGCGAAAGACCGGGATCCTGACCAAGAGCATTGTCAGGATGACGTTTAGGAGTGTCATCCCGTAATGATCCCATGCTGTCATCCCGTGATGCAACTGCACGGGGTCTCGTTCCTTCTCATCCGTTTCTTCGTTTCTCTTCTCTCACTAAACAAAGGTTACTGGTGCTAACAAGGAGGATTGAAGACAAGATTTTAACGCTCTTCAAACCTCTTACCTCTGCCCTCTTACATCTTCCATCTTGGATAACGTTGGACTGATGACGGATATAACCCCTCTTAATGCTCCTCTATCCCCCCTCTTAGCCAAACTTTCTGATTACGCTTGCAATAACCGGATCAACAAGCCTATATGTCTTGTCCTCTCGAGCAATCTCGACGTCAACATAACTGAGTTCGATCAACCTGCTTAAAATCCTATTGAAGGCCGTGTCCGTGAGGGTCTTGTTTTCTATGATTTCTGTCGCCGTTTTGATCTCTTTCCAACCCTTCGATCCAAAGGCAATGGCCTTCAAAACCGAGATATACCTTGTACTGTTACGCTTCAGATTTGAGAGTTCGTCGTTCACTATGATCTCGGCCTTTTCCAGCGTCAGTTCAATTGATTCTCTATCGACTCTTTTAGCATCGATACACACCCTTCCGAAAAACACCAGCCATCCGACTATTCCGTCAAGTATATCAACTGCATCGCGGAGTGTCTTTGTCGAAGCCTCCATTTCAACCTCATCAAAACCCTTCTCGAGGAACTCTTCACTCTCTTTTCTTGTAAACCGCGAAAGATATAGTCTTTTTATGTATCTTCCATATAGGGGCGAGGAAGAATCATCAAGCCCTATGAAATCTTCGAGAACACCCACTTCAGAACCCGTCAGTATGATTCGCAAGCCTGTGAGATTGTCATAGACATACGAAAACAACTCGTTGAAATCGAGGCCGCCATTTCTTTTGAAGTGCCTTAGAAGTTGGGCCTCATCGAAGACAAGGTACAGGATCTTGTCTTCCTTCAAAGCCCATTTGTCTAGTGCGTTGAATGATTCAACCAGAAACGAGTCGCTTCTCTTGTTATCGAGCTCCAGCTCGACTCCAAACAAGTTAAGCCCTTTAATCCGTTTCATTGCTTCTAGAACGCCACTTTTGATCTTTGCAAGATCGTTGAGCTGTTCCATTAACAATCGATGATAGTTGCTCACAGATGTTCCCCTTACTAAAAGGGACCTGCAGTCTGTGAATATGAAAGCCATATCGCCCTCATTCATAAATACTCTCAGGAGCGAAGTCTTTCCAAGACGCCTCGGCCCCAGTACAAGAGTAAGAGGCACATCGAGATTGCTCAACTCTTCTAACTCTCTGTCTCGCAAAAACAGATCTTTTCTTGAGGTTTTTGGTCTGGGATCGAAATACATGCTATCACCCCTGATAGTTACTATCACTGGTGATAGTATAACCCAACAAAGCGCATCCTGCAATATCAGTATCTATAATGGAAATGGGTTATGTAAGAACGGTTCCTCGTGGTGGGTTTTGCGTTGTAGGAAAGAGACGAGAAAGCCCTTCCGGAGTTCGCTTCGCTCGCGAGAAAGCGAGAGCGAAAATAGGGATTGACGATTCTCCTAGCGTCCCAGATTTTCGAGATCAGCCAATACAACGAATGGAATGTGTTGTGAAGGTTTCCAAAACCTCTTGACATTACTCTTAATGCATCCAAACCCATCGTTCCTGTATACTGTCTTTAGTGTCAGATCAGGCGTTACCTCAGAAAGAGTGCATAAAGGTTAGAGGTCAGAAGATCAAGATCTTTTCGCTCTTCAAACCTCTTACCTCTGCCCACTTACATCCTCTTTTACCAAGAACCTGGACACGGAGTGTCGAAGAACGCTCCTATAGCTTCCCCTTCCTTGGCCTGCCTCTTTGTCTTGCTGTTATTGAAAGACCAAGCTCCTCCTTCAGTTCAGAAGTGTTATTATCTCCAAACAAAGGTCTTCCAGAGAAAGTGTTGCTCCTGATCCTTTTTAGAAAATCATCTTCATCGGGGAAACCGAGAAACTCTCTCCAGCCTTCCGGACTCCAGTTAAGATCGAGATCCTTCAGCGAAGAAAGCTTGATAGTTCTAGAAGATGATTTTGAGGTCTGAGAAGTTAAAGTATCTTTCTCAGACACATTTCCCACTCCATGAATTGAAGAACTCTGGGTAATAGATCGGTCACTAACTGATTCCTGACTTCTGTGCTCAGATTCATTGCCCTCATCTTCACTGGGAATTCCTGGCTCCTCAATAAATCCCACATGTTCTCTCGCGCTCGACCATTCATACTCCCAGGGAAACCGAACCATCTTCGCACGAACGGGATTTCTCTCAACATACCTCAACGCTTCAAGAGCGTGATCATGATGCAGCGGACAGGAGTAGAACCTTCCCTGCCAGAGATGACCCGATCTCCGGTTCTTCTTATTGAAGTAGCTGGAGTACCTCATATTGGCGTACTTGAAAGTCATCGCCAGGAAATCTCTTCTTAAGGGAGCCGCTAAGAAATGAACATGATTGGTCATAAGACAGTAAGCGTAGATCTTTATCTGATACTTTCTAGAATACTCGCTGACAAACTCGATGTACTTCTTCCTGTCGGCAGAATCCTCAAATATGTTCTGCCTGTAATTACCTCTCTGAGTAATGTGATGAACAACACCTTCGAATACAACCCGAGCAGCCCTCGGCATCATCATCACCTCTAACTGCAGAAATGTTAGCAAAAATGGAGACTAACAAGTCTTCTAATATC
Organism: Mesotoga sp. H07.pep.5.3; assembly: GCF_002752615.1. Classification (NCBI taxonomy): domain Bacteria; kingdom Thermotogati; phylum Thermotogota; class Thermotogae; order Kosmotogales; family Kosmotogaceae; genus Mesotoga; species Mesotoga sp. H07.pep.5.3. The sequence continues at coordinate 21,801 of NZ_AYTV01000004.1, forward strand.
TATACCCATTTTTGCATCGCGTCAAGCCTCACTTCAGATTATAGCAAAACACATATCGCGAATTCTCTAGCATCTTTCGCTTATTCTTCGTTTCCACGAAATGAAGCCTTATGGACCTGGGGAACATCATACCTCCTCGCACCCCAATATCGCGGCAGAAAGATATCTCTTCTTGTATCGTCTTTATCTTCTTCACTTTCATTGCCATCCTGAAAGAAGAACGAGGTCACGGTAATGTAAATAATGGAGTCCCTAAAAGTACCCTGCTACTCGTGAAAACACAACTTTAGTATCATCACCAAATACTCTATCAAATAAGGATGAATAAAAGTGTTTTTTTGCTTGTTTAGCGAATGTTTGACTATGGTTTACGAATCTTCTTATGACACTCTAGGCACAAGATTTCGCAATTTGAAAGAGTGTCAGTCCCGCCACTGGCAACAGCAGTTCTGTGATGAGCTTCCCAGGCTCCTCTTTCTCCATCTTTACCCCTGTTCTCCCATACAAGGTTTTTGTTACATCTGCCTTTGTGAACATGGCTAGTTCTTTCACATTCACACTTACCATGTGCTCTTTCCCATGCCTGCTTAACAATTTCTTTTGGGAACATAAGATACCTCCTTCACATATTGTGGGTAAAAATGATTTTCAGGAAGGTTTTCTTGATACTAAAAGATATTTGTCATTTCCTGTCCAACTCAGTTCCAATCTTATTTCCTATAAGTCCGAAAATTACTCCACCTATTATGCCAAGAGGAACTGTTGCAACGATTGCTGTTCCACCGGTAGCAATTCCTATACCTGCTCCGACTTTGGCGCCAGCAATGGCACCTCCAACTACACCAACTGAGCTTCCTATTACTTCTGCTTTTCTTTTCATATACCACCTCCACAATGGATTTCCCTTTAAAAATACTCTTCCCTTCGACAGAAGGTAGGAGTCTTTTATCAGAGTCAAATATTAGAGTCAATCAAGCTATTATTCATAGCTTATCCCCACGAAGAATTGCACAACAAAGTCGAAGCGAACTAATAATATCCTGATTTTACCACCCGATTAATTTATATCAAAACTGGAGACCCATTAACAAAGTAAATTTAAATTAGTTCACATTTATCTGGGTATTAGTGATCTTATTCTGCAGTTATTTCATTGCGCAATGCAAGCAAGTATTTCATCCGAACCTCTGACGACACATTTTCGCGTCTATCATGTCTTGAACAAGCAACCGCTCCTCCTACTCCTTCCTCGGTCTTCCTCTAGGCTTCCTGCCAAGTGGAACCCCGAGCTCCTTCTCAAGATCGGCCACAAGTTCCCCGGCAAACAACGGCCTTCCAGAAAACGTGCTTCCCCTGATTCTGCTGAGAAAATCCTCTTCATCGGGGAAACCGAGAAACTCTATCCAGCCTTCCACATTCCAGTTAAGATCCAGATCCTTCAATGAACAAAGCGGAATATTCCTACAAGAAGTAACCGAAGCCTGAGAAGATAAATCATTGCCCTCGCTTTCACCGGAAATGCCTACCTCCTCAATAAATCCCACATGTTCTCTCGCGCTCGACCATTCATACTCCCAGGGAAACCGAACCATCTTCGCACGAACGGGATTTCTCTCAACATACCTCAACGCTTCAAGAGCGTGATCATGATGCAGCGGACAGGAGTAGAATCTTCCCTGCCAGAGATGACCCGATCTCCGGTTCTTCTTGTTGAAGTAGCTGGAGTACCTCATATTGGCGTACTTGAAAGTCATTGCCAGGGAGTCTCTCCTTAGCGGAGCCGCTAAAAAATGAACATGGTTGGTCATTAGACAGTAAGCGTAGATCTTCATCTGATACTTTCTAGAATACTCGCCGACGAACTCAATGTACTTCTTCCTGTCGGCAGAATCCTCAAATATGTTCTGCCTGTAATTACCTCTCTGAGTAATGTGATGAACAACACCTTCGAATACAACCCGAGCAGACCTCGGCATCATCATCACCTCTAACTGCGGAAATGTTAGCAAAAATGGGGACAAGTCTTCTAATGTCTCTAACCATTTTTACATCAAGCTTCACTTCAGATTATAGCAAAACACATTGCCGATTCTCTGTATTCCTCACCTATCCATCGTTTCTCTGACAGTTTAGACCCGGCTTCGTCGTTTTTGTCGGAGGACGGAGAACCGGTGACTGCGGACCTGTTCTAAATGAATGAAGAACGCTGTTACGGCAATGTAAATAATAGAGTCTGTCCCTAAAGGTCCCACAAAGGTCCCAATGTAAATAATGGAGTCTGTCCCCAAAGGTCCCTCAAGCCGGAGACGATTTGACCCTGCAACGAATAGAAGATCGCCACTATAACCAGCGAGCCGAGGACTCCGGCCGCGGCGAAGGGTCCCCACCTGTCGTCGTAATGCTGACCGACGAACAGACGTAATCCCACTGCCAGGGTGTACATGTTGTCACCCTTGAGCAGGGTACTCGCGATCATGTATTCGGAATAAGTGGCGATGAATTGAATAATGAAGACGACAACGAGAATGGGCTTGGCCAGTGGCAGCACAATACTGAGAAACGTTCTGAAGGGTGTGGCTCCGTCGACAAAGGCCGCCTCTTCCAGAGAGCGTGGAATACTGTCGAAATATCCCTTCATGAGCCACGTGTTGAAGCCTATCGCTCCTCCCAGATAGACGAAAATTAGCCCTGCGTGAGTGTTGAGACCGATTAGCGGAAAGTTCTTGCTGAACCACGCCATAATCAGGAAGATCGCCGTCATCCCAAGTGTTTGTGGAAACATTTGAACCAGGAGAATCATCAACAATCCAGCTCTCCTTCCGCGAAAGCTGAACCGGGAAAAGGCGTACGCCCCCAGCGCGCACAGAAATACGCTTATAGACGAGGTCACGAAACAGATTTTCAAGGTGTTCCACATCCACATCGTGAATACCCTGTTGGCGCCGAAGAGAAGACTTGTGTAATTGTCGAGGGTCGGTTTGGCCGGGAATATACCCGTCGAGTTGATCGAATTGGCCGGATTGAAAGAGGTGCCTATTATGAAAAGCGCCGGAAAGACTGCAAACACGATAGCAACCCAGATCGCCCCGTGTCGCATTATCCTGCCGATAACATATCTAGCGTTCCTTTTATATCTCATTGGCAACATCCTCGAGCACTCTGGTTCTTCTAAAGCTAATGATCGATATAGTAACCACGATCGCGAAGATCACCACAGATACCGCGGCCGAGAGCGCCATTTCGCTTCCCTCTCTTCCTGAGAAGGCCAGTTTGTAGGCATAAGAGATAAGGATATCGGTCGCGCCAGCGACATCTCCGATTCCCATAACCGGATGGCCTTCGGTGAGCAGCCAGATCACCGTGAAATTGTTGAAAGTCGTCGCGAATGAACCTATAAGAAGCGGAGCCAGCGTCACGATCACCAGTGGAAAGGTCACCTTCCTGAACTTCTGCCAGCTCCCAGCACCATCGATCTTCGCCGCTTCAAGAAGATGTGGTGAAATCGCCTGTAAAGCTCCTAACGAAACCAGCATCATGTAAGGAAATGTGAGCCAGATGTTGGTAAGCAACACCGAGAATCTCGCCCAGAAGACCGAGTCCAGCCAGGGTATGGATATTCCAGCAAGATTTTTGAGCATCCTGTTGAAAAAGCCGAACTCGCTGCTATAAAAACCGTACCGCCAGACCAGCAGAGAGATGAAAGATGGCATCGCGTACGGAACGATCAGAAGGGATCTGTAGAGTTTTCTAAACCTTAGTTTGCTGTCGTTCAGCATCATGGCCAGAAACAGGCCGATGACAAAGCTGATAAGAACCGTCAAAAGCGACCATTCGATGGTCCAGATGAAGACCCCGAAGAAGGGCTTCCTGTATTTTTCGGTGTTTATTATTCTCAGATAGTTTTGAAGACCCACAAATTCCGTCCAGCCTGGATCCAGAGCTTCTCCGTCGCTCGAGATGAATCGTGCCTTTTCGGATCTGTAAGTCTTCCCGGTTTTTAGATCGGTCAGTGTGTCGGTAGCCTCGTCGTAAGCGTACTGATGTTCGTACTGTCTGAACTCGCGCAGGGTACTTAGCCTCAGCCAACCGTTGCCGTATGGGATTCTTAATTTCTGCAACAGAGATACGTTTGTGGCGATCTTTGGCCCCTCCATAATATTCCACTGACCAATCCTGTCGGGCGTTCCGTCCAGATCGTTATCAACTATATCGAATTCGCCGGGATCACGAATCTCTCCATTCATATCCACAAGAAGTTCTTCATCAGATTTCAGCAAGAGAAGCATAATGTCCGAATCGTTCCCGTATGCCTTGAAACTGTATTTTTCGGCATCGGGCCGCAGGTATTCACGGTTGAGAAAGAGATTTATCGCGTCATCTTTCCCTATGACGTGGCCAGTAGAGTAGTTGGTGAAGGAGAGATACACGTTGTAAAGGATCGGAAGAACGACCATAGCCGTCAAGAAAAAGAGTCCAGGCAGGAGGTATCTCAAAGGGTAGCTCTTCTTTGTAAAGACAACTGCATTTACTACCACCAGCAACACGACTCCAGTTAGCGAAAGGTACAGATCGCCCGAGATCACGAAAGATGTGCACGCAAAAATGGCGAGCGCGTTGAACAGTGACATCATCGTTATTTTGATAAGAAATCCCAGAAAACGTCTCTCCACTACTTCCTCCATAAACTGTATCCCCCGGAATATTCATCTCAGATCTCTCTTCTATTGATCACACTTTCTGCATCCACTGCCGGGGGATACAGATCTACTTGCATTCGTCAGTTGGAAAAGGTATCTTCGAGCACTTTTGTAGCCTGCCTCAGAGCTTCATGGGGAGAAAGCGTCTGGTTGCAAATCAAAGTCATTGCATCCGTCCAGACAGACCAGACCGTGTTCATCTCCGGGACGTTTGGAATCGGCATGCCGAAAGAGATCGATTCTGCGAAGGCATTCATGACGGGATCGTCCCTGGTCGCTTCAAAAGCCGGTATGAACGCCGACGGTCTCGGGTCCATTTCAAATATCTTCAACATCGACTCTTTGGTTGCATACTGGTTCTCGATGAAGTCCTGTATAATTGCCTTGTTGGGGGAGTACGCGTTGACCATGATGCCTGACACGCCTACGAAAGGCCGCGGCCGTTGCCCGCAAATTGTCGGTATGGGCGCAACTCCAACGTTTACTCCTCCGCTTTCTGCGATGGGGATACTCCAGGGTCCCGTGATTACCATTCCCGCCTTTCCTTCGGAGAGAAGTCCCGTCATAGTCTCCCAGGGTATCTCTCCAGGCATGAGACCCTCCTCGATCAACCAGTCTATAAGAGTCGCTCCCAGAATCATGCCAACGGAGTCAAGACCGATATCGTCCATCAATAGTGTTCCCTCCGGACTCTGCCCAAATATATATCCTCCAAGGGCCGAAAGCACCGCGAAGCTGTTATAAGGGAAGGGGAGTTCGACGATAAATCCGTACTGCCCGATAGCGGGGTTGGTAATCTCTCTAGTGATAGCAATCAATTCATCCCAGGTCTGAGGAGGCTCAGGAACGAGATCTTTGTTGTACAGCAGGGCGACCCCCTCTCTGCTGTAAGGGACACCGTAAAGCTTTCCTTCGAAGGACATGGCATCGATAGTCACGGGGTCGAACTGCAAGAGAAGATCTTCAGGAAGGTCGATAGCGGCGATGGTACCGTTGCGGACGAGTCTTCCTATCCAATCGTGAGCCCCGACGATCAGATCGGGGCCCTCGCCCGCGGGAGAGGCCGTGACAACCTGTTCGGTAATCGCATCCATGGTCATTTCGTAGACCGTCACGACTATTCCGGTCATTTCAGTGTAGTCCTCGGCGAGTTCCTTGAAGATCGGAGTTCTTGTGTCATCTGCCCAGATTATCAGCTGTCCATCGACAGTGGCAGTTATCACCGAACCCAGAAATAACATCGAAACCGTTAGAACGATCAGAACCTTTCTTTTCATATTCTCCTCCTTTCTATAGCCTGGAACTTCTCCAGGCTCATGCGGATTCACGTTCCACCATTTCAGGCTTCAAGCAGACACTCTCGACTTCCTTTGCAGGTCTCTTGAGCCGCTCGAGCATCATATCTACGGCTTTCTCTCCCATCTGCTCTATCGGTTGCCTTACTGTGGTGATGCCCCAATCTCTGGCGACCGATTGATCGTCGTAACCGACCAGCTTCACATCCCGACCCACACGAAGACCTCTGAGTTGGGCCTCCCGCATAACTCCAAATGCGTAAAGATCGCTCATGGCGAAGATGTTGAAGGGGGGTCTGTCGTTGTCGAAGATGTCGCGCGCTGCAAGAGCTCCAGCGCTCCAGCTGAAATCGTAGGCGTGAAGGTTTTTTTGCGCAAGCTCTTTCCCGCTTTCGAGGAGCGCTTTTTGAAAGCCTTTCAATCTTGAGTTGAAGACGGGCCAGAAGGCCGAATCTATAGATTCTTGCATCATTATAACGTGTATGCTCCCTTCTAGCTGCGAGAACTTCCTTCCTGCAAGGTATCCTCCGAGCTCGTTGTCGATATATATAGAGTCGTACAGCGGTGAGTAGCTGTCAACAAGGACCGTTGGACCTTCGAATGGTTTACGGAAAGATGCAAAGAGATGCTCGATATCGAACGAGCAAAGAAATATTCCGGCCGCGTCTGAACTCGGGACGTCATGCAACATGACTTTCGAGACCCAGTCCCTTTTGAGAACCGGGAACAGCATCATGGAGTACAACTGCGCTCTGAGCTTCCCTTCCATGCTCTTAATGAGTCTTTCATAGAACTCCGTACCGATCATTGGGATCACTATGCCAACTGTGGAGGATCTTCCACCGGCCGTTCTCCGCGCGTTCTGGTTTGGGCGGTAACCGAGCTTCTCTATCACTTCAAGGACTCTCTTTCTAGTTTCCCTATTAACATTCTGGCTTCCGTTGATTACCCTTGATACTGTTCCTCGCGATACTCCGCTGAGTCTGGCAACATCTTCTATCGTTATTGGCTTCATAATCCTACTCCTCTGCCAAAAAAGACACGTTTTGAATAATGTGAGGGCTCACAATACTATATCATAATTAGCAAACAGGAGTCAAATCTTGCTATTGAGTAAGAGCAATCTCGGTTAATGGCATGTACACACATTCATAGGAATCTATCTTGTCACTAATTACTAACAGCAATTAACAACAGTCTGGATTGCAGCGCTGAAATGTGAGCGCTCCCAGTACAAAAAACAATATTCCTCAGAGCAATCTTAAGCTTGAGCGCGGAGTCGTCTTAGAAGAAGCAAAACTAGAAGATAAATTGAAATCCTTTATGAGCTCATTGCGGAGTCACGGGCTCACAATCTTCTCGTCATGAGAGTGTATGATTCAGTATCCTGCCAGCTCCGGAAAATGGAGAACCGTTGACGTCGGACCTGTTCTGATTGAATGAAGAAGCATATTACGAGAATGTAAATAATGGAGTCTGTCCCTGAAGGTCCTCAATTGTGCTCGAAGAATAAGAAATGGGATGTCGTCTGTCAAAGAGGTTAAAGAACCAGAAGAATGGAGTAACAGCGGAAGGTACAATCCGTTCTATGTGATAAAACATTTGAAGCAAATTGCGCACTCGATTTCTCGAAAACTCGTTCGAGGTACGTATGAACCAGAAGCTCCTTTTCTCAAACATATCCCCAAAAGCAATGGAACTTTTAGGGTAGTAATGAGCTATCAGCTTCCTGATGCAGCTGTTTCAACTTTGATTTACCGAAAACTAATTAGAAAGAATAGGCAGAGATTTAGTTCATACTCTTATGCATACAGAAATGACAGAAATGCGCACTTTGCAATTCAAGATTTATATTCCTACTTATCGAATGAAAGACGCGTCTTCGTTGCTGAATATGACTTTAGCTCCTTTTTTGATTCGATTCTTCACGACTATCTTTTTGTGCAGCTGGATGATGGCGCCTTTAATGTAAGCGAGGTCGAGAAACACGTTATCGATGCCTTCATTAGTAATCGTTCTGGAAAGGGCATTCCACAAGGAACATCGATTTCCCTTTTCCTAGCGAATGTTTCATGTTGGAGTCTTGATAGACAACTGGAAGAAATAGGTGTCAGATTTGCACGATATGCTGATGACCTTATAGTATGGTCAAAAGATTTCACAAAAGTCTGCAATGCTGTGAACGTTCTTTATGATTTCTCAAAGGATTCCGGTGTACAAATAAACGCTAATAAGTCACCAGGAATAAGTATTATATGCAACAGTGTAGCAAATGAAGTTGTAGGGAAAAAGAAAACGGTGAGCTTTCTAGGACACAATATTTCAAGTAATAGCATATCGTTTAGTTATAATGTCGTAGACAAGATAAAAAGGCAAATTAGCTATTTGATCTATTCCAATCTGATTCAGCCCTTGAAAGCTGTGAAGGTCTCAACAGTTTTAGGTGAATATGACAAGGCTTTTATCAGCTCAGTACTTCAAGTTCGTAGGTACCTGTATGGTGATGCAACAGAATTGGCTTTACGTAGATATCAGCTCGGACATTCCGGTCGACTCAGGTTCAGAGGTTTAATGAGTTATTTTCCGCTAGTAGATAACATAGAGCAATTGAAAGAACTTGATAGATGGATGGCGAATGCTTTCGTAAATGCATTGCACAAGAGAGAGAAGAATTTCGAGGACGAAGGTATACTTGTCTCAAAAGTATTCCCATATCCAGTCGATTTTCAGACATTCATCCGCAAGTGTGAAATCAAGTCTGTGGCTGGAAGGAAGGGATTCGCAAAGATTCCAAGTTTTCTTCGAATTAGAAATGCATATAAGAAAGGAATAGAAAACCAGGGCATAGAAAGCGTTGCAAACCCTAAGACTGTCTACTATAACTATGAGCTATGAAGTATAGATTTAGGTGTGCTTGCCAGAACTGAAAAGGAATGCCTAAAGGTTTCCTTCAAGCAGATCAGAGAAATCCGTATTCCTTGAGTCTCTAGTTCTTCATTGTTCGTTCTCCATATTAGGCGGAATAAAATGATATGGTTCGCAACTGCATTAACTACCAAATTCTCGATTGAAACTTTGTGTTCCTTTCACTGCCTTCGTCTACGCTTGCAGGAAAGTGGAGCTTCAAGCTCCTTTTCAATAACGATAGCAATCTCCCGCGCAAACAACTACTTTCCAGAAAAGTGTTTGCAGTATTCTTCTCAAAACCATCCTCATCTCATCTGACATACCAAGAAACTCTCTCCAGCCTGCCGGATTCCAGTTAATAAACAGAAATGTAAGCAAAAATGGGGACTGACAAGTCTTCTAATGTCTGTACCCATTTTTGCATCACGTCAAGCTTCACTTCAAATTATAGCAAAGCTCCCATTGGTGATTCTCTCTGTATCCTCACCTATTCATCCTTTCTCTGACAGTTTAGCCCCAGCTTCGTCGTTTTTGTCGGAGAACCGCGAACAGCAAACGAGTTCTAGTTGAATAAAGAACAACATTACACGAATGTAAATAATGGAGTCTGTCCCTGAAGGACTTCGAATGTAAATAATGGAGTCCCTGAAAGTCTGCTTGAAAGTCTGCTTCATTACCTCCCCTGGGATACCAACAAAGACAATCGATACTCCATTCATACGAAAAAAATCGACTCGCTTAGTCGAGCAGATTCCCCAGAAGAAAAAAGAAAGAAAACCAACAACAGAATTCTACCATTTGAAATTGCTGAACTTACAACTGCCCTAAGCATCACAGTAATGTCAAAAATGGAGGCAATCCCGAAGGTCCATACGGGATCTTCTCGCAGAACCGAGGACGGAAAACTGATCCAATTTAAAGAGAACTACGTTACCGGACTGTAAATAATGGAGTCTGTCCCGAAAAGACGTCTTCCGGCTTCGTCTTTCCTCCGGTCTTCTTACCCGTCACTATTACTGCGTCGGCAAGCCCGCGCTCATATGCGTCTTCGGCAGATTCTTCAATCGGCCTTCTCGAAAGCGAATACCCATGCTTGATATGAACGTCGGCAAAGATCTTCACGTCTCGCGCTTCGATCATCTTTCTGAACCTAAGGGCATCTGCTGCGATACTCTCCATCATTCCCGCGTCCACGATGTACGTTTCTGTGTAGTACGGCACCCTGATAAACTTCCCCCCGACGGCCTTTGCGATCGCAAGAGCTGAAATCGCATCGGATTGAAGAACACAAAGTCCTATCGGTACTGAGACACTCTTGACGATCTCGGAAGCAACGTAAGTCATGGATGCGACGGTCTCAGGACCTACCCTCTTCTTGAACATCATGTCCCGGAAATTCTCCACAATTAACCCGTCCACGCCATTCTCACTCATAGCTTTTGCTTCCTCAATGGCAGCTCTGGTGATCTCTTTCATCGACATACCTTCATATCTTGGCGCTCCCGGCAGCGGCTGCAGATGAACTACACCGATTATCGGGAGCTTCTTTCCAAACATCTCTTCAAACATCTTCATCATCTCACTTCCTGTCTATAGAGTTCTTGGGATATAACGTACCTGTCCGGCCTGAAATGGCCCTCCATGTATTCAATTGGAACGTTGTTTGAGATAAAGGTGAGTCTCACAATTTTGAGGAGTGGGGCGTTCTCCTTAACCCTCAGGAAACCGGCAATTCTCTTGTCGGCGGCTTCGGCACTGACAGTTTCTGAAGCCTTCTCTATTCTTAAACCCAGGGATTCGATCTGCCCGTAAATCGAAGTTGCGTTGAAGTCGATCTCTTCGATTGGAAGAGCTCTCGAAACTGGGAAAAAAGACGTGGTCAGCGCCATTTCAAGGTCGTCTACGAGCCTAAGTCTCTCTACCTTGATAACGTCGTGACCACAGTCAATTGAAAGGAGATTGCTAATCGTGTCGCTAATCTGAATCCTTTCGACACTCAAGAGTTTTGCAGAGGGTTTATGTCCCGTAGCAATAATATCTTCTGAAAAGCTGTTGAGAACATTCAGCTGAGTGGCCAGTCTTTCGCTGCTCACGTAAGTGCCCTTGCCAACCATTCTCACGAGAACTCCGTCGTTTACAAGTTGATCTATCGCATGTCTTACGGTCATGCGGCTTACCTTGAACAGATCAACCAACTCTCGTTCGGATGGTATCCTGTCGCCGGGAACGAGAAATCCGTTTTCGATCTGCTTAATCATGTAGCTTCTGATCTCAAGATAGATAGGTATCATACCGACACCTCGCATTCGCGTATAGATATCTATATGTCTATACCACCTGAATTCTACACTTCTCGTATGAACCAAAGCTTTTACTGGAATTAAGTTTTCATGGGACATATAGACAATCATTCTCAATACATTCTTGTGAGTGGACTTCGGAAGCATACCACCGTATTTTGAAGATTCATTGTTTGTTGACAGGTGAAAAGTGCAGGAAGGATCTCTCTTCCTTCCTGCCGTTGGAGTGTGTGAGTGGAACAGTTGCATATTCTGAGTTGCAGGTTGAAAGAAATGAAAGTTGTCCGTCAACGGTTCTCAGTTCTCCGAGTTCGAACAACAGGAGAGCTATTGATACCAAAACGAGAAGGTCCTTGATTGGCTCTTTGCTAGGTAATCTCGTATCTGACCATGATACGAGACACGAGAGGGATCTCTATCCCTCAGCGTGCAGCGAATAGCGTGTTCTTGCTAGCGGATCTTAGTAGCCTGCAGCGAACACCGAATTGCTGGTACTCAGAGGCACTGTCATTCTCATTACTTGGAACTTGGAACAGACAACATGGAACTGTTTTTCACAGCGATCAGCGAGTTTTTGCTCCTAAGCGTACAGCGGTTCTTTGGAATGAAGAACTATCTCCTAGCAAAAAAAGAGGCAAAGGTTAACTGAATGTAAAAAATGGAGTTACGAAGGAAGGGATTAAGAACGACCTACTCCTGGAACATTGAAATGGTGGCATTGCATTCGTACTTGACGCCCTTGACAATTATGTCGTATGGCAGATAGAACTCTTTGAAGGTTTCGTCTGGAGTGATGAGAACCTGTCTTGTCTGGCCTGGAAGAACTTCTATCTCAGGCTCACCTTCGATTACTACATGTGAGCTTTCTCCTGTTGACGATCTTATCTCTTCATAGAATATGGCAGTTATTGACTCTTCGAGGTTGTTAGTTATCGAAACGGTGATAACCCTTCCAGCTTCAATAGAAATATCTACTCCAGGTACGTGTCGGTCCATTTTCATTACATACACATCGGGAAGTTGAGGTCTCTCTGTAACAACATGGCTGGTGAATAGAAGTACCGCGCCAACAGCTACCGCCAGAGCCACTCCACCTATAACATACCAGATGTTCATACAATCACCTCCGATCAGACAATACTATCGCACGAGCATGAACTTTCTGCTATCAGAATCGCGGAAACCGCATACAAAGTTGTTGCGGATTCTATACTAACTGATCGAAACCGGTCCATTGCTGTTGACACATCCAAGACACTCATTCTGACAGAAGCGCCGTTCTATACTAAAAACGTTTCCCGGCGATCTCTATCATACCCAATTCTAGAGGAAGTATTCATAATGCTTCTAACTTAAGTCCATAGTCTGTAATCAACAATTAGAATGGGAAAGAAGTTTCCATCATGTCTTTAGAACAAAACAAGGTTTCTCCACATATAATACAAATAAACAAATACATGAATACCCTGATGTGGAATAACATACCTTCTAGCAGCTGAAAACCTAGTTCTCATTTGGTAGAATTTCAATGTTATTGGTGACGGTTACTTCTGCACTGGACATTATCTATAAACGCAGACTATTAAATGATGATCAGAATAATCTATCGACAGAAATGAGTACTGATTTGAAATTTGCAGCTTCTAATCAAAAGGAGTAGTTTAAGAAGCTCTAGTTGCTAGTCTTTTGATGTTTGTATGTACAACGTTCTTCTGATGAGTGGGCTATATGGATTAAAAAGTACACATTCATTATTGGAATAAGGAAATAGAACACCTGATTACATGAATGAGGGAGTGGCATTTTGTGAAAGATAATCTTGAAGATCTCCCGACTGAAAGTGTGAATAGACTTACAGAGACAATAGACATCGTAACCACTGAAGAGAAGCTGAGAATTATTAACTATGAAGATAAGAAGATTGCTCATCTGATTGAAGAAGAAATCCCCACTATTTCTCGGGTGATTGAATTCACAGTGAGCAGTCTCAGAAGAGGAGGCCGGGTAATCTACGTGGGAGCCGGAACAAGTGGAAGAATCGGCGTAATCGATGCATCAGAAGTCCATCCAACTTTCGGCGAGAAAGACGCCTTCGTTGCGCAAATTGCAGGTGGAAGGGAAGCTTTCACTTCTTCTGTCGAAGGTGCGGAAGACAGCAGGGAGAAAGGGTGTAGTGATATTCTTTCTTTGGAAATTAGCGACAAAGACACAGTAATCGGAATTACAGCTAGTGGGCGAACACCTTATGTAATTGCTGCACTTGAATGTGCTTCAAAGATCGGAGCTAAAACTGTTTGTATATCTAACGTTAAGATGGCAGCCGCCAGAAAAGTGGTAAACGTAAGCATAGAAGTTGAAACTGGACCTGAGGTTATTGTTGGCTCCACGAGAATGAAAGCTGGGACCGCTCAGAAGATGGTTGTTAACATGATCAGCACAGTGACCATGATTGAAATGGGTAAGGTCTTCAAGAATCTTATGGTTGATCTTGTAGCTTCAAACGAAAAGCTTGTGAACCGTTCAATCAGAATAGTTGAGTTGGCAACCGGCGTATTTCATGAAGAAGCAAGAAAGGTATACGAGCTTTCAGGGCGGGACACTAAGGTAGCAATATTGATGATTCTTGATGGCATTGGCAAAGAGGAAGCCAAGAACAAGCTTCAAAGGAACAATGGAATTCTATCTCGAATACTTGAGAGTAATGGGTTTAGTCAGTAGTAATGACTATGATCAGATCTTCTCATTCAGATGTCTGACTAGAGCGAAAATCTGATCTGACTTACGTGCAGCAAAGTATTAGCAACCGTCCGCTGTTGCTTCTCATCAAAATAGGGAATTGACTGAACATCTTCAAATCTTAATTTGGCATAACAATATAATCTATCTTTAGAACAGGATATGCAGTACCTAACTTGTCTCACAACTCTTCTTCAACTAAATGTGCAATGGTCTTTGTTTTGGAAAGCGAAAGTGGAGAAAGCGAAGTATTTTGCTCTCGAGAATTTTCATAGGAATCAATGAATTCATAAAGACTGTATACCTAGAAGATATACCAATTATTGAAAAAGCAGGACGTAAAGACATCCGTTCAGTAAAAGGCTTGTTCGACTCCATCAAAATGCTTCAATAAAACAAATAAAAAATAACAACACAGCCAATTATGAAGATTCTCTCCAGAATTGACCCAATATCACTCTTTTAAACATCTTCTTCTCAAGTTATCCCGAAGAGTTAAACAGCTATAATCAACCTGAATCAGTCTTGGACGATCGAGATCGCCACAAGCTGGATTTGGAGATAATCTCCAAATAGACCTATAATAGTCTCTGCAACAGATCAAGGTAAGCTTTATTTCGGAGGTGTTATCTGTGAATGACTTGCGTATTGGCGTCATTGGTACTGGATTTATGGGAAAAATGCATGCGAATATATTCAGACGACTTCCAAATTGTAAACTCGTAGGAGTAACGGACAAAAACCTTAGTGCAGCTTCAGATGTTGCTAAGAAACTTGGAATCAAGGTGTTTAACAACTACAATGAAATGCTAAGTTCTGAAGAGATCGACGCCGTAAGCATCTGCGTGTCAGATGCAGAACATCTGGTTCCTGCAGTAGCAGCTGCAAAGGCAAAGAAACACATACTTTTGGAAAAACCAATTGCTACTGTCGAGGATGAGGCCGAACTCATTGTCGAAGAAGCTTCCAAAAACAATGTGAAACTTGCTGTAGGGCACCTTCTACGTTTTGATTCAAGATATCGTATGCTTAAAAATACTATTGATTCGGGAGAACTCGGACAATTAACCTCCATTTACACTAGAAGGAATAGTCCAATTTCTGACGGACCGGCTAGATATGGAAGACAAGGAAATCTTACACTTCACGTCGCTGTACACGATATCGACTTGGTACTGTGGATGATGAACAAGAAGCCAATCAGAGTTTACGCTGAAAGTGTTTCTATAGCGAACAAATCACTTGGGATAGAAGATGCAATATTTGCTTCGGTAAAATTCGAGGATGGTTCCATAGGATGCTTGCAGTACAACTGGGCTTTGCCGAAGAATTTCCCTACACACATAGATGCAAAGATGCATGTAATTGGAACAAAAGGGTACGGATCTGTTGACTGTGCTGATCAAGGAGTGTGGATTTGCTCTGATTCTGAGGGCCTTGTCTTCCCAGATCTAACTCATTGGCCAGAGTTTGACGGGCAAATTGCAGGAAATCTGCGCGAAGAGCTTTCCGGGTTTGTAAACTCAATTGTCTATGGTGAAGACTTTGGCATCACCCCATCAGAAGCAGTTGATTCTGTTAAGTTAGCTTTGGCGATAATAAAATCCATACAAAATGAAACCGTTATTACTCTGTAGATTCGGAGTAAATATCGGCCAAAAAACTGACGAAAGGAGAGGAAAAATGAAAAAGACTGTTGTAAGATTAGTAGTTGCATTGGTTCTTCTGTTAGTTCTTACTAGCACCGCTCAAGCAGCTAAGAAATACGAAGGCATCACAATTAAATGCATGATGGAACCTCATCCAACAACTACAGCTCTTATTCGTTTGGCTCATGAATTTGAAGAGGAGACAGGGGCAAAAGTAATTTTGGAAGAGGTACCGTACGAATACCTTCCAAACAAAGCTTTGCTGAATTTTGTTGCACAAAGCAGCGAGTACGATATCATTCACAATGATTGGTTATTCGCTGGGTATGGTTATGCAACTGCAGGATACATTGAGCCGCTAGACAAATATGTTGCTGATGCGTCTCTGAACAAGTATGTAGATCTCTCGGACTTTTCTCCGGTGCTTGTAGATAGCATGATTGTTAACGGTGAGCTGTTCGGTCTACCCCTTTATTCTGATAGTACATTCTTGATGTACAGAAAGGACCTTTTCGAAGAATATGGAGTGGCAGTACCAACAACGATGGAAGAAATCACCAAGGCGGCAGAAGCACTGACCCTTGATACAGACAATGATGGAAAGATTGACTTGTATGGAATAACTCTCAGAGCAAAACGAGGAATTCACATGACGTGGACATGGAGTGGGTTTTTAGTAGCTTTTGGTGGAGAGTATTTCGACGAAAATATGCAGCCAGTCATAAACAGCCCTGAAGCAGTTGCGGGAACTGAATTTTACGTTAATCTTGTGAGAAAGTTCTGTCCTCCAGGTGCTCCGAACTATGGTTGGGAAGAGAACAGGATTTCTTTCGAACAGGGTAATGCAGCTTTCACAATCGATGCCAGTGTAAACGCGGGGTATGCTGAGGATCCCGAAAAATCGAAAATCGCTGGAAAAGTCGGTTATGCGGTCATTCCCGCTGAAGAAAAGTACGGAATAAACCTTTCATTACATTCGCTTTTTGTCTCAAAATTCTCAAAGAATAAAGAAGCTGCTTTTGAGTTCATCGCATGGGCAACGAGCAAGCAGACACAACTTAAATCTCTCGAAATCGAACCGATACCCACGGTTACTTCGAAAGCAGCTTGGTCCAGCGAAATTTACAAAGAAAAATACAACATATTTATGGACGCACATTTTGAATCTGTTGCTAATGGAAACCTTCAATATGTACCCAAACTTCCCGAGACTTCAGAGATTACTGATACTATTACTGCGTTTATAGCTGAAGCAATTGCAGGAAAAATTACCGTCAAACAGGCTCTAGATGAAGCCAATGAAGCTGTTTATAAAATAATGAAAGAAGCAGGTTATTACAATAACTAGTGGCTGTTACTGCGGGCTCACTCTCATGAGCCCGCACTTTCTCATCTTAGATTAGGAGAATGCATTGTGGAGAATAGGAAGAAAAGATCAAAAAGCATTTTGTGGTATGTGCTTCCTGCAGTCTTAGTCCTTTTGGCAATAAGCATCTATCCTCTTATTCGCTCAATTACCTTGAGTCTCTATAATTACAATCTGCTTAAACCAGATAGAATAAATTTTACTGGCCTTGGAAATTACGTAAATGCTTTCACCGACTCGAATTTCTGGAATGCTCTTAAACGAACCGCGTATTTCACTGTATTTGGAGTGAGCATCGAACTAATATTGGGAATGCTAATTGCTTTGTTAATGAATCGAGATTTCAGAGGGAAAGGAATAGTTCGTTCATTAATGATAGTACCGATGATTCTGTCCCCAGTGGCAGTCGGACTTGTGTGGAGGATACTTTATGATTATGACGCAGGAATGGTTAACTATTTCCTTTCCTTCTTGGGAGTCTCAAAACATGCGTGGCTGGGTGATCAAACAACTGCCTTGCTTTCGCTGATCGCTACTGATATATGGCAGTGGACATCTTTTTGCTTCCTGGTATGTCTAGCTGGCTTGGAAAACATCCCACAAGAACCTTTCGAAGCGGCAAGAATTGATGGGGCAAGCCGTCTGCAGTCTTTCAGATACCTTACACTACCTTTCATGAAACCTGTTCTAACTGTCGTATTCACATTGAGAATCATTGACTCGGTGAAAATGTTCGATTTGGTTTTCATCATGACAAATGGCGGACCAGGAAGGAGCACAGAAACCATGAATTTCTTTATTTACCAGACGGCATTCAAGTTCTTTCACATAGGCAGAGCATCGAGCTATGCAGTAATACTTACTGTTCTAATGTCATTCACTGTGTCTCTTCTTATTAAGTCTCTTAAGAAAGGTGGGTCAGACATTGTATAGCAGCCGGGCAAAGTCACTTAAACAAACTGTATGGTGGGTGTTCTTCTATGCGTTGATTGTGATAATCCTCAGCTACTTTCTCTTTCCAGTGGTTTGGACAGTGCTTACCTCTCTAAAAACCGAGGCAGAGGCTTTTTCAATGCCCCCTAAATGGCTATTCAAACCCACTTTCGAGAATTACGTAAGTATATTTACAAAACAGCCGTTTATGAGATATATAATGAATAGCGTAATTGTCGGAGCTTCTAGCACTCTTCTTGCTCTCGTTCTAGGAACACCTGCGGCATATGCTTTTAGCAGAATGAAATCCAAAAGAGGGGAGGGTTTGTCTTTCTTCATTCTTAGCACAAGAATTGCGCCTCCTACCCTCATAATACTGCCATTTTTCTTGCTTTACAGGCAGCTGGGACTTTACGATAGCAAAGTGGGTCTGATGATAGTCTATCTGATTTTCAACCTACCCTTTGTGGTATGGATCATGAAACTCTTCTTCGATGAAATCCCTAAGGAACTAGATGAAGCCGCTATGGTAGATGGGTGTTCAAGATTTAGGGCATTTTTCTCCATCATACTACCGCTTACAAAATCTGGACTTGCTGCAACTTCCATTCTTTGCATGATTACTTCTTGGAATGAGTTCTTCTTTGCTGTAACTCTAACTGGGGATAGAGCAAAGACACTTCCAGTAGCAGTCACATCTTTCATTCAGTTTACTGGTACAAGGTGGGGAGAACTCTGCGCTGCAGCTACAGTGATCATGTTACCGCTTATACTATTCGGCTTTATTGTTCAGAAGAATCTGGTGGCTGGAATGACCTTTGGAGCAGTCAAATGAACGCTGCTCACTTTCAAGAAGATAGGGTTGTCGTTGCACTTGACATGGGTGGAACAAAGATAGTTGGTGCGTTGATAAACTCCAAGGGAAAAATACTGTTTTCAACCAGAAAACCTACAGAAGCAAGTTTTGGAAGAGACAGTGTGCTTCATACTATGACAAAAATGGTTGGTGAATTAATAGAAAGGGCTCGTTCGATTGACGTAGCAATAGACAAGCTGGGCGTATCCGTTGCAGGTCAAGTCGATCCAATAGAAGGAAAGGTTATCTACGCCACTGATACGTTACCAGGATGGATAGGTACATCCCTCAAGGAACATTTCTACGATTACTTCGGTATAGAAGTACAAGTCGAGAACGACGCATTCTGCGCTGCGTGGGGAGAGAAAAACTACGGAATTGCAAAAGAAGCAACTGATTTTGTAGTAATAACCTTGGGCACAGGAATTGGAGGAGCGTTTTTTTCCAATTCAAAGCTTTTTGTCGGATCAAATGGTCTGGCAGGCCTGATAGGGCATATGAGTCTATATCCAGACGGAAGGAAATGCAACTGCGGAGGAATAGGCTGCATTGAGAGGTACGCATCAGGAAGTGGAATAGTTCAAACTGCAAAAGAGCTAATTGAAGCTGGGAATCAGACGATCTTGACGAGGATGCATAGAGATTCGTCAGAGATCAACGCCAAGTCAATATTTGAAGCTTGCTTGAAAAATGACCGCGTCGCTAAAGAAACAATCAAAGTGATGACAAAGAGTCTAGGAACAGAAATTGGATCATTAATTACACTTCTGAACCCTCAGTTGGTCGTTATTGGAGGAGGACTAATGGCTTCGGCAAGATGTTTTCTTGAAGAGACTATTGATGTTGCTAGAAAACACAGTTCCCCGGCCGCTCTAAGAGGAGTAAAAATATCATCAAGCAAATTTCCTGATGACATGTGTTTAGTTGGAGCAGCTGCTTTGGTTCAGGTAGGTCCCATACCCAGAATAGGAGGATAGAAATGACGGATTTAACAGAAAAGTACTTGTGCAATGTGAAGAGGATAATTGATGAGGTTGTGCAGAGTGAAGTCGAGACCATTGACAAAGTGGGAAAGCTTGTTGGAGAAAGCATAATCAAGGGAAACATTGTTCATGTGTTCGGCTCTGGTCACTCTGATCTTATTGCTAGAGACGTTCATCAGAGAGCGGGTGGACTTGCGTGTATTAATAGAATATATGATCCTACAATAGGATTCGCTGAGAGAGTTCCCGGTTTTGGAGACGCTCTCGTTGGTCTCTATGATCTTCAGAAAGATGAAGTAATAATTGTAATTTCAAACTCAGGAAGGAATCCTTCTCCGATAGAAGTTGCCTTGTTCGCCAAAGATAAGGGGCTGAAGGTTGTAGCAATCACTTCTCTAAATCATTCTAGAAAAGTGTCTTCAAGACACCCTTCGGGAAAGAACCTTTATCAGGTAGCGGATTATGTAATAGACAACCACGGGGTAAAAGGAGATGCCACTGTCGAAATACCAGGAACAGGTGAGAAAATGGGTGCTACATCAACGATTGTTGGATCAATAATACTAAACATGATACTGATTTGCGCAGCTGAATACTGCGAATCAAAGGGGTTTCAGGTTCCGATAATTGTTAGTCAAAACCTTGATAACACAGATGAAAGAAATTTGGAGTTGTGGAAGACATACAAAAGTAGATTGGGAACAATAATGTGATTCAGAAAGGAGTAGCACTATGTCTGAAAAGAAAAGCATGATTTTGTCACTATATAGAAAGCTTATTGTGTCTTGCCAGGCTCTTGAGGGCGAACCTCTCTTTGGAACCGAAGCTATAATTCAGATAGCGAAAGCTGTTGCCGAAGGAGGAGCATCTGCGATTAGGGCAAATGGTTTTTCGGACATTATGGCAATAAAAGCGCTAGTCAATCTACCAATTATTGGTTTAAACAAAAGACATATTGAGGGTTATCCTGTCTTCATAACACCGACCTATGAAGACGCTTCAAGAGTCATTGAAGCCGGTGCAGAGATAGTTGCACTTGATTGCACTGACCGAAGAAGACCAGAATCCCTCAAAAGCATTTTTGATCGAATCAGATCAAACTATCCGCAAATTGCGATAATGGCTGATATTGCTTCTCTCGACGACGCAAGGCAAATCATTGATCTTGAACCAGACATATTGGCTACGACCCTTTCAGGATACACGGCAGACACGAATCATAGAGACAAACCCGACTTAGAATTGGTAGAATATTTAGTAAAAGAGTTCAATGTACCAGTTAATGCGGAAGGCAATTTTTGGACTCCAGATCAAGTTGTTAATGCTTTAAAAGCAGGTGCTCATACTGTGACCGTTGGAAGCGCAATTACAAGACCCCAAATAATCACTGAGAGATTTGTTAATAATATAATAAGAGAATTCAAATCATTTGGTTAAAAAATGTCTCCACATGAAAGGCGTATCCAGAATAATATCCATTTCCAGATATGGGAGTGATCAAACTGAACGATGGAATTAGTGTTCTATTCAAAATTGAAGAAATGAAAGAACACTTCACGAAAGCCGAGCGCAAGGTAGCTGATTATGTTCTTAGCAATTATAACAAAATCATCTTCATGTCTATTACTGAGCTATCAGACGCCTCCAATACAAGTGAGGGCACTCTGGTGAGATTCTGTCAGAAGATTGGCTTTTCCGGATTTCATCCATTCAAGATAGCTCTTGCCTTTTATGCAAGGCCCGAGGAGGCGAACGGAACAAATGATAATCTTTCAACCGACAAACTTGAGGCCATCAAGGAAGGTATCTCGTCAAACATCGTTCAAGTAATCAAAGAGTGCTCCAGAGCTTTCTCCACGGAAGCAATAAGAGAATCTGTTATGAGAATTTCAGGAGCTAGAGAGATTCTTGTGATCGGAGTAGGTGCCTCTGGAAACAGCTGTAGAGAGCTGCAGTATAGACTTATGAGACTTGGTCTTCGATCAATGTTTGCCGAAGATCCCCATATACAAGTAATGATTGCTTCTCAACTTAATAATAGAGATGTCGCAATAGCAATGTCTCAGAGTGGAAGCACTCTTGAAGTTGTTGATATTTCTAAGTTAGCAAAGAAAAGTGGCGCGAAACTTATAACTATTACTGGCTACGAACGTTCCCCACTTGGAGTAATTTCGGATATTCTTCTTCTTACCCCGACTAGAACTACTCCTTTCGAGAGCGGCACATTGCGTTCAAGAATTGCTCAGCATTTCGTAATAGAAGCATTGGTTGAATCGCTCTTGATAAGTCTCGGTGAAATAGGTAAGAGAAACATCGATAAAACCGCCGAGGCTGTTGCAAAGTGGATTTACTAGATAGGACGCGATTTGACAAAAGGAGTGATTTTGATGGTGTTCAAACAAGTACTAATTGTAGATCCCGTTGATGGAGAATATGTCGCAGATTTGCAGACTGAAGATGAAAGAATAACCAAAATTGAACGTGTGAGCGGAGATTTCACTTGTATTCTGATGCCCGGATTTGTGGATGTTCATACCCATGGTGCTTTTGGAGTGAACTCTATGACCATGGACTATGAGGATCTTCACAGGTGGGAAAAAGAGCTTCATAAAGAGGGAATAACGTATTTCCTCCCAACAACTGTCTCTGCTTATGCTGGCGAAATGAACAAAGTGCATGAAGTTGTCTCAAATTACATTGAGAAAAATCCTTTGACTTCTGTGTCAGGAATTCACCTAGAGGGGCCATATATAAATCCTGCAAAGAAGGGCTCACAAAACCCTTCTAGAATCAGACCAGCAACGACTAAGGAACTAAATAGTCTTTCACTGGAATACGCGTTGTTGATAACTATGGCACCGGAAATTGAAGGATTTGAAGAAGCTCTACCAACCCTAAAGAAGAATGGTGTTGTTGTTTCTTTGGGCCACACAGATGCAGAATTCGAGGATATGAATAGAGCTTTCGGTCTGGGGATTAATAGAATGACGCATTTCCCAAACGGCATGAACACTCTACACCATAGAGAGATTGGTTGCGTTGGTGCCGGTTTGCTTCTGGATATGATGTTGGAGATGATCTCAGACGGTATCCATTCTTCCCCTGACTTCGTGAAGCTAGTCTACAAACTGAAAGGCCCTTCGAAGATTATACTTATTACTGATTCGATTGACGCAACCGGCCTTGAAGATGGAAAGTATGATCTTGGCGGGCTTGAAGTCAGTGTTATAAATGGAAAAGCTACTTTGAAAGACGGTACTATTGCTGGGAGCACTCTAAAATTCAGTCAAGGTGTAAGGAATTTCCAAGAATGGACCAAGTGCTCTTTGAAAGAACTAGCTACTGTATCGTCATTTAACGCATTAAAGAATCTTGGAATAGACGATAGAGGAAGAATTTCTTCTGGATACCTTGCTGACTTTGTACTTCTCGACAAGAAACTTGACGTGAAAGAAACAGTTCTAAACGGGCATACTGTCTTCAAGAGAAGATGAAGACCTATTTACTACGATTCTAGAGTAACATCTTCTTGAAAGTGTGATATCTGTGATTCTAGATAGGTGATGATTTAGATCCTATGTTCTAATGACAGCAGGAAGGTTGCTTCCTCCTTCCTGCCGTTAGGGTGTGTGAGTGGAACAGTTGCATGTTCTGTGTTGCAAGTTGTTAGTTGAAAACATCGTTGTCCGTTTCTTTTCTCCCGGAAAAACCGATAATCGCTGAAGAGCCAGCTACCTAGGTATTGATTCTTGCTCTTCTTCCATCAGCATCGCCCTTTCCCAGTCGAAGTGAAGGACTGTTTCTCGGTTCACGAGCTTTCCTCTGTCTCTGGAAACGATTACCCGCAGCTCTTCTTTCGGAGCATTGTCGTCGTAGGAACGCTCGTGATGAAGCATGATTATCGTGTCAGCACAGGCGGTTATCTCTTCACCGTCATGGAAGTCCTTCTCTTGAGGAAGATTGCCTGGATTGTTCATTACCGTTCTCTTTAGCTGGCTTGCAATAACTATCGGCATTTGGAGAAACGTTGCCAACTCCTTGAACCACTTGAGTTCGCCTTCTCTCTCACGAATGAGCTGAAGGTAGTCGACAAAGCAGATATCGTATCTGAAAAAGCATTTCAGATCGTCGATCGCATATGCGACCTTGTCAATAGTCTCACCCCACTCCCTAAGGTCTAAGAAGAAGAGGGGTATGCTTCTTAACTTCTCTCTGTATCGGGAGCGCATTGCAAAATATTCGTCTTCTCCGTCCTTCAGTAAATCCTCCGAATAACGATGCCTTTGGAGAAGCCTTTCTTCTAGATTGTCCCTGCTTCTGTCTACGGTTGCATAGGCAGTTCTCATTCCTTTTCTCGTGAATTCATATGCCATGTTCAGCATCAGTGTAGTCTTTCCCTGAGAGGGCCTCGAACCTATGACGATAAGGTCCGTTTCTCTCATAGGTTGAAGAATATCGTTTAGTTTCTCTATCGGCCATCTGTATTCAGACATTTCATTCACCTCCATTAGATATAGTTGTCGGTCAACGGTTCGCCGTTCAAAGATCCGCTGGTCGCTTGCCAGGAGACGCTGATCGCTTGGAAGAGCAAGGCAACAAGAAGAACATGATCCCGTGCAGAGCCATCACGGGATGACAGAATGAGGCAAGTCAGGGATCCTTATATTTCTTACTTTTCGTCATTCTGACAAAGGTTCTGGTCAGAATCTGATTCTGATCTTGTTGCCGAACTGATACTTACTATTAAGCGATGAAGTACGAATGCTCTTCGCAGTGAATAGCCATCAGCGAAAAGCGGGTTTTCTTAACGAGACAGTTTCCCAGCTGGAACTTTCGTTCGAATTCGGCTATATCAACAAAGAAACTCTCGAGACTATCGAAGAGAGTGCCAAACTGATTAACCGTATGCTCTGGAAACTCTCTAAGTCTCTTCAAAAATCGGAGGATCGCTCTTCCAGCGTTCAGCGGCTCTTTGCTCTATCCAGCGTTTCCTAGCTAAGCGTGCTTTCTTTCCCTAACGCCCTTCATCATTCACCCGATCTCCTGGCATTTTGCTGTTCTTTCGCTCCTTTCCTGCTGTGGAAATACTTCATAGATTTCTTCGTCCATTCCATGATCTCTTCATTCACTTCGTAGATATCGTTCAGCTCCTCAGCATCTCCGATCTCTTCAGCGTAAGCCTCTGTTATCTTTCCTCTCAGGGTCGCTTCATAGCGCCGGACATCCAGAATGGCCGCAGCGCGAAACATCTTAATGCTCTCTTCGACCTTGTCTATCTTCTTCAGCGCTTTGGCGACGAGAAGGTAATTCTCCGCCTCGAAAGGATCGAGAAGCAGCGCTCTCTGAAGCCATGCAAGGGCGTCAAGCGGTCTGTTCAGTTCGAGGTAGAGCTCGCTCATCTCCCTTAAAGTGTTGCGGTCGTCGTTATCATATGAGAGAGCGAGCCTGTACATCATCTCGCTCTTGTTCGGAAGGTTAAGCTTCCTGTATACTCTTGCGAGATCCTTCACGCTTCTCATATCATCGGGCCATCTCCTGTAGCACTCCTCGAAGAGCCTTTTCGCTATATGGAGATCATCGAAATCTTCGGCTATCCTGCCGAGCACCAGGTATTCGCAGTCATACTTGAACTCGTCCAGCGGCTCTTCTTCGAGTTCCCAGTTCGGATCTTCTTTCAATCCTATTTCCGTAATCGTCTTTAGATAAAGCTCCTTCGCCTTTTCCGTTTCTTCTAGAAACTGGTGCCTTCTTATTTCATTCAGTCTCATAATCATCATCATGTTCTTCACCTCTCTTATCCTTTCTAGTCTCGAATATCACTTAGATCAGAGCCGAGCCTCAGTGCTCTCTTCTTCGAATTCATCATTTAATGAGTCTTCGTCCGTCAGATTATTTGAAGACGAGAGAGATTCTCTATGCCTATGGAGAATCTCTCCAAAGGAGATTCCTTCGTGGTGTCCATTCTTCCTTTCGGCTTCTAGCCTGTCGGCGTTCTTTCGTATTAACTCGACGGCTTCGATCAGATCCTCTGTCTTGGAGGAATCCCCAAGGTTGCCATATATCACCTTCGTCGTTACGTCGGCTACTTTAGGCATCTCCATGGAGAAGTTCAGCATAACTCCGGCGAGGAAGTTCTGCCTGCTTGCAGAAGGCCTCTCCATCTTTGAGAGGACCTTGCTCAACTGGAAGTATCCAGTCGGGTCTAGAGGATGATCCCTAGTGAGTTTGTCGTACCAGAAGTAGGCCTCGGTTAGCTTTTCTTCGTTGAATGCCATCTCTCCCAACCAGAGAGTCGCCCAGAAATGCTTCGGGTCAATTTTCAGAACCCATTTGTAATCTCCCGAGGCTTCTTGGAGTCTTCCCATAGATCTCTCTATGTCGGCCATGGAGCAAAAGCCACAGGTTTCATCCGGGTTTTTCTCGCAGAATTTTTTCAGCATCTCCAATGCCTTCTCCCTTTCTCCAAAAAAGGCCGTCAGTCTTGCCGCGTCATACAACGCATATCCCGAGAGCTTTTTCTCGCCTTTCATGAGTTCCAAATAGAAGGCTCTAGCCTCTTTTAACCTCATGTTTCCTATGTACTTGTTTGTGATCCTTATGAGGTCTTCTTCTCTTGACTTCTTTTTCGCGGAAGAGCCTTTATCGACAACGGGATGGAGCTCGGGCTCGTCCCTCAAACCGAGAAGAAAGTCGATTGAGACGTTTAACGCCTCCGCTATCCTTAGCAAGGTGTAGTATCCCGGGAATCTTTCTCCCCTCAGGTACGAAGTGAGAATCGAAGACCAGAGCTCGGCCTTCTGAGCTAGCTCGGCTTCAGTCATATTCTTGTCTATCATTCTTTCCTTCAATCTTCTTGCGAATTCTTCCATGTTTTCCTCCTTTGAAATCAGTTGCAAGTTCTGAGATCCAAGTTGCAAGTAGAAAAGCCCAACAAGACGGGTCTCGGGCTGGGGTTTCGCAAATACAAGGGGTTGAACCATCACGACCCCAGCGCTATTGAGGCTGTCATCCCGAACTTGTTTCGGGATCTGGTCTTGATCTTCTCGGCAGGGTACGGAGGACCGTTGACGGACATTGTGGTTTTGATCAGCGCTCAACAGCTCCTTCGGCAGCTCTTTCGCCAGGCAAGACACCACCGAAGAGTTTCGAGAGAAGCTCCTTGTTCACTTCCTCTTTCTTTCCGTTGAGTGCTTTGTCATCCTCCTTGAAATCGTATGATTCATATGCCCTTATGAACTGAGCCCTCACTACCCTTCTTGATTCCCCCGTCATGTCGCATAACTCCTGCCATCCTATTGTCCTTTTTGCGTTTTCGAGCCTTGGATCGTCGTAGAATTGCTCTTTGTAAATTCCGTATTTGTGCACGTCCTCAATGACTATCTGCCAGGCGTCTTCAGCGGTCAACGAATTCTTTGTCTCATCGAGAGCGGCCTTTCTTATCGCGGCAATCGTCGGGGCTCTATGGGTCGTCATTACCAATCTGTGTACAGCTGCCGAGAAGGCCGTATCGGAGATGTCGGAGAGCATCTTGTACCAGAGCTCTGCCGCCGGTCTGTCGAGAGTGAATCCGGGGAAGGCCATCATCAGCACTGCCAGTCCCTCAGCGAATGTGTTTCTGTCCATCTAATCCAACTCCCACGAAGTCCCTCAGGACATCGGCCATCCTGTCGCCCCTGTTGGAGTACTTCCCCTCGAGGACCTTCTCGAAATTAGAGGGCTTCATGAGCCAGTCGAAGTCTGCCCTCCATCTCGTGACTCTGCCCGAGAGGAACTCAGACTCCTCCACACTGTTGAAGTAGTCTTCCCAGAACTCTATAGAGGGATACTCCTTCCAGCGAGCGCGGACGTTTCTCTTTCTCGAACCCGACCATTTTGCCGATTCCTTCGGAGCAGGAAGGGAGGGACAGAGATCGATGAAAGCCTGGCGGATCTTCTCGTAAGGTACGCAGAAGTCGGCCGATCTCCTCTCCGGCGGAGATTCATCCGAAGTGGAAGATGGAGAATCGACTTCAATTTGGACTTCGAGAGAAGAGAAAACTCTGCTTTCATCACCCGACTCATCTTTCGCATAAAATGTCGTCTGTTCTTCTCGACCCATTTCTTCTTCTGATTCCTCTTCAACACCAGAAAAAGTCGACAATTCACCGGAAACTGGACTCTCTCCCGTCAGTCTCACTGACGAATTACCGTTAGGTAATTGTGTACTTTTTTCTTTTGTTTTCTTTGGTTTTGTTTTGTTTATATTATTGGGATCAGTCGAGAACGTATCGGGAACGCATCGGGGACGCGTGGGGCTCTCACCGAGATCATCCGTGCTTACGTCGACAGTATTCATTTCCTCTTCATCTGAGGCTTTAGGAATATGATCCTCGGCACGCGTCGGGGTTTCCGTCGGGGACGCATCCGGTACGTGTCGGGTATCCATCGGGAACGCGAAAATCCTGTATTTTCCTGGGTTGAATCTGTCGCCCGATTCATAGGATATGAGTCCTGCCTTGCACAGTCTTCTTCTCGCTCTTGCGAGCTGACCCTTTGTGCATCCATATACGCTCTGAACTATCCCGTTCGGAAGGACAAAGCTCTCGGGCCATCTCGCGTTGTTCGCGTAGTCGAGAATAAAGAAGTACAGAGACGTCTCGAGAGAGTTGAACTTGTGTATCTTATTTGCTATCCAGAAGTTATTTATTAGTTCTATGTAATTCACGGTAAAACCTCCAGTCAAAGATCGGACAGATGTGAGAGGTATGAGGCTAGAGGTTTGAAAGGCAGGATCTAATTGCTCTTCTTACCTCTTCCCTCTGGCCTCTTACATCTTTTTTAGGCCTTTCTAAACCTTCTCACCGGCTTCAGCTTTTCTTTCTTCTCATATGCATCTTCGGGAAGATAATCGACCAGTTCGGAGAGGTTTCTGAATGTGATGAATTTGAATGGGTCTGGGAGACCTACGATGGTATCCAGAGCCGCCTCTCTATCCAGAAGCCTTATCTGAGTCGGAGCCTCATCACTGGCGTATTCGTAGCCCTGGAGCTCTACCTTTCCTATCCCTTCTCTGTCTATGAATTCATCTGCGAGCTTTTTCATCTTCTTCGCCCCTTCCTGAAAGGCGACTGTCTTCTGAAGGGTGTTCTTCAATGAATCACTGTCGGTTATCGTGAGATCCTCTCCTAGCTTCTCCATTAAGGGACACAAGGAATGATAAAGGCAGTAAGAGCAGTGATCTCCAGCTTCCGGTTTGAAGTCGCTCTGAAGGATCTGGCTTATCCAGGCGTATAGATTGATCCCTGCCTCTTCTAGGTTTTCCTTTGTCACCTCTTTAGAAATCGAGGCTCCCGCAGAGAGAGATACCCATTCTATCCTTCCTATCTCATAACCCTGTCTCGAGAGAGCCCAGGCGTAAAGAAACAGCCTCTCCCAGTCGGGATCACCGAATCCTGCCTTGAAGTGGCAGAGAACGAGAGACGGGTTGACCGTCCCCGGTCCTCCGTCCTCCGAAAGACCACGAAAAGCCGATTCAAAGCTTTTTACGGCTTTTTCGGCGAACGGTGAACGAACATCGGAAGACGCTGCCTTATCATCACATTCTCCATTTGAATTGGATTTTGATCTTACGAATCCGCTACCACCTGCCCCCGACCCCGGCGCAGTGTAAAGACACTGCGCTCTTCCCCTAAACACCACTTCCGGTTCGTCGAAGGGAATTGGGTTCGAGAACCTGTCAAGAGCGAAGGGAATATTTAGAGCTACGACATCTTTGCTCTTGAGGAATTGAACTCCGAACTCTATCTGGTCGAGATCCCTCTTCAGGTTCTCTCCAAAGAGAAGTGGAGTAGGAGAATTACCTAGATAGGAATTGAACAAGGCCCTCAAGATAAGGCCGTTGTGTTTTCTTCCCTCTCCCTGCGCTTCGGGCAGTCCCTCGAAATAACGTAGATAGAACCTGTGAGGACATTCGATGAAGGACTTGAGTCTTGAATACGATAGTGGGAACGGGTGACGGTTCTCGGTAAGCCGTTCTCCGCTTTGTGATTTCTCAAGAGCTAGTTTCTCCGAGAATGCAGAGCCGGTTGTTCCGGGCCTGCACTCTTTTGAAACTGCTTTCCCTTCCAAAGTAATATCACTTTTACAGAAAGAGTAAGCGGGATTACCAACCAACTTTCTGGAAGTGATAATATTTAGATGTTCCACGTTTGCTTTTTGTGTTGAGAGCGGATCTCTGGCAGGAGATCCGTTCTCGTTTTTTACTGCCGGATTCATGGCGAATCACCTTCCTTTCTTGAATTCAGTTCCAAGCTCCAAGTTGTTAGGTGCAAGGGAAACCAGTCGCTTGCAGCTTGGATCTTTCAACTTGCAACCGGTCTTCTCGGAGAACGGTGGACCGTTGACCGATGACCTTTTTCATCCGTCATTTTGCGCCTCCTTTGTTGTTAGTTCTCTTATAGCTCCCTCATATACGCCTATGTCATATCCGAGACTGTAGAGATACATGAGATCCTTGTAGCCGGGAAATCTGGAAGTCCTTGTGAAGCAGGGAAAGATCCTCTCCACCGGAACGCCCAGAAAACGGGCCAGAGTATCGGCGTTTCTGAAACCTGGAATAATCCTTCCTAGCTCGACCTCGGAGATATACTTCTGGTCCTTGCCTATCACCTCTCCAAGCTCCCTCTGGCTAAGTTCTCTCATGATTCTCTCATCGCGCAGGTTGCCCATAAATCACCTCCTCTCTCCATGGTCTGAGTTCATCCAGAACCGAGTTTTCTGAATGCAGCGGCTTTGAAGCCCTGGACATACTCCAAATCATCACATCATATTCTTGTGAACAAAACCGGGCTGTTTGAACGCTGTGTAGCTTTAACTAAACTTGCGCAGATTGCTTCCCGTTCAATCGAGAATTATCATGCCTTTATTAAGGCGACAGACCTGAAGATGAGTTCTTGAAGAAAGAAACCCTTAAACAAAGAGAACAAAAGATATAAGCAGTTTTTCCGAAAACTTCCATATTTTGAAAAACCTCCATCGGCTCCGTTAGTCAATCAAAACAGGGTGTATATATTCTATATCATTCCCATAAACGCTGTCAAGAACTGTTCGTGAGCTATTCGGCATTGAGAGACCCGGAGCGATATTTTCAAATGCTGTCATTTATTCGCGATTATTGCCGACAAAAGCCAATTATTTCATTCATTCGATGTGTTTGAATTTCTATCTTTTCAAATCGCCTTTTTTCTTTCGTTTTTTCATAATGCTCACACATTAATGCGATAGCTTTCAATCGGAATAAAAGAGCCGTTGCTTCTTTATTTTGATTATACATACCCGGTATTCCAGAGCCAAACTCAGGTGTTTTTCACCTGAGCTTGGTGTTTTTTGATCCGGTGGTATATATTCATTTCACGTGGCCACGAAGAAAAACGGAGCGTTCGCCGACAAAGGTCATCCGTTCACCGATTAAGATCAAGAATGCAATGCCACTGCACTTTTTAGCTCTTTCGGAGGACGGAGGACGGCCATCGGGGGACGTTCACAAGAAAAGGAGGAATTTTCATGGGATTAGGATCAACTGTGATGGTAGTTGGTACCGAGAAGTCACTCTCGATCACCTGGGATACCGGTGTCATTGAGGACGACAAACCAGTCCTCTCCAGACAGACTCTCAGCGTCGATTCGGCAATGACTGCACAGGAGGCATACGATGCAGCCTATAACATCGCAAGCCTCACCAATTACATCATCGCCGACATTAGACTGATCGAAACCCAGACCCTCGGACCGATTGACTGACAACCGTGGTAGCGGATGGCAGGTAGCAGGTCCGTAAGAGCAGATAGTCCGGGGTAGCGGTTAAAGAGTGAGGTTCGGGTTGAAATGGTTTACCTGCCCGCAACCCCCGACCCGCCGCCCCGCACAATTTGAAAGGAGGAACTCAAATGAGAAACCTGAGCGTTAGATGGTACGATTCAACCGCGAAGAAGTCCAAGGGTTTCTACATAAAGGAGCCCAAGGAGACTCTGACTCAGGCTGAGGTCGAGGCTGTCATGGGAAACCTCATAACTCTGAAGGTAATCCCTTCAAGCTATGCGGTAGACTACGCAGCGGTAATCGACACTCAGAAGAATGAGTTGTTTAATCTGATCTGAGCCACGTGGTAGCGGATGGCAGGTAGCAGGTTGGAAAGAACAGGATCGGGGAGAAATCCCCGTCCTGTTTACTTAACGGTCTTCTTCAAAGAGAAGATAAGTCCATTCAAGAGCTTGTGGACTCTGTTCGACAGGGATTCGAAATGTTTGAGATCACCTTCAGACAGGTAACCAAGTTTCACGCTTATCTCCATCTGAGTGGAAAGTTCCATGAGGGAACCGCGGGAAACGTAAAGAAACTTGATCAACTCTTTAGTGTGTTCTCTGCCATATCCCTCTGCAATGTTTGATGGTACTGAAACAGCAGCCCTCTGCATCTGTGAAACAAGACCGAATCTCTCGTGTTCTGGGAGCTTTCTAGTCAACGTATAGACTTCAACCACAAGTTCCATAGAACACTTCCACAAATCGAGTTCTCTGAATCTGCCGAACAAGTTCATACCTCCTTGAATAAAAGATCAGAAAACATTGTATCAGATTTCCTGTGTTTAGCCAACCAGGATCTTCTAATCAAAATGAGATCTGACCAACCCGCAACCCCTTACCCCCTACCACGATCGTACAAAGGAGTGATAATATGTCGTGGATAAAAGAGTTACTATCCCTAATCACAGTATTCGCAAGTTACGTAGAGAGCCCCGGCAATGGACCGGAGAAGAAAGAGAAAGTGAAGCAGATGATAAAGGATGCACTTCCAGATGAACAATGGAAGATCGATCCCGAATTCTTCGACTTCATCCTGGATGTCCTGATAGACCTCGTCGTCATGTTCCTGAACAGGGGACTGTGGAAGACAGCGGTGAAGGTGTTGGTGAAGTGAGAAGTTACATTACGAGAAAAGGTTGACAACTGAAGAGTCGTTTTTGAGATTAAATTCACGGATCTGCTCTTCACTTCGAACAGATATTTGATATGATCTGCTTGAGTCATTGTTAGCATCCACTCCTTATCTCCCTCTAATTGTTTGGTCACAACTAAAGGGTATTCTTTCCCCGGATCGCTGGCAATGACTCTTATGTATTTTTATTTGTCCATTCTATGTATTTCTGCCAGAAACAGCTCATGGCAGACTTGTTCTAATTGAACGAAAAACTACGTTACTGGAACGTGAACAATGGAGTTCCGAAAGGTAAGATTCGCCCAACTAAACTAATTACTAACTCCCCGAAACAGTTTATAGCTTGGAATCTATCCTCGATGCATTAATTTCTACTAGCTCTGGATGCTTTTTTAGTAGATCAATGATTTCACGCCAGTTCATTTCATGAGCATTATAGCCCTCAATTAGTACTTTACACATTTCGAAATCTTCAGGGTAGTCAATACTCAGCCTGAAATTTGACAAATTTTCGTCTAAAGGAACCTCAAGTAGTCTGAAATATTCTGAATGTTCCAATATATACGGAGTCACGTGTTCTCGTTGATGTTCTTTATTTGCTTGCTCCCAAGCATGCTTTAAGGCTTTAAACGTGAAAACTTCCGCATCCAAGCCATATGGCCAGGTTCTCTTAGTGACTCTATTAGAAACATAATCAGATTTGGATTTTTTCAATTCCAAGACAAGTTGGTCTACTATTTCAGGATCACAAAAAGGATTATCGGAAGTTAGCCTTACAATAATATTTGCACCAAACTCTTTTGCACAGTTGTAGTATCTGTCAAGCACATCTTTCTCGCTACCTCGAAAAACGGGAAATCCATTAGTTTTGCACCAATCGAAAACAGTATTATCCCGACTGTCAACAGTGGTAGCAATAATAGTATCATTCACCAACTTTGCTTTAGAAGCTCGATTAGCCGAATACCATAATAGCTCTTTTTTGCCTATTCTTTTCATAATCTTGCCTGGTAGTCTACTTGATCCCATTCTTGCCTGAATTATAGTTGCCACTTTGTTTACCATGCAGTCCATCCCCCATCTACCACAATATTTGCTCCATTAATGAATGATGAAGCATCAGAAGCAAGAAGAGCTATAACGCCTTTCAATTCATAAGGAACTCCTATTCTGCCCAACGGTGTTTTTAGTTTTAAGCGGTTGATGAATTCCTTATCTTCCTGGACTGATTCTGAAGGAAATGGACCGGGACTTACTGAGTTACATCTAACACCATATTTTCCATAAACACAGGCTACATATTTTGTAAGCTGAATTATTGCTGCTTTCCCTGCACCGTAATTTGGTGGATTGTAGAAAGAATTATCTTCATAGATTGAAACGTCGGGAGATACAACGCCGTACATCGATGCAATATTAATTATTGAACCTTTATTTTTTTCAATCATTACCCGAAGAAATGCCTTTATCATTCTAAAGACACTACTTACACTTCCTTCAATTCCTATTTGCCATTCGTCTTGGGTCATAGAGAGAACATCTCTTCCTGCGCCGAAATAGGCATTATTTACAAGAATATCAATTGATCCGAAAAGCTTAATTACTTCGGTCCTAAATTGGTTAACGGACTCTGTATTTCCTATATCGAGTTCTAAGGCGAAAGACTTTCCTTTGAACTCCTCATTTAGCCTATCTACAAGCTTTTCACATTTTTTTTTGCTTCTCCCACAGACTATCACGTTTGCTCCTAATTCAGCCAATACTTCTGCCATCGACTTACCCAAATGACCAGCACCACCCGTCACGATTGCTGTTTTTCCTTTCAAATCCAACATCTTCTGTAGTGTCAAACTGCTCACCCTCTTATTTATTCGCAGACCAAAATCTTGGATCGAATACTCTCTGGGGAATTCCAACAAATTTCTCAGAAATTATCTCAACAATTGTCTTTTCCAGCCTGTATTCAACACATTCTTTGCTGTCTATGAGTTGCTCCTCAGATTCTACTCCAAGAACAAGACTATCAATTTCGTCTATAGAAGCAACAAATCCTGTAGCCAGTCTAACAACAGAAATCTCTGTCTCACGAGATATGTTATTCAATTTTTCTACCCACTCCAAAGCTGCGGGTATCTTCTCTAAAATCTGCTTCCGATTCAAGAATATCAGTCCTTGATTAAAAATACTTCTGGCAAATATTTTAACATCTCTTCTCTTTAATCTTTCTAGCAATCCATTTTTGAGAAAGGACTGGTTAAAGATTCCCAGAGGTATCTGAACAGCGTCTATCTGTTTATCTTTCATTATCTCTTCAGCTTCTTCAGGCTCGTAAAGAGAAACTCCAAACATCTCGATTATTCTTCTTTCTTTTAACACGATCGAAGCTCTTTGAATTTGTTTTTTGTATTTTCTGTAGTCACTAAAATCGTGGACAAGATAATTTGCAATTGGAATCCCCAACCTTCTTGAGGATTCTTCCGCCCTGCTAATGACAAACTCTGATACTTGTTCATCAATGATGTCTTGTTTCGAGATAGATGGGAGCTTGCTTGTAATAAAAGCATTTTGGTATAGCTTCTTACTTTTTATGAATTCACCTATGAGTTCTTCACTGTCTCCATACGCATACGCTGTATCGAAAGAATTTATGCCTAAGTCAAAAGCTTTTGACAAGATCTTCAGTGCTTGTGTCTTACTTGGCTTCCCCTTATCATTAGCAATTCCGTAATTCAAACCTAATTGTGCAGTTCCCAAGGTTATTCTTGAGATTTCCATTTCGTCACCTCATCAACTATCACTTTAGCAGTTCTCAGTGCACCTTTTCCATCAAATTTTGAGAAGTGCTCCGCTAGGTCCTTCTTTTTCGCTTCTTTGATATCTGTTTCCCGTTGGATTACTTCAGGAAGCATTTCAAAATCAATATTCTCATGCCATCCAAGATTCGTTATGCCAAAGCCCTCAAGCTTTTTGGATATCATTCTCTGGTTATCTGCGATAGTAAAGATTACGGGCAAACGCTTCATTGTAAGTATCTCATAAATGGTCGATCCGGAGGCAGAAAGAACAATCGAGGAGTGAGCAATGTAGTCCTTCAAGCTAGAAGGTGTATATATTAGTTCGCAGTCTGCAATTTTTGCAGATAAAATCTCCAATTTCCGGATCTGGATTTCCGAAAAACCAGGGCCTACTATAACTCTCTTTTTCAGAGGCAATTTCTCTAAGGCCTCCAGGAATTTTGGAATCAGATCGAAGAAATCCGCTCCACCAGTGGTTATAAGTAGACTCTTCTCGATCTCATCGGAGCTTTCAGGATTCCAGTACTCACTTTTCATCACAAGATATTCCGGGCCTAGCAAGAATCTTGTCCTTTCCTTCTTGGAAAGATAGTTCAAATCTCTGGCATGAATATTGCCGTTGATGAGAATATCTGCGGAAATCTCCCCATAAATGTCGTTGTTGTCATCAAACTGAACGAGAAAA
The DNA here is from genome assembly GCF_002752615.1 of Mesotoga sp. H07.pep.5.3. Lineage (NCBI taxonomy): Bacteria > Thermotogati > Thermotogota > Thermotogae > Kosmotogales > Kosmotogaceae > Mesotoga > Mesotoga sp. H07.pep.5.3. Next base: position 57,975 of record NZ_AYTV01000004.1, read on the forward strand.
TGCTCTTTTGCCAATCCTTCAATATAACTTGAATCAGCAAGATACGAATCAACAACCACAACGTCGGGATCAATAGTTCTTATTCTCTCTATATCTTTGTAGTTGAAGCTTTCTGAGCACATAAAAGCAAATCCATATTCGGAGATCTTATTTTCAGCTTCTGCATTCGCAAGAAAGACACTGTCAATACCGTACGATTCTAGCGCTTCTGCAAGAGAGAGACATCTGAATAGGTGACCGAACCCGATGCCTTTTCCAGCGTTAGTTGAAAAAGCAATTTTCATGTTTCCCTGTTTATCCAATGTTCTTTAAAAACACTCATTCTAACTACATCTTTGAAAGCCCCTTTCTTAAAAATCTCATCTCTAAAAACACCCTCGACAAGAAACCCTAGTTTTTTATACAAGGAGATTGCTTTGTTGTTATCCGAAAATACATGCAGATAAATTTTTCGAATAGGTAAATTACTGAAACAATAATCTAGAAGTAATTTGCTCGATGAAAATGCAATACCTTTGCCTGTGAATTCAGTATGCAGAACAATGCCAAACTCTGCTTTAGAATTGCGATAGTCAATATTTGTAAGATAAATTCTTCCAACCCTTTGGTTGGTCTCAATTATCAGATCAATGGCATTTTTTTCCATCTCATTTAGCCATCTTCTATGAAGAAAATCATAGATTGGGGGATCAGAAAAAAACTGATCTGCAGTATCCAGATTGTTTCTGATCGATAAAATAAACTCTGTATCATCTTCACTTATTGGACGCAAGAGAATTCCTTCACCCTTAATCAAGACCAACCACCTTCCTCACTAACATGAAAGGTTCAACATATTCCTTTCCAACTCTCATACCCCAGTATCTAGAAAAGACTCTAACAGATTCTAAAGATCTTGAATGTGGACTAGTCTTCATCTCCGAATGATACTTTGAGAGAGCATCAGCCTTCATATCGATTGTTCCTTGGACATCAACAAACACATTAGGGACAAAGGGCCTCAAAACATACCCATCAATCCAGTCGGTAGATGATGGAACGAAAAAACTATATATATCTGGATTTTCAAAACCTGGCTGGGGACGACAAGCAGTCATAACAGCCTGGAATGTTATTCTATGATCAATGTTTAAATCATCTCCAAAATGAGTAAATATAATGTTTGGAGAAAAATCTGAGATCTCTGCCTCTACTGTTTTTATAATTTTTAATAGCGGAACGGTGTCCATGGAATTATCCGGAAAATCGTAGAAGTGCACATGATCAATTCCCAAGAATTCATTAGCACTAATCGCATCGTTTCTTAATGACTTCAAGACAGAAGAGTCGACTCCTCTAGAAATCATCCCTTGACCCAGAATAACACTTCTTGCAACTACGCGGTTCTTAACTAGTGCAGCCACAGTAGCTCCACATCCCAGAATTTCATCATCAGGATGGGCAGCGACTATCAAAATCCTTTTCTTCATGTTTTTCTTTCCTTTTTAGTGATCAATACATCAGCACGAACACCATCACTATAAAACGCAGCCCTACTAAATTCTAGAATAACGTTATCAAGCTCGATAAAAGCTTTTGGATAACCTTTAGCGTCAAGCATTCGGATTTTGTGAAATATCTGCTCAAGGCTAAGACTTTCATCAATTAAGCTATCAGCAGGCTTCAAGCGCCTAAAAAACGTCGCAGGTCCAGATTGTTTTTCAAGAACGGTAGTTTCTTCAATGATCCTCGGAATCATTCTCCTGAAAATCGTATTAGAGATTCTAATGAATATCTCCTCAGCAGTACTTCCGTAAAGTGATACCGGCTCTTTGAGATATACTGGGCCAGCGTCGATCTCTTCTACGACTTTCAAAGCAGATATCTTTGTCTCAAAAATGCCTCGGGAAATCAGATTTTGAATTGGGCTTCCACCTCTTCCAAAAGGTAAATCTGTAGAGTGAAACACAACACATTCGTATTCTTCATAGATTTCTCTAGGAATTTTCCAAGACCAGTGAGGGAAAAAAGTAAATAAAGGCTCGTACTCAGCAAAAACCTGTGGTTTGAATTCGTCTTTTGTGGTTATTATATGTATGTTGAATTTTCCACAGTACTTCTTCTTTAATAACTGGGCGTTCTCTATATTCCATGGTTTAACTGTTGCAACAATTATGTTCCTCGATTCACTCACGCCCTATCATCTCCCAGTTAAGAGGTGTTCCCACTTGAAGATCTATAGAAGCCCGTTTTCCTGTTATTTGAGGCAGGTATTTGGGATGCAAGCCATATCCAGGTCTTATGGATTTCACATTTTCTTCTGTGAATATGTCTCCCTTTTTCATGTCTTTCACTACGAAGAGCGATCTTGCCATAAGACGACTTCTCTGCTGTTTCTTGCTTAGTTCATATGTCGTTTTCCCTATTGCCTTTTCGGCTTCTCTAACAGCACTCACCATTGCTTTGAATTCATCTGGCTCGAGAGAAAATGGTGCATCTGGTCCGCCCAGATTTCTATCAAGAGTTAGGTGTTTTTCGATAATCTTTGCTCCAAGCGCAACTGAAAGAACGGCGGTTGTGATCGTACTTGTGTGATCGGATAAGCCAGGGACGACATCAAAAGTCTCTCTAATGTTTTCGATTGTCTTCAAGTTAGTCTCTTCTATCGGAGTTGGATAAGCACTAACGCACTTCAAAATCGCAATATCATTGCTCTCGTGCTTCCTTATTGTTGACAAGGCCAACTCAATGTCCGCTAGCGTGGCCATTCCGATTGAAACTATTATGGGTTTTCTCTTCGAGGCAATATAGTCTATGAGAGGGATATCCGTTATCTCGTACGAAGCCACCTTATGAACAGGGACATCAAGCTCTTCAAGGAAGTCGACTGAAGTCCTGTCAAATGGAGTAGAGAAGAAGATTAGCCCTTCCTCTTCAGCTATTTTCTTGAGTTTTGGCTGCCATTCCCACGGAGTGTATGCTTCCTTGTACAGCTGATACAGATTCTTTCCTTCCCAAATTGTATCATCTAGTCTGAAATATTTGTTGTTGCAATCTATCGTCATAGTGTCTGGAGTGTATGTCTGAAGTTTAATAGCATCAGCGCCTGCATCTTTCGCTTTCTTTATGATCTTAACTGCATAATCGTACTTTTGGAGATGGTTGCACGACATCTCGGCCACAATAAAAAGCGGATGATTGTCCCCTACGAAACGATCCCCTATCTTGAACTCCACGAAGATCACCTCACTTTCCCAGACTCTTTATGGACTCTATTACGTAGTTCACTTCTTCGTCAGTCATTCTTGGAAACATAGGTATAGAAAGCTCATGTTCATAGTAATACTCAGCATTTGGATAATCGCCTTTCTTGAAGCCAAAGTTATCTCTGTAGTACGGCTGCAAGTGGACGGGGATGTAGTGTACCTGAGTAAATATTCCCCTTTCTCTCAGTTTCATATAGGCTTCTTTTCGATCTATCTGGGTCAGCAAAATCGGGTAAAGATGATATGCGTGCCGCGCGGTTTGAAGGATTGGTTTTGGAGGAATCACAAGCCCTTCGATATCTGTGAACGCTTCGTCATACATAGAAGCTATTTCATTCCTTCTATCTAGGAAACCCTCTATCTTCTTTAACTGCGAAAGTCCTAGAGCGCACTGGAAATCCGTGAGCCTATAGTTGAAACCAAGTTCCTGCATTTCGTAATACCATGGTCCATCATTTTTTTGAAGAAGTGCTGGATCTTTCGTTATTCCATGAGTAACAAAGATCTTCATTCTCTTGTAGTATTCCTCATTGTCAGTTGTTATAGCTCCGCCCTCTCCAGTAGTGATATGCTTCACTGGATGAAAGCTGAACATAGACATGTCCGCTTCTGTTCCAACCATCTTGCCATTCCTTTTAGCTCCGAGAGCATGAGCCGAGTCTTCAACAACGACTAAGTTATGCCTTCGAGCAATCTCCATAACACTTTCAATATCCACCGGATAACCGGCAAGATCGACCGGGGCAATCACTTTAGTGTTCTCAGTAATCGCTTCCTCGATTCTTGAAGTATCGATGCAGTAAGTATTCAGATCAATATCCACAAATCTCGGTCTGGCTCCCAAATAGATCGCAGAATTTGAAGTAGCCACGAAGGTTACTGGAGAGGTAATTATCTCATCTCTAGGTTCGATTCCGGCTGCAAACATTGCGCCGTGTAGTGCGGAAGTTCCCGAACTGAACGTAACAACATACTTAGCACCAACATAATTCGCAATAGCTTTTTCGAATTCTTCGATGTCTGGTCCCTGAGTCAGCCAATCACTGCCAAGTACTTCTGCCACGGCCGATATATCTTCTTCATCTATCCATTGTCTGCCGTAAGGGATATTGTTCACGATTCGCCCCCTATAGTTCTGGATTGCTTTCTATCCATTTTTTCGTCTTCTCAACGCCTTTCTCAAGTGAAAATTTTGGCTCCCAGCCAAGTATTTCCTTAGCTCTACTGAAGTTGCACTTGAGTTTCATGATTTCTGCTTGCGGGTGAATATGTGGAACGTGCTTAATTAGTTTAGAAGTTCCTGCAATCATAAGAGCGAGATTATTAATTGCAACATCGTTTCCCGTTCCCGCATTTATTATTTGGCCAAGAGCAAGGTCGTTGTTTCCTGCCCTTATTATAAAATCTACGCAATCTTCCACGTATAACAAATCTCTTGTCTGTGTTCCGTCCCCATATATTCTCAAAGGTTCATTCTTGAGAGCTTGCTTTACAAATATCGCCACTACTCCTCCCTCGCCATTCGTTTTCTGGAAAGGACCATACGTGTTGAATGGTCTGATAACAGTAGTTGGCAACCCGTAGGCATGAAAATATGAAAGTGTGAGCGCTTCGCCGCTAAGCTTGGCCGCTGCGTATGGTGATGCGGGTTTGGTGGGGTGCTCTTCAGTTATTCCTGATTTGTCATAACTGCGATCATAGACCATGCACGTTGACATGAACACAACTCTCGTCTTCTGCTTTCTGCAATGTTCAAGAATATTGAAAGTTCCGAGAATGTCTCTTTCGATTGTCTGAGAGGGGTTATCTATAGAATTCTGTACATTGATCTCTGCAGCCAAATGATACACGATATCGTATTTCTCTTGAAAAAGTTTTTCGAGAGTTCGCTCATTCCTTACATCCCCTTCTGAAAAATGAAATGAGTCTTCCTCGAAAAACTCCTCGATATTCTCTTTTCTTCCATTTGAGAAATCGTCGATGGCATATACAGGATTTCCTTCATCCAGCAATCTCTTTATCAGCCATCGTCCTATGAAACCTGCCCCACCAGTTACGAGAGCCTTCATTACTTCACCCCTTCTCTATCCAGTATATCCCATATCATTTCTTTTACATTAACATAATTGAGGATAGGTTCGTTTTCCGACGAGAACATACCTATTTTGGCCGGTCTTGCCTTTTCTTCATAGTGGTTAACATAATCCTCTCTTTCTCCAAAAAAAGGCAGTACCGCAAACATATCTTCAAGCTCTAATGCTCTCATACTCTCTTCTTCCGTCATTAACTCCTCATACATCTTCTCGCCAGGTCTCTTTCCAATTATCCTCATTGAGTCGTAATCAAAGTACTCCATAACGCTTTTTGCAACATCTCCCATCCTGACAACGGGCATTTTTAGCACGAATATCTCTCCGCCAAGTGATTCAGTAGCAGCTTTCAGTATTAGCTCAACCGCTCTTTCTTTGCTCATAACAAAGCGTGTCATATCTGGTTCTGTAAGAGTCAATGGGGACTTCTTCTTTGCCTGTGCGACAAATAATGGAAGTACGCTACCACGACTCATTAAGATATTGCCGAATCTGACGGACACGAATTTAGTCTTAGAGCTTCCCCTTGAGAATTGGGCTGCACTCATTAACCTTTCGGCAAGGAGTTTAGTAGCACCCATTGTGTTCGTTGGAGAGGCAGCTTTGTCTGTACTTGTATATACAACAGTTTCTACACCAGTCTTCAGAGCAGCTTCGATCACATTCTGCACACCCAAAACATTCGTCTTGACAGCTTCAAAGGGATTGTATTCACAAGCTGGAACGTGTTTCATCGCGGCTACATTGAAAACGACATCTATTCCTTCCATAGCTCTCATTACTCTCTCTTTATCGCGCACATCACCAATTAGAAAACGAACATTTGCGGTACTGGGTATCTCGTTTCCATTGTCGGCACTCTTGATTATTCCTAGCTCGTTCTCCATCATGAACTGTTTATGTTCGTCCCTGGAGAAAAGGCGAATGACTCGTGGGTTTTGCATCAGTAGACTGTAAAACAAGGTCTTTCCAACAGTCCCGGTTCCACCGATAATCAAAATATGTTTCCCAGAAAACAACTTATCCACCTTCCAAATCTTTATTAGAAGTCATCATCGTTCTTGCGGTTTTCAGAATATATGCTACGAGTACTAGGCAAGTTAGACCCAAAATTCCAAACCTGAGCAGCCTTTCAATCAAAGAAAAAGGTCTGAGAAACGCTAACGTTATGTATTGTTGGAACGCTATTACTGAAGCAATTATAGCAGGCGCTATCATTGCTCTGAACTCTACGGTTTTCTCTTTCAATAATACGCTTACATTGAACCAATGGAAAACGAATAGACAAAAGTACGAGATTACAGTTGTCCATGCGGCTATTTCGTAGCCAAAGACAGGTATCATAAGAAGGTTCAAAGCTATATTGATCCCTCCAGCCATTATTGTCCCGATTGAGATTGCGAAAGTCTTTTTCATGTAGAAAGCAAAATTTACGTAGATCGTGTAAGAGAACTGAAAGAAGTAGCCAAGTGCGATAACCGAGATTAGTCTCACTCCTCCAAGATACTCTTGAGGAGCTAAAGCGATTGCCATTTCTGGACCCAACATCATTGTTCCTAGTACAATTAGTAAGAAGGCAAATGAGTAAAGGTTAGCTGCTTTCCTTATCCTCGAATAGTTTCCATGACTTAGCTGTGTGTAAGACCATGGAGCCCAAGCGTGGCTTGAAGCAGTGAGAAATATTAGTGGGATCATTCCAAGGTTGTAAGCAAAACTGTAAAGCCCAGCTTCAGTTGCGCCAACCAAAGATTTAATAGCTACGCGGTCAAATTGAACTAAGATTATGCCTGAAAGACTATGTGGTACCAGAGGAATTCCAATTCTAATAGCATATAACCATGCTTTTGGGCATACAGTTGTTTTGCTCCCTCTGAATATCATGACAAAACAAATCACCATGAAAACCATTGAAATAACGACATGAGAATAGACTCTGCCATAGTACTTTGATTCCACCATGAGCAGAATCATAATTATTGCCAAGGCTACTTCCGAAATGGCTTTGATTAAGTCAAGAAGTGACTTTTGTCTATACTTCCTCATAAAGATCAGATTGTGTTGGTAAAAGCCAAATACAAACGATCCGTATCCAGTAACAAAAGCAAACAGAAGAAGATCGGGAGTCATTTCAAACCATTTGCTTGCTCTTTCCAAGAAGGCAAATAGTAGAAGAATGCCTACCAAAAAAAGGACAATAGAAAGACTCAATACTGAACTTAAGTACTTTTGGTAATCTCTATCGAAATCGATTATTGCCCGGCCTATTCCAATGTGCAAATCTAATCCACTAACAATTGTCATAACTGCAACAATGCTCATATAAACTGAAACGGTACCATAGTCTTCTACCGAAAGCAATCTAGTGAAAATCGGCACAGTTATGAAAGCCATTCCATTAAGCGCGAAATTGCTAATCAAATACCAAAGACCAGATTTTGCTGTTTCGCTCTTCTTCAGAAAACTAACAGTTTTCTTCAACATTTACATGCACAGCCCTAGGGTTCTATCCGCGTCAAATGGAAACATTTTCTTTATCCTTCAGACTTTTCGGAAGCACTGTACAGCTTCCAACTTTGCACCATGTTCTCTACTAAAATAGAATACTTCTCCACATATAAATCTTCTTCTTTCTTTGAATAGCTATCATCGGAAATACTTCGAAGCCGTCCGGGAAGTAAGCTAGGAAGGCACTTTTTGAGAATACTCCTAGGAATGTCTTTGATAACAAACTTTAAGCTTTCGTTAGCAAAATGCTTTTTTGAGATCACCTCAGGCATCTTGAAACTATCCGTCTTTAGTAAATCTCCAATCTTTGACACTATTCGCAAGCAATTGTAGCCGTCAAGAAAACCGTATATTCTTTCTGCAAACTCATCAAGTATTTGGGCATTGAAAGCAAGGGTGTCCAAGTTATCTAATACATCTCGATATGTCTTGGCGAACTGAAAACCCCTTAGGAAAGGAATGTCAAATTCCTTTGGTACGCTCGAAGGTCTTAGTATCAATGTCGGCTTTCCAAAGACATATGAGTCTATCGTTCCTGTAGAAATCCAGGACATGACCAAGTCGCTATTGAAGATTACCTGATTAAGCGGAAATTTTCTCGAAACTCTTATGTTTCTGCAGTCTTTAACCATTTCTTTTATCGAATCGATTGGAGTTGCAGGATGTGGTCTCAGAATAATATACATTTCCTTTTCATGGAGAGGCTTCGAGAGGTTCCTGACTATTTCAATGGTCTCTTTCAGTGCTTTCTTGCTTATCCTAGAAAACTGTTCAGCTTTGGGAAATTCATGTTCGTTTGCTAGGTTTTGAATCTTTTCTTTGCTCCAGTAAGCAGCATTAAAGCTCATAATGAACAAAGCGATCCTTTTGACTTCAGGTATTTTCAACTCTTTCAGTAAAGACCGCTTTGATATATAGGTTTCGGTGAATTTATCTGTAAGAAGATCCGCTCTCGGATTTCCTGTTAGCCAAATATGTTCTCTTTTCGCACCAGCTCCTTCTAATCTTGAAGAGAAATCCTTCGACCATGAGACATGAAAAGCATTCTTTGCGAAGTCATCAGTTGGGTCAAGAAAATTAGAAGAATTCTCGGAGCCCAATTGCTCCCAGTGCAAATTAATGTAAGTTGGTGTATAGCCATAAAGAGATTCGTAGTTGATTCCGTAACTCTGGACGGTATTCAAGGAATAGAGAAACGGCAAAATCGCAATACTCGGTTTACTCTTCAAGATTAGGCTTCTCCTTGAGTAATTTAAGTCAGCAATAGAAACACTTAGCCCCTCTGATCTAAGATAGGTTGCCAGAAGAACCAACGAATCAAACTCCCTCACCTTGTGCTCGTAAAATGCATGGATATCTATCATCCTCATCAAATCCCCCTTAACTGCCTAGAACAGGTGCCTATCAAACCTCAACAAAAACTTCACAGTGTCATTCGTAACTCTCACACTTGAATCGTCTATGCGCTCGTGCACCGATCGTTTCTTCAGAAGTAACACAGCGCGAACAAAGGATATGGGATCCAACGAAAAGTATTTGATCATTCTTAAAGTGAAGTTTAACAAAATCCGTCGTCTATACTTCGTTGGTAGAACAAGAAGGTTTACAACTGCCTTATTAACAATGTTGTTGATTCTTGCCTGCTTCGTGTTAACCCTTTCTGATTCGCTGGGGTTATGAATAACAATTAGTTCAGGCGCAAAAAGAATCTCAACGCCCTGTCCTAATGCTAGGTATGATAGATATAACTCTTCATTACCATAAAATAGGGAGTTTGGATATACTGGAATTACCTTTTCAACAAACAACTGCCTTCTTATGAAGTGTCCTCCGCCTCGAAACGATAAAGCGTTAAGATCTCCTTCCGAGTTACGGTATACCTCTCCCTTTATTAGAATCCACTTTACTGTATCAACTATGTTACATGATACAATTCCTGTTTTCTCTCTGGTTTCAAATATTGCTTTTGCCTTAGCAAAGAATTCTCTGTCAATAATGTATGCATCATCATCTATGAAGAAAAGATACTTACCTTTGGCAAGTGAGATTCCGTCATTTCTTCCACCCGAAACGCCCCTATTCTCAGAATTATGCTTCATTGTTTTGTGAAGAATACTCGCTTTTTCAATAATTACCTTGTTTCTTGAACTTGATTTCTCTTCAGAGTTGTTATCAACAACAATCAGCTCCAAGTTTGAATACCCAGTACGAGTAATTGAATCAACACATTTTCTTAATTCATCAGGCCTATTTCTTGTCACAATTATGATTGAAAAGTCAACCAAGCAAGTATTTTCCATTCAGATCCCCTCTCTTACGCTCCTCTTATATTGGGCAAGGCGCTTCAAAATTAAAAAGAGAATTATCCAAAGCACTCTTTCAGACAGCATACTTAGCGTCATAGTGAAAATAAAAGGAGAAAATATTGCGAACCAACTTGCTCTCTCAAAAGCAATGGAACAAGCTGTTATAGCTTTAATTATCAAGATAATATATAAGATAAGTCCTATGAATCCGATCCAAGAGATTATGTCAAGCCAAGTGTTATGGCTATACTTGTACTTAGCCCCTTCAAGGGAAGTGCGTGTATACATCGGTTCAGCGAACCGCTCCCCAACTGCCAAGATTCCCACATCTTTAGTTTTCAGGCTGTGTAGATAGTCATACCACAAATCAGGTCGATTGGAAAGAAATGTATTCAAGTCTCCCGTACTATGGTAAGCAATTGCGCTACTAATTAATCTTGAACTTGAGATTTTTATTATCATCTCTTCTCCAAACAATAACAAGAATAGAAGAAAACAAACACCAATCAAAGTTAGCACAAGCACTCCTTTTATGCTTAATTTAGAAATCGTTTTGACAACTTGTGTAACAATTAATGAAACATATACTGAACTCATAGCAATCAGACCAGTGTTGCTTCTGGTAAGAAATATCATAAAAGTAGAAGATAGAATCACAAGTAGTGAAGAAATTCGAAAGTCCCTATAGTATTCCAAAAAAACAACTAGTGCAACAAGCAAGTACAACGCATAGAAGTTCGGTTCGTATACACCTGTGATCTGAGTCACCACGCCTCCTGGTGACCACCGATAGAGAGCTTTCCCGTCAATAATCTGCATTAATCCAAACAACAACAGTACAACTGAGTATGTTAGGAAGGACTTACGGATTATCTCGCTGGTTGTTTCTGTCTGGATTACTACATATTCAAGCAATATTAGTGATAGTGTGAAGGTAAATAATGAAAAGCTGGTGACGAAAACTATATCAAGTACAGAACGTAACAACAGGTAAAGAAGAAAAATATCAGCAATTCCAATTTCATAGAGAGCAACTCCTTTTCTTCTTGTGAAGAAAACGTATAAAGCAACTACAGAAAGGACAATCATTACTGGCGAGCTTCCGAGTATCGAAGTCCCTGTGTTGAAAGCAATTGAAAACATGAGAATCGTCATTGGCGGAACAGAGAAGATAAGGCCATAAGCCAAGATCAACGATATAGCAATCAGCGGTAAAACCGTTGCGTCAAAATAGTATTTGTAGATAAAGAAAACCACAGTCGCAATAACGACGACTGAATACCATCCAAAGGAAATTTGTAGATCAGATTTCCACCTATTCATTGAGCAGGAAGAAGAACGATTCCCAATCTTTGACAAAACTAACACCTCTTGCTTATGTAAATTCACCTCACGTGTAGAGACTCCCGTGCACAAAACAAGGCTCAAACAATTACTTCATAAACATCCTTTTTCCAACACCTTCACACCGAAAGCCAAGTTCTCTCGCTCTCTCTGGATCTATAAGGTTCCTTGTATCCAGAATGATATTTCCTTTCATGAGTCTCTTAACCATTTCCAGATCCAGCCCTCTATACTGGTTCCATTCTGTTAGTATCATTATTGCATCACAGTTATTGATTGCTTTGTATTCGCTATCTGCATATTCTATGCTATCTCCAAAGATTGTCTTCGCATTTTCCATCGCCTGCGGGTCATGACCCACAATATTGGCTCCTCTATTTAAAAGCTCTTCAATAATTATAATAGAAGGTGATTCTCTCATATCATCGGTCTCTGCTTTGAAAGCAAGACCAAGGATTCCTATTTGTTTGTCTCTTAATTTGCCTTCAAAGAGACTTTCTAGCTTTAGCACCATCCGTGCTTTCTGCTTTTCGTTTGAGGAGACAACTTCTTTCACAAGCGACATATCCACATTGTTTTTGTTTCCAATATCAACAAGTGCCTTTGTATCTTTAGGAAAGCAACTTCTACCATATCCAGGACCGGGATGGAGAAACTTCGGGCTTATCCTTCCATCCATACCCATTCCCTTGGCTACTTTGTGCACATCTGCACCGACAGCTTCGCAGAGATTGGCAATCTGGTTTATGAATGTGATCTTAGTTGCGAGAAATGCGTTACTTGCGTATTTTATCAGTTCGGCTGTTTCGAGATTACAGAAGAGAAAGGGAGTCTCTATCATGTATAGAGCCTTGTATATATCCTGGATAATCTCTCTGGCTCTTTCCGTTTCATAACCAATTACTACTCTGTCTGGATGAAAGACATCGTGAACAGCGCTGCCTTCTCTAAGAAATTCTGGATTGGAGACTATATCAAATGTATCCTTTCCGGATTCCTCAATTATCGCCTGCTTGATCCATCTATTAGTTCCGACAGGTACTGTGCTTTTAGTGACTATCACTTTGTATCCATCCAGATTCTTGCCAATCGATTCAACAACTGCTTCAACGTAAGAAAGATCTGCTTCACCATTCTCTTTTGATGGAGTACCGACACCAATGAAAACAACTTCCGCTTCTTTGAGTGCCCTGTCTATCTTAGATGTAAATGACAGTCTTCCTTCTCGAACGTTCTTATCCACTAGTTCTTTCAATCCAGGCTCGTATATTGGAATCTGGCCATGGTTAAGCATATCTATCTTTGCCTTATCTACGTCGACACAAATGACTTTATTTCCAAAGTCCGCGAGACCTGTACCAGTCACTAGACCTACGTAACCAGTTCCTATTACTGAGATTCTTTTGGACATTTTGCCCTCCTCATTATTTCAAAGGTTCTTTCGTTTGACTAGTTCTTCAATTGCTGTCACAAGTTCTTCAATGCTATCTTGCGAATACACCAACTTGATTTTCTTCTCTTGAAGGTCCAAGTACTCGTCATAGAAATGTGGGTCAGCTAGTAGATTACTATGCAATCTTGTTACTCTTTCTGCCAGTTCTTCGGGTGAATCAGGATCGAATAGAAAATCCCGAACATTCTCAACAAGAGCGATGTTTTCTGGTATTCTAGAGACTATTGCAGGAATTCTGTAACGCATAGCATCAAGAATTGCGTTTGAAGTGCCTTCGCGTCGAGAAGGGTGAATCAGCCCTTCTGATTGGTAATATACGCTTTCGAGTTCACCGCTATCCAAAAAGCCTAGGTATTCCACATTATTCGCGTTGTCAATCATTTTCATGAGTTCAGCAGAATACGATTTTTCACTAGTTCGGCCAATTATCTTCAAATGAATGCTCTTGTTCTCGAGGAGTATGAAAGCATTAACGGCCATTTCAATGTTTTTTCTTTGAGAGATGTTTGAGACAAGTATGAACTGGCCGCCTGTTGATAATGCAGCCCCTTGGTAATCTTTGCTGACTGAAACGATGTTATTAATAAGCATGGCACGACACCCTTTAGCATTCATCAAAGAGTACTGAGGTAAGCTATTACAGGTTACAAGGTCAATTCTTTTTAGGAAAATACCCCTAGAAAAGTTTATGCTTTCCGGATGGAATATCCTCAGCGATAGTACCTTTGCGAGACTCTTGCCGCATAATGCAATTCCGTAAAGCTGCGCAAAGCTAATTACGACATCGTATCTTCCCTTCAACTCATTCCTTAACTTCCCATAAATTTTGAGATTGCTTAGAATTTTTCCCAGCAAATTTGTTGCTCTGCTTTTTCGAAGACCTAGACCTTGAATGTTAACGCACCCAATATCCATGCTTTCCTTGTTCTTAAGTGCTAGAATTGACACACTGAATCCCCTACGAGATAACTCCTGTGCATACAGTATTGCTTGCCGCTCTGCTCCTCCGAAAGGGAATTCATTAACTATTATTGCAGCCCTCATTCGAGTGCTACTTCTAATTCTCATTGTCATCCTCCAGAAGCTTTGATAACGAGTTCTGGTTAACTCTAGACACTTAGCCACACAAAGAACTGCTTCTTCCACCTTGTCATCGTTACTACTAAATGTTCCGAACTAAACGTCTTTGTCTGCAATTGATCTCGAAGTTCTTAAGGTCACTGAATCAGATAAGTGACCATTGTTACCCAAATGGAGCTTTTGCATTGTCCATAAAAGCGACTGATCCAATTAGAATGCCCATAAACAAGTAGAAGGTAACAATTACGAACACATCGTTTGTCGCCCAACTTACAAAGCAAATACTGAGAACAGAGACAAAGATCATTATGTTATGTAAGACCTTTCTCAGTAATACTAGCCAGAAAGTAAGGTTTAGCGTCAGACCAATTATCCCTTCTTCCATCAAGTTTTTTGTAATCATACTCTTTGACGAAGTATCAATAGCTCCAAAGAGACTGTAGTTCCCAGAGCCATACCCGAAAAAAAAGTCGAAACACATTTCCGTCTCTCCACAGCCTAAAGCCCTCAGCTATCGAAGATTGCCTGTACCTAACTGATGAATCATTAAGAAGATTGATTCTCCTACCAAGAACCTGAGTTAGCAAAGAGAATCTTTCCCTGAGCTCTTCCGAAACAATAAAGAAAACAACTAGAATAAGTACGAACACAATGGCCACTAAGAGTAACCTTCTGGCACCTTTTTGAACCTTTTTAGGATTAGATCCCCGCTTCCGCATTTGCCTCACAATGAGCGAAAGTCCACCAACAAGCAACGCTAAATAGCCGGCTAGACTAAGACTAAACAGGATACATGATACATAAAGAGCAATTCTCAGAGAGTTCTTTCGATCTGATTCAACTTCTGTGAACAAAACCAAAGTAAGAAAGATTGCAAACTCACTTGGTTCAGCGAGTGGCCCAGTAATTCTCAGGTAATCCCTTTTCAGCAATGAAAGAACTCCCATTCCTTGAAATGTTGGATTAGTGGGAAAGAGATACATTACGTGTGTGTTACTAATCCACTGAACAAGCTGGATTAGTCCAAAGCATGCAGCAAAAACGCCGGCGAAAGTTATACCTCTAAGTAGAGCATCACGAAGTTCTTCGACTTTAAACAGAGAAGCAATTGCTAATACTGAAATCCAGAATACTAAGTAGTAGACTAAAGTACCAACAATATCAGCTATGAAATACCCGGGTTCTCCAAGCGCAGGAACAATACTTAGCATTGCAGAAAGCAGTGGCAGCAGGCATATCCCAAGTGTGAATTTCGAAATAGTAGCTCTTCTCTTAGCTAATCTGATCATAAAGATTACGCAAACCACCACAAAACCTAATATGGTAAACGAAAAGCGCCCAACGATGCTTTGTTGATACCATATTACCGAGAAAGCACTAATGAACAGAGCTGTACTCTCGATCTTTGATCTACTACTCATAACTGTTTCGATACTCTTCACTCCAATTACTTTTCCTCGCCATTATCTTAATACGGTCGACTTCCTCGGAAAACATTCTCCATCTATTCTCTAGAAATCCAAGAGCGTGCGTGGACAGCTTTGCTGCAAGTTCTGAGTTGTTCAGGAGGTGCAAGACTTCTTCTGAAAAGGCCTGAGGATTATCTTCAACAATACAGTGAGTGCCGTCAACTACTCCTTCTATACCTTCAATCCCCTTACTGGTAGTTACAACAGGCAATCCGTATGAAAGTGCTTCAAGGAACTTGATTTTTATTCCAGCACCAACTTGCATAGGTAATACAAAGACTGACGCACCATTAAAGTAATCTGAAATATCTTCTACAAAACCTGTTGCAACAACGTTACGGAAACTCCTCGACAATTTGGCTGCGTCTTCATTTTTGTCGTTCCCTGCGAGAATTAGCTTTGCAGAAGGTTTCTTTTCAAGTATATACTTCCAACAATTAGTCAAAAACCATTTCAGACCAACGATATTTGGATACCAAGAAAAACTCCCTGTGAATAAGATTGTGTTCTCTTTTCTTTCACCCAAAGCAGCTTCGTTCTGGCTGTTCTTTTTACGTGGAATCGTTATCGGCAGCACTGAAAGCTTTTCTTCAGGTATTCTCAGCTGCTTCTCAACAATTTCCTTTTCCTTCTGTGAAATCATATATATTAGATTTGCTTTTTGCATCGCTCGATTTTCGAATCTTTCCATCAATTTTGATTGCCAATACCCAAACAGCTTCTTTAGTGGGTTTCCGGAAGAAACACCGAAATGTTCCCACACTCTATATTCCAAATTGTGCTCGAAAATGATCAACGGAATACCAGCCAAAGCAGCTGGTGGAATTCTATCAAGATTATGAAAGACTCCAATATGGTCGACAAATACTAGTTCATATTCTTTGATCCTGGACACTACTTCTCGGAACACTTTAGGAGAGGAATACCGCATCACGGAAGCAGGTTTGCACGAGGCAACGCTTTCAATGATTGCTACGGGCCATGGTTTTCTTTTTAGAGTATATATATCTGCCTTTAGCTCAGGGAAAGGAGTCTCTGGTTTTTCGAAACTGAAGAAGCTGATTTCGAAATCCTTTGCAAGTTCCTGTAATATATTCATCGTAGCTATCTTCCCACCATCTGTGGGAGGAAAGGGCCACACGGATGTTATGAAAAGGATTCTTTGTCTTGATCTCAATATTTCCAGCTCCCAACTTTAGAGTATGGTTTCGGCAAAACTAATCTCAAGCAGGCCTCTTACCAGAGGCAAACCACCCGTAAGTGCTCTCAAGTCCACCTTTTAGTTCAGTTCTGTGTCTCCATCCAGCCTTATGAATCCTGGTCACATCAAGAAGCTTCCTTGGTGTTCCGTCTGGTTTGGAAGTATCAAACTTCAGCTCACCCTTGTAACCTACTACTTCTTCTATAAGTTCTGCAAGTTCTCTTATTGTTACGTCTTCTCCTGTTCCTACGTTGAAGAAGTCATTTCCCGAGTAGTTTTTCATAAGAAAGAGACAGGCGTCTGCCAGATCATCCACAAACAGGAATTCTCTCCTTGGCGTACCCGTTCCCCATATTTCAACATAAGGAGCATTGTTTACCTTTGCTTCGTGGAACTTTCGAATCAGCGCAGGCAAAACATGGCTTGTGTTCGGATCGAAGTTATCATTCGGTCCATATAGATTCGTAGGCATAACGCTTATGAAGTTAGTCCCGTATTGCTTATTGAAGTACTGGCACATCTTCATGCCGGAGATCTTTGCAAGTGCATAAGGTTCATTTGTCTCTTCGAGATATCCGGAAAGAAGATATTCTTCTTTTATCGGCTGAAGTGCCATCTTCGGATATATACAAGAGCTTCCGAGGAACAGAAGCTTTTTTACTCCGAATTCATGAGAGGCCTTTATGACATTACATTCGATCATGAGGTTTATGTATATAAAGTCGGCAGGAAATGTACTGTTTGCCTGTATTCCTCCAACCTTTGCTGCGGCGAGAAAGACATATTCAGGTCGCTCCTTCTCGAAGAACTCGCGTGTCGCTTTTTGATCTGTCAGATCAAGCTCTTCGAACGTTCTGGTGACTATGTTCTTATAACCCTCAGACTCTAGCTTCCTCATAATGGCCGAGCCAACAAGCCCATTGTGACCGGCGACGTAGATCTTGGAATCGGTTGTGAGGCCCGTGGATTGTGACTGGTGTTTGGTGGCTGGTGATTGGATATTGGTTTCTTTCTCATTGTCTGACAATGTTACTCCTCCTTTCGGTTCAGACTTCTTATTAACGAGTTTATCATCTTTGCAATCGTTTCCCCTTTTTCGATCAACTTCTCAAAACTCTCTTCGGAAAGAAAGCCCAGTCTCTTCGCAATTTCTAGCTGAGTAGTTGACTCTGCCAGAGATCCTTTTGCAATATGCAAGAAGTTGATCAATTCTCTCCGGCCTTTTCTTGCAGAACCCTCAGCTATGTTCGAGGGTATTGAAACAACGGCTCTTCTAAGCTGCGCAGATATTCCAAATACTTCGTTCTTCGGAAATGTTTCAGTTGCTTTATACACATCGGTAACGAAATCCATACTTTCTTGCCAAACTCTTAAATCACGATAACTCAACACCATTTCTCTTTATTACCCCCGTACTATCTCACATGTTTGTCTTTCCCTTGTTCCCAGAGTTTAGTTTTGCTCCTCTCTAATCACCAATCACTATCCACTAATCACCGTTGTTATACTGCCTCTTATACTTCTCATACTTTGCGGCTTCGAGATCAGCTTTCATCATTATCTCAACGAGTTCTTTGAATTTGACTTCAGGTTGCCAGCCGAGCTTTTCTCTTGCCTTGGTTGGGTCTCCAAGGAGTAACTCTACTTCTGTCGGTCTAAAGTAATCAGGATCTACTTCAACTACTATCTTTGCCGTCTTTGAGTCGATTCCCTTTTCTTCAACGCCAGTTCCTCTCCACTGAATATCTATTCCCGCTTCCTTAAAAGACAGCTCGACGAATTCTCTTACAGTATGGGTTTCTCCAGTGGCTATAACAAAGTCATCCGGTTCTTCTTGCTGGAGCATCAGCCACATTGCCTTGACGTAATCCGGAGCATACCCCCAGTCTCTCTTCGCGTCCATGTTTCCAAGATATAGCCTGTCTTGAAGGCCATGTGATATTCTTGAAGCTGCCCTTGTGATCTTTCTGGTAACGAATGTCTCTCCTCTTCTTGGTGATTCATGATTAAAGAGGATGCCATTGCTCCCAAAGATTCCATAAGCTTCTCTGTAGTTAACTGTTATCCAGTAAGCGTATAGTTTGGCAGCTGCATATGGACTTCTTGGATAGAATGGAGTCGTTTCTCTCTGAGGAATCTCCTGAACCTTTCCATATAGTTCACTCGTAGATGCCTGATAGAACTTCGTTTTCTTTTCAAGTCCGAGAAAGTGGATCGCTTCGAGTAAACGGAGTGTACCCAGTCCATCCGAGTTAGCAGTATATTCAGCCGTCTCAAAAGAGACCTTGACATGACTCTGGGCAGCGAGATTGTAAATCTCGTCTGGCTGTATCTCTTGAATAAGTCTGATCAGATTTGTTGAATCCGTAAGGTCTCCATAGTGAAGAAAGAGATTCACATCTCTTTCGTGAGGATCCTTGTACAGATGGTCTATTCTCTTCGTATTGAAACTACTGGATCTTCTGATTATTCCGTGAACTTCATAACCCTTATCTAGTAAAAGCTCTGCAAGATAAGAACCGTCCTGGCCCGTGATTCCCGTGATTAAGGCGCGATGCTTCAAAATCCTCACATCCCTGTTTTCATCATAATATACTCTTAAAGCTGGCAATTGCTCTCTCTCTAGAAAATGGATTAACAACAATATCCGTATCGCCTACTGCTTCGTATTCTATAATGCTTTTTATTGAATCAGCCAAAGCGTCTACGTTATAATCGCTGCACACAATTCCGGAATTCGTTTCTTCTATTAAGAGTGCGATCTCTGAATTCTCTGGAAGAAGTCCAAGAATTGGTTTTCTATATTTCAGATAGTGATATGTTTTGCTTGGAACAGATATCCCATAAAGGTCTTTCTTTAGAGATACAAAGAATCCGTCTGCTCTAGATAGATGTTCCTCATACTGCATATCTTCAAGATAGCCAGTGAAAGTCACGTTCTTAATACCTAATTGATTAGTGAGCTTTTCATAGTAATTCTTGAATTTGCCGCCGCCTATAATGTATAGTTCAAAATCAACACCATCAAATTTTCTCACAGCTTGTATGAGGAGCTCTATTTCTGCTGTTTCCCCGAGATTTCCTGCATATACTAGTCTGAAAGATGAATCTCTATTGAATGGTTCAATTTTCCTGAGTGACTCGGATGGGTTTGGAATCCAATTAGGGATAATCTTGATCTTATCATTACTTATCCCATACTTATTATTCAGATATTCTTTTACATCTCTACCTAGGACTACTACACTGTCTGCTAGTTCCAAAGCCTCCTCAGTGGCGCGCTTCATATATTTGAAAACCTTGCTACTCTCAGAAATATATCCGAGCTTTGCCAACACATCTGGATACAGGTCGTGGACTAGATAGATAAACTTCGATGATGCTTTTCTTGCGTGTCTGCCGACTAATACAGGAAGGCTTGGAGGATTTGAGACTGATAAATACACATCAGAGTTGGTTTCTTTTAGTTTATTCCTAATGTTTCTTGAGACAATTGCCGTCAGTATTATCCTAGAAAGCATTTTGTTTTTGTCAAGCCCTGGAACCTTAATTCGATCAATCTTTACGGAGGTTCCTGGCAATTCGTTATCCTCAAGGAATCTTGATGGATCAACATATGATCTGTTTTGACACACAACTTTGACATCAAATTCATCAGCAATGCCTTCTGCGATATCTGTCATAACTCTAGCTGTCGAAATAGTATCGGGATAGAACATCTGCGACACAACTGTGACTTCACGCCTATTTGACATCTGTCTCCGTCACCAATTTCAAAGACTCGTTTAGGCTCCGAAATCTAGGGAGAGAAACGAGCTTAAGGTTATCTGACTTGACGAATACGTCTCTTCCCCTGAAAGCCTTCGAGTCTGTTATTATCAGTCTGAGTTCTTTTCCTGTTATTTTCTCTGCCGTGTCTATTATTTCTTTGAGGCTATATGATTTGCCCATGCAGAAATTGATCTCGGTATTGCCGCTCAGGCTATCTGCCTGCATCATTTCGGTGAGTTTTACAACTCCATCTACGACATCGTCTATCCAGATGTAGTCGCGCTTGCTTACAAGGCTCGATTCCCAGGCTTCGAAGGTTTCTCCGTTTAGAATCGAGTGGACTATCTGGCCTACGAGTGTGTTTGTATTTGGAGCTATGATGTTGGTCGGTCTTACTATCACTGTTGTCTTGTTTTTCAGTTTGGCTTGAATCAGGTCTTCACAGATCAGCTTTGAAAAGCCGTAGAAGTTGTCCGGTTTCTTTTCGCTTTCTTCGGTTATTACTTCGTCTTGTATGCCAAAGACCGCGATGCTGGAGAAGTATATCAGTCCTTTGCATAGCTCTTGCCTGCAAAGATTATCTATCACTAAGTCTGTTGCAAGCACGTTGTTTCTGGACAATGCAGCCGGGTTGTTGGTTTTTTCGCCTGCAACGTGTATTACGATGTATTCTTCATCAAGTTTCAGGTCGGGATACTCCGTCTCTGCGAGATCGAAGTCAGTACAGACTAGCTCGAAGCCTCTGACTTGTAATGCTTCCTGCAATCTGCCTCCAACCATTCCCTCAGAACCGGTAAGAATCATAACCATCTTTCATCTCTTATCATACTTAGCCACTTCTCCCAGCGCTCCTAGTTTGCACTAATGTCGCTACCCATAAATATGTTATCTATATACCAATTAACTGTTTTAGTGACGCCTTCAGTCAGACCAACTGTGGGTCTATATCCGGTTGCTTCTACTATTCGACTTATATCTGGGCAACGTCTGCTCGGAGAGCCAGATGTGGGATTTTTGGCTTCAATGTTCAGGTTCTTTCGTAGTGCTTTGATAACTTCTTCGGCAAGTTGACCTATTGATATTTCCGGTTCTTGATTACCTATGTTGAAGACAAGACCTTCACATTCTGGATTCTCGGCAATGAGCACAAGCGATTTGACAGCATCTTCTACATAGCAAAACGTTCTCTTGTGATTGACAGAGAACACTTCTATCGAGCCGCCATCAGCAGTGTCGTAAGCTTTCTTAGCGAGTTCGGGTATCACATGAGACATTCCCATTCTTGGACCGTAGAAATTGTGCGGTCTGAATATTGTATAAGGAACTCCAGAGTGGTGACACAAAGCCTCGCCGTATATTTTGGATAACATGTAGCTGGTTCGAGGTTCTTCAAGTGCATTAACGGCTAAAGGTGTATCTTCTGAAGTCGGTATTGGAAGCGAGAAGTATCTCAAAGTTCCCGCATAGACTTCGCTCGTTGACGCAAACAGAAAACGTTTGAGATTTCTGCATTGACGGGCGAAATCTAGCATATTCATGAGGAGGGTAACATTGTTCCTAAGAACATCACTTGGTCTATTCAGGACGTGTTTAACACCAATAACAGCTGCAAGGTGATAAACATAGTCGTAATCGTTTTCTAGAGTAGTTATCCCGTTTCTATCAATGAGATCGATCTCAAAAGCTTTTACATTAGGCTTTTCAAGTAAACTCTGTAGATTCTTATCTTTGACTGCTCTTGAGAAGTTATCTACTATATGCACTTCATTACTTGAATTGGACGATAACTCGCATGCCAAGTGATAACCAATAAAACCGGCACCGCCGGTAATCAGTATCTTAGTCAAGTCAGTTTCCCCTCCCTATAAATAGTAGTTCGTTTCCAATTGCTTTTATCTGTTCAACCTGTTCATCCGTAAGTACGTTGTTGGCATCAAGAATAGCAAAGTTTTTCCCGCTCGGCAATTTGGTAAAATCCACATTCCTGTACTCACTATGAGGAACTGCCAGAATAGCGATATCGAAATCTTCAAGATCAGGCATATCGTGCCTGACTTCCGTGTCCATTTCTTGCCAGTATTCCACCAGGGGGTCGTGACATGTCACTTCGACACATCTTCTATTTAGCTCCCTAAGAAGTACTTCGGACGGAGTGTTGCGAGTGTCGCCAACATCCTGCCTATAACTAACGCCAAGAAGCAAGACCTTCTTTCCGGAAAGATTATTTCCGAAAAAGTTCTCAAGCCTTGTTATAACGGCAAGAGGCATCCGATTGTTTATATCAACTGCTCTTTCGCTGAATTGGAAGTCTATCTTCTTTCCAAACAGTTTTTCAGCAGCAACTTTAGCAAACAGCGGATCTTTTGTGAGGCAATACCCTCCGACACCGAAACCGGGTTGTCTAATGTTCGAATGAGTTGGCCTTTTTCTAATTGCATCAACGATTTCAAACATATTTATTCCAATCTCTTCGGCAAACCGCCCCCACTCCTCCATAAACGCAATATTGACTGCTCTATAGCTGTTTTCTAGAACCTTTGCTGTCTCAGAAGCAGTGGTTGAAGATAGTCTAGTTAGAGGGAATTTCTCAGTGTTTATAAAATCTGACAGAAAATTCATGCATCTGTCAGCTGCTTCTTTTGTATGACCAGAATAGACTCTCCAATAGTTTATAATCGAATCCAGGTAATCGGAGCCTGGCATAACTCTTTCATAAGAGTGCGCTACTAAAATCGAATCATTAGGAAGGCCTCGTTTTTCAAGGATTCTAGCTATTTCAGGCACAACTACTTTTTCGCATGTTCCCGGAGGTACAGTTGTTTCTACTATAACTAGCGAATTCACAGATACATTTTCAGCTATTGTTCGAATACCTCTTATAAAACCGTTAAGATCAACATCAGGACTGCTATTTTTCCAGCTGAGATCAAGATTTATATCTACTATTATTATTGAAGCGAGCGATATTGCTTCAGGATTGGTAGTTGCAAAGAGGTTCTTTCTGGATACACTATTCTTAAAATGATCAAGAAGCTTCTTGTCAGTCGATTCGAAGGGAAAAACACCCGAGTTAATTCCATCAACTATCTTTTTTCCTCTTTCATTTGGTAGATCCAGGCCAATGACATTGTATTTTGGATCTCCGTTACTATCAACTGCACTTGATACCGCAACAGCCATTGCTGCACCTACAAAGCCTAGACCTTGAATGCATACAATTGGAATATCCTTTCTTTCGAATGTTGGCAAATCTTTGCCAATATTATCTGAGATCATCAATGGTCTATCCCCTCTCCGTTTCCTGTCAGTGCCATATAGTCTTCCATTCTTCCTACATCGTGCCAGCTTCCAGTGTGCACGTGAACTGCCAGTTTCATTCCGTTATCTTTCATCTTTCTCCAAAGAGATGGCATATCTATATACTGATGCTTTGGTATGTTCTCTCTTATATAGGTTATCACTTTTTGCGAGATGCCGTAGATTCCACCGTTTATTATGTACTTAAGCTTTGGCTTCTCTTCCCAGTCTACTAGCTCGGGGGACCCGTTCATCTTTAGCACGCCAAAGTCAACGGGAACGCTTCTCTCGATCCCTGTTAGAACAAGATCGTACTCTCTCAGGAGGTCATTAATAACAGAATAATCTACATCGCAAATCAAGTCCCCATTTGAGACGATGATTTTGTCATCGAAATCATCCGGGAGGAGAGCAAGAGAGCCTGCCGTTCCTGTACGCTCGAGCTCTTCGATATATGTGATGTTTACTCCGTATCTCGAACCATCGCGGAGAAAGCTCTTTACTATTTCTTTTTTGTAGTTCACTGAAACAAAGATGTGTACTATTCCAAAATCTTTCATGTGTTCGATTATCAGCTGGATTATCGGCTTGTCTCCTACCGGCAAGAGGGGCTTTGGAATAGCTGCGGTTAGTGGTCTCAGTCGCTTGCCCTGTCCGCCAGCCATAATGAAGCCGTACTTGAACATTACTTTCCACTCCTACCAAGTATCCACTGGTATGTAAGAGCAAGTCCTTCTTCGAGGCTTACCTTTGGTTCCCAGCCGAGTTCTTTCTTTATCTTGGTAATATCTGCTACTGCGTAGTCGTAGTCGTATTCTTCACGGAGCTTTGTGGCGTCGAACAAGACGTCGCATTCTCCTCCCGTTATTTCCTGGGCTTTAGTAATTAGGCTGCTGATTGATATTGGGATACCCGAGCCTACGTTCCAGATGTCTATTCCCTTAGGATTCTTCTCAATTAGAAGTGTAAGCAAATCTATGAGATCGGAGATGTAGAAGAAATCACGGACTTTCTCCGAGTCACCGATATTTACCGTGCCGGAGCAGGCGATCTTCTCTAGAACAGTTGGAACCACATATGGAGAAAGCTGGTAAGGACCATAGGGATTGAAGAGTCTGAGAATCGTTAGATCAAGGGAGTAACGATTTGCAAGATAGACGAGAATATCCTCGAGAATAGCGGCCCTTGTTCCAACGAAGTTCTTGGGGCAGACAATATCCGACTCTTTGAAGCTGCTCTTCTTAGGCGCATATACTCCGTATGAAGAGAGGAAGATGATGGTCTTCAGCTTTCCAGATTGTGCCGCCAGATGAAGGACATCACCAAGCGCTCCAACATCTGTGAACTCTCCGATGTATTCAAACCCTATGATATATGGGATCTCTGGATCGAATGAAGAGTAATTCGAATGCTTCAGCTGCTCTGTGTATTTGATATCAAATACTCTTTCCAGATGAGGCGTCAGCCATTTTTCTACGTTGGATACTAGAATCTCCCTCACTATTTTCCTCCCCTTCGAAAGACAAGGACTTCAAGCGTCCTTAAAAGTGTAGCAAAGTAAAGCGTGAAATCGTAGTTCTTAACATAATAAAGATCGTACTCGAGTCTTTTCTCGTATTCTTCTTTTGTATCTGCATATTTGTAAAGGACTTGAGCATGCCCGGTAACTCCTGATGGCACGAGAAAACGACTCCTGTAAAACCTTATCTCTTTACTCCACTGATCATAAAAGACTGGAAGGTCAGGTCTCGGACCCACTAGACTTATATCTCCCTTGATGACATTGAGTAACTGAGGTAACTCGTTCAGTCGAGTCTTTCGTAGTATTCGCCCGCTCTTCGTTATGTGGGCGGTTATAAGAGCTCCGTTTTGCTCAACGTGTTCTTCCATAGTTCTGAATTTGTAGGCGTTGAATCTCTTTCCACCCATCGCAATTCTATGCTGCTTGTAGATAATAGGTCTCCCATCCGTGAACAGTATGAGGAGAGCAGAAAATACTGAAAAGGGGAGCGCCAAAATGAAGAGTGCACAAGACAGAATTAGATCGATTACACGAACTCTTCTAGAGTACCTTGATTCCGAAAACATTACTTCGTAGTACTCTTTGAATACATCGAGTACAGAAAGTGGAATTCTAAACAGGGTCTTCTCTACGATAGACGGTAGGTATTCCACACCGACGTTGTTCATTCTTGCATTTTCAAGAATTTCATCCACTGTGTTAGCCAACTTTGGATCACCTATGAGTATTGCATCGAAGGGCTTTACTTCTTCAAAAGACATTGCCTCTGCGAGAGTCGTTGCCGATGGGTTCATGTAGGAGTAGATTTCGATCTTTCCCATCGAGGCCTTCTTTACTTCTTCAAGTATCGGGCCGAGTTCTTCTTCTCTGCCTAAGACGAGATATCTTCTCGGAGGAAGATGTCTTATGGTGTATCTCATAAGCACGCATGAGACGAAGGGAAATACAAACGCAGAAACGGCAGCCGTTACGAAGAATGTGAGTCTCGGGAGGCGCGGGGTGAAGAATACTATCGGGATGAGAGCAAAGAGAACACCGAGAACGGTGCCGGAAATATATGAGACGATACATGAGTTTAGATAGTAAGTCGTTGAGTTGTCGAAGCCTCTGAAGGCATATATTCCGAGCATTATGGCTACATTGAGAATTAGAGCTTGAAACGCATATCCGGGAGTCCATCTAAGAGTGAACGATTGTATAAAGAAGAGGGTCACGAAGAGAAACGTGGCGATAAGGTACTTCAAGCTCGCTATTCTTCTTAGCATATTAGCATACCTTCTCCCCTCCTGAGTCTACTACGTTAATCACTTGATTCACTACCGAAGAAAGGAATTTCAGTGCAAACTCTGATACATCTTACGGGACCTTAATGTTAACTTTGGGAGCTTTTAGTATCGACTTACTTTTGTTAACACTTCATAATCTGAATATTGTCCCAAATCGAATCTGAGAGGAGCCAGTTACATCTCTTTATAGGTCACGACAATCAATTATAGTGATTATACGCAATCGAGTCAAGATTTAGGGAGAAGAAGATTTGTAAACTTTCATTCAGAACCGAGATGGGGAGTCTGGGGTAGCGGTGTGACAAGAAACCAAAGGAACAACAGACTCTGTTTTAATCGCAATGTGAGTTACGCTCACACATGAATTAGGTATCGGCGATGTGAAAAAAGAGAAGTAGTTGAGAATGTCAAGTTTTGGGTGGAACAATTGGGAGAGAAGCCAGTCTCTGCTTCGCAAAGGCCAGTTCCGACTTCGTCGGGCCATCAAAGATCCCCTGCACACTGAAGGCTTGAAAGAGCACTTTAAACGACACCGACTTGCCGTCCTCCGAAAAAGTTCAAGTTCTTGGTTCCTACGAAGAACCAACAACGACTAAGCACCAACAACTCTTTGTTACCAGTCGGTGCGGCGCCGTTTGCGGTAAGAAATCTCAAGTACCAAGTAATACAGCGCACTTAACGCTGTGAAGATGTATACTCCGACAACAACTATCCAGAGTTTGGGATTTGATTGCAGAATTTCGCCTTTTGTTAGGACACAGTAAGTTGCGTAAGCGGATGCTACCAGCATACCTAATGTAAGAACCAGAAGTCCAAGCTTTAAGTTCTTCAAATCCGATCTTCTTGAAGGAATCAGTTTCATAACCCTTTCACCCCACGATTGCTTATAAGAACAATGGATCAAACGTTTTCTTACCTGACCAAACGAATTATATCAAATGTTGGTCGCGAAACAAACTTGACATTAGAAGCGTTACATATTAGCACCGAGGAACGTCGGTGGACGCAATGCCGGAAAAGAACCTTTGAAGAAGTGATGCTCGCTAGCGCGAGGAAGTGATGCCCGGAAGAGCATCCGGGGAAGTGATGCCGACTCCGTCGGGAAGTGATGCTGGCGCTTACGCGCCAGGAAGCTGAAGAACAAACAAAATGACTGCAAGAAAGTACTTGAATGGAGAATTTTCTGATGATATATTATCCTCAGTTCATTTTGAGGAGGATAGATCATGGAGATCGAAAGGCTTAATATCTGGAATCTCGCTGTTGAGCTTGCAAAGGATGTTTGTATTCTTACAGAGAAGTTTCCTAAGAAAGAGGTCTATAGTCTAACCGACCAAATAAGAAGAGCCGCGGTTTCTGTACCCTCTAATATTGCAGAAGGGAAAGGTCGTTCATCAGCAAAGGACTTCATTAACTTCCTGAGCGTTGCCAGAGGGTCACTCTATGAATTAATAACACAGCTCTATATTGCGCGGGAGATTGGATACCTGACAGAGGAAGACTTTTCCACTTTTCAAAAAAGAATCGAGGATCTTTCACATAAGATTGTTGCTATGACGAAGTACCTTAGGAGCAAGAAGTGAGGCTCGCTTGCGCGAGGAAGTGATGCCCGGAAGAACATCCGGGGAAGTGAGGCCGACTTTGTCGGGAAGTGATGCTGTCGCTTGCGCGCCAGGAAGCTGAAACAAAAGAAAATGACTACAGAAAGCACTTGAATGGAGAATTTTCTGATGATATATTAACCTCAGTTCATTTTAAGGAGGACAGATTATGGAGATCGAAAGGCTTAATATCTGGAAGCTGGGTGTTCAGCTTGCAAAGGATGTTTATATTCTCACAGAGAAGTTTCCTAAGAAAGAGGTCTATAGTCTAACTGACCAAATAAGAAGAGCTGCGGTTTCTGTACCTTCTAATATCGCAGAAGGCAAAGGTCGTTCATCTGCAAAGGACTTCATTAACTTCCTGAGCGTTGCCAGAGGGTCCCTCTACGAATTGATGACTCAGCTCTATATTGCGCGTGAGATTGGATACCTTACTGAGGAAGATTTTTCCTCTATCCAGAAGAGAATCGAGGATCTTTCACATAAGATTGTTGCAATGACGAAGTACCTTAGGAGCAAGAAGTGATGCTGCTGCGCAGGAAGCGTGTCGGGTCAAGCGTCAACGGTTCTCCGTTCTCCGAAAAGAACGGTTTCAAGTTTCATGATGCAAGTTGTAAGAAGAAAGAAGCCCTTTTTCTCAAGCACTATTAAGTAAGCTCGTTTTTGGCATTCAACAAGAGAGCATCATCGAGATTCTGAAACGAGTTCAGAATGACTGGATGTGATATTTTCGAAAAGCCTGCCGAGATGCTGAAACAAGTTCATGACGTGAAGGGCGGGGTGTCGATTAAAGGGTATGGGGTCTAATGAAGAGAACCTGTTATTAATTCAGGGGTTCAATGTAACTGAGAAAGTTATCCGGGCAGCGGTTTTTGGAAGTCCCCCCTATTGTCATCCCGAACTTGTTTCGGGATCCGGTTTTGATCCTCTCTGAGGACGGAGGACCGCTGACGGACAACGTTGTCTTCACAGCGATCAGCGGGTCTTTGATCTTAAGCGTACAGCGGCTCTTAGAACGAGATGCTGAAACTAGTTCAGCATGACGCGATGCGAGGTTTTCGGAATAACTAACACCCTCAAGCCGTCATGATTTCTTAGAAGTCCCCCCTATTGTCATCCCGAACTTGTTTCGGGATCCCGGTTTTGATCCTCTCTGAGGACGGTGGACCGCTGACGGACATCGTAGCCTTCAGCACCGATCAGCGGGTCTTCGTTCTTAAGCGTCCAGCGGCTCTAATGGACCCTGTCAGCCCCTATTTTCGCTTGCATCGTGCAGCGGTTTCTATGATCCGACCTCCCGCCGCTCAGCAGGTTAATCAGAGCGTGGCATGATCAAAAACTTATGTGATACATATGTATCATTATTAAGCACCTCAGTGATACAATAATATTGAGGTGATTGAAATGAAGACGGTTAATGTTAGAGATGTTCGAAACAGGTTCAGTGAGATTGTTGACAGAAAAGAAGAGCTTTTGATTCTTAGGCGTGGGGTTCCGGTGATGAAGATATCACCAGTCTCTAAGGAAGACTTAATGAAATACTATCTTTCAAAGGCACAAGAGGAAGCGAAAAAGATCGGGCTCAGTGAAGAAGAGGGGCTACAAGTTCTAGACGAGTTGAGAAAAGAGATGAAAGATGAAGGTCGTTATTGATACGAACGTTGTGATTTCGGCGGCTCTCGGTTCCAGAACTTCTAGCAAGGCCGTTCTTAAGGCACTAGACCAGGGGGTAATCGAACCGCGGTATTTGTGCAGGAGTTACGAGGTTTCATAAAGAAACTGAAAGAAAAGGAAAAGTACAGACACACTGAATTAGAACACCTTTCCAATTTCATAGACTATTTTATAACGATCGTAGAGATTGCAGATGACTATAAGCTGGTTACTTACAGCACTGATTTTCCGGACAATCATTTCATTTCATTAACGGCAGCGCAAAACGCCTTACTTATAACTGGTGATTAACTTTGTCTTAAAAGTGTGCAGAGTGGGAACGTAAATTGCAAGACGCCAGCCCAATATCTAAGTGATTCTCTTTGATGCTCCTTTACGAGTAAAAGGGACCCAAGGAGCCGGTAAGTCCCTATTTTCGCTTACAGCGTTCAGCGGGGCCTTGCTCTTTAGCGTAGAGCAGCTCTCAAGACCTAGATTCTGAAACAAGTTCAGAATGACTGGATGGGATGTTTTCGGAAAGCCTGCCGGGATGCTGAAACGAGCATGACGGAAAGAGCAGGGTAACGAGTGTAGGGTCTGGGGTGTTGAGAAGAAAAGCATTTCACCGTCTTGGTATCTTCACGTAATAATGCTGAGACAGTTACCGAGGTGGCAACTTCAGGAGCTCCCTCTCATTGTCATCCCGAACTTGTTTCGGGATCCGGGTTTGATCTTATCAGCGCACAGCGGGTCTTCGTTCTTTAGCGGCCAGCGGCTCTAATGGACCCGGTCAGTCCCTATTTTCGCTTACAGCGTTCAGCGGGTTTTTCTCTCTTGAACGTAAAGAGGATCTTAAGTTCCAGATCCCGTGCAGAGACCCTGAACAGGATCACTTTGGGGCAGGCTCTACGGGATGACAAAGTGGCGAGATTTAGGGCAAAAATCAGCCAGTCTGCTGAAGCAGACCAGTCACCTTCGGTGGCCAGTCTCGCCTTCGGCGAGGCCAGTTCCGGCTACGCCGGGCTAAAAAAATATACGGAGAACGATAGACCGTTGACGGACAACGTTGTCTTCACAGCGATCAGCGGGTTCTTGTTCTTAAGCGTCCAGCGGTTTCTAAGTGCAAGATCCCGTACAGGATCATTACGGGATGACAATGTCAGACGATTATGCGATTCTTTTTGTAGGGGCGAACGGCTGTTCGCCCGAAGAGGGGGCCAAAATCTGTTGGCCGGTACCGTCCTCAGAAAAGAACATCGTTGCAAGTTGAACAAAAGATCGGTTACCCGTTGTCGGTCCACCGTCCTCCGATAAGAACTAAAAGCTCCTTCTAGAGTCTCAAGGAACGAGATCCCGTATAAGAGGATTACTGGAAGACAGTGCCTGCACAGAGATTTTATCACTCCGACCTGGCCGACAAGTCCGTCAAATTCTGGACTGCTCCGACAAAGGCGTGAAGAACCGTCCTTGGTCCTTCGGAGCACGGACCCGCCCTTGCGAAACTATAGTGCCGATCCTTGAGGAATAGCAAACACTATTTTCAATTGCACTAGTATGCGAGTTACTAGAGTATTGTATGTGATATACTAAGTGCATGAAGAGAAATATGAGCTTTTCAGATGTCGAAGTTGCTTTGAAGGCTTTGAATTCTCAGTTGAATAGGATTGGTAAGAAAGTCGGTCTTGTTGTTTGTGGCGGTACGGCATTGAACGCACTTGGTTTAGTCCAGAGAACAACTGCTGATATAGATGTAGTTGGTTTCGCGGAGGAAGTCGAGGATCAGATTGTTGTCAGCAGGGCCGAATTCCCGGCTTGGCTTATAGACGCTGCCGGAAAAGTGGCCAGGGATCTGGGCCTTCCCAAAGACTGGATAAACGACGGGCCGGCATCACTCGTAGAACTCGGTTTGCCTGAAGGATTTTCAGAACGACTAACTAAGGTTCAAATTGGAAGCTCTCTTTCTGTCTATTATATTTCGCGAATTGATCAGATTCACTTTAAGTTGTACGCTTCAGCTGACCGTGGCGGGTATCACGTAGATGATCTGATGAAGTTAGAACCAATGGAAAAAGAGATTGTAGAGGCAGCTTAATGGACAATGACTCATGATGTCTCACCGGCTTTTAGAGGAATCATGATTGATCTTTTGCGGAGGCTTGGTTTTGATGATGCATCCAAAGAGCTTTAAGACATTTATTGTAGATAATGCCGTTGGGATGCTGTGGAGTCAGTGGGTGAATCTTGGTGCATGGTCGAGAGCTGAGCAAAGGGTGAAGTGTTTTACTGATCCGGAGAGCGCCATTGCCTTTTCCAGTTATTTCTGTAAATACGAAAAGCGTCTAGAAAGGATCTCTCTGGACTGGAGCAAAGTGAACCTCCAATATATTAATCATTCTCGCTTGAAAAGACTTCGGAAGGCTGTGGCCGATCATATTGAACTACCTGATAATGTTTATGAAGTCCAGGCTGCCACTACTTCCAGCAAGTATATCACTGAGCCCAACGCAAGAGACATGGCGAACTTGCTTATTCGACTGAGACTGATCTTCGGATCTACTACCAGAGCAGACGTGATATTCCATTTACTGACCAGGGGAAGCGCAAATTCAAATCAAATAGCAACCTATCGCTTTCTCAATCAGAAGGCGGTACTTCTGGAACTAGAGAAGCTGGCTAAGGCCGGTGTTTTGGTAGAGAAAAGGTCTGCAAGACAGAGACTGTTTTCAGTCGAAAGAGACTTCGCCAGGCTTTTTGAATTTGAAATTCAGCCGATTAGTTCTCCATGGTTTCTTCTTGCTTCGCTACTGATGTTAGAAGCATGTCTTAGGGATGAGCTTATTGATGATGAATACCTAGTCTTTTCAGCATTCATGGATCATAAAAGAAAACTTTCTGACTATCTTCAGAAGGCTGGCGAATGCAACTTGACTCTCTCAGGATCAACAGCATACGAGTTTTATGAGAATGTTACCGAGTACTACACATGTCTTTGTCCCGTCTGTGAAAGTATTAACGCCCGCTAATACGCACAGACTGGAGCAGGTAGCAATTTCTATGAATATCACCGGATGTGATTCTACCGAGAAATATCAGACGCAAGGCTGCCTTTTACAAGAAGTGAGGCTCGCTGGCGCGAGGAAGTGATGCCCGGAAGAACATCCGGGGAAGTGAGGCCGACTCCGTCGGGAAGTGATGCTGCTGCGCAGGAAGCCTTTCAGGTCAACCGTTATGGGTCGACCGTCCACCGATAAGAGCATAGTAAAAGAGATTAGATCCCGTACAGGAGCACTACGGGATGACGGCACGGGGACAGTCGCTTGATAACAGTGTCACTCCCTTAACGTCATCCTGACAATGCTCCTGGTCAGGATCTCGATTCGTTCTCGGATGTCTCTCACATTGTCATCCCGAATTTAGTTCGGGATCCGGTTTTGATCTTATCAGCGCACAGCGGGTCTTCGTTTTTAAGCGTTCAGCGGCTCTAATCGACCCGGTCAGTCCCTATTTTTGCTCTCGTCCTCTCGTGAGCCGCAGCGAGTGTCTCAAGAAATGTTCTTTCTCGATTGATGTTGACGATGATCAGTAAAAGCTACTAGTGTTCTACCTCACGTAGCATTTGTTATATAATTTATGAGATGGCAGATAGCGTGAGGCGGTTTAGATGAAGATAAAGAAAATCCATATAAGAGATTTCCGAGGGATTGAAGAACTTGAGGTTGATCTTGTTCATCCATCTGGAAATGTTCTTGATTTAGCTGTTTTTGCTGGCCCTAATGGCTCTGGAAAAACGAGTGTTTTAGAAGCCTGCCTTATCTCTCTTGGGAGAAGTGATCTAATTGGGGATAGACCCGATAATGACGTCAGATCAGGAGCGACGAATTTCGAGATTTGTCTGCAGATGAACTCAGGTGAAGAGATTGTCGCTTCTTCAAAGAGTAGAGAAAAACAGATATCTCGCGCTCTTCAGGGTATTGGTGTTGAGTATTTTTCTTCGTGGCGTGAGCCCAAGTTGATCGGCAGTCTTCCAATCACTGCGGGAAAGAAGGGAAAACGTCCAAAAGAAACTGAGCAGAATCGCCTCTGGTTGATTAAGCAGCATCTTATAAACTTGAGAGCAAGAAGGGCTTTTGAATCTCAGCAAATCTTTCCGGAGATTGAACCCGAGGTCTTTAAACTGATAAATGACAGTTGGAGGCAATTCTATCCGGGAAGCGACAGCTGTTTCGAAGTAAGGCCAATCAGCGAATCGATAGATGAAGGCTTCGATCTATTCATAAGGGATATCCCTACCAGCCAGCTGATTCCTGTGGACGCTCTCAGTTCAGGTGAGATCGAAGTATTGACTATGATAGGCTGGTTTGCGACAAGAAAAACGAATCCGCAGTTTCTGTTCATTGATGAGCCGGAATTACATCTTCATTCGACCTGGCATCGTGTGGTGTTAAGGGTGTTGAGAAAGCTCCTGCCAAATACCCAGATTATTTGTGCCACTCATTCCAAAGAGGTTCTTGATTCGGTGCTGAGCTATCAGCGCTTCACATTGTTACCGCCGGACGATCCAAGAATTAAACTGAAAGGGAAGGATTATTTGAAGTGAGAACTGTTTCAACTGAACTCGAGTCATTGTTGTTGACCGCACCTGTTATTCTTCTTGTCAAGGACGTTCTAACGAAGGAATAATTAATACGGATCTGGCAACCAGATGACAAGTACTTCAGTATCCTTGTTGCTTATGGAAGAGAATCTGTTAGAGCTGTTACTCATGATCTTAGGACTGCAGGCTTTAAAAATGTATTTGGCGTTATCGATCGTGATTTTGGAACGAGCAATTGTGATAGGTGGACCCAAGTATTGTCTAATGAAGCAGTCTTTATCTTACCGGTATTTGAAATAGAGAACTATCTCCTTGATTGGAACTCTTTGAGTCATGTGTCAGGTGACTTCTCCCACAAGAGAAACACAGATGTAATTTGCAAAAGAGCGCTCAGATTTGCCAAACAACTTCTCTGGTGGTTCTCTTGCTGCAGGACGATATCAACAATTAGAGGCCATTTGGTAGCTGACTTCCCGTCGTTCCCGGGGCTTAACATTAGATCTAGAAGGGCGGTTCTTGAGTTTATTGAGAATCAGAAGTGGTTCAGGGAAATCGAGAGCAGAGTTCACACTCTCATAGACAGAGAGAAGATCAGAGAGCTGATCGATAAAAGCATTGAAATGAGTAAGGGTTATCTCTAGAGCGGTACTTGGAAGGCTGAGTTCTCAGGAAAGAAGATTTTCAGAATGCTCAGGGGATATCTTGTCAATGAAAAGTACGCATCCCCTGAAGAAATGGATCTCGACTTGGCCAAGAAAATTGGAGATTATCAGTATGAGCAATCTTCTGCTCCGAAAAACCTTCTCGCGCTCAAGCGACTCATTTTGCAGGAAGCTCTTGCTGGTTCAACATCAACGATCCAAGAAGAGTAGTTGCAGAAGCAAGTTGCAAGTCATAAGAGTAGAACAAGCGTCCAGCGGATTCTTGATTTTAAGCGTAAGGCGGCTTTTAGGATTATCGAGATTCTGAAACAAGTTCAGAATGACTGGATGCGATGTTTTCGGAAAGCCTGCCGGGATGCTGAAACGAGCATGACGGAAAGAGCAGGGTATCGAGTGTAGGGTCTGGGGTATCGCAAGAGCAGAAGTGAGGCTCGCTGGCGCGAGGAAGTGATGCCCGTAGGATCATCCGGGGAAGTGAGGCCGACTGCGTCGGGAAGTGATGCTGGCGCTTACGCGCCAGGAGGCAAAATAGAGCCAGTCTGCTGACGCAGGCCAGTCAGGCTCCGCCTGGCAAAAAGAGACGCTTGTATAAGAGACGCTGAAGGCTGTACGCTGGAAAACAAAGTATCGGGTTAGAAGAGCGCGTTAGGTAATACGGGTAACTAGGGGCGGGTCATCAGATCAGGGTTTTGAAGAGAAGGATGCTGAAACAAGTTCAGCATGACGCGAAGGGCAGGGTATCGAGTGTAGGATCCCCGGTGTCGAGAAGAAAAGCATTTCACCGTTTTTGTATCTTCAGGTAATAATGCTGAGACAGTTACCGAGGTGGCAACTTCAGGAGCTCCCTCTCACTGTCATCCCGAACTTGTTTCGGGATCCGGGTTTGATCCTCTCTGAGGACGGTGGACCGCTGACGGACATCGTAGCCTTCAGCAGCGCACAGCGGGTTTTCGTTCTTCAGCGTTAAGCGGATCTTTTACGCGAGATCCCGTATAAAAAACACTACGGCATGTCCCTGAACAAGACCCCAAACGGAAGCCCTAAGCAGAAGCATTTTGCGCCGGCTTTCAGGGCAGGCTCTAGGGGATGACAAAGTGAGTGGATATCGAGACAGACCCCTTGGGATGACAGTGTGGTGACTTTGCGGGTTGATAAAACACGTTTTCTGGACAGGAGGCTCTGCCTTTACGTCATCCTCGTGCTTCAGGCCAGGGTCTCTTTCTCTCGCGAAAATGGGACAGACCATAGAAGCCTGTCAGTCCCTATTTTCGCTTACGGCGTTCAGCGGGTTTTCCTTCTTAAGCGTATAGCGGTTTCTAAGTGCGTGATCCCGTCCAGAGACGCTGAACAGGTTTTTTCGGGCAGGCTCCGAGGATCACTGGTTCGAAAAAAGGTCAGACCCAAGGATCCGGTTTTTCGCTATTTCGCTCACAGCGGCCAGCAAAAGCCGAATCTTCTAGTCTACGACTGTGCTCAGTAGTCTCTAGTAGCCAAATACTTCTTATGTAGGCTTATTTCCCGGCCTACTTAGCTTATAGTTTGGGAAGACTTCATTCCATGTTTCTACTGTCAGAACAAGCACGTCATCAATGTACTTAATTTTCCACGGGACTTCTGTTTCTTTGTTCAATCTCTGCCTTAGACGATCCTGAAAGCTTAGTATG
This sequence comes from Mesotoga sp. H07.pep.5.3, assembly GCF_002752615.1. NCBI lineage: Bacteria > Thermotogati > Thermotogota > Thermotogae > Kosmotogales > Kosmotogaceae > Mesotoga > Mesotoga sp. H07.pep.5.3. The sequence goes on from NZ_AYTV01000004.1 coordinate 94,718, forward strand.
AGAGCAGAATCAAAACTTTTATCATATTCCTCCATTCCGAGAATGACTATATACAGCAATCTTCCCCGAATTTGGTTCATAAGATGAAGATAGGTATAGGAATCTCTTCCTTTTGGGACCAACCTGTCGTTTATAAGTGTGTTTTGCTGAATCTGTCTGAGAAACTCCTGTCTCTCTTTGGGCGTCGCTCCTCTCTGGGAAGGGTCTTTAACCTCGATGAGAATCGTCCTTGATTCTTCGTAGACTACGAAATCAACGAATGACATACCGATAGGCAGAGATCGCCCCTGACGATCCAGTTTTTCTACTTGAACTGCTCCGAAATCCAGTTCAAAACCGCCTTCAAGGAATCGAGTCAACATGAGCACCCATTGTCTTCATAATCTGTTCGTGATACATCTTCTCATATGTAGCCAATATTGAATTCGAACCCAAGTTCTCGTAACTATCTTCACTCTCGCAAACTATCTCTTTAGTCTCTTTTCTCTTCAAGGAGTGGTATCTGATCCTGTCTTCCTCTTCGGCTTGAAGATCGAACTGTTTCAGTACTACATAGTCATGGGTAGCGAGGAATATTTGAACTCCTAGTCTTTGGAGTCTCAGCAGAATTCCCACAACTGAAGCTATCATTTCTGGATTCAAGTTGCTCTCTGGTTCATCCCAGAAGAGGATGGAGCCTTCGAGCAAAGTACCGTTCTGGATTAAGAGCCACAGAAGCGCTAACTTTCTCAAGCCTTCAGCAAGCAGAGAGAACTCTAGGTTTCCTTGTGTGTTCTTCAGGAAGAACTCCTCGTCCTTCACCGTCACTCTTCCATCCATACAGTCCTGAAGCAAAGTCAGAATCTGCTGTCGATCTTGATCGACGCGCCCTCGCAAAATAGGCTTGTAAGCTCTGTCGATAATATCATGATAGATTTCTTCGAAATGAATCTCTCTACTGTTATACAGTGATCTAAAACCGGGTGCGTGCGCAAGCATCTCTTTCACCGGGATGTACGCACATTCAATGGGCGTCTTTAACCACTTTTCCTGCCCCTTCACATTAGCCGACGAAGAGATTTTGACGTGGTTAGAAAAGGAAAGCTCAATCTTGTTCTCTTTCATGTTTTCCAGAACAATTGATGCGCGGCTGCTTCTCTGCTGCCTTCTCACCAGCCTACCAAGCTTCATCCCATAAGGCAGGAAGACTTTCAGAAGTTTGCTTGCAAAATCCTCTTTGGTACGTGTAATATCACAACCCGCATAAATGCACTTCAAGATATGCGTTTTGCCTGTTGCGTTGGATCCAATGAAGATGTTAATTCCAGGCGAGCATTCCAGATCAAGTTTTCGAAATGCCGTGAAATTGGTGAGTGTGAGTCTTTTTATGGCACCTTCCAACTAGCTCACCCCCTTGTGAGCAACTGATTGTATTATAGCAGAAAGACTAACTACAAACGGCGCGGAGAACCTTTGTAGAAGTGATGGTGCTTCGATTGAAACCTCTCACGTTAACAGTCAGCGGTCCACCGTCCAAAGATCCGTCTCCCAAGCGTTCAGCGGATCCTTGATTTTAAGCGTAAGGCGGCTTTTAGGATTATCGAGATGCTGAAACAAGTTCAGCATGACGCGAAGGGCAGGGTATCGAGTGTAGGGTCTGGGGTGTCGAGAAGAGAAGAACTCACCGTCTAGGCATTTTCACGTAATAATGCTGAGTCAGTTATCCAGGTAGTGCCTTCAGGAGGTGCCACACACTGTCATCCCGAACTTGTTTCGGGATCTAGGTTTCGCTCTTCAACGGTGAACGGCTCCTTGGTTTTGCACGGCTGACGGCGGACGTCTCTTCCCAGCGGCTAGCGAGGCCTTGTTTTTAACCGCATAGTGCTTTCTAATTGCGAGATCCCGTGCAGGAAACACTATGTCATGACGGCCTAGGTTATTCAGAAGGCGTTACATACTGTCATTCTGACGAAGCTCGTGATCAGGATCTTGCACTCAGGATCGAAAGAACGTTCCGCTAGAACTCAATGAAAATCCAGACTATCAGAGGTTTTGAGAAGGTCACCGATTATCTTCACTGTTTCAACCACATCGTTGAACTGAATACCTTTGGCATAGCTGTTTTCATTTTGATACTTTTCCCAGAGTCTTTTCTGGTACTTAGAGTCCATGAGTTCGTAGACAACGCTTTCGTAATGAGCGAGTATACTGGATGATCCTCGTCTACGTGCGGTGTTTTCAATTGCTTTCTTTAGTGTGGGGGTGGAGATTTGGTCTTTCTTCAGTCTGAAAAGCGTGTGAACGTCGTACAGGTCTCTAGGACGAGAACTCAAGACACTTCTTCTCAAGATAGTTTCGTATTTCTCGGCGAGTATCGTTTCCAATGTATATGCTTTTATGACGATTACCTCTTCTCCGAAGATCGAGCGATACTGGTAGTCGATTTCTCCGGGAGTTATCGCATCTCCAGTTGTCATGTCAATTCTCATTGGAATTCTGATTTGACCCAATCTAGCTTCCAAGGAAACACGGAAGTTGTTGTATTCGTCTTCCTTGCGTATAGGCGCTATTTGCTCGAACTGAAAACTTACCCCGTCATCTAGAGCCATTTCGGCTATTTCGCTCACTATCTTTTTCAGCGTATCTTCATTCATTGCAATGTTCTTCACCGTGGTGTCCATATCTATTGTCGTTCTCTGCCCGATACCTACAATAGATGCGATTAGAAGCCCACCTTTCAATATGAAGAACTCTTTGTATGAGGACCTAGCCAGTCGCTCAATAAATCTTTCGAACATGAACATGTGAAGAATCTCTCCCGCCTTCAAGTCTTTCTCTGCGGAGATTTTACGAATCTCGTTTTTCAGCTTTTCCGAGTTTATCACAGCAGAACCTCCGTATAAGTGTGCAAGGGATCTTCAACTCCCAAAATGCGTGAGTATTTCGATAGTTTCGCAATATCATGCGTGCCCATGAAGTAAGATCTCAAGGCATTCGAGACGATCTGAATATCAAACTCATCTTTCTCCTTTAGCAGATCGCAGATGGTTCTTTCGGAATCGTAAGACCTTAAAGTGTTTCCAAAAGGCGATTCAACACTGGCCAATCCCAGGTTAAAAAGCGACCGTTTCACGTAATGGAAGACCAGATCACTGCGCTCTTTCGAAAGAAGCGTTACGTTTGATCCCTGAGGAACAGTAATGTGGTATTTGGATGGTGCCCGGTCTGAGAGACCGAGTAGATAGAGGGATGTTGTGTGAGAGAAGACACAGGATTTGCACCTCATCTGGAGAATCTTGTACTCATCTATTATTCTTTCTGATAAGACGTATACTCCCCGCGAGACCTTCTCAAGCTGTCCCAACTCAAGAAGCCGTCTTAGCTTTTCCTTTCTAATTCCCTCTGCTACAACATCACAGGTTTCAACAAAACCATTGTTTTCGGCAGCGATTTGTTTGATCTTTTCAAAATCATCCATCGTTTCACCTTCTGTACTAACGTGCTTTAATAATATCATATTAACGCACGTTGGTACAACCGGGTGCTATTTGACGCCAGGTGAGGCTACTATATGCCATTTGACAAGATGCGCCGTAAATCATCTTCGGATACAAGGCGACGAAGAACCTTTGAAGAAGTGACGCTCGCTGGCGCGAGGAAGCCTGTCAGGTCAGCCAATTGACTAAGGGACGGATGTGAGAGGGTAGAGGATAGAGGTTTGAAGTTCAAAGTCTTTTTGCCTCTAACCAAGCGATGAAACAACGTTAGTCATCAGCCGTTCACCGATAAGAGCATAGTAAAAGAGATGAGATCCCGTACAGGAGCACTACGGGATGACGGCCTTGCCTGTCATCGTGGAATGCTTCTGGCCAGGATCTCGATTTGTTCTCGGATGTCTCTCACATTGTCATCCCGAATTTAGTTCGGGATCCGCTTTTGATCTTATCAGCGCACAGCGGGTTTTCGTTCTTAAGCGTACAGCGGCTCTTAGAACATGATGCTGAAACGAGCATGACGGAAAGAGCAGGGTATCGAGTGTAGGGTATGGGGTGTCGAGAAGAGAAGGACTCACCGTCTAGGCATTTTCACGTAATAATGCTGAGACAGTTACCCAGGTGGCAACTTCAGGAACTCCCTCTCATTGTCATCCCGAACTTGTTTCGGGATCCGGGTTTGATCCTCTCTGAGGACGGTGGACCGCTGACGGACATCGTAGCCTTCAGCAGCGATCAGCGGGTCTTCGTTCTTTAGCGCAGAGCCGGTCTTCGTTCTTAAGCGTTCAGCGGTATCTAAAGTGTGTTGAGGTAATCGGTGAATGTTAGGGTGGGAAGTTTTCGTCGTTTCTTGATCATTTGGCTCCAAATGGTATTTCCTTCAGATTCGTCTACTAGACCTTTGAGTAACGCAGCATGAAGAATAATCGGAGTCGTTAGGTTTCTGAGATGAAACAGCTAAATATAGTACTGAATGTCCTTCAAGTTGTTGCTTGCTAACATTCCTTTGCTTACCTTTGCTAGTGCTATTGCTGAAGCCTCGCCTTTTCCTATACGTTTCTGTCCACACTTCGGGTTTTTTGTCAGCATGTAGTAAAGTTTGAATTCTTCTGTACCGACAAGCATTTCAGCCTTTCTAATTTCATCTTGAGACAGCAGCTGATTAACTTTGCTTGAGAGATGACTTATGCTTGGATTTGAAAGCTCGTCTAGTACTTGTTCTGAAAGAACTATTCTCTTTGGGTAAAGGTTTATCAATATGTCTATCCTATCGACCCACAAGAATGAAGAAATACAGTCGGTGTCAAAGAATATTGGCTCAATCATATCTCTCTTCGTCTTCTTCGGTTCCGTATACGATATCTGACCTGAAAGCTTCAATAAGGTATTGTTCATATAGCCCTTCGGAGATCACTTCTCTTTCCCTCAGTGTTTCGGCAAGTTTCACATACTTGCCGAATGTTGTGGCTTTCTTCTCCCCAGAAGAGGGTCTGTACAGGGATACATCATAACCCTGTTCTTGAGCTGACTTTATAACTCCAGTTTGCATTTTAGCTGCCTTTGCTTTCGTCAAATATCCTTCGCTGATAAGTCGAATTAGTGTTGCATGCCTGCTTAGGCCGTAATATTGTTCAACCTGTACCACGTCTTCCAGCGTTGTTTCTGCTTTTTTCTGAATTCGACGTTCAACAAATTCTCTAAGTGATTCATACGGGGCCAGAAAATACGACGCGAATTTGTTGGCTTCGATTTCAACCGCGTCTTTTTCATCAAATGCTCCTGGACAGACGACTCTGTGGAGTTCTTTATGGAAGTAGATGTGGCAAAGTTCGTGGGCCGCAGTGAAGCGCTGTCTGCCGTATGTTTGCTCTGAGTTTACTGCAATTATCTTGTTGTCTCTATCTCTTAAACACATACCGCTGATTCTTTTGCCTAAAGGGTAATAGACAAGAGTCAAGTCATGTATGCTACCAAGAACAGCGAAGATGTCTATTGGAGAGAAAACATCTTCGCCAAGTTGCCTTCTCATCCGAAGAGCGTTTGCATTTATCTGAATATCATCAAGCATTGTCCGTGTGGACCTCCGCCATTCTCTGCATATCTCTAAGGTTCAAAGCAATTCGGTTTATGACAGCAATTGATTCCAGGTCCTCAGATTCCAATTGTTTAGCTCTCATTGCAAACGGAATCTGCTCTAGATAGAACTCCCCTTCCAGTAACGATTCGACAGGCAGACCAAAAAGATGGGCAAGTTTTTCCAGAGAAAGCACACTTATCTGTCGCTGACCGCTTTCGAATTTCGAGATGTAACTCTGATCTACCCCGAGATAATCTGCCAGTTGACTCTGGGTTATTGAGTTCTTCATTCGTAGTTCCTTCAACCTTCCGCCTAAAGCTTTCCCGTCTAGCATATCGATCCCCTCCCAGAGAATATTATATCATTTGTCATATCAACAATAGTATTTTACTTGTATTCTATGACACATCGAATGAGTTTTTCGATTGGAGAATCGAGCGAAGGTCGATTTTGTCACGAAGCTCTTTCTGGTTCTCCTTCAACGGTCCTTCTGCCCAACATTCAGCGGGTCTTGGTTCTTAAGCGTACAGCGGTTTCAAAGTGCAAGATCCCGTACAGGAGCACTACGGGATGACAGTGTGGCGGCACGATGAGATGAAACAACATGTCTTCGGGCTAGGATAGTCTCCCCTTCCGTTATGCTACTGCAACCTTGGCGTCATCCTGACAATGCTCCTGGTCAGGATCTTGACGCGTTGCGAGGTCCACCGTTGAATGGTTCTCCGTTCTCCGAAAAGAACGGTTTCAAGTTTCAGATGCAAGTTGCAAGAAGAAGAAAGAAGACCTTTTTCTCAAGCGCTATTAAGTAAGCTCGTTATTGGCATTCAACAAGAGTGCATCGTCGAGATTCTGAAACAAGTTCAGAATGACGAATTATTACGCTTTCAGAATCAGCAAACGCTGTCGTGCCCATCATGACTTTTTGGAAGTCTCTCACATTGTCATCCCGAACTTGTTTCGGGATCTTGGTCTTGATCCTCTCTGAGAACGGTGGACCGTAGACTGACAACCTTGTCTTCACAGCGATCAGCGTGATACTTAGCTTTCCTGCGCAAAAAAGATTCTTGGTGAGTTAGAAGTATTTGATGAGATTCAAGGTTGTGACGAAACGAGGAATTCAAACCAGAAGCTCTCCATTTGAAGAAGGCTTAGAGAAATTCAAGCGCGAAGAGTCCTGATCCTTACAAGCTAGTTATTCTTTGCACTGCTTCGAAGATAGAGCACTTGCTTATTTCAGGAGATTTCATGAATTACAGTTGTTAGCCTCATCGGCGGAGCCTGTTGCGAGTACGATGCTCAATCTGGCAAAGAGCACAGCACATTTAGCCAAAGAGACCAGTTCAAATATACCGAACAACTAATCGAAAAGAAACTCAAGCAAGTCTTTCTTTGTCATTTCAAAGTCTGCAGCGATTTCCACAAGTATGGCGTTTAGTGTGCCGGGCTCTGCGTACTGTGATGAGGAATAGTTTTATGATGTTCTTCCTTCCGCTTTGTAGTTAGCCTCACGTGGCTGCCGCTTTGACGTGTGACCTCATACTCTAGCTTTGTGAGAACTTTCAGAAGTTCTTCAGAGCTTATATCTCGAGGGAGTTTCAAAGAGCAATTACCTCTTCCTTAACGAAATGAAGCCTAATTATCCTCGGTAGCTCGCTTTCGTCAAAATGACATCTAATTGCGTCCCTGATGTTCTTCTTTAGCTCCTCAAGAGTCTCAGCTTCAGTAAATATGGGATGACCTAAGGCGCGTGCAAAAAATCCAGAAACGGAATCTTCTTCGACGAGAAAGATTATTTCGGTTTCCAAGTTCCACCTCCGTTCTTTCTCCTAGGTATCGCTCGTCTTGCGGTCTATAACAATAGATATGATTGATTCTTCAGTTGTTCTGCCCTGATCAGTGTAATTTAAGTTGCAAACAGTTACTCAAAAGAATTATAGCATCGTTAAGTGAGTACTCAAAAACCTCATATCCCGCCGCACAGTAAGAGCGGATCTTAGAGAGAGAAGACGGCTTGAGTTTAGACGGAGCTTCGCTTGGAGAAAAACTAAATTCGAGATTAGAAAGAAGCCTCTCAGGTCAACCGTCATGGGTCCACCGTCCTCCGACAAGAGTTGCAAAATGCAATGCGCCGAAGAGCATCGGTGATCAATTAAGAAGTGATGCTGCTGCGCAGGAAGCCTGTCAGGTCAACCATCAACGGTTCTCCGTTCTCCGAAAAGAACGGTTTCAAGTTTGAGATGCAAGTTGCAAGAAGAAGAAAGAAGACCTTTTTCTCAAGCGCTATTAAGTAAGCTCGTTATTGGCATTCAACAAGAGTGCATCGTCGAGATTCTGAAACAAGTTCAGAATGACGAATTATTACGCTTTCAGAATCAGCAAACGCTGTCGTGCCCATCATGATTTTTCAGAAGTCCCCCCTATTGTCATCCTGACAATGCTCCTGGTCAGGATCACGGCCCTTCGAGAAAAACAGGACAGACGGTAGGAGCCGGTCAGCCCCTACTTTCGCTTAGCTATCTAGTTGAGGAATCTATGGGCTTATTCGGAGGACGGGGCACCGTTGACGGACAACGTTGTCTTCCCAGCGACCAGCGAAAGGCGGCTCTTTGTGGGTACATTGATTTGAGGACTTGTCAGTCGCTCTTTTTAACTCTTCACAATCAACTTCGAATGCATTTATTAGCTCCTACCCAAAACTTACTACGCGCAACAGTCCACTCACTAGGGCTCTTGAAGGTTTCTCGCCTTTTCCTAAAGCGTATGCTAAAATTGTTCTGATATCAGAACTGGTTCTGAGGTCAGAACTGGAGGTGCAATACTATGTTGCTCGATCCAAAACCAAAGAGCAAGGAAGCCGATCTTTTCTCGAGAGGCGAAGAACTCAAAGAGCTCCTGTCATCATTGAGAGACAATCCGATCACACTGATCACAGGTATAAGGAGAGTCGGAAAGTCTTCCTTAATGCGAGTTGCCATTGCAGAAACGGAGCAAGATTCAATAATGATAGACGTCAGAAGGATCTACTCGGATTCTTCCGGTTCAATGGGCAGGGCGGATCTTTCATATGCTATACAGGGAGAGCTCGAAAAGAAACTCAAGAAAGAGAGAATAAAGGCTCTGTTGAGCAAGGTGAAGGGAGTTTCATTTATGGGCAACTCTGTAACCTTCGACTGGAATGATATAACTCTTAGCTCGCTTCTAGAGAAGCTGAACGATCATCCAAAGCCGTTTATTATTGCCTTTGATGAGGCTCAGTACTTTCGGTATTATGGGGGCAAAGGCGGCAAGAGCATACAGAATCTAATTGCCTGGGCTTTCGATAATCTCCAAAACATTAGGTTTCTGCTTACTGGTTCGGAAGTTGGTCTAATTCACGATTTCACTGGAACGGACGATTATGAAAGTCCGTTGCACGGAAGATATATGTACGAAATAGTTCTCAAGCCTTTCTCAAAAGACATTTCTATAGAGTTTTTGAAAGCCGCATTCGCAGAGAGCGACATGCAAATTCCAGTTGAAGAAATAACTGCAGCGCAGAACCTTCTTGACGGGATAGTGGGACATCTTGTCCAGTACGGTCTTAATCGACTCAGAAGAAGCCACGATGAGGCGCTATCTGAAACCTTCAGGACAGCCAAGATGCTTTTTATCAGTGAGCTCAAAGAGCTTGAGAAGCGGAGTCCAAGATACAGAAAGGTACTAGAGTTTATTGCATCCGGTGCCACGACCTTCACTGCAATACTACGGTCCTTTCAAGCCAGCGGTGATTCCGCTTCTAAATCGAGAGTTGCAGATGCTCTTCGAATACTTGAGAGATCAAGCTGGATAAATAAAGAGCACGGGAAATATTCGATCATTGATTGCGTGCTTGCAGAGTTAATAAAGAATGGCGGGTTCTAAGAGAAACATTCGCGAAGAAGATTGGAACTCCATTCTTTGTAGGAAGACCGGTCCGGCATCCCTGGTCCAAGATCGTTAATTTTTTTTTAAAATCAATTGAAAGACGCAATGCGCGAAGATACTTCTCAGAAGTGATGCTGCTGCGCAGGAAGCCTGTCAGGTCAACTGTCAACGGTTCTCCGTTCTCCGAAAAGAACTAAAACCCGATTCTAGAGTCTTGAGGACCGAGATCCCGTGCAGAGGCCCTGAACAGGACCTTTTCAGGGCACGCTCTACGGGATGACACTGTGGCAGGCTCTACGGGATGACAGTCCTTCTTTCTTCCCTTCATGCCGGACTCACTTAATGTCATTCTGAGCTTGACTCAGAATCACGGTTTTCTAAGGAGGGGATCCCGGATCGGGGTCCGGGATGACAGCTTGGGAGTACATCAGGGCAGGCTCCTTAGGGCAGGATTCACGCGGGCATTACGGGATGATAGCACTTCCATTCTGTTTGTGCGTAATCATCACATAACATTATCATGATGTGATATAATAACACATGAAGGAGATGGTGTAATGCTTCACTTAAGAGAATTCAGGGAAAGGAGTAGTCTTTCCCAGGAAGAAGCTGCCTCTAAATTAGGCTTAGATAGGACTTCGCTTTCCAGGATAGAGAACGATAAGCAGAAGATTGATCCTGTTCTCCTGTTTAGAATGGCAAAGTTATACAATGCTTCGCCCGAGGATCTGCTTGGAATCCAGAAAAAGGAAGAGTTCTCGCTTTCTTTCAGGGACAAGGATAATCTGGATGTTGAGAGCAGAGAGATACTTGAAAAGATCGAGAGGATTGTGAAGAATATCATTTTCCTTGAGGGAGAGCTGAATAGTGAGGACGCCCAGAGAAATCGAAGCCGTTGCATTGAAAGCGCGTAAAGAACTTGGGCTTTGCTTAGGTCTCAACGAGAGTTTACTCAGGAAAAACCTGGAAGACAGAGGTTACTTTCTTTTCTATTATCCATTCGGCGAAAGTGGTATTTCGGGAGCCCTGTTTAGTAATGTTCAAGCGAGGATATTGGTCATTAATTCATCACAATCTATCGGTAGGCAAAATTTCACAGTGGCTCACGAATTAGGTCACATCTATCTACACAATACCGAGAGTCTGGTCGAAATGCCCGGCGTTGAGTCTTCTACCAAGGAAATGGAGGCAGATAGCTTCGCTTCTATGTTTCTCATGCCGGCCAATGATGTCTCTTCAATAATACGGACAAATGGAGGGATCGAGTTTGACGCGGTGGAAGTCATGGAGATCTCGCAGATGTTCAGAATGAGTTACAAAGCCACTCTTGAACGCTTGAAGGAGGTTTTTGGCCAGAGAGCGATTCCACAGTCTTTATGGGATAAAAAACCCCTTCAACTGGCAGAGATGTTGAATATGGATAGAAGACTGTACGAACCGAGCGAGGAGAAATACTGGTCGAACAGCAAATATGTGTCAACGGCTTTCAGGGCACTCAAAAAAGAAAGGATCAGCTTCAGCAGATTCCTCGAGCTGATGAAAGAGATAGGGCTTGATGGTTACGATGTGCTGGAAAACATGAAGGAGAACAACTAGTGTTTGTTCTGGACAACACGGTACTGTCGAATTTCACTGCAATCGAAAAGATGGATACTCTCGTAAGAATTCTGAAAGAAGAAGCGGTTGTTCCAGAGCCCGTCGCAAATGAGTTTCATGAGTGCAAAAGGTTTTCAGGATTAGAGATAGGTTTACCAGTGGTACAAATTACGGTTGAAGATCTAGAGTTATTTGCGGATTCAGTAAAGAGTTTAGGCTTCTCGGGATTGGGAAAGGGAGAACTATCATGCATCTTCACTGTGAGTATCGAAAATCTCGCCGATACAATTCTTACCGATGACAACCTCGCTAGAAAATACTGCAGGGAATACAAGATTGAATTCCACGGAAGTGTGTATATTCTCGCTCTCGGTGTGAGAAAAAAGTGCATTCCCTGAGTGAAGCCGAGAAATTGCTTTCAGTGATGAAACGTTCTGGCTTCTGGCTGAAAGACAGAATTACAGTTCAAGATGCGCTAAGGTTTTTCGAGTAGACAACTTTTTTTGGCAGAGGAGTGTTAAGAGCTGTCCAGCCCCTCGCAGTATTGACCCGTCGTTGTAAGAACGTTGGGAGCGAAATTAGCAGCGGGTCTCGGGTTTTGGGTCGAGGGTATCGTAAGAGCAGAAGTGAGGCTCGCTGGCGCGAGGAAGTGATGCCCGTAGGATCATCCGGGGAAGTGAGGCCGACTGCGTCGGGAAGTGATGCTGGCGCTTACGCGCCAGGAGGCAAAATAGAGCCAGTCTGCTGACGCAGGCCAGTCTTTGCTTCGCAAAGGCCAGTTCCGCTACCCGGGAGATGAGATCCCGTACAGGAGCACTACGGGATGACAAAGTGAGTGGATTTAGGGCAAAAAATCAGCCAGTCTGCTGACGCAGGCCAGTCAGGCTCCGCCTGGCAAAAAGAGACGCTTGTATAAGAGACGCTGAAGGCTGTACACTGGAAAACAAAGTATCGGGTTAGAAGAGCGCGTTAGGTAATACGGGTAACTAGGGGCGGGTCATCAGATCAGGGTTTTGAAGAGAAGGATGCTGAAACGAGTTCAGCATGACGCGAAGGGCACGGTATCGATTACAGGATATGGGGTCTCGTGAAGAGAACCGGCAATCAATTCAGGTTTCAATGCAACTGAGGAAGTTATCCCGACATGACTTTTTGAAGTTCCTCACTTTGTCATCCCGAACTCGTTTCGGGATCCGGGTTTGATCTTATCAGCGCACAGCGGCTCTAATGGACCCTGTCAGTCCCTATTTTCGCTCAGTGATTCAGAAGACGGATTTCTGGGCCGGAGAACGGTGGACCGTTGACTGACAAGCTTGTCTTCCCAGCGTTCAGCGGGTTCTTGTTCTTTAGCGCAGAGCGGTTCTTAGAACGAGATGCTGAAACGAGTTCAGCATGACGCGAAGGGCGGGGTGTCGATTAAAGGGTATGGGGTCTAGTGAAGAGAACCGGCAATCAATTCAGGGTTTCAATGCAACTGAGGAAGTTATCCCGACATGACTTTTTGAAACTCCCTCTCCTTGTCATCCCGAACTTGTTTCGGGATCTTGGTGTTGATCTTATCCAAGGACGGGTCCATGATCTTGGACGGGCGACGAAGGACGGTTTTTCACAGCGTTCAGCGGCTCTAATGGACCCTGTCATTCCCTATTTTCGCTCGGGTCTTCTCGTGCGCGAAGCGAACTCTCGATGCTCTTTCTCGGCTCTAACCTACAGTGCACAACCCACCACGGCTCACAATGTCTACGAAGAGATACTGGCAGAGGCGAACGATCATGGTTAACAGAAGAATGTACTTCAGTCGTCAATTATCTTTTGTGCCGCATTTCTTAAAGGCAGCAACTCTTTTTGAATCGTGTTCCAAACAAGATTCATATTAACCCCAAAGTATTCATGAATCAGTATGTCTCTCATTGCCGCAATGCTTTTCCAGGGGATTTCCGGGTAGTTGTCGGTTATTTCTTTCGGTAGTTTTTTCACTACCTCGCCAATTATTTCGAGGCTTCTGATTGTTCCCTGACAGTTTTTTTGTCATTCAGAAATTCGGAAGGGTTCTTGATTTCCTTACAGAAATCGAAAATAAGATCGATTTCAGTTATTATGTCTTTAAGATAGTCCGAGTATACGCGCTTCAAATTTCAATGGCCTCTCTTAGAATATTTTCTCCGATTAAAGGTTTTAGAGTGCTTTCGTCAACGAGATCTATCTTCATTGAAAGGAGGTTCGACAGCTCATTTCTGAGGTCTATGTAGTCAATCAGCGTTAGCTTCGTATTTTCTTCAAATCGAACAAGAAGATCTAGATCGCTTTCTTTGTTCTGCTCACCGCGAACATAAGAACCAAAAACTCTCAGCGATTCGATTTGATAGCGCGATCTGAAGTAAGGCATTTCACCTTTCAGTACGCTTAGAATCTCATCAAGGCTCTGCATCAGTTCTCACCTCACAAAAATTATATCATTGCATGTCATGGCCCAGAATGAGGAGAAATTGCAGATAAATATAAAAGGGTTTCTTTCACGAAAGAGCGGAAAGAGAGAAAAATTAGCAGCAGGTCTTGGGTTCTGGGACGAGGGTATCCCAAGAGCCACCAGAAAATTGAGACTCCATCTTCATGAAAGAGCGGTCCATCGTTGGTTAGGATCGAGGAGCGTGAGAGCGGGGAGGCTAACAGGACGTATCCTAAATCCCCTATTACGTTATATCAAGTAGTATTTTTATGACATCAAGGACTTGTGACATTACTTCTTCCGAGACTCTGCCGATTCTCTTTTCAAGCCTTTCTCTCGATATGGATCTTACGTCTTCGCTCTTGATGTAGCTTGTGAGATCAAGACCGGTTTCTTTGCCGGATATCTCAACGTGAAGAGGGATGGATTTGTTTTTTGATGTAATTGGAACTACGATCACGAGTTCCGCCGGCCCGTGATTGAACTGGTCAACAGAAATTACCAAGCATGGTCGAAAACCGGCCTGTTCTCTACCTCTGACCGGGTTCAGGTTCGCCAGCCAGATTTCGCCTCTGGAAGGTAGATTATTCATCTTTCTCCAGTCCATCAGCAAGCGCCGTTTCCCATTCTTCTCTCTCGTTCTGTTCGTCTTTCCAGAGTTCTTTCCTTTCTTTTAGTCTTGCGAAGGCCCTGTTCGCATCGTTAAGAACCATTTTCCGCCTGTAGACATCCACCGCTTTAGCAAGAATCTCTCCTATTGTTTCCCCGCTGGCCGAAGCCATGGCCTTAAGCCTGGAATGAGTTTCGGATGAAATTCGCACGATCTGTGTCTTCAAGATATCACCACCAAGTAAACATATTTGTATACTGATAATATAGCATACTTCATATCAAAACCGATCGGAAAAATGGAACGGCGAGAAGAGCCGTTTTTCGATCACCGCCCACCGTTCTCGAAAATGAGTGCAGAACGCCAATTTCGCATCACATCCTTGTCACGGTCTAGGTTAGTCAGAAAGCATCGCTTCACGTCATCCTGACAATGCTCCTGGTCAGGATCTTGACGCGGTGCGAGGTCCACCGTTGAATGGTTCTCCGTTCTCCGAAAAGAACGGTTTCAAGTTTCAAGATGCAAGTTGCAAGAAAAAGAAAGAAGACCTTTTTCTCAAGCGCTATTAAGTAAGCTCGTTATTGGCATTCGACAAGAATGCATCGTCGAGATTCTGAAACAAGTTCAGAATGACGCGATGTGAGGTTTTCGGAAACCCTGCCGAGATGCTGAAACGAGCATGACGGAAAGAGCAGGGTATCGAGTGTAGGATCCCCGGTGTCGATTAAAGGGTATGGGGTCTAGTGAAGAGAACCGGTTGTTAATTCAGGGTTTCAACGCAAATGAGAAAGTTATCCGGGCAGCGGTTCTTGGAACTCCCTCTCATTGTCATCCCGAACTTGTTTCGGGATCCGGTCTTCCATCCTATTGAAGGACGGCTCTTCCCAGCGTTCAGCGGGTTCTTGTTCTTTAGCGCAGAGCGGTTCTTAGAACATGATGCTGAAACGAGTTCAGCATGACTGGATGGGTGAGTTTCGGAATAACCGCTGGTTGTCATCGCACAGAGCTTGCCCTGAAATGCCTCTGTTCAGGGTCATCCCGACAGTGCTCTTGGTCAGGATCTCGATCCGGACCAAAAAATGCCAAGAATGAGTTTTGCTTGGCCTATACGGGCGAACTAGAGTGCACAGAACCTGAAACCAATGTCTGTTCTAATAGAGGAACCCGAAGAGAAATAGCGGGATAAACTTTCCAAACCCGATTTCGATACCATCACGTACGACGAATCCGTTTGGAGAATTTTTTACCTGACGTCTTCCCTTTTCTGACCCGCCAACTTCAAAAGTTATCTCCTTGTTTTTTTCTTTCAGGGTAAAGTCACCGCTGGATGGGACGCAAATCCCCAGATGACTAACTTGCGAAACGAAGAAGGCTTTGCGTATTGTTCCCATGTTTGCCTCAAGATTCCATTGCGAAAGCCCAAGCGCATAATAGAGATTGGTCTCGCCGAGAAAGACCTTCGATCCGCTGCGCATTCCTTTTACTCCTCTCCCACATGGAAGAACTCTTCTTAGTACTCCTGCCCTCTCCAGGGAATCCAGATAGCTGTAGAGAGTGACTTTGGTTATTCCTAACTCCTTGCAAAGCGATTCCGGGGAAATCGATGGAACAACGCTAGTGGCTACAAAGGCAATGATTTTCTTGATAATTGCTGCAGCCTCGCCTCTCAGTGAGTCTTCCTCAACAACATCCTGATAGATCGATTTATCTAAAGTGTTAAGTAGTCTCTCATAGTAAGACTCGTACGAAAGCCGGAAAGGATATGAACCAATTCTCAAATACTCACTGAACAGTTCCAGCGGTTCTAGCTTCTGAAGCTTACTGCAAAACTCCATGTGATCCTCGAGGAGCTCACTAAGTTTCAATGGTGGAAAGCTTTCGCCTTTCTCGAGATTTACGAATTCCCTAAATGAGAGATGCCTGAGCTCGTTCAATACAGCTCGCCTTGACAGATCCGCTGTACCCTTCAATACGGAGTATCTCGAACTACCAGTGAAGTAGATCTGCTTTCCCGGATGCGAGTCATGCAAGGCCTTGATGTCATTTGCCCATCCTGGCTGCCTATGAGCTTCATCTACCACTAAGGTCTTTCCGCCAAGCTTGAAGAATGTGTCTCCAATGTCATGAATTCCCTCTCTTAGGACTAATGGGTTATCTCCGGAGATGTATAAGAAACCTTTTTCTCCTTTCTCAAGGATTCTCTGCAAAAGCAAAGTCGTCTTACCACAGCCCCTCGCTCCAACGATACCCAGAAGCGGCTCATCCCAATTTATTGAGGCATACGCGTAACGCTTGAACTCAATAGGAACAGAGCTCAACAGTCTCCCCTGAATTTCAAAAAAAGGTTGAAGGTCTACCATGCCACACCTCTATACAGTCATTTATATTATACCATATTCGTTATTATAGTATACTATACTCTACTATATTACCTTTTGGAAGGATTTGTTTCAGGGTAGACGGAAGGGCGCGAGAAAGTGATGCCCTTATAAAACATTAGACGCTTTGCCTGCAGAGATCGTGCCGGGACGCAAGGCCGGTAAAGAACCTTTGAAGAAGTGATGCTGCTTCGCAGGAAGTGATGCCCGGAGAAACATCCGGGGAAGTGATGCGCCGATGATCATCGCTGGAAGTGAGGCTGCTTCGCAGGAGGCCTCTCAGGTCAACCGATTGACTAAGGGACGGATGTGAGAGGGTAGAGGATAGAGGTTTGAAGTTCAAAGTCTTCTTGCCTCTAACCAAGCGATGAAACAACGTTAGTCATCAGCCGTTCACCGATAAGAGCATAGTAAAAGAGATGAGATCCCGTTTAGGCACACAACGGGATGCCGGCATGAGTGCACTTCGGGATTACAATGTGGCCACTAGGGGATGACCCTGAACAGGAGCACTTCAGGGGAGGTTTTCCTTCTCGTCATCCTGACAATGGTCCTGGTCAGGATCTCGATTCGTTCTCGGTTGTCTCTCACATTGTCATCCCGAACTTGTTTCGGGATCCGTTTTTGATCCTCTCTGAGGACGGTGGACCGCTGACGGACAACGTAGCCTTCAGCAGCGATCAGCGGGTCTTCGTTCTTAAGCGTATAGCGGTTCTTAGAGGCGAGATCCCGTACAGGAGCACTACGGGATCACGGTCCTTCGCCTTCTCGTGAGCGGAGCAAACCCCTCGAAATGATCCTTCTCATCTTAGCTCGATCTCATAGGTGAACGGATGCTTGGTCCTGGTTGGCTGACACGCGACCTCTCTTAGAGGCGATCAGCGAAGAACTTGTTACGGAGCGTGTAACTTGGCCTTCGAAAACCTGTCTCATTCGATTTGGATCATTTTTGCGCTTCTGACGAGACAAACAAGCTTGGACAGGCGAAGATCGAGATTGTTATTCGTGTGAATTTCCTCACTTTGAAGTATTTCAATCAACCTCTCTCGAAGAGAAGGTAAGTCATTTACAATGACCGCCCACACTATGTCATAGTTGACACCTGAGTAGTCGTGAATCAGTCGGTCTCTTGTTCCAGCGATTGCTTTCCAAGGAATATCGCTGTGGGCTAGTGTGAAGTTATATGGAAGTTGTTTTGCTGCTTCTCCTGTTATCTCGATGTTTCTGATTACTGCGTCCTGTGTCTTTAAATCAGCCATGAATTCATCATATGACATATTGTCTGCATACGCTGTGATTCGTTTTATGCTTTCGACTATATCCTCAAGGATCTCAGTAGTTTCTCTCTTAGACATATCTTATCGACTGCTCGATATCCTGCCTAATTCGAGCGTTTCGTATGCTTTTTAGCCCAGAAGGAGTTAGTAAATCAACCCTCTTTCGTACGATGCGTTCAAGCCGTTCTGTCAGCTCCATGAATTCCAAACCAGGTACCTTGTCAAACTCTATGTAGATATCTACGTCGCTATCGTCGTTCTGATTCCCCTTCACATACGAACCAAAAACCCCTATCTTCGAAACAGAAAAGAGATCCCTTAGTTCGGGTAAATTTTCACGCAATGCTTGCATAAGGCTTTCTAGATCTTGCATAATATCACCTCACGGAAATTCTATCACACCCGCCGGAACAGTGGGGCAGAACTGCGAAGATCCTGCCGCGCTTGAATGCTGCCTTCGGCAGCAACTGATGCCCTAAGAAACAACCGCGGAAATGAGACCGGTATAAAACATTGGTCGCAGGGCTGCCTTTTACAAGAACCGAGGCTTGCTGGCGCAAGGAAGTGATGCTGCTTCGCATAAACCCTCTCAGGTCAACCGATTGACTAAGGGACGGATGTGAGAGGGTAGAGGATAGAGGTTTGAAGTTCAAAGTCTTCTTGCCTCTAACCAAGCGATGAAACAACGTTAGTCATCAGCCGTTCACCGATAAGAGTTACAAGACGCAATGCACTGTGGAGCATCAGTGGACGCAAGGCTGGCTTCGCCAGGTCGCAATACCCGCTTCGCGGGGAAAGACCCGCTTGGATAAGAAACGCTGAAGGCTGTACGTTGGAAACAAAGCTTCGGGTTAGAAGGGCGCGTTAGGAAATACGGGTTACTAGGAGCGGGTTATCAGAACCGGTTTTTGAAGAGCAAGATCCCGTGCAAAGGCCCTCAACAGGAGCCCCAAACAGGATCCCTGAACAAGAACATTTCAGGGCAGGCTCATTGGGGCAGGTTCTGGTGGATGACAGTGCGGAAAATTTACGGAATGATACAACATGCTTCAGGGCAGGCCGCCTTTCCTTCAGGTCATCCTGAAATGCTCCTATTCAGGATCTGGTCTGACGCGAAAAATAAGACAGACATGTGGAGAATCGTCAGTCCCTATTTTCGCTCAGTCATTCAGAAGACGGATTTATGGGCCGGAGGACGGTGGACCGCTGACGGACAACGTTGTTTTCACAGCGTACAGCGTCTCTCAAGGCCTAGATGCTGAAACAAGTTCAGATGACGATTTATTGTGATTTCAGAATCAGCAAACGCTGTCGTACCCATCATGACTTTTTGCAAGTCCCTCTCATTGTCATCTGAAATGCTCCTATTCAGGATCTGGGCTTGGGACTTACGAGGGACGGACGCGATAAATGGGACCTTAGGAGAAGTCGCAATGCGCCGAAGATCATCAGCGGAAGTAAGGCCGCTTCGCAGGAGGCAAGAATGTGCCAGTTTTCTGATGCAGGCCAGTCACGTTCGGTGGCCAGTCTTTGCTCCGCAAAGGCTTGTTCCGCTAGGCCGGGTCGAAATAGGCGCTGAGCAGTGCGCTAACACTGTTTGACGATTCTGGGATTCTTTTGTAGGGGCGAACGGCTGTTCGCCCGAAGAGGTGGCCAAAATCCGTTGGCCGTTACCGTCCTCAGAAAAGAACATCGTTGCAAGTCGAACGAAAGATCGGTTACCCGTTGTCGGTTCACCGTCCTTCGAGCTTTGGAGAACTTTCCTCACAAAGCTCTTCTGTAGAAATCTGGAAATGTATTCAACTCTCTGGTATGAAAGCTAATTTGTGGGCAGAGACTGAAAATTCAATAATCTTGACATGAAAGAATGCGAAGAGCTCAAGCAGGCAAGTCTCCTGGTGTTGCTTAACTCCACAGGAAGTGTGGTCCGAAACGCCTTGTAGCAAAGCATTTTTGCTCTTTACGCAAGAAGCGAATTGACCCTCTAATACACATCATTTTGATATATTCGTTGTGAACATGAAGTCATCCTATTGCATGGTTTGCTATTACAAAGATCGGCGAGTTCGCTCCTTTCGATTACTCTGCTGTATTTTACTCAGGCTAGGTCAAATCGTATACGTTGAGATGACGTGCCTTCTGTGACGAGAACCTTGAAGAGAGTTATACCCGGTTCCTCCAAGAGTACTTCTATAAAGAAACTTTCTTGCAGGAATGTCCATTACTATGACGTTGTTTTCCAAAGCGATTACCATAGCGATAGGATTCGATACAGGCCGTTTAAGCCTGTGGGATGCCTGCCTTAACCTCTCGTAGCGCGTCTTGAAGCATTGTGAACAAAAAAGTCTGTAACCAGCCCAGAACCTCTGTACTAGAATCCCGGGGCGCACTCGCGCAACATTTTCAAAAGAAGATCCAGAAAGACAACGCACTAAGAACTTATGAACCGCTTGCTCCTATAGACTGTTCTTAACCCTATACTAGATTGAACAGCATACAACGACGGTATCGTGTTACAGTTCTTTCTCGTATAACTGCTTTGTGTATTCAAAGACTTTGCCAAACTTCCATGTATGATCATAGAACTTCACATCCAGCTTCATCTGCATATGTCCCTCAACAAGAAGATCAAGGTTAAGTATGTTGTTTTCGAGACTACCACGCAGGGCGAAAGGAGTCTCCATCTCTGGTCGAAGAACACATGCGATTGTCACTCCAGGATAGGCCTTGAACCCAACCTCGCTTGTCAGACTCGGACATGTGTCGTATTCATAGTCAAGATCGATGCCTTCAGAATGGCTGAATATGCCAGACGCATGACCCCAACTATGAACTCCCTTCGGTATTATTTTGTACTCATATTCAACTTCTGCCCCAACATCGTAGTTAAAGCCAAGTTCCAAATTCAGTTCAGGACCAAATTCAAACTTGAGTTCAGCAAGAGTCGCAGCCACATCATAGAAGAAATATAGAGGGACGCTCACTTTTACAGGGATTCCGTAAACGCTGAACTCAACAGAAGGTTCCGCTAGCTTGTAAGAGTCATCATTTTCAAAACCTACTATTCCGTCTATACTGAGCAGAGAGGCTAGACTCATGGGGAAGGATATTCTTCCTGACGAGCTGAATTTGTCCACACTGTCATGAAACGATATTGATACGTCAACGGAGAGCTTGAAAATATTTTTGATCTTCGCGGAAATTTCTTCATCGTCAACAATTTCAACATCCCATTCTTTCCTTAACATCTCAGCACGAATACTTTGGGGATCAATTACATAGTCTGAATCAGAATACTTCGTCAATATCTCCGTTAGATCTCCTTCAATCTCAATTATGACTGTTCCCAGAGCATCTTCAAGAGCGGCCTCTACAGTGTTCAAGACGATTTGAGCCGGGTCCGAATCGTCAACAGATTCGACCATTTTCACAACTCCGTGTTTTCCATCGAGAACGAAATCTCCGGGCGAGAATTCTGGAAGATGGTCTGTCTTTTGAAACACCATTTCATCTTCCGCATCTGTATCTCCATTTGTTATTCTGTGATAGAAGGATGAGTTAACCACGTGTGACTTCGGGCTCGAAGTGCTTATTGCCAAAACCCCTTTAGGATAGCGAGAAGTTTGCGTTATTCCTGGTTGCTGAATTCTAAACACAACTCTTCGGAACTTTTGTTTAGATGATATCTCATCTTCAGGGACTGCTTCTGGGAGCTCATGAATGAACGACAGAAGATATGAGTTCGTTATCGCTGCGTTGCTGGCGTTAACTCCAGTATGATAAGATACAGCACTGAATCCGAAACCTTCCGAAGCGCTTGAAAAACTGGCTTCGCCTTCCACCATATATAAATGGACAGAATCCTCTCTTTCAATAATTCTTCCATCTTCATCATAAACAAGATACTCGTATTCGATATGCTCCTGGTTAACATCGCGGATATACAAATATCCAAACTTCTTGTTTACGATTGTGAGAATATAAAGGTCATCTCCCCTGTCTTCCCAACCGTAGCTAATATCCTGAAAAGCGATCAAGGTTCCCTTATGAAGGTGTGAATAAGAAGGATCCGAAGGATTAAACATCAAGCTACCGTTGTAGAATGCACCCTCCTGAAGCTCTTCAAATGCTATCCTCACTACTTGAGGATTGGGCTTGACACACGCTGAGAGCAAAAGTATCAGAAGAAGGAAAGAAAAAAACATATATCTGAACAGTCTGGTTTTCATGATACACCCCCCATTTATAATGAGCTATTAAAGACTATCACAATCGTAAAGTGCCCCCTTTCATTAACTAGATCTTAGTACACACTATCTACGGCTTTCTGGATAGCATGATGAATGAAAAGCTTTTTCAGTATCCAGATTATAGCACATGTGCCTCTTTTTCTTTGCCATTACGATATGCATCTGAAATGCTCCTATTCAGGATCTGGTCTGACGCGAAAAATAAGACAGACATGTGGAGAATTGTCAGTCCCTATTTTCGCTTAAAGCGTTCAGGGGCTTTCGTTCTTAAGCGTTTAGCGGCTCTCAAAACCTAGATGCTGAAACGAGTTCAGCATGACAAATTATCGCGTTTTCAGAATCAGCAAACGCTGTCATACCCATCATGATTTTTCAGAAGTCCCCCCTATTGTCATCCCGAACTTGTTTCGGGATCCGGTCTTCCATCCTATTGAAGGACGGCTCTTCCCAGCGTTCAGCGGGTTCTTCTTCCTAAGCGTACAGCGTCTCTCAAGGCCTAGATGCTGAAACGAGTTCAGCATGACGCGAAGGGCAGGGTATCGATTACAGGGTATGAGGTCTCGTGAAGAGAACCGGCAATCAATTCAGGGTTTCAATGCAACTGAGGAAGTTATCCCGACATGACTTTTTGGAAGTCCCTCTCATTGTCATCCCGAACTTGTTTCGGGATCTATTCTTTGAAGGCATCTACGATGGTGAATCCGTGAATTTGCAAAGCTAGTGAGCAAAGAACATGGTGCTGAAACGAGTTCAGATGGGATGCGGCGTTTTAAAAATAATCACACACTGTCCTCCTGACATGCTCTTGGTCAGGATCTCGTCTGACGCGAAAAATAAGACAGACATGTGGAGAATTGTCAGTCCCTATTTTCTCTTAAACGTTAAGCGGCTCCTAGGCCGCGAAGCGGAACTGGCCTTGCCGAAGGCGAGACTGGCCACGCGAAGCCTGACTGGCCACCGAAGGTGACTGGCTTTTCTCGCTTCTCGTGAGCGAAGCGAAGGTCTCGGCATTGCTTTCTCTCGAATGATCTTTTATCTGAGCGGTTCGAATTGTTTTTGAACGGTGAACTGTGAACCTTTCCATTTAATGATGATAAGATTGTTCATATCTAGGGTTTTGAGGTGATGTATGGATAGAGAGACTGTGAAGCTTACGCTTTTGGCCGAGGCGCTTGAGATGAGCTGGAATTCTTACGTAGTGTACGAACCGCTCGCCGAGCTAGACGCCTTTTTGGACAAAGATGCTGCCGTGAAGTTGGCCGAGGCTTTGAAGAGCGGGTTTATGCTTGAGGAGTCTGTTGAAAAGATTATGAATGACGGGTTCTTCAGAGGTTATTTCGCGGGGATGATGCTCCATGACGATTCTCTTTCTCTTGAAAGTAAAGAGGAGATTGCGAGGATTCTTGAGGATAATCTTCTTTCGCTTTTGAAGAGTGCAGACGAGTCGCTTCCGAGTGTTGACAAGTTTTATGGAGAGCCTGGAGACTACGATAAGAGATTCTTTCCTCTCTTCGAGGATAAGGACAAGGCGAGATCGAAGTCAAGTCTTAGGGAGAACCTCAGTCTTTTCTGGTATTACAGCAAAGACAGCTATTATATTCCTCTGATCCTTTGGGGAAATGAGCTGGCCTCTTTTCTCTCCAAGAATGCTCACAAGCAGGGGCTAAATGGTCAGGCTGCAGAGAAACGGAAGAAGATTATGGTTTCCGCTGAAGCCTCCTATGCGATGAGCGATGCAGTTCGATCGATCGTGGGTTTTCAGGTTCCCAAAGCCGAAAGCGATACTTCTTCACAGCTGCCAATGTTTTCCCTGATCATGAACAAGAATGTGAGTACGGAAGAAATCGTGGAGCTGATTAAGAGTATTACTCAGTATTCAGTTGTGAACTTGATGTATGCTCCTGTTGCCATGACTAGAAGCGATATTGCCGAAGAGAGTGAGAAGGCCAGAGAAATAGTCTTTCGAGTCTTTGATTCGCTTGAAAATTCGATTCTGGCTTTTCTTTTGAACGGTGGGGACGAGTTGACAATAAACGGCTTTCTTTACCAGATAGTTTTGCAATATGATTTTGCAAAGCTTTTCGATAGATTGACGTCTCTTCTGGAAATGCTAACGGTAGAGTTTGCAGACTCAGCGCTGTTGGCTGTTGCAAGCGCGCTTATAGAAAAGGAGGAGACGAAGGAAAACGTCGAGCGTTTCATAGAGTATATGAAGGCTTTCAAGGATTCCTTCGGGCTTGTGACAGCCGGTTTTCTGCTATCGAGAAAGTACGAACTGGAAGACAATTCCTTCTCAACTGAAATAAAGCGTGATGGCAAGCCCGATGAAACGGATTATTACTTACTTCTAGAACTGGCGAGGGGCTTTCTTGACGATCTTGAAGTGGCCTATCAGGAAATGGTGAGCGAGTATAATCATTTGGGCGATCTCGAAGACATTTTCGAAGAGCTGGAAGAGATTACGGAGCCTTGCTTCGTTTCAGCCGATGGCTCGGACGAAGAAGTAGAGTATTCGAGAGTGCCTATGTATACGCTGATAAACGCGGTGATGAGAAATAACGATCTTGATAATGCAATCGAGGCGATCGAGGCCTATTGCGACAGGTACATCTTCAATTTCGAATTCGTGAATACTCTTCTGTATATGCCCACAAAAAGCATGGATAAGGTTGTGCAGCTCCTTCTTTTCTCGGGAGAAATGGCCGTTGGTTTTATAGATGCCATTGCTGACCAAGACGACGAGGCTTACTTAATGAGTAAAGAGGAAAGTCCTTCCAACAGGGAGTATTTGGACCTCATAGAGAAGTATGTCGAGAAGCTGATCGACGACAAGAAGTACCGTGAGGCCTCAAGAGCTATACAGGCCGTCGATCCATTTGTAAATCCCGAAGATGACGATAATCTTTTCACCAGTATGATAATCCTTCGCTGGAGGACCAAGGACTTCGAGAACTTGAAAACGATGCTCGAAGCTATAAACGAGGAAGGCGATCCCAGAGCGCTCACCGTAAAGGCCCTCATGAATTACTTTAACAAAGAGGTCGACGCGGCGGAAGGAATCATCATCAATATTCTTCAAGAGTTGCCTGACTTCATTCAGTATCTTCTCGAAAATGACGAACCCAATGCAGAGGACTTTGACAAGGCCGACGATGGCGACGTCAGGTGCCAGAAGAAGATCGGCGCGAAACTCCTCGCAGAAGAGTTCAGAGAAGACTGGTTCAAGCTCAAGGGCGGCAAAGACTGGCTCAAGAAAGTCCAGAAGGTCTTTGATGAAGTGAGCTAGCTCCTAATAGACACTCAGGCGGAAGTGAGGCTGGGAAGAGCATCCCAGGAAGTGATGCGCCGAAAAGCATCGGCGGTCGCAATGCACTGTGGAGCATCAGTGGACGCAAGGCTGGCTTCGCCAGGTCGCAATGCCCGCTTCACGGGGAAAGATCTTCAGTGCCATTGTCCTTCGCAGGTCAGTCACGTTCGGTGGCCAGTCTTCGCTCCGCAAAGGCCAGTTCCGGCTACGCGGGGCGGAAATAGGCGCTGAGGCGGCGCGCTAACACTATCTGACGATTCTGGGATTCTTTTGTAGGGGCGAACGGCTGTTCGCCCAATAAGCGATTTGGGTCGCGATGCTGAAATGCCAAGTTGCGTATGAATTAATAGTTTCAGGTGAAATTGCTCATTTGCATAATAGTGCCTATCGATTCACGGTTCTAGCTTCTCTATGTATTCTAAAAATGGAGCGAAGCTCTGAGGGCATTTCGCGCGAATGTCTTCCAGTGGTGCTTTTCTTAGTATTTCGGCTGCCGTTCCTACTCCATATCGCTTCTTGGCTTTGTGGAAGAGACTCTGGATTATTTTCTTGGGTGGATTGTTGTCGTCCTGTTCTTCCACTTCTTCTGACCACGTTCTACGGATATTCATGCCAAGGTATTCTTGAAGTTGATCAATGGCTGCAAGTAAAAGGACTTCGAGATCATGTTTGAAGCAAAATACTTCGAATCTGCTTCTCAGCTCGTTTTCATGTTCGGAAAGCATGGCGGCGAATGAGTACATGATACCATCGCGCAACTGCGAGTAATTCACGTGAGGAACTCCAACGTTGTAGGGATACAGGTCGGGCAAAAGGACGACCGCGCTTTCTCTGTTATTTCTTATGATTTGGTAGGCCTTTCTGGGATACTTGACCAACAGAGCTTTTTTGTTGTTCGACATGTTGCCCGACTGACCAACACTTGCAAATTCTATGGCGATGCCCTCTGAGTTCTTTTTATCAATTAAGGGTTTCAGAAGTGTCGTCAGGGCTAGTCTGTCTGACTCTCCTTCGACATAGACTATCAGTTGGTTCATTTTCCTATCATCTCGAACTCCCCGGATCGGTGCATTATCTCCAATTCCTGATCTCCGAACTCTTTGAGATTGTCGATAAGGGCTTGTGAAGTTGACGGCTTCAATGACTTTATGTCACCTTCTTCCTTCTTCAACACAAGGATATTCTCAATATCGAACATGGAAAGAAAGTATGATGAATGAGTAGTGAGCAGAACCTGCGTCTTGTCACTCAATTCTTTGAATAGCTCAGCCAAAACCGGATACACTCGAGGATGAATTCCTTGATCAGGTTCATCAACAAAAACAAGGGTTGGCGGGAATGGGTGAAGACATATGAGGGTCCAACATAGTATCCTCAGTGTTCCATCCGAAAGATCGGCCAATGTCAGTTCTTCTCCAACAGAGTCCTCTGACCAGAAGGCCATAACTTGTCCCGGTCCTCCTCTAGCCTTAACAGTGATGTTTCTGAAACTTGGCAGCATCAGCCCAAGATAGAACTTCAGTCTTTCAAAGATTTCAGGATACTCCGTCTGCAAATAGAGAAGCACTGCACTCAAGTTGCCGGCGTCTTCATGAAGTATTGGTTCCTGTTCTGTAATCGATGGGCGCCTTAGTAGTTCGTTGCTCATTCTGAAAGAGTTGTAGAACCTCCATCTTTGGATATACTCACGTAGATTATATAGCATAAAGAGTCCAGGATTGTTCATAGTGCTTATCGCCAGCTGATTTGCCTTCAAAAGCTTAATGCTCTGTTCTTTCAACTTTTTGAGTTTCGGTTCGTAGATTATTCCTTCACCATTCCTCAACTCCATGTATAGGAAAGGCTTATCGTATTTTGTGGATAGAGGCCGGGAAGTTTCAACCCTTTCGTGGTCAACTCGTATTGAACCCATAGGGCCAAGTATGCTGCCGGAATAAATCACATCGGCACTTAAACCTGCATCGATAGTTGCATCCCATTCAATGCGGTCTTCACCCGGAACGTGAAAGATCCTCATTCCCGAAGATCCCTCAATGATTTCTGTGGGAATCTCTTGGTATGCACTATTTCGCAGAAAGCGCAATAATTCCATTAGACTTGATTTTCCGGACGCATTTGCGCCGATCAATACCTCCAGACTGGAAAGTCCCACTCGGAAATCTTTAAATGGTCTATATCCAGCGATTCTTATATCTTTCAGTTTGAACTTGTCGAAGTTAATTTGCGCCATATGCATCACCACACTATGAGTTGCCTTTCATCAAGATTATACATAAAACCATAGGGATTAGGGCCACCGAAGAGCATTGGCAAATAGCTTAAGAAGTGAGGCCTTATAAAACACTGGACGCAATGCGCCGGAAAGCATCGGCGATGAATTAAGAAGTGGTGCTGGGAATAACATCCCAGGAAGTGATGCCCGGAGGAACATCCGGGGAAGTGATGCGCCGAAAAACATCGCCGGAAGTGAGGCTGCTTCGCAGGAGGCCTCTCAGGTCAACCGATTGACTAAGGGACGGATGTGAGAGGGTAGAGGATAGAGGTTTGAAGTTCAAAGTCTTCTTGCCTCTAACCAAGCGATGAAACAACGTTAGTCATCAGCCGTCCACCGATAAGAGCATAGTAAAAGAGATGAGATCCCGTTTGAAATACTACGCGATCACCATTTTTTCTTGCTTTGTGTCGTATTCCTTCTTCACGTCATTCTGACATGCTCCTGGTCAGAATCCCTGTCTATCGCGAAAAATGGGACATGAGAAGAATTGTCAGTCCCTATTTTCTCTCTCATCTTCTCGTGAGCGAAGCGAACGTCTCCGATGTGCTCTTTCTCGGTTTTCACAGCGTTCAGCGGTTCTTAGGAGCAAGATGCTGAAACGAGTTCAGATGACTGAATGCGGCGTTTTCGGAATACCGAACGCTATCATTCCCGCCATTACTTTTTGGAAGTCCCTCTCATTGTCATCCCGAATTTAGTTCGGGATCCGGTCTTCGATCCTATGAAGGATGGCTCTTCCCAGCGATCAGCGGGTTCTTGTTCTTTAGCGCAGAGCGGTTCTTAGAACATGATGCTGAAATGAGCATGACGGAAAGAGCAGGGTATCGAGTGTAGGGTCTGGGGTGTCGAGAAGAGAAGAACTCACCGTCTAGGCATTTTCACGTAATAATGCTGAGTCAGTTATCCAGCTAGTGCCTTCAGGAGGTCCCACACATTGTCATCCCGAACTTGTTTCAGGACCTTTGTTTTGATTCTCTCTAAGCACGGTACCCCCCTGACGGACAACGTAGCCTTCACAGCGTTCAGCGGGCCTTCGAACTTTAGCGTACAGCGGCTCTCAAAACCTAGATGCTGAAACGAGTTCAGCATTACGTCATGCGAGGTTTTTCGGAATAACCAACACCCTCAAGCCGTCATCATTTTTCACAAGTCTCCCCTATTGTCATCCCGAACTTGTTTCAGGACCTTTGTTTTGATTCTCTCTAAGCACGGTACCCCGCTGACGGACAACGTAGCCTTCACAGCGTTCAGCGGGTTTTCGTTCTCAAGCGTACAGCGGTTCTTTAGGCGCCGCATGCGGACTCCGTAATTCGATTCTTTATAGTATTATCGTCAGAGTTACTTGAGCTGGATAGTTCATACGATCGACTCGTGATGTTTATTACGGATTGGTTTGCGTAAGTTGTATACTATGGCAAATACAATCTTGGGGGTGAGATTTATGAAGAGGAAGATTGCCTTATCTATAAGCTTAATTGTTTTGGTTGTTGTTTTTATGGTTTCAGGGTGTGTAAAGACCATAGATATAACGGGTTCGACACCCACTGATTGGTCTTTGCAAGCTGTGGATGGTCAGGCGAGGGTGATCATCGGTTTCTCCGGTCTGCCCGACAAGGCTCTTATCAAGGCGTTCGGTGGCGAGGTCTATGCGGAATTCGGCTTTATCAAGGCTTTGTCCGCGAAGATCCCCGTTGAGGCGATCGACGGTCTGCTCAGAAATCCTCATGTAGTCTATGTCGAACCAAACATACAACTTCATGCCCTTGAAGAGCAGTATCTGTGGGGTATGGATAGGATCTTTGGAGACGAGTCCTTCGTGTTTCCAACCTGGGGCACATCAACTGGAGACGGGGTTAAAGTTGCAATTCTGGACACTGGAATCGATGGAAATCATCCCGATCTCGATGGCAAGATTGTAGGAGGAAACGATTTCACAGGAACTGGTTCATATATTGATGACAACGGACACGGAACTCATGTTTCGGGAACCGTTGCTGCGATCTACTCCAATAATATCGGAGTATACGGTGTTGCCCCTTCTGCTTCTCTTTATGCTGTCAAGTTCCTCGACTCAGCAGGAAGCGGTTATCTTGATTGGATTATCGCTGGCATCGAGTGGGCCGTAGCCAACGAAATCGATGTAATCAACATGAGCCTTGGTACTACGAGCGATATGCAATCTCTCGAGGATGCGTGCAATGCGGCGTACGAGGCAGGCATACTTATAGTTGCTGCAGCAGGGAACAGCGGTAACAAACCTGGAAATAGGGACACCGTTGAGTATCCCGGAGGATACGCCTCAGTTATTGCTGTTGCGGCTTCGGATTCGAACGATGCAAGAGCTTCTTTCTCTAGCACAGGGCCGGACGTGGAACTGATTGCCCCAGGCGTGAGCATATTTAGCAGTATTCCCGGAGGCGGTTATGCTTATTACAGCGGAACTTCAATGGCTTCACCACATGTTGCTGGAGTGGCTGCGCTTGTTCTTTCTGCAGACACTTCATTGACTAACGTAGAGGTTAGGTCAATCCTCCAACAGACGGCAGAAAATCTGGGGCTGAAACAGGAGCATCAGGGATATGGGTTGGTGAGAGCAGATCTAGCAGTTCAAGCGGCCTCAGGAACTATTCCACCCGATCCGAATCCCGAACCCGGAACAATAACAGTCTCTAGTATAAGTTATTCATTGAGCAGAAATGCGAAGCATATGTATGTTTCAGTTCAACTCGACCCGGTTGTCCCCGGAGCAAGTGTTTCGATAGAGGTTTATCTTAATAGCGGTAGCTCCCCGTACTTTGCCGGAACGATCACTACAGATACTTCCGGACTCGCCAAGTTCACCGTTGTCAATGCACCGTCTGGAACGTATTCGACTGTGGTCACGGATGTCACAGCAGCTGGGTACACTTGGGATATGAAGTTCCCAGAAAACACTTTTGAGAAGAAATAGGAACCAGTGAGGAGAAACATTCGAGCAAGGTAATGAGCTGAATTGAATGGAAAACTTTGGATTACGGTTATTAAATTATGTCTTTTGGCTGCCATCAGTTCCCAACGAGTCATTCATGCTTTTCCTAAGTAGTAAAGCCGAGATGAGTTTGCCATAGGATATCCATCGCAGGAACTCTAAGTGTAGCGTATTTTCTCATGTTACTTTATTCTCTTTCTGAATAATCCAAGCGAAGACCAAGTGTGCATTGGGTGCAGCAGTCTCAGGAATCATTGCTTGAAACTCACCGTTGAGCTTCTATTCACACGAACTTAACTCCAGAATTATGACGCTACTGACCACAGTAACGACTTGCACTGTTGAATAACTGGAAGGCAGAATAATCTGAGTAATCATAGGAATCTTAGATACTCATTAGCTTATTAGCAGCAATACATGACTATACTCACACTCTGATTTGAGCTAAGAATTTCGAAAAACGCAATTCAGGAATTCTTTTTGGTTTTCTCATCAAGAAAATTGAAATAGAACTGCTACTTTATGAGATCGATGATTGTATACTAATAGTGAAATCGTTGTACTTATTGTTTCAGTACTATACCAATGTTTCTTATAGCCGTATTCGGTTTTTGATTAATATGACTAAGTGCTAGGGGGGTTTACCTTGAAGGCATTAATCACCGGAATCACCGGCCAAGACGGTTCTTATCTTGCAGAGCTTTTACTAGATAAGGGTTATGAAGTCCATGGAATCATCAGAAGATCTAGCAGCTTCAACACGAAGAGGATTGATCATCTCTACAAGGACAGACACGAAAGAGATGTGAATCTCTTTCTTCATTATGGAGACCTGACGGATTCAACAAATCTGATCAGGCTTATTCAAGAAATACAACCAGACGAGATTTACAATCTTGCTGCCCAGAGTCATGTGAAAGTGTCTTTTGAGACGGCAGAATATACTGCCAATTCGGACGGACTGGGTACACTCCGGTTACTTGAAGCGATACATTTTCTTGGACTCGAGAAGAAGACGAAGTTCTATCAGGCATCCACAAGTGAGCTCTACGGGAAAGTGCAAGAAATTCCTCAGAAAGAAACGACTCCATTCTATCCTAGAA
Organism: Mesotoga sp. H07.pep.5.3; assembly: GCF_002752615.1. NCBI lineage: Bacteria > Thermotogati > Thermotogota > Thermotogae > Kosmotogales > Kosmotogaceae > Mesotoga > Mesotoga sp. H07.pep.5.3. The sequence goes on from NZ_AYTV01000004.1 coordinate 126,381, forward strand.
GTCCATACGCAGCTGCTAAACTATACGCTTACTGGATAACAGTCAACTACAGAGAAGCCTATGGAATCTTTGGGAGCAACGGCATCCTCTTCAATCATGAATCGCCAAGGCGGGGAGAGACATTTGTCACCAGAAAGATCACAAGGGCAGCTTCAAGAATATCACTTGGTCTTCAAGACAAGCTATATCTTGGAAACATGGACGCGAAGAGAGACTGGGGGTATGCTCCGGATTATGTGGAGGCAATGTGGCTGATGCTCCAGCAGGAAGAACCGGATGACTTTGTTATAGCCACTGGAGAAACCCATACTGTAGGAGAATTCGTAGAACTGTCTTTCAAAGAAGCGGGAATAGATATTCAGTGGAGAGGAAAGGGCGTTGAAGAGAAAGGAATAGATTCAACAACAGGGAAGACCGTCGTCGAAATTGACCCTGATTACTTTAGACCGACAGAAGTAGAGTTGCTCCTTGGAGATCCTACAAAGGCAAAAGAGAAACTCGGCTGGCAACCCGAAGTCAAATTCAAAGGACTCGTTGAGATAATGATGAAAGCCGATCTCGAAGCCGCAAAGTATGAGAAGTATAAGAAGCAGTATAACAACGGTGATTAGTGGACAGTGATTGGTGATTAGAGAGGAGCAAAACTAAACTCTGGGAACAAGGGTAAGACAAACATGTGAGATAGTACGGGGGTAATAAAGAGAAATGGTGTTGGGTTATCGTGATTTAAGAGTTTGGCAAGAAAGTATGGATTTCGTTACCGATGTGTATAAAGCAACTGAAACATTCCCGAAGAACGAAGTATTTGGACTATCTTCGCAGCTTAGAAGGGCCGTCGTTTCAATACCCTCGAACATAGCTGAGGGTTCTGCAAGAAAAGGCCGGAGAGAATTGATAAACTTCTTGCATATTGCAAAAGGATCTCTGGCAGAATCAACTACACAGCTAGAAATTGCGAAGAGACTGGGCTTTCTCTCCGAAGAGAGTTTTGAGAAGTTGATCGAAAAAGGGGAAACGATTGCAAAGATGATAAACTCGTTAATAAGAAGTCTGAACCGAAAGGAGGAGTAACATTGTCAGACAATGAGAAAGAAACCAATATCCAATCACCAACCACCAAACACCAGTCACAATCCACAGGCCTCACAACTGCTTCCAAGATCTACGTCGCCGGTCACAATGGGCTTGTTGGTTCGGCCATTATGAGGAAATTAGAATCTGAGGGTTACACGAACATAGTCACCAGAACCTTCGAAGAGCTTGATCTGACTGATCAAAAGGCGACACGGGAGTTCTTCGAGAAGGAGAGGCCGGAATATGTATTTCTCGCCGCGGCAAAGGTTGGAGGAATACAGGCAAACAGCGTATATCCTGCTGACTTCATATACATAAACCTCATGATCGAATGCAATGTCATAAAGGCGTCTCATGAATTCGGAGTGAAGAAGCTTCTCTTCCTCGGAAGCTCTTGTATATATCCTAAGTTGGCGCCTCAGCCGATAAAGGAAGAGTATCTTCTTTCCGGATATCTCGAAGAAACAAATGAACCTTATGCACTTGCAAAGATCTCCGGCATGAAGATGTGCCAGTACTTCAATAAGCAATACGGGACTAATTTCATAAGCGTTATGCCTACGAATCTGTATGGACCGAATGATAACTTCGATCTGAACACAAGCCATGTATTACCTGCTCTAATTAGAAAGTTCCACGAAGCAAAGGTAAACAATGCTCCTTATGTTGAAATATGGGGAACGGGTACCCCCAGGAGAGAATTTTTATATGTTGATGATCTCGCAGATGCCTGTCTCTTTCTTATGAAGAACTACTCGGGAAATGACTTCTTCAACGTAGGAACTGGAGAAGACGTAACAATAAGAGAACTTGCAGAGCTCATTGGAGAAGTTGTAGGATACAAGGGCGAACTGAAGTTTGATACTTCCAAGCCAGATGGAACACCCAGGAAGCTCCTTGATGTGACCAGGATTCACGAAGCGGGTTGGAGACACAGGATAGGATTGAAGAAGGGCTTAGAGAAGACTTATGAGTGGTTTAGCAAAACTTATCTTTAATTGGCTAGGGAAGGTCGAATTGCTTTTCAAGCGTCAGTTCCTACCAATGATATTAACACCTTGTGCTACTCTTTTTTCAAACCTTCATTGATTCCGTTCCTAGAATTCACTAGGAAAAGTACCTCGATTGTTTTACTCACAAAAAAGAGTTCTGAAAGCGCCCAGAACTTCGCGTGATCATATCCTGCACATACTTTATTAATTGCATCGTTGCTGACTTCAATCAATTGAAGAGTAATGAGTAAGTTCTCAATGTTCTCATCTCACCCTCGTAATCTGATCCAATCATTTGGAAAGATGCCAGAAAAATCGAGATCTCTGTTCACCATTCTTTCAGGTGCAACTACAGTTCTGTTTGGGTTTCTGTTGAGCCATGCTGCCCACCAGCTGAAAGTACTGTTTGCTATGATATTATGTTTGCAGAGGCTCATAAGCTGCATATCTCTGTAACTTCTCGAGCCTATGTTCCAGTCAATTACTGTGAAACGAGCATCAGTGAAGGTATCTTTGGCCCACTGAGGGTCATCACAAAAAACATAAAAGACTGGTTCTACAAACGTATTCTCCATAGTTTGAATTGCTCGAAGATAGTATTGATCACTACATATGCCACCGAACAATCCCAAATTGCTGCTTTTAAGAAAGTCTCCTCTCCTAAAGTGCACGCTTACGGATTCTACTTTAGCGATTTCGTGGGCTAATCGTTTATTATTGTCAGAACTGAAAGCAGGGAAAGTGAAGACATCTCTTAATTCTTCTTCACAGGGCTCAAGATAATTTGTATTCTGCCAGTAGCCCTTTAAGTAACGATTGTTTCCTTTCAAAACATCGGGGTCAAAAGAAAATGGGGCCTTTTCTTCAAAGTACACGTTTCGTTTTCTGAATATCTTCCAAATGACTTTCCTGGGGCTAAGTCGATTCCCACCTGTCAACTTTGAAATGACGTCAAGATTAGCATGAGCAATATCCAAATTAAACAATCTTTCAAGCTCAAATCCATTATGCATTGGTGTTGTCGAGTACTGAGTGCAGTCAGCTTTCACTTCCTTATTATTCTTTTTAAGAAAACAGTAGAGACCATATTGAAACATCTGATTACCCAGTCCTCCGCCAAACCAAACTACATGCATAATTGCACCACCCGGTTCATGATGAAAGAAGAATCACTCAGAGAAGCAACGTTACATGGAAAACATTCTCTTACTTCTTGAGAGATCTTGAAGAACTAAAGAGTCCAAACAACCAAAGTCATTTGCCCTCTGCGCCTAAGAATATCACTTAGAAGTCTTCAATCTTCACTCGATTTCAGCGCACTGACTTCATAAAGCTGGATTCAAAGGATGTTTGTTAAATTGTGAAAAAGCGATCTGTTGGGTTCTAAACTCTCTTTGTAAGTTTCAGCTCGTTTCACCACATACTTTCATGAAAATAATATCATGATTGACTACAGCACAAAGTCTGTCAAGTAACGGCCACCTAGAATTACGTTGATTCAGCAAAAGAGACTAAAGGATTTCATTCAGATACCTCATTTGCCAAGAGCCAAGTTTTGGGAGATACCAAAGAATTGCACAAACATCAATTCTCAAAGTGTCTGCCAGTATACTAAACTCTCACAGTCTCTTCCCTTTATACCTCAAATAGCTGAAGTAGAGGTTCGGAAAGTGTATCAAGAGAACTTTTACGAGCTTATCTTTCATTGATTGTCCTTCGTATCTGCGTATCTGCTCACCAATAATCTGGACATTCATGAGATTAATAAGTTTCCTACTTGGGAATCCACCAAGAGCAAGACTCGCGATTGCACCAACATATGCTCTCGGAATCAGGTTACTATCCATCATCTCCATGATCTCTTTTTGTGCACCTTGTGCTTCCAGAAACCTCCTCAACCTTCTGAGAGACCCCACTGTGTGGAAGTGTCTGTAACCGTTTATCCTTGATGCTGAGCGAATCCTAACCACTGACTTTGCAAGAGATTGTTCTTCAAATGCCACTTTTTCTGCAACATAGAGCGCTTTCATAGTGAACTCCACGTCTTCGCCGTTTGTGGCTCCGGGTTGGTACTTAAGCATGTGTTTTCGCAAAAACGATTTGTTGTACAAGACACTTCCTGTCCACAACCACGTCTTGTTTTTCATCATAAGAAGAAGGACTGTTCTTCCATCTGTAGGTTCACATAAATACTGGTATTTGTCTTCGAATCTCCGGATCGTCTCGCCATTAAAGTCAACAACGTCATATCCAAAAGCCAAAATATCTGCCTGCGTCTCACGGGCCTTTCTGTATATGCTACTTAGGCAGTCTTTTGACATTAGATCATCTGAGTCGAAGAATATAACGTATTCTCCTCTAGCAGAAATCAGACCCATGTTTCTCGCCGAACTAACGCCGCAGTTCTCTGTTCTAATTATCCTTGAGAAAGTCGCTGAGTTTTGAGATGAATCTAGGACTGACCTAGCCACTTCTTCTGTGCCATCTGTTGATCCATCGTTGACAACTATCAGTTCGAAGTTTACGCCCTGCTGAACTATGATGGTCTTAAGAGTGCTTTCAATAAATCCCTCAGCATTGTATGCAGGTACCACTACAGTAACGGCCAGATTTTCTTGATCTGCAGCTGAAGTAGACAATTTGTTATTCATCTCCGAATTTTCCTCCAATAGTTGCTAAAGAGTAACTGAATGTTCAACGTGCAACAGAACAATTTCTCAAAGGCAAAGATTCGGACTGAAGCTAGCAATGAGACTTAGCTGTCTCGTCTATGATTTTTTCGTAGATATCTCGTTCTCTCATAGCTATTTCGTGCCAATCAAATGAGGACACACAATAACTCTCACTGGCCAACTCGAGCTCATCCGATAAAATCCATGAAATTATTTGAGCTAGCTCCTCAGAGAGATCTTCGCTGTCAATTGAAAGAACTCGCTCATCTCCAATGGCTTCCGGTATCCCACCCACATTGGTACCCACCACTCTCGCTCCACAAGCTCTTGCTTCCAGAATAACCGTTCCAAAACCTTCCTGCCTACTAGGCACAACAAGGACATCGATTGCATTCATGACTACTGGCATGAGTTCGTATTCTACTCTGCCGGCGAAGTGCGTCAAATCCGTAGGCATACATTCCCTTAGCGTGTTTATTAAAGGGCCATCACCTACAATGAGGAAGAAGACGTCTGATCTTAGCTTCATAAGCTCCCGCGCGATTGCTGGAAGTCTATCTGCTCCTTTCACTTCAATTAGGTTACCAACAAAACCCACGATCTTCTTATTGAGCGGCAGGCTCAACTTCTTTCTTGCCCCTTCTTTATCCATGAGTTTGAATACGTTAGTATCTACCCCATTTGGAATTACAATCCCATTGGACTTGTCGTAACCCAGTTTCTCACATGCATCTTTCATCAAAGCTTTGCTCACAAAGATTGCCTTTGCTGCCTTTTCAAGAACTTCTTTTACGAAAGCCTTGTTGTTGTTTGAAATGGAGTGAATCTCACCTCCATGGGCGGTAACTATATATGGAATCTTGTGCTTCTCAGAAAGCAGCATGGCGGCATAGCCCTCCGGGAAGACTCTGTGAGCGTGAAGCAAATGGAATTCTTCGATCTTCTTGTTCCTCTCAATGGCAATTGCCATACCATGGGCGTATCTGACCCACGAATTTGCTTCCTGTCTAATCAGACCAATGCGATCCCTTAAGCCAAGTGAGACATTTAATACGGGGTACTTCCTTTGATTAACATTCACCGATCTTATTGGTTCAGATGGGGAGTATCCTTTCAGCTTTTTCACAAGCCTAATTGGGAAGTTATCAAATGTTGAAACCGGAGCGAAATCGAAAGGCACACCTAACTCTGTAAGCGCCTTAAGCCTCTCGACTATGAACACACCGCTTGACGAGCTTTTTGGTTTTGGAAACATTTCTGAAAATATCAGCAGTCTATCCATATTTACCTCGTTTAATTGATTCAGTCAGAGTTCTGATGTAGTAGAGAAATGATTCTTCTTTGTCAGTGTCCCAAGCATACTCATCTTGAGTAGAACGAATTGAATCAAGTAAACGATCATAATCTGCAGAATTCCAAAGTGATACTATCCTGTCAACGGATCTTTTGATCTCGTTTCTATCGATCAGAATTCCTATCTTGTTCTTTTGAATGATCCTTGCCATTTCTTTGAAGTCAGAGGCAACTATTACTGGTGTTCCTGCGCCAAGAGAATCGAAGAATTTGTTCGGCATCGAGTAGACCATATTCAACCAGGGGTTGCCTTTCTTGTCAAAAACATCGTAAGAGATTATCGTAAATGCACTTTCCGATATGTAATCCATCATCTGATCATATGGAAGTGCTTCCATTACGTTTGTCTTCAGATCTCCAAAATTGCTTTCGCTTCCAAGAGAAGTGACTGTAAATCCGCATTCCATAATGAGTCTCAAAATCTCAATTTCCCGGTTCATTTTTCGTGTAGTCTTGCCTACGAAGACAATTTCTTTTCTTCTTGAAGCTCTCGATACGGGAATTCTCAAACCAAGAGCGTAATTTGGAACAAAAACACTTCGGAGTGATGAATTAACTGAAGAAGCCATCTCCAGCATCTTCCTCGAAACAAAGACCGCTCCATCTGTCTTTCTTAGCATTGTATTGTAAAGATGATTTGCATACCGGGTTTTGATTGAGCGAGGAATTGAGACTCCTTCTAGATATTGCTCGGGAACATATTCATGGAAATCCGTCACGATCAGTGCATTTTTTTTCGAAAGTACTCTGTATGCGGCCAGTGGTCTGGTAGTTGCAAAATGGTGAAGATAGTACAAGTCAGCATCAGAGTTAACTAGAAATTCCATTATGTTCTTCTCGTAGGTTTTCCGATCATTCCACATCTTTATAGGATTTTGCTGCAATCTATGGAAGAAAGGGATGAAATTCACACCGCCCATTACAGTAGGAATATCTTCACCTTCAGACCAGTAAAGGTAGTCAACCTCACCTAACCTGGTTAGCAATTTTACAGTGTTTAGTACCCGTTTGTCATTCTTCCTATGCAGAAATCCTACAACAACCGACTTCATGATAAACCTCTCCATACGAAATATCTTTAATTATCTCAGAAAAACAATCCTGTTTCCTAGAAATCAGTTCTGTAAAAGATGATCTGTACAAGCAACCATCAAGCCTCTAAAAGAACTCTTTCGTATTTCTCTGACAATGCTCCGATATCTCTTTCATTTCGAATATAGTTCAGGTTTTTTTTGCACACGATTTCTCCTTTGTCTAGGCTGTTAAGAAGCATCTCTATGGCCGTAGCAAATGAACGTGGATTCCCTGGTTCGTAGAATTCACCTTCTCCAGTTGTTTTCAAAGGTAATCCGGGAAGATCCGCCGCTACTATTGGCTTGCCCGAAGCCATGTAGTCTAATAACTTGTACGAACTCACCGCCGGAGTTTCCATATCAAACTTTGCAAGTGGGAAAATCAAGGCATCTACTGAATGGATAAGGCCAGGAACGGACTCTTTGGGAATCTGATCAAGGAAGATTACGTTGTCGAGAGAGAGCTCTTTTGCCAAATCAATTAGGTTACTCTTCTCTGAGCCTCTTCCGATGAAGGTGAACTGCAGATCCTCTGCATAATTATCGCTGTTAAGAAGTTTGACTCCTCTAAGCACCGTTTCCAGATCGTTCGTAGGGCCATGTGAACCCAAATACGCGATTATTCTCTTTGATTCGAATCTTCTAACCAAATCTGCGACTTCGCTGGTTATCCTTGGGTTTTGAAAGCGGGAAGCATCTATTCCGTTTGGAATATAAACTACTTTCTCTCCTAAATTGCGTCTTGTCACTCGACATATATGCTCCTCAAGTCCAGGAAGGAGGGATACGATTTTAGTCGCCCTTGAGTAGGCTTTCTTCTCGATTGCTCCAAAGAGAATTGAAACAGGGTTCATCTTTGAAAGCTTTCCGGCACTGATTAGATCCCTAGGCCATACGTCTCTTATCTCAACTATCACCTTTGCTCCATATCTTTCAGCGATCTCCCAACCAAGTTTCCACGCATAGGGATGGGGGCTTGAAGCAATAACAACATCCGGTTTATCTAATTGGCTCTCTTCAAGAGTCCTCCTGCCTGACTTATAGTAATCGACACTGGCAAGAAAGCGATCGAGTCCATTTGAATCATATCTGCGAGTTTCAAAGAAATGAAAGGACGGAGAGTCATCAGAATCCTGTGAACCTATTGGTGAGCAGAATCGTCGCATATTGTCTTCTGTGAGGTGAGAGTATGAACCAACAAATATTCTAACCTTGTGCCCTTTCTTACTGAAAGCCTCACCAAACTCTACATGTCGAGTCTCTGCACCACCAAGAGACAGGTTTGAGGCGTAGTGATTGAAGATCCATATATTCATCCTGGCTCTCCCAGAATCGCTGCGATTCTCGCCCCAGCATCCCCTAGCCCATATATCCCCTTCTCAAACTGATTAACTGAACCAGAGAACAGCACGTTGCTTATCTGCTCAGGTTCCGATAAAGCGTTTATCCTCTTCTGAACCAACTCAACCCAGCCTGTATCTGGCATAACCACTATTGCTTGTTTCCCTGCGAAGTAGCTCTCTTTCTGAAGTCCACCGCTGTCGGTAATCACTTTCCATGAATGTTCGACAAGGCCCATCATGGACAAATAGTCAAGAGGGTCTATTATGTCCAGATTCTCTAAGTGATTCTCAAGACCAAACTCCTTAACTCGCCTTCTCGTTCTTGGATGAATTGGAAAGATTACTCTCTTATCCTTCACAGTTATGTTGAGTTGTTTGAGAATTTCCTCTAGCCTTTCTTTATTATCTGTATTGAAGTCTCTATGAATTGTCACAACAACGTACCCATCTTCTTCAAGGTCGAGTTGCTCTGCCAAAGAATAGTCGAAGTGCTTCTCCATCTTCAAGAATAGATCGTACATCACGTCGCCAGTAAACCAAACTCCTTTTTCCATTCCCTCTTTCTTAAGGTTTTTCACCGCAGTCTGTGATGGACAGAACAAGATCGTAGAAATTCTATCCGTCAAAACCCTGTTTATTTCTTCAGGCATATCTCTAGGTTCTTGACGCATGCCTGCTTCCACATGAGCAACGGGTATCTTCAGCTTAGCAGCAACTAGCGCTCCAGCGACAGTTGCATTTGTATCTCCGTAAACAAGCACAACGTCAGGCTTTTCTCTTAGCACAACTTCTTCCAGCCGGATCATTGTTAGCCCGGTCTGGACGGCATGACTACCAGAACCCACTTCAAGATTGTAGTCGGGGTCCTTGATCTCTAAGCTCTTGAAGAACACTTCAGACATGTTGTAATCGTAATGCTGACCCGTATGTATTAGCACGTGTTCAAAACCTGCTTTTCTCAGTTTTTCTCCAACAACTGCTTCTTTAATAAACTGGGGCCTCGCACCCACTATAGTAGCTACCTTCAAGATTCACTCCTGTATTCGCCTTTTCAAGACTAATCAAATTTGATTGGTACTCCCTCTCTTGCCGACTTATATATTCCGAGAATGATCTCTACAGACTTCTTACCTTCTTCTCCGTTGACAAAAGGTTCTCGATCATCGATAATCGCTCTTGCAAAATCCTTGAAGACCGTTATGTGACCTGAACCATAGACCGTATCCGGATCCGGCAAATCCATGAACGGGTGAGATTCCTCACCTTCGAACTTCCAAGTCTGGATTTTGTTCACAGCTAGCCCGCCCAGTACGACAGTTCCCTTTTCACCGAACACCGACAGGGTCTCTTCCAGATTCCTCGGATATACGTTTGCCGTTCCTTCGATTATACCAATAGAGCCGTTCTTGAATCTAACTATCGCAGCTCCAAAATCCTCTGTCTCTATGTAAGGGTGATTGTAGTTCTCGGTCATCGCATATATCTCTTGAACTTCTCCTCCTAGCATCCATTGGAGAAGATCGATGTTGTGTGCGCATTGGTTCATGATAGTGCCGCCATCCATCGCCCACGTTCCTCTCCAGCTGGCCTGCTTGTAATATTCTTCGTTTCTGTTCCAGAGGATCCTCGCCGTGGCAGTGAATACACGACCAAACTTACCTGAATCGATTGCCTTTCGAAGTTCCTGAACGGGAGGATTAAATCTGTTTTGAACGCAGACAGCCAGTTTCAGCTTCTTCTCTCTCGATAGGGCAATCATCTGGTCCATGTGTTCTGAAGCAAGCGCCATTGGCTTCTCTACAAGGACATGCTTTCCCGCAGAAAGGAAGTCGATGGTGTTCTTATAGTGATTCCCGCTTTCGGTGGCGATGGTAACGAAATCGATGTCATCAGCGCACAGCTTGGAATAATCCGTTATTACACTAGGCATGCGCTGATCGTTGCAGGTTGTTGGTTGTAGGTTGTTCGTAAGAGTTTTTTCCCCACAACGCACAACGCACAACTCACAACGGTTCTTGTATTCTTCAGCTGCTCTTTCGGCTTTCTCTGGCACGAGATCGCAGACGGCAACGAGATCTATCAGATCACTGTTCGCTGCAAAGGCCTCTATGTGTTTCTTCGTTCCAATTCTTCCGCATCCAATAAGGGCGGCACGTAGTTTTTTCATGAAATCATCCTTCCGAGGTTGTAGGTTGTGGGTTGTTGGTTGTGCGTGAGTTCTTAAGTGCAAAGATTAAGCCGTTGATTATCTTGTGAACTCTCGTGATTAGTTTAGCAATCTCGTTGCATTTCTCTTCATCTAAGTAACCAAGCATTCTAGATAGTTCAAGCTGGGTTTCCAATTCAAGTAGAGATCCTCGCGAAAGATAGATGAACTGCACAAATTCCTTCATCGAATTTCTCCCCGAACCTTCGGCAATATTCGAAGGAACCGACACAGCAGCTCGCTGCATCTGAGAAGACAATCCGTACATTTCCCTAGCCGGAAAAGTAGCAGTGATGTCGTAGATCTTCTTAGCCAGTTCCATACTGAGTTTCCATGCGTCCAATTCTTTGTATGATCTCAATTCCAACCTCCAAAACCCATTCCGTATTGTAAGCTTTCGTTCTTTCTTACTCATTGATCAATTTTTGTTTTCTTGCTTCTTGTCGATCTATATCCTTCACCACCACCGCTCTTGCCCACAACCCACAACGCACAACCAACAACGGTTCCTAGAGTACTTCTATATTTTCGGCGTCAATCCCCATTTTGCTGAGGACGTTTTTGGCATCGAAGATGTATTTCGCGTTCTTTACGATCATCTGATAGTTGATGAGCTTTTTGTGTGCCGTCGTTATTATTACCGCGTCCGATTCTTTTATTAGCTCTTCGCTTAGGTTGACGGTTTTGACGCTTTTTCCTTCCCACTCGAATTGAGAAACATAAGGATCAACTACAGAGACATGGGCAAGGCTCTTTTCAAGGTGTTCCAAAACCTTCAGTGCCGGTGATTCTCTCATGTCTTCTATATCTTCTTTGTAGGCAATTCCTAGCATCACTACTTTTGCGCCCTTCAAACATTTGCCGCGTTCGTTCAAAGCCTTCATAACCCTTGTGACAACGTATTCTGGCATAGAATCGTTTATCTCTCCCGAGAGCTCTATAAGGCGCGTGTGGTAGTCGTACTTGCGTGCTATGTAGGTCAAATAGAAGGGATCTATGGGGATGCAATGACCTCCGACTCCGGGACCGGGGAAGAAGGGCATGAAGCCGAAGGGTTTCGTCGAGGCGGCATTTATTACGTCCCAGATGTTGATTCCCATTTTGTCCGCGACTACTGCCATTTCGTTAATCAGGGCTATGTTTACTATCCTGAATGTGTTCTCGAGAATCTTTGTCATCTCCGCTTCTTTTGGAGATGAAACTACGAAGACTTCGGCATCGAGAACCGATTCATATAGGAGCTTCGCTATTTCCGTGGATTCCGGACCTACTCCTCCGACCACTTTCGGAGTATTCTTCGTTTTGTATCTAAGGTTTCCCGGATCGACTCTTTCGGGACTGAAGGCGAGATAGAAGTCCTTTCCGCAGACCAGACCTGTTTCTTCAAGGATGGGTTTCATGACATCTTCTGTGGTTCCAGGGTATGTGGTGGATTCGAGTACGACAAGCATGTCTTTGTGGAGTCTCTTCGCAACATTTTCTGTTGAGTTGATCACGTAAGTAAGATCCGGCTGTTTGAAGACGTCTAGGGGAGTAGGAACGCATATGGCTATCACGTCACAACTTGCTAGTTCGTCAAAATTGGCGGTCGCGCGAAGATGACCATCTGAAACGATCTTCTCAAGATCTGCGTTTACGACATCACCTATGTAGTTATGTCCTTCATTGACCATTTTTACTTTACTTTCCTGGATATCGAATCCGATTACTTTGAAACCGGCTTTGGCCTTCTCAACCGCCAACGGCAGACCTACATAGCCGAGACCGATTACGCCTATCCTTGCCGATTTGTCTAGAATTCTTTCTTTCAGCATGGAAACCTCCGTCTGATTCGTTGTAGGTTGTTGGTTGTGGGTTGTTCGCAATCAAATCCGTTCGAATAACCTACAACGCACAACATACAACGTCATTTTTCGTAGAATACCTGTTCTTCTATCAGTTGTTCTTGTGGAACATCTCGAATGTATTTAGCAGGAATACCGGCGTAGATCTTTCTTGGAGCCAGATCCTTTGTAACGACGCTTCCAGCCGCAACGAGGGCATCTTCACCTATAGTTACTCTCGGAAGCAGGGTGGCGTTTGCTCCGATTCGAGCTCCCTTCTTCAATGTCGGCCCTTTGAAGTGTTTTTTTCTCTCTTCTGTTCTGCCCAGATAGTTGTCGTTTGTGAAGGTTACCTCAGGAGCGATGAAGCAGTAGTCTTCAATAGTTGAGAAGGCCGTTATATAAGCTCCAGTTTCTATTTTCACTCTCTTTCCGACTGAGGTTCCATTCTCAACAGTGGCGCCCTTTCCTACTATTGTCTTCTCTCCGATTTTCGTCTTCTCTCGAATGGTCGCGAGATCGCCGACAAAGCACTTTTCTCCCAGTGAGGCCCCCTTGTAAATAACACACGAGGCGCCTATTGTTGTTCCTTTGCCGACCGATAGTGGTTTGAGCTCTTCAATACTTGTAGTGGCGCTTGTACTGGCTGCAAAGGGCTCCTTTCCAAGGACTGTATTATCTCCTATTGTTACTTCGTCTCCTATGATCACACCTCTGTGAATCACTACGTTGTGACCTATTATGCAATTATCACCGATCTTCGCACCGTCTTCGATTATTACGTTAATTCCTTTCTGGATGTTCGGCATGGGAATACCTCCGCAAATAGGGTCTCGATAATCGGGTATGGGGTCTAGAAAAAGGTCTTCTGATAGTTCTAACCAAACCCTAGACCCCAGACTCTAGACCCGTTTTATCAGAAATTCAGCGATTTTCTCGACCACATACTTGATTTCTTCGTCTGTCATCTCGGGGAATATGGGTAACGCGAGTGTTTCTTCACAGGCCCTTTCGGTTTCCGGGAGCGCTCCCGTTGGAACTCCTAGATATGCAAAGCACTTCTGCTGATGAAGGCCCATTGGATAGTAGATGGAGGTGCCTATACCCTGCTTCGCTAGATAATCCCTCAACGAATCTCTCTGTTCTCTACTGAAACCTTCGAATCTCACTACGTATTGATGAAAGACGTGAGAGAAGGAATAATCGTTAGCCGTTCTCGGTTCGCCGTTCACCGAATAAGGAACAGGAGAGCAGTGGATCACCACATCGTTGAACGTTGTAGGTTGTTCATGGTGCGTAGAGCGCTCCTTCGTTATTTGTTGTGTGTTGTTCGAAGGAAATTGATCTTCACCCACAACCGACAACCCGCAACCCGCAACGTTCAAGCCGTTTTTTGTCATCTCGGCTTGATACTTCGTTGCTATTTCAATTCTTCTTTTTTCATATTCTTGCAGGTGCTTGAGCTTTGTATTGAGTACTATTGCCTGAAGCTCGTCGAGTCTCGAGTTGATTCCTATCATGTCGTGAACGTACTTAACGGGCGAGCCATGAACTCTATAGCTTCTGCAAAATGCTGCGAGCTCGTCGTTATCCGTGACAATCATGCCTGCATCACCGTAAGCTCCGAGATTCTTAGTTGGAAAGAAAGAGAAGGTTGAAAGATCGCCGACCGAACCCGTCATTTGCGTAGATCCGTCCGGATAGGTCCATCTTGCTCCTATCGATTGCGCACAGTCTTCTATTATCTTGACGTCGTAAATATCTCTAATATTCTCGAGTCGACCGAGTTCCATAGACTGACCAAATAGATGAACGGGGATGATAGCCTTTATCCTTTCTCTTTCGGGATGTGTTTGAAGCAGCTCTTCCACTTTGTCAAGATCGATGTTGTAAGTTATCGGGTCGATATCTGCGAAAAGCGGCGTAGCTCCATTTCTGGTAATAGAGCTCACGGTAGCGAAGAAAGTATAAGGAGTAGTTATCACGTAGTCCCCAGGTCCAATTCCAAGGGCGGCGACAGCAATAAGGAGCGCATCGGAACCGTTTGCCACACCAATCGCGTGTTTAACGCCGATAAGATCTGCTATGCTTTGTTCCAGCTCTTTTACGGCTTCACCGAGAACTACCCTCCCCCCGAGAAGCGCTTCATCGATCTTTCCGAGTATCTCTTCTCTCAAATCACTGTACTGCCTAGTCAAATCAAATAATGGGATGTGCATACAACCTCCACGTTTCTGTCGAGACGACACCTGTATTTGGAGAAGATGGAGCCGAGATTGTAAACTGACGAGGAGATGAAAACCAAAGACCCATCACTGCGTATTTCTGGCTATCTCTGCTCTCAAGACAATTCTCTCGTCATATCGTCCTCTCGAAAATGGTTTTTCTTGCTACTCAACTTGCTCAAGTTCAACTTTGCCTAATTTGGATATGGTGAAGACCATTACGTTATCTAAACCTCTATCTTTTGCATTCTTCACTATGTTGTTCGCATGTCTGAAGGAGGCAACAATGACTGCCGTATCTTCTTTACCGTGGATCTTTTCTGGCGAAAAGACGTGCAGATCATGAAACGTTCCGTTTTGTTTCGCAGCCGAATCATCAATGAAACCAATGATCTTCATGCCCTCAGTTCTCAGAACGTCCGCAAGAATTCCACCGATTATTCCCGCTCCGTATAGATAGAAGCTTTCATGGTCACTTCCCTTTAACGTGTCCAGCACCTCTCCAAAGATATCTCTAGATTCCGTGTAAAGCTTTGCTGCTTCTTTGAGGTAAAGAATAGTCAGATACTGAAGCCTGAACTTGCCCGCTTCAGTCAAAACATATTTCATGTTGCGGCGATTCTCGCCTTCCTTCTGAATAAGCTGGGAATCTTCGAAGTCTCTTATGTATTTGTTCACCATGCTTGGAACAATTCCAGCAATTCTTGCGAGTCGTTCCTGAGAAACAGAAGAGCTTTCCGTAAGAGCCTTCAAAATGCTCATTTCTCTGAAATTCGGAGAAGGATTGAAAAAAGAAAACTCAGAAAGATCCATAGTCGCTCCTCTATTATTCATTCACTGACCGAATTATAACAATGTTGTAGGGCACAAGTCAAGTCTGAAGTACCGAGCGTAAGAGAGAACTCGCTTTGCTCGTGAGAGGGTGAGAAGAGGAATTACGAAGAGCGGGTTTCGGGTGTCGGGTCTCGTATAAAACATCGGACGCAAGACTCGGCAAAGATCCTTTTAAGAAGTGAGGCCGACTTCGTCGGGAAGTGCTGCTGGCAGGTGCTTGCCAGGAAGTGATGCCCGGAGAAACATCCGGGGAGGTGATGCACCGAAAAACATTAGCGGAAGTGGGACTGCTTCGCAGGAGGCCTCTCAGGTCAACCCATTGACTAAGGGACGGATGTGAGAGGGTAGAGGATAGAGGTTTGAAGTTCAAAGTCTTCTTGCCTCTAACCAAGCGATGAAACAACGTTAGTCATCAGCCGTTTACCGATAAGAGCATAGTAAAAGAGATGAGATCCCGTTTGAAATACTACGCGATCACCGTCTTTTCTTGCTTTGCGTCGTATTCATTCTTCACGTCATCTGACATTGCTCCTGGTCAGGATCTGGACGCGGCGCGAGGTCCACCGTTGAATGGTTCTCCGTTCTCCGAAAATAGCGGTTTCAAGTTCCAAATGCAAGTTGTAAGAAGAAGAAAGAAAACCTTTTTCTCAAGTGCTATTAGGTAAGCTCGATACTGACATTCAACAAAAGACCATCGCCGAGATTCTGAAACAAGTTCAGATGACAAATTATCGCGTTTCCAGAATCAGCAAACGCTGTCGTGCCCATCATGACTTTTTGAAAGTCCCTCTCATTGTCATCCCGAACTTGTTTCGGGATCTATTCTTTGAAGGCATCTACGATGATGAATCCGTGAATTTGCAAAGTTAGTGAGCAAAGAACATGCCGGGACGCAATACACTGAAGAACATCAGTGGACGCAAGGCTGCCTACGGCAGGAGGGTTAAAAACCAGATCCCGTACAGGAGCTCTACGGGATGACAGCCCCGCCTGTCATCCTGACAACGCTCCTGGTCAGGATCTGGACTTTTCGGTTCTACGAAGCATGCACGCGAAAAAGGGACCATACATTGTCATCCCGAACTTGTTTCGGGATCTTTGTTTTGATCCTCTCGGAGGACGGTGGACCGTTGACGGACAACGAAGCTTTCAGCAGCCTTCAGCGGGTTCTTGTTCCTAAGCGTACAGCGGTTCTTAAGGAAGCGGTCAGTTCCCCTTTCGCAAAGCCAACCATGATCTAGCAAGGGTCAAACTAGGCTCTTGAAATCGCAAGTCACGTCGTGCCTCAGTGTCAGGTTTGACAGTGTCGAAACCCCGCTGAACATTTTTTAGTCCCTTTTTTGTCTTCGTTTTAAGGCATTATTGTAGGTTAGAAGATCTTCTCTTTTGTTGATGCTAACTACGAAGATCGTTCTTGAATCTAAATCAATGGAATACACAATTCTGAACTTCTTCTTGAAGAAATAGACTTTGTAGTATTCGGTTAGATCTATTCCATGTTTATTCCCTAGTGCTATTCCCAGAAAAGGATTTGCAGAGATTTGCTTCAGTTTGCTCTTTGCAAGTGATTTGATCTGCCCATCCATTTTCTCTACTTCTTTGAGAGCCTCAGGATGAAATCGTGTTTTCCAACTGCTCATATGTCGTCAATATCTACTTCCAGATACTCTTCTTTCGGAACTACTGCTCTTTCTTTTAGGATCTCCGCTATCTGCGAATTTTCAAAGAGCTCTTCCACTTCGATTAGTTTCCTATAAGTCTCAATATTCATAACCGCATACTTTATCTCGCTATTCTTGATTACCAAGAGCGTATCGCCACTGCTTTCTAGCTGCCTGAAATACTTACCTGGGCTTCTAGACAAGTCTGTCATGCTGACTGTGTTGGTTTTTGATGTGTAATCCATGATTTAGCACCTCCTTTATCTAGGTACTTTGCTACGTATTATTATACTAAGTAGGATGCGAAACGACAACTCTTGTTTCTTACCGATAATTCTTTCTCAAAGCAAACCGATTCAGTTGACATTTCAAATTTAACTCCCTTGTTTTGAAGTTCTGATCGATCAGCTTCTCAAAGATAATCGATATCTATGTCAACTGATAATCTGGGAATCCTCAGCAATAAAAGATTTATCGCGCTTCCGCCTTTGAGAGCAAATCTACTGGATAGATCTTCATTTCTTGATACCCCATATAGAAACGAGAGAAGTATCGAACCCTTCTGGAGGATTCCCTGCCGGTAACCGATTTGACCTGACGGTCTAAAGAGCGTCTTTCTAGGTAATCTCATCGTTCCTTCCAATCTTTATTCCAAAAATGTTTCGGCGCCACAAGATTCCATGCGCAGGCAAGTTTTGATTTTCATCGCCTCTTCGAGCTATGTAGTGTGGCGAAGCAGGAATCATTCTTTTTGGCTCATTCAAGAAACCACTATCGTTGTTAATGATTCCGATGTTTGACTGAAAAAGTAGCCAACTTTGACTGTTGTTGTTGCGTTGTCGAGAATCTTGGGGTATTCTAGCACTTTGTCGGTATCCAGATATTCCACCATTTTTAGGGAACGTCAAACCTTTCAAAATCAGACAAGCTTTGAAGCGCCGCAATGAAACAAGTGAAAAGCGGGAGAAGAAGCTCTAAAGGACTTCGTTTCAACTCTTTCAGATTCTGTGTTGTTTACTGCGAGCTCATCACAGGTAGACTAATGCACTTGTCGGTGATCTTTTGTATACTATTACTGAAGGAGTTGCTTTATGGGAAATGATTTTGAAAAACCGAGAAAGCAAATCGTGAAACCTGAAAACAATAATCAGCGCTTGAAAGAAAGCTTGCGAGCCTCAGTGAATACCAGTTTTGATGTTTCGCAATATTCATCGCCGGCTGATAAGATAGCCCTCTTCAAATCGCTTTTCTTCGGCAGGCAGGATGTCTACGCGCTTAGATGGGAAGGCGCCGATGGTTCTTCAGGCTACCAGCCAGTTTGCAAGAACATCTGGAAGAAGGGCATTTGCAGAAAACCACAGATCAAGTGTTCTCAGTGCGAGTCGAGAGAGTTCGCACCGCTGACAGATCAGGTCATCTATAACCATCTTTCAGGAAGGATTTCTGTGGGCATCTATCCCCTTCTCGAGGACGAAACCTGCATGTTCCTTGCCATCGATTTAGACGGTGACGGATGGGAAGAGGATGCAAAAGCTTTCTCAAATGTTTGCTCCTCACTTTCGATTCCGTTGTACATAGAGAGATCAAGGTCTGGCAATGGCTGCCATCTGTGGTTGTTCTTTACAGACGCAATTAAAGCCTCTATAGCTCGAAAGCTCGGTTTCGAACTGCTTAACAAGGTTCTCGAGAACCGACCAAGACTGGGCTTAGGATCATATGACAGGTTTTTTCCTAATCAAGATATGCTTCCAAAGGGCGGGCTTGGGAATCTGATAGCTCTTCCCTTGCAGGGAGCTTCAAGGAAAGAAGGAAACACAGTTTTCCTAAATGATAAGTTTATGCCGTACTCAGACCAATGGGCTTATCTATCATCAATTGAGAGGATTGATTCCTCAAAGATTGTGGAACTTTTGCACGAACTGGAGAACACCAATACAGAAAAGGCGACAAAACAAGCGAGGTTAACTAAAGAAATCTTCCCTGAAGAAGTAACACTGAAACTAGACAGTATGATAACAATTGAGAAGGGTTCACTTCCCTCCTCAATAATGAATGAGATTCTTAAGTTAGCATCTTTTGATAATCCTGAGTTTTTCAGAGCGCAGGCAATGAGGCTTCCAACATACAACAAACCAAGAAGGATTAACTGCGCAGATGAAGAGGGGGACGATTTCCTGCTGCCGAGAGGTTGCCTTTACGATTCCCTTGATCTTCTCCAAAGGAATGGAGTGCGTGTTAATCTGATCGACAATCGCTCCAAGGGAAGTGATATAGATTTCACTTTTCACGGTAAACTGACACGGGATCAGGATAGAGCCGCCAGTGAAATGCTACCCCACGATTTCGGAATTCTTTGCGCTCCAACTGGTACCGGAAAGACAGTAATTGCTCTAAAGCTAATTGCAGAAAGAAAGCTCGGCACACTCATTCTTGTTCATCGAAGAGAGCTCTTGCGTCAGTGGCAGGAAAGTGCTTGCGAGTTCCTTGAGATCCCACCCGAGCAGATAGGACAGATAGGCCTCGGGAAAAATACCGCAAAAGGCGTCCTGGATATTGCTCTCATACAGACTCTTGCACGTAACGAAGAAACTCTAAAGAGTCTTCCCGACTACGGTCAAGTAGTAGTTGATGAATGCCAACATATTCCGGCTTTTACATTAGAAAGAGTTATCAAGAGTATTCCCGCTAAGTTCATAATAGGTCTGACGGCGTCACCAAAGAGAAGAGACGGCCATGAAAGGATCTTGTTCATGCAGTGCGGTCCTATAAGGCACAAGATGTCTAGAAAGGGAAGGTTCTTCTTTGAACGAACGTATGTGAGCAGACAGACCGCTCTGATGACAGAAGTAGATTCCAAACCCAAGGAAATCTACAAAACAATAGAGACCGATGAAGATCGAAATGCTTTGATCTGTGAAGACATCAGGGAAGCTATTGAAGCAGGAAGATACTGCCTTGTCTTCTCAGAAAGGGTTCAACACATTGAAATTCTTTACGAGTTGCTATACCATCTTCAGAACAAGGTTTTCTTGTTGCACGGCAAGCAGCCCAGGAAGACACAGGACGAATCTCTGCATCGATTCAAGAACGAGATGAATGGTGCGGCCTTGCTGTCCACTGGAAGATACCTCGGTGAAGGATTCGATGATCCCAGGCTTGACACACTTTTTCTCACGTTCCCGATTTCCTGGAAGGGAGTCCTTCAGCAATACGCAGGAAGGCTACACAGGGAGAGCTTCGGAAAACATGAAGTCAGGATTTACGACTACGTAGACGAGAACGTACCCATGTTGAAGAAGATGTTTGAAAACCGCAGGAAGGGGTACAGGGCGCTAGGATATAGGAAAGTGATGCGCTGAAAAGCGCCGTCGTCCGTCAAGGGTCCGCAGTCCTCCGACAAGAGTTGCAAGACGCAATGCGCCGAAGATCATCGGTGATCAATTAAGAAGTGACGCTGCTGCGCAGGAAGTGATGCCCGGAGGAACATCCGGGGAGGTGATGCACCGAAAAACATTAGCGGAAGTGAGGCTGCTGCGCAGGAGGCCTTCTCAGGTCAACCGTTGAATGGTTCTCCGTTCTCCAAAAAGAATCGTTTCAAGTTTCAAGATGCAAGTTGCAAGAAGAAGAACGAAGACCTTTTTCTAAAGCACTATTAAGTAAGCTCGTTACTGACATTCAACAAAAGAGCATAGCCGAGATTCTGAAACAAGTTCAGAATGACGGGATGTGATGTTTTCGGAAAGTCTGCCGGAATGCTGAAACAAGTTCATGACGGAAAGAGCAGGGTATCGAGTGTAGGGTCTGGGGTGTCGAGAAGAGAAGAACTCACCGTCTAGGCATTTTCACGTAATAATGCTGAGTCAGTTATCCAGGTAGTGCCTTCAGGAGGTGCCACACACTGTCATCCCAAATTTAGTTCGGGATCCGGGTTTGATCTTATCAGCGCACAGCGGGTCTTCGTTCTTAAGCGTACAGCGGCTCTCAAGACCTAGATGCTGAAACGAGTTCAGATGACGGATTTAGGCGTTTTCAAAATGACGTTTGCTATTATTCCCGTGATTACTTTTTGGAAGTCCCTCTCATTGTCATCCCGAACTTGTTTCGGGATCCGGTGGTTTGATCTTATCAGCGCACAGCGGGTCTTCGTTCTTAAGCGTACAGCGGCTCTCAAGGCCTAGATGCTGAAACGAGCATGACAAATTATCGCGTTTCCAGAATCAGTAAAGGCTCTCATACCCATCATGACTTTTTGGAAGTCCCTCTACTTGTCATCCCGAACTTGTTTCAGGATCTATTCTTTGAAGGCTTCTACGATGATGAATCCGTGAATTTGCAAAGTTAGTGAACAAAGAACATGCCGGGACGCAATGCACTGAAGAACATCAGTGGACGCAAGGCTGCCTACGGCAGGAGGCCTTCGAGACTTTGCCCCAATGAAACCACTTGCAATCCAATGTTCTTTTCAGGCAAAGAGGTCGTCTAAGGTCACCAGGTAAACACTTGCATCTCTTGCAGCTAGTTCTTCCAGATCTGCGGTAAATCCTCTCTTGGAAAAGATCACGAATATCCTGTCTTCGCAAGCGATAAGCGATCCCTTTTCTCTTAATCTCTCAAGTTCGCCTACGCCGACTCTAGCGTTTGCCCACTTGCATTCACCGATTATTACTTGACTATCTCCGAGACCAAGAAGGTCAATTTCCTCTTCCTTCTTCGTTGCCGGGTTCTTTCCCCACCACTTGCCCAACTTCGTAATCCTGAAGGGAAGTTCTCCCCTGACACTCTTGTGCGATAAATATTCCCTGCATATGTTTTCGAAAGCTAGACCTAGATACTTGCTGAGTCCGTCGGCGATCTTCTTGTTCAGAAGCTCTTCTGTCATACCGGTTTCGATAAGCGAGAGATTAGGAAACACGAAGGTGTACCAGAACTTAAAAAGGTTGTCTCTGATATAGTAGATCGCCTTCCGTGAAGTGTTCTTCTCTGTAACGGGCACTTCTCGTCCCAATATATTCAAGTTCAGCAGTGTAGCTATGTACTTTGCAGTCTTATCATTAGGCTCTCCTACCCTTGTGCTTATCTCGTTCAGGCGAGTAGCGCCTTGCGCAATTGATTCAATTATTGTGTTGTATAGGGAAGGTTCGCGCAGTTCCTGTCTCAACAAGAATCTCGGCTCGGCATAAAGATACGCCGATGTATCGAGAAAGTTGTTTGCAATATTCTCTGTATATGGAAGATGCTGGTTCCATTTCTGCAGATACTGCGGGATGCCCCCCAAAATTCCATAAGCGGTAATTTTTTCTTCGTTGCTCAGTTCCGGAAAGAACAGTGAGGCTTCGCGATAGGTGAATGGCTCGACTCTTATCTGAGCAGTTCTCCTTCCAAATAAGGGGCTCCTACTGCCCAGCACTTCGCTCTCCATGAAACTCACAGATGAACCGCAAAGAACTAAGTAGAGCTTTGTTTCAAGTAGCTCATGATCTATGAGGCGCTGTAATAGAGACGGGAAATAGCTACTAGCATTCACTAAGTACGGGTACTCATCTATTACTAGCAGAAGACGCTTTTCTTTTGCTTTTGTCCCAACGAACCTAATCGCCTTCTCCCATGACTCAAAAGGTGATAATGTGTCTTTCTGGCCGAAGTGTTCTAGAACGACTTCCGAAAAGTTTCGCAGCATCATTTTCTCGTTGACCTCATCGCTGACAAAGAAGATGCTTTCCATTTCTTGAGAGAACTGTTTTAGAAGAGCGGTCTTACCCACTCTTCGACGTCCATAAACAACGGCCATCTCGAACTTTCCACTGTTCTTTAGCTTCCTGAGAGAAGCAAGCTCTTTCTCTCTGTTGATGAACATTTTACAACCTCCAATGCAACTCCTAACTCGTAAGTTACTAACTCTAGAGTTAATTATATCATTATCAGTGGAGTTCTCGAAAAGCGTCTAGAGTGTTTCCGAAGGACGAGGAATAACGTGAAGAGTCCGCTACGCTCACCAAGAGAAAGATAACTTTTGGGAGCCAGTCTGCTGACGCAGGCCACTCACCTTCGGTAACCACTTCCTGCTACGCCGGGCAGAAGAGACGCTCCTTCACAGCCAGCAGAGAACTTACTTGCACGGCGAAAAACGGCTCCTTGATTTTACGCGTACAGCGGTTCTTAGAACATGATGCTGAAACGAGTTCATGACGCGAAGAACAGGGTATCGATTACTGGGTATGAGCTCTCGTCAAGAGAACCGGCAATCAATTCAGAGTTTCAATGCAACTGAGGAAGTTATCCCAACATCGGCTTTTGAAAGTCCCTCTCATTGTCATCCCGAACTTGTTTCGGGATCCGGGTTTGATCTTATCAGCGTTCAGCGGGTTCTTGTTCCTAAGCGTACAGCGTCTCTCAAGACCTAGATGCTGAAACGAGCATGACGCGAAGAACAGGGTATCAATTACTGGGTATGAGGTCTCGTCAAGAGAACCGGCAATCAATTCAGGGTTTAAATGCAAATGAGGAAGTTATCCCGACAGCGGCTTTTGGAAGTCCCTCTACTTGTCATCCCGAACTTGTTTCGGGATCTTGGTGTTGATCTTATCCAAGGACGGGTCCATGATCTTGGACGGGTAACGAAGGACGGTTCTTTCCAGCGACCAGCGGGTCTTCGTTCTTGGGCGCACAGCGGTTCTTGAATGCGAGATCCCGCACAGGATCACTGCGGGATGACAAAGCGAGTGGATTTAGGGGCAAGGCTCTACGGGATGACAGTGTAATGACATTACGGGATGAAATAATATCTTTTCAGGGCAGTATACTCTCCTCCCTTAACGTCATCCTGACAATGGTATTGGTCAGCATCTGGACGCGGCACGAGGCCGGGGAGTCCATCCCGGGCAGCGGCGCCCGCGAAAATTATGCCAGGGCGCAATACTGCTGACTATGATCTGATACTGGATAGTTTATCTAATGAAGAGAGGCAGCTCTCAATGGGAGGCTTAAAACCCATGAATCTTCTACAACTTCACTGAACAAGCTCTTGATGCAAATTATCCATGATGAGAACGTTCCGTTTTTCCCAAACCCTGAAAATCTGCTCTTCTGAACTTCTCGATCATCTCGTTCGTTTTGATTGACTCCATAATTTGAGTATTACTAAAGAGAAGAAATAAAGAAGGCGTGGGAATACTCCCACGTCTTCATCAACGGCTTTTCGCCGTGAGCAGGCTCTATGGCCTAGTGCGTGAA
The DNA here is from genome assembly GCF_002752615.1 of Mesotoga sp. H07.pep.5.3. Classification (NCBI taxonomy): domain Bacteria; kingdom Thermotogati; phylum Thermotogota; class Thermotogae; order Kosmotogales; family Kosmotogaceae; genus Mesotoga; species Mesotoga sp. H07.pep.5.3. The sequence continues at coordinate 150,867 of NZ_AYTV01000004.1, forward strand.
ACCCTTCCGGGTGACCGCATTACTATTATAATACTTTTCTCTCTCGGATCCAAATTGAAGTGTGAATCGGAACATCGAATTTCCGTTGGTGAGAAACCCCATCACCTCTAGCAAAAAAGCGCGGTACGGCGAAGTTTCGAATCTATCTGATCCTGATTACATACAATTTTTCCTTGATCTTCTTCTGGAAGTATGTGCCTCAAAGATCGCTGTAAACTTCCTCGCCTTCTATGAAAACTCTCTCTGCCTTGGCTGCCAGATTGAATGGATGCTTTGTCCAGATTGCAATATCGGCATCTTTTCCAACTTCGAGCGATCCAACTCTTTCGTCGATCTTCAGGATCTTAGCGGCATTTATGGTGACCATCTTCAAAAGATCTTCCTCTTTTGACCCGTACCGTAAGGCTACCCCAAGCTGCACGTTCGTGTTCTCAAGGGGAATAACGGGGTGATCGCACATGAAGGCTGCGAGAACGCCCTTTTCGTTGAGGATCCTTGGAGCGTCGTAGCTCATATCTTTCAATTCAAGCTTTGTCCTGAATCCGAAGATTGGCCCGAGAACTACCGGCACATTGTTTTCTTTGAGAAAATCGACAATCTTATAACCTTCCGTCGCGTGTTCGATCACTAGATCGAAATCAAACTCCTTTGAGAGCCTGATTGCTGTGAGAATATCGTCCTGTCTGTGAGCGTGAATTCTAGCAGGGATGTCTTTTCTCAGTACCTTTTCCCCGACTTCTAGTTTCGGGTCAAAATCAGTGAAAGGCTTTCCCTCTTTTTCGGCCGCCTTCTTCTTGTCCATATAGGCTCTAACTTTCTGGAAGTAGCCACGGATAACAGCTGCCGTTCCCAGTCTCGTGGAGGGAGTTTTCTTGAAACCCTCACCGTAGACTCTCTTTGGGTTCTCGCCGGTTGCCATTTTCAGCCCCGCCGGGGAACGAACGACCATGTCATCAACTATCAGGGTTTTCTTGAACTTGAAGATAGCACCCTGTCCTCCAACTGGATTGGCGCTGCCGGGAACTACCATGACTGTAGTAACACCTCCGGACAATGCCCGTTTTATTGCTGTATCCTGGGGATTGAACGCATCGACAACGGAGACATCCGGAGTAAGGGGATCTGTGGCTTCGTTGCCATCACCATAGTAGCCCCCAACCCCCTCTTCGTAAATACCAATGTGCGAGTGGGCATCAATGAATCCCGGAAATACGTACTTGCCCGAAACATCGATAATTTCAGCCTCAGACTCTTCGAGTCCTTGTCCTATCCGTTCGATCTTTCCCTTGTTGATCAGAATATCCCCTTCGAAGGGCTCAGAAGTGATGGGGTAAATAGTCCCGTTTTTTAGTAGTATTGACATACAGGGCCTCCTTTATTGAAAGTTATACAATAATTGTATCAGAAGTGATACGTATCGGAAACTTATAACTGCCTTTGAATTCAACAAGGCTTTAGGAAGGGAATAAATATGCTTGAGGATGCCGTTGGAAAACAGTATTCGAGAAACGATGTGGAGAGGAACTGCGCAGAGGCAATGATATATGGAGCGAACGACGAGTACGGTCTTGACCTGCCCCAGGAGGCCTTCTACACGATGGGGGCCTTTGGAGGAGGCATGAGAATCAAGAGTATCTGCGGAGCCGTCACAGGTTCACTTGCAGTACTAGGAATCCTCTTCAACAGCGAGATATATGAAAAACAAGAAAGAATGAAACGGATAGCAGAGGAATTCATTGGTGAATTCGAGAAGAGATACGGTCATCTCGAATGCTCAGTACTAAGAGACAAGTATCGTGATCCCGTGATCGGATGTGAAACAACTGTACGAATGGCGGCTAGAGTTCTCGAAGAGATTATTCAAAAGTACAGGAGAGAGATTACGTACGCAGGAAAGTGAGTCTTCCATAAATCATTAGACGCAATGCGCCACAAAACATCGGACATGAATCAAGAAGTGATGCTGGGAATAACATCCCAGGGAGTGATGCCCGGAGTAACATCCGGGGAAGTGAAGCACGGAAAAACATCGCCGGAAGTGAGGCTGCTTCGCAGGAGGCCTGTCAAGTAAAACGTCAACGGTTCTCCGACCAGAATGAAGAGCCAGATCTACGGTTTATGAAAGAGCGAGATCCCGTGCAGACCCCCTGAACAGGCCCTTTTCAGGGCAGGCTCATTGGAGCAGGCTAATCAGGGCAGGCTCTACGGGATGACAATTTAAGATGATTGTGCAGTTCTCTTGTAGGGGCGAACGGCCGTTCGCCCGAAAAAAGGTCCTGGTTGGAATCTCTGCCTTTTACGCGAAAAACAGGACAGACAAGAGGAGAATTGTCAGTCCCTATTTTCGCTCAGTCATGCAGATGACGAATTTCTTAGCTAATTCGTAGGACGGTGGACCGTTGACGAACATCGTCGTCTTCACAGCCTTCAGCGGCTCTCAAGGCCTAGATGCTGAAACGAGTTCAGATGACTGAATGCGGCGTTTTCAGAATAACGAACGCTATCATTCCCGTCATGACTTTTTGGAAGTCCCTCTCATTGTCATCCCAAATTTAGTTCGGGATCCGGGTTTGATCTTATCAGCGTCCAGCGGGTCTTCGTTCTTAAGCGTTCAGCGGCTCTAATGGACCCTGTCAGTCCCTATTTTCGCTCAGTCATGCAGATGACGAATTTCTTAGCTAATTCGGAGGACGGTGGACCGTTGACGAACATTGTCGTCTTCACAGCGTCCAGCGGTTCTTAGAACATGATGCTGAAACGAGTTCAGCATGACTGAATGCGGCGTTTTCAGAATAACGAACGCTATCATTCCCGCCATTACTTTCTGGAAGTCCCTCTCATTGTCATCCCGAACTTGTTTCGGGATCTAGGGTTAGATTCTATCCAAAAAAGGGTGGTAATTTAAGGGGGTTTAAATTTGAATAATGGGTTTGTGTACATTCTTACAAATCCAGGAAGGACTGTTTTCTACATTGGTGTGACTAACAATCTCTCACGACGAATTCATGAGCATAGGGAGAAAATGGTAGAAGGTTTTTCTAAGAAGTACAATTGCACAATCATTGTCTATTACGAGTTCCACGAAACTATAAAGGAGGCAATCATCAGAGAAAAGCAGTTGAAGAACTGGAGAAGAGAATGGAAGTTGAACCTCATTA